>CAIPKV010000063.1 GCA_903865745.1 uncultured Verrucomicrobia subdivision 3 bacterium | reverse complement strand
GGCTCGCGCGGACGCTCGCCCCACCCACTCAGGACCCGGTCAGTGAAAACAAAAACGGCGTCCGACTTGTGCCGGACGCCGTTCGTGAATTGATGTTGGAACCGGACGGGTTCAGCCGGGGAACTGGATGATGACCGGGTCGCTATCCAGCGGCAGTTCCGCATCGTTGACCACGCCGCGCGCCATGTACTCGCGCATTTCCGAGACCCCCGCCACCGCCAGCGGCGCATGGTCGATAAACGGCGAATGATTGCACGTACCCACCTTATGCCAGGCGGCCACACCCACGACCCGCCCGTAGAAGGCCATGCCCTCGACGCCATTCTTGCTGAAATCCAGCCGCACCCCGCCCGGCACCAGCGAGGCCGTGAGGTGAGTCTGGTAAGTATCCGGATTCAACGGCGTACTCGTGCTGTCCATCTGCAACACGGTCGAACTGCCCGAGGCCGCCCAGCCTGGGAGCGTCTTCCAATTCTTCATCTGCACGCGGACTTGAGCCAAGCCCGCTTTTTCCTGAGTGGCTTCCAGTTGGCGAGTCGTGCCCAGAACTTTCTGCGCCGTCTCCGTAGCATCCATCTTGGCCATGATGCCGTCCACCGTGGCCTTCATCGCCAAGGCGTCAGCCGGGGCCGCGTCAAACTTCACACCTTCAGCCACCACATTCGTGCTGATATTTTTATACCAGCGATAACGCGCATCGCGTTTGTTAGGGACAATATCTTGATACATACTTTATTTTCCTTTCGGGTAGTGAACCGAAGGCCGCACAGGCAGCGTCACCACAGGTGGCTCGTTCAACAACTGGCTGCATTTAAGCGTCCAGTCTGCGTCGAGTCGGATGGCACCAGTAGGCATGTGAGTCTCAATTGTATTTGGTTCAGTGCTGAGAGAACATTCGCGCCCCCACTAAGCAAGGTATTAAACGTTTTATTAATTGGCGCAACGAACCAGCCCGTTGCCCAAGCCGGTCAAAAAAACGGCACCAATCTCGCCACCAACGGGCCCGTTCGCGTCACCATTGGCCCCGTTCGTGCCACCAACGGGGCCGTTCACGCCGCCATTGGCCCCGTTCACGGCGCCAGCGGGGCCGCTCGCGCTACCATTGGGCCCGTTCGCGCCGCCAACGGGACCGCTCGCGTCACCATTGGGCCCGTTCGCGCCGCCAACGGGGCCGTTCGCGCCGCCATTGGCCCCGTCCGTGCCGCCATTGGGGCCAATCTTTTGACGGCTGGAGGTGGAAACGGCTCAAAAAGTGTCAAAAACACGGGTAAATACCACTTTTCCACCGTAAGTGGTCAAAACGCGACAGTTGAAGCGGGGAATTTAACGCCAAGGCGCGAAGGTGGCTAGCGCTTTGGCCCAGCCTGAAAAAGAGGCTGGACAACGATTTAAGGCCATCCCACCCTCAAATGATGAAACAGGAGAGAGACTGCACGACAAGGAGTCAATTAACTCAATTACCTGTTAAGCCACAAGACCTATGACATCCCAACGAGCATGGTTGGAATCTCTAGGTTGGTTCATTTTGAGTATGTTGGCGTTATTTTCAGCGTTTATAGATGTAAAGGGAAAATATCCGGATTGGGATGATGAGGCCGGTCGAATTTTTAGTTTGTTTATTTACGGAGCGGTCATTTTTGCATGGAGTATCTGGATTTTATGGCTTTTATTTGGTCGTAGCAGTCGGACGTATTCTTGGTTTCGAGTCGGACTTGGTCTGGCACTGTTACTGTGTATAGTTCGTGACTTTTTTATGGCAAATGTTGTCAAGCTTTTGGGCCTTTGATTCATTTGTGGGTTAACAAGCTGATACGCTTGCAACGCTAGCAAATCTTCCCAAACCAAAACGGCGCGAAGAGGATTCTTCGCGCCGTTGGTGTTTCTATTACGGATTCAAAAGTCTTTTCTGCCGGTGTTCGCGTATTTAGCGGATTTCGCGGTGAATCAATTCCGGCTTAGCGGGCCCCTCACCCCTGCCCCGTTCCGTCTTTATTCCACCGTCACTTTGGCGTTTTCGAGGATGACGACGTATTTGTAGCCGGCCCCGAAGTCTTTGTTCGTCGTCACCACGCCGCTCACGAGCACGGTGTCGCCCACCATGGTGGCGGTGTCGGTGGTGATGGCCAGGTCGTTGTCCCGGGCGTCGTCGGTGCCGGAACCGTCGCGGATGTGCAGCCAGTTCTTGCCCATGATGGCGGCGTTATACTTAACCACTTTGCCGCGCACGGTCACGGGTTTGCCCACGAGCGTGGCGCGTCCCGCATAAATCTCCGCAATGGTCTGGCCGCCGTCAGCGCGTTTGATGCCGGTGAGATCAAGTTTGCCGTCCGGTTTCACCCCGGGCAGCGCCGGATGACCGGGCGGCAGCGTGGTCCCGGTCGGCACACCCGTGAGGGCCGGATGACCAGCGGGCAGCGCGGGTGGATTGGCCGTGACGGGAACCGAGCCGCCATTGACGGTGATGACGCCGGTAAAATAAACGAGGTCGAAGGTGCGGTCGAGCGACTGGCTATGATAATTGGACATGGGCGCACCGGCAGCGACGGTGACGGGGTCGCCCGCTTTCACATCGAACTGGGTGGTGGCGGCCCAGAGTTTCTGGCTGCCGGTATCCACGAGCACATAGGTGTAGCCGGCGGTATTGGTGGTCTCAACCACTTTGCCGGAGAACCCGGCGGCCGCGGCAGCGGCAGCGGCGGCAGCAGCATCGCCATCAGCAGCGGCAATGACGCCTTGCGCGCTGACGAAGGAAGCGGTGGCGAGCAGAGCAGTGAGGAGGAGGTAGTTCATTTTATTCATAAAGTATCTGGTAGTTTAGTTTGTGAGGTTAAAGGCAACAAGTGTCAGTTTGGTAAAAAATCAATAGGTCTGGGCGTTGTGGACGATGGGCTGGCCGCTGCCGTCGTGACAGGTGAGCGTGCAGGTGCCGTGATTCATGCCGGTGGAGGTGTATTGAATCACGCCGTTGTAGGGCGTGACGTAGGTGGTATTGAAATTGATGAGGTGCGGCGAATTGCTGGACGCATGCGAGTCGTGGCAGGTGGTGCAGACGGCGCGGTAATTCTCGAGGTGCGTCTGATGCGAGGACCAGCTGGCGGCGGACCCGCTATCCACCACCGAGCTGCTATGGCATTTGTAGCACAGGGCAAAGTTGGCGGCGTTGTAGGGCGTGTTGTCGTTGAGCTGCTGCATGCGTTCGAGCAAGGGCGCGTAGCTGGAACCGTGCGGGCCGTTGGGGCCGCTGCCGCCGTTGAGGGGGCCTTGATCATTGTTGTGGCAATCGCTGCAGGTGATGACACTGGCCACGGAGAGCGGCGGGATCAGGCTGGGCACGCTGGAATTCTTGCCAATGACTTCGATGGGATGGAAGGAAGTGGTGCCGGGATTGAACGCCTGCCGGAGATTGGTCTGCGGATACTGACGCTGCACCCAGACGGTGCCGCTGTTGCCTTCGCTATCGCCATGGCAGCGGAAGCAGAGTTCGTATTCGTAACTGATGGCGGGGACGACGGCGCCGGCGGCGTTGATGCCGCGCACATTCGCGAGGGAACCGGACACGGCGAGCGCCGGGCTGGCGGAAGCCTTGGTGGCGTGGGGATTATGGCAGTCCACACAGGTGACATGGCGCGGGGCATTCAGGGGATCCTCGGCGGCATCGTGAATGCCGGAGGTCTGGAGGATGGGATGCACGCTGACCTTGTTCAATTCGCTGGCAATGTTTTTGGTGGCCACGGTGCCGCTGTGGCAGACGAGGCAGTTCTGTTCCTCGGGAATAAAGTTGAGCAGCCGCTTCGGACTGCCCGCCGTGTGCGGGCGATGACAATTTTCGCAGGCATTGGCGGCGACGGTGGTGCCGCTGGTGTGCGGCCAGGGATTCGCGCCGGACCCATTCCACACGGCGGTCGAGGTGGCGTGCGCGGAGCCGACCCATTGGTTGGGCGAATGACATTGGACACAGAGCGCGGAGGCGGTGTTGTCCATCACGAGAAAGGTGCCGTACTGATTATTGTGCGGGTCGTGGCAGGAGGTGCATTGCAACTGGCCGGCGCGGTCGAGCCGGACATTGTTGACGAGCGTGGCCGGGGCGCGCAGTTCGCCCGCCGACGCGGCATAGGAAGATTGATAATCAAAAGACACCGGATGATGCGCGGAAAGGTCGGTGCCGATGTAGCTGCGCCCGGAAGAAATGGTGGCAGCACCCGATTGCATGGGGATGGGCGCGGGGCGACTGCCGACCATGCCGAGCGCGACCGTGCCGTCATGACAACTCAAGCACAGCTTGGACGCGCCGGTGGGCTGGCCGACGACGGCCTTGAGCGTGCTGCTGCTGTAAGGCGTGTAGGCGGCGGCGGACATGGCGTGATTCCAGAGCGGGCCGTCGCCGGTGGCGTTGTGCGGCGTATGACAGAAAACGCAAACCTCCCGCTCAGTGGATGAACGGAGCGCGCCGGGGCCGCTGACGGAGAGGTTGTGCTTCGAGAAGATGATGCTGTTGGGATTGGGCTGAGCCAAAGCCGACGCGGCGAGGAAAAGGAAACCGGCGATCGCACAACCTTTCACCAGCGCAGTGATGCGCAGTAAATTGTCCAAGGCAAGTTGGTCGCGAGTTTTCATGGCGTGCGGATGTAGCGGAACACTTGGATCCGGTGGTTAAAGGAATCGGCAACGTAGATGACGTTGTCGCGGCTGATGACGATGGCGTTGGGCAGCCAGAACTCGCCCGCCCCCTGCCCGGTCTGACCCCAATCCATGAGCAACCTCCCCTGCCCGTCAAAGACTTGTACGTTGTCGAACACGGCATCCACCACATAGATATGGCCAGCGGGATCAACGGCGACACCTTTCGGCCGACTGAAACGGCCCGGACCATCGCCAGTGCTGCCAAAGGCGCGCAGGAATTTGCCATCGGCACTAAAGACTTCGATACGGCAGTTCAGGGAATCCGTGACATAGACGAGTCCAGCGGCATCGGTGCTGATGTGCGTGGGGAAATTAAATTCGCCCGGACCGTCACCGCGTTGACCGAACTTGGCAATGAACTTGCCAGTGACATCAAAGATGCCGACCTGATGCTGACCGGCGTCGGCGACGTAAAGGCGGTCGCCCAGCAGCGCGAGCCCGGAAGGCCGCACGAGGCCGTTGGTGATTTCGAACTGAAGCTTGCCCTTCGCATCGAACGCGATGACTTTCCCGAGCGCCGAATCGGCCACGAAGAAAGTATCGCCATGACGGGCCACGGCCACGGGCGATTGGAACCGCACCTTGGCGACAGCTTCCCAGCGCAGCCATTTCTGGTGCGTGAGGTCGAGGAGGCAGACGGCATTCGCGCCGGTGTCGGTGACGAGCAGGTCGCCCGCGTCGTCGAGCGCGAGGCCGAATGGATTGACGAGCTTGCCCTTGACCTTGCCAATGCCGGTAATCCAATCGGCCATCCGGCTGAACACGGACGGCTGCACGCCAATATCGCCCGGCGCAGAAATGTCGCGCTCATACATCACGGCGGGCTGGGCGGGCGCAGGCGGCCAGACGGGCGCGGGCTTGGGCGGCGCGGGCGGCACCTCGGCACAACCCGACGCGAACAGCAACGCGAGGGCGCCGGCGATGACGAGCGGTCCGAGCTTCAAATGGCGGTTCAAATTCATCGTGCGTTAAAACACCCGCTTCATGTAAAGGAAAATGCGGTTCTTCACAAGGTCTTGCGACCACGAACCGGTGGAGGTGTATTGATTGTTGTATTCGTAGCCGGCGCGGACGCTGAGCTTGCCGCGCTGCCAGTTGATACCGGTGCGGGCGGCGCCTTGGAATGACTCCGTGCCCAGAATGTCCTGCGCCGAGCCGCCGCCTTCAACATACCAGGCGAGCGACGCGAAGACCTGCAGGTTGTAACGGGCGAGCATCAGGAATTGCGACTGGTTGCCGCCGCTGGAATAGTTGTAGAACGATTGATTGAAGTTCAGGCCGAGCGTGGACTTTTCATCGAGGCGGAAGTTGCAGCTTTGATAGGCGCGCGCGGCTTCGTAGTGGGTGAAGTTGCAATCGTAGTCCTCGGCTTCCACGCCAGCGCGAAACCATTTCCAATAATAATCCGCACCCAGCACGACATCGGTCAGCGACTGCACGACGGTGCCCGCCGGGGCGTTGTTGCCGGACCAATTCCATCGGCCATAGATACCGTAGCGCTGAAACAAATCCACGCGGAACTGCGCGCTGGCGGTGTAGATCTCGTACGAGGCGTTGTTCAAGGAATCACTTTGATAAGTCACCAGCACCGGCAGCGCGGCATTGGGATTGCCGCCGAGCAGGGACAGGACGTGGGCGCTGGGCGGAACAATCAATTGGATCTGCGTCAATTCGCCGGACGGGATAACTTGATAATCGGTTCCCTCGACGAGCAGGCTGCCGCCGGCCATGACTTGAATGGAACCGGGAACGACGTTGGGCTTGTTCAGATAAACCGGCCGGAAGTTCGGACTGGTGGGCAGATACAACTGGTGCGGTTCGTCAATGGTCGTGGCCACGTCGCCGCTCGAATAGTCGTCCTCATGGTCAATGACAAAGCCGAGACCAGCCGCGAGGTGCGCCTGGGAGGTCAACCGCTTGGTATAAGCTTCATAGAGACCCACGCCATAACGATCCGTCGAAGAGGAACTGGTGGGATTGGAGTTATCCGAATAGCTGCCGTGAACATCGGGACTGGAGGTCAGACTCTCGTAGAGCTGATGACGGATGGTGTAACTGCCTTGCAAATTGTTGGCGGTGGACGGGTGCAGTTGATACGTGCCAAAGTTGAACATCAAGTAGCTGTCCAGCTTGGGCGTGTGATGGAAGCTGACGTTCTCGGTGGCATTGACGGCATTCAACTGCTGGCCGCTGTATTGCGCTTCACTATAAGCGACCCCGGTGGCGGCGGTGTTCTGCTTATTATGGCCGAAAGATTCGGAGTCTGACACGCTCACGGACTGGGTCAGGCTGCTCAGACTGTTGCTGGAGTTCAGCGTGTTGTCATACTGATCAATGCGGTAAGTCAGGGTCGTCTGGCCGGACGTGCGTTTTTGGACGCCGAGGAAGTTCAGGTACTGCTCAGAAATCTCGGTGTTGCCGCTGAAACCGGAGTCGTTTTCGTTGCGGTAGCCGAAGTCCGCGTTCAGGCTCAAGGTTTCCGTGTTTTCGTTGATGCGCCCGCCATAACGGGTGCTGTCCACGGTAAACGTGTCGAAGGAGCCGTAGTTCTGATAAGTGTGGTCCTGCGCGGCAAAGAATGAGGCGTTGTAGGGTTTGGCCTGGAGTAAGTTGATTTGCGCGAGATAGCGGTTGACGTTTTGACTGCTGTTCTGCGTCTGCTTGGTACCGGAACTGGTAGAGGTAGTCTGATCCCAGCCCCAGCCCAGTTCGCCATCCAGATTAAAGGCGAGCAGGTTGGGATGATAGATGGAGCCGGAGGTCTGCAGCCCAACGAGTGGCGTGATAAAGAGTTGGTCATAGGTGGAAGTCGAACTGCCCACGCGGTTGTTCTCGTGGGAATCGTCAATCTCCAAGCCGACGCTCGCCTGCGGCGTGCCGTCGAGCTTGAACCACATTGGATCTTCTGCCCGCGCCCACGGCGACAGCCGCTGCATGACCCCCACTACAAGTAAACTGGCAAGCCAACGGCAACGTTGAAGCCAAACTAGGTTCATTTGGCGACGGCCGCCCCCTTGCCGGGCTGGCTTAAGGCACTGGCTTTAAGTAAATATTTATTCGCACCGATATGCGGGTCGTGGCAGGCGACGCAGGATTTGCCTTCGGCGCCGGCGTGACCTTTGACGGCTTTCAAATCCTTGTCGTCATGGCAGTCGCCGCATAGCTTAAGGATATTCTTCGCCAGCAGATTATTGTCGGCTGACTGATGCGGCTTGTGGCAACCGGTGCAGTCTTCGACCACATCATGTTGGAACCTGGCCTTCTCCAGGAAATTGTCGTGGCAATCCCAGCACAAGGCTGGCGCGGTTTTCTTGAGGAAGTTTTTATTGGTCGAGGCATGTGGCGTATGGCAGGCCAGGCAATCACCATCACTCACCGGTTGGTGGACATCCTTGGCATTTTTGGCCGGGATATCGTCGTGACAATCAGCGCAGGTCTCCTTGACCGATTTCTTCAACAGGGCTTTGATCTTGCTCGCGTGCGGATTGTGGCAGTCCAAGCACTCGCCATCCGCCACCGGCTGGTGCACGAATTTCTTCTTGCCGATAAGATCGTCATGGCAGTTGAGGCAAGTTTCTTTGACCGGCTTTTTCAGCAGGTGCTTAAGCTTGCCGGCGTGCGGGGTGTGGCACTCCAGGCAATCACCGTCACCCACGGGCTGATGCACGTATTTTTTCTGTGCAGTGAGATCGTCGTGGCAGTCCGCACAGGTGTCCTTGACGGATTTTTTAAGCAAGCTCTTGAAGTTCGTGGCATGCGGCGCGTGGCAGTCCAGACATTCGCCACCTTCCACCGCCTGATGCTTCACCGGACCGGCGGCGAGCGGATCATCATGACACGTAAGGCAGAGCGCATTGCCTTTGGCGACGAGTAATTTTTTGTTCACTGACTGATGTGGGTTGTGGCAGCTCGTACATTCGCCCGCCTCAACCGGATTATGTTTTACCTTCATGCCCAGCCGGAAATCTTTGTGGCAGGTGAAACAAATATCACCCGGCTTACCCAGCATTTTTTGGGAATATTGAGATTCGTGGCAGGCGGTGCAGTCGCGATCCGCGTAAGGCGGGTGGACGGTGAGCTGAAAACGCGGCGGCGGTGGCGCAGCAGGTGTATGGCTCACGCTATTGGTGGCAGCCGGCCGAAACGTACCCGTAGCGACCACTGCGTTCGTGGCACCCGGCTGGGGTACACCATCGAAGAAAAACGTCAGCCACTTCTGCTTGGATTCTGTAGTACAGCCAGCAAAAAAAACTAAACCCACAACCAACCCAACCAAGCTGCCGAGCCGGCGGCTCCAGCGGCAGACATTGGCTTTGGAGAATGGTGTTTTCATCGGGCCAGGCACTTTAAATTGGCGCCTGATAATCTATTTTTGCTTTAGGAACCCATACACGCTGACCTTTTGGCCACCGAACTGGCTGGTGACAAAGATGAGGTATTCGCATTGATGACCGGGAGCGACGTATTTCTGAAAATAGCCGATATGGTCATAATCTACTTTTACCGAGGCTGGCAGAATAACCTGACCTTGCACGCTCGCCCCGGCCTCGCCAAAGAACAACAGCAGCCGGCCTTCGGTGTCGAAAATCTGAACCACCTGCGTGGCGGCATCCACAACATACGTCAGGCCCTGCCGATCCACTGCCACACCCTTGGGCCGTGCGAACAGGCCCGGGGCAACACCCGCATGACCGATGGAACGCAAATATTTTCCTAAAAGGTCATAAACCTGAACCACATTACCGCCAGTGTCCGAGACCAGCAGACGGTTACCAGATTGGTCCACGGCGAGATTTGTCGGCGAAAAGAGCTTTCCGACGGTAGCTTTGGCGTCGGTTGGAATGGTGAAGAGCAATTGATGCCCTACTTTACTGTAGACTCGTACACTATGATTCAACAGGTCGGCCACATAGATGCGGTCAGCCGTAATGGCCACATCCGAAGGCTTCATTTCATCCTTTTTGCCGATTGCTTCCAAAAAAGTTCCGTCCACGTCATAAATCAAGATCTGGTTACGGCCGGTATCAGCCACATACCGCGTGCCATCTGCGTCGATGCTGATATTGATTGGAAGCCGAAGTTTCCCTTCGCCCTGCGGCGAAAAATAGGCTGCCCGACTTTTCTTCAGGTCAAACACCTCGATCACCCCCGCCACGGTATCGCAGACATAAACCTTGCCGTCGGCAACCGCCAGTCCATACGGCTTGACCAATGGATTCGCCGGCTTGTCCTCACCGATAATGTAATCTGCGAAGCTGCGATGACGGCCAAGGTCGGCATCGCCTGCAAAAGATGTCAAATACTGGATGCGCGGCTCGTCCGGCGAGGGTGGGAAAAAAGTATAAGGTTTAGGCGACGTCTTTTTGGTCGTGGTGCAACCTCCGGCCACAACCAGCAAAACAGAAAAACCAATTATTGATACCAAACGCCATGGGTTCGTAGTTTTCATATGTGAATTTTAGCTGCACTGAAGCCGCCCGGCTTTACTTCCATTGGCATTGACTAGCCATAAATTGCTATTGTGCCGACAAGAAATGATAATCGGTTGAGTTCCGCGTTATTAACCAACTCAGTAAAAATGGCGGAAATTTGTTTGGCTTGCTCACGTAAATCACATTTTCTCGTTTCCACTACTCCCTTTGCGACCAGCAAACTAACGGCGCGTGATATCGTTCTAAAAAAGCGGGCTTTGGTCGAATTTGACCAAAGCCCGCCTGAATTAAGGTTTTTTAGAAAACCATCAATCCGTTAATGGATGTAGACTGGGATTTCCCATTTGGTTTGTAACCCACGAACGGCGTGGGTGGTTTTCGTGATTTTCTGCCTGCTCCCGGGATTTGCAAGACATTTTTCCAGTCCGCCCTTGGTTTTTGCCCGGCGTGGGAGGTGTTTTGACGCCATT
>CAIPKV010000062.1 GCA_903865745.1 uncultured Verrucomicrobia subdivision 3 bacterium | reverse complement strand
TCGGCTCATCGCATCCTGGGGCTGGAGAAGGTCCCAAGGGTCCGGCTGTTCGCCGGTTAAAGCGGTACGCGAGCTGGGTTCAGAACGTCGTGAGACAGTTCGGTCCTTATCCACTGTGGGCGCAGGAAACTTGAGGGGTTCTAACCTTAGTACGAGAGGACCGGGTTAGACGCACTTCTGGTGTGGCAGTTGTTCCGTCAGGGGCATCGCTGCGTAGCCATGTGCGGAAGAGATAAGCGCTGAAAGCATCTAAGTGCCAAGCTCATCCCAAGATAATGTTTCCCGGACGCAAGTCCCTAAAGACCACGGGCAGACCATCCGTTTGATAGGCTGGGAGTGTAAGCGCCGCGAGGCGTTCAGCTGACCAGCACTAATCGGTCGTGCGGCTTGATTGCTTTTTCATTTATTTGAAAAAACAATTTCAACTCGCGAATTGTAAGCCAATAGACTCCTGTGTGTAGTTTTCAGAGAATCGCCGAATTGCTTCGGGATGATCTTTATAAAATAAAATTTTGCACGTCAAAAAGCGTGCGCAATAATTTGGTGGCATTACCGCAGTGGTCCGACCCGTTCCCATTCCGAACACGGCCGTCAAACGCTGCATGGCCGATGGTAGTGGTTGTATAGCTTCCGCGAGAGTAGGTAGCCGCCAGTCTTTCATATTAAACCCGGAGATAATTCTCCGGGTTTTTTATTTCTAAGGGGCATCTATGTGAATTACGACGGGAAATTTTACCTGGAAAATATCTGCCGGATCACATCCTCAATGGGTACTTCTTGAATATCAATGTCGCTCACAGGCAGTTCGTCTAATAGCGCCTTGCAGACGGCGATGACGCGGTCCCGCTTTACTTTTAATTTTATGGCCGTCGAATTTCGCTCTAGCACTTCACCGTAGCTGGCAAGTCTTTCCGCTGGCTGCGTGTCGGCATTGGTACACTGAATGGAGACTAGTTTAAAATCCGCGAAGCGATCCACAATCTTATCCAGTTTGCCATCAAAAAAAATCTTGCCGTGGTCGATGATGATAACACGTTTGCACAGTTCCTGGATGTCGGCCATGTAGTGGCTGGTCAAAATAATGGTCGTCTTCTGTTCCGTGTTGTGGTGCCGGATAAAATCGCGGACGGTCTTTTGCGAGGTAACATCGAGGCCGATGGTCGGCTCGTCGAGGAATAAAACTTTCGGTTGATGCAATAGCGATGCGATGAGTTCCATCTTCATCCGTTCACCGAGGGAAAGCTCGCGTACGTTGACATTTAACTTGTCCGATACGCCGAGCAATTCGGTTAAATCACCCAAGGTCTTTTTTAACCGGTCATCAGGAATGCCATAAATCTTAGCATTTAGTTCTAACGATTCGCGCGCAGGAAGATCCCACCAGAGTTGGTTTTTTTGGCCTAGTAGAAGTGCGAATTGGCGGCGATAATCATCATGCCGCTCCCACGGCGTGTGTCCGAGAACGTTGGCGGACCCTCCAGTAGGATAAAGCAGGCCGGCAAGCATCTTTAGCGTGGTCGTTTTGCCTGCCCCATTTGGTCCAAGAAAGCCCACCAGTTCTCCCGGTTCGATTTTGAAGCTAACCGCGTTTACGGCAGTAACCTGCTCGTATTCACGATGAAAGAGTCCTTTAACTGCGCCGAAAACGCCGGGTTGTTTTTTGTAAGTTCGAAAGGCCTTGGTAAGGCCGCTGACTTCAATGGCAGGCATGGAAGAATTTGGATTTGCAAATCCGAGTTTTTAGCTAAGCTAGATAAACTAAAAACTAAAATCCAAACATAAACTATCTTACCGGATCAGCTGCTTTTCTAGATAGCTGACTATCTGTCGGGTATTGGCGTCTACTTCCATCCGATCTTTAACTAGCCGGCAGGCGTGCAGAACCGTGCCGTGGTCGCGACCTCCGAAAGCCTCGCCAATGGTGCTCAAGGAGCTTTCGGTCATCTGTCGGGATAGATACATGGCAATCTGCCGCGGGAAAGCGATGTTTTCCGGACGGCGCTTGCTGGTCATGTCCGCAAGCCGTATGTCATAATGTTCTGCTACTTTTTTCTGAATGACTTCAATGCTGATGGTCTGGCGACCTTCTTCGTGTAGCATTTCACGGAGTAAATTTTCCACGACTTCTACCGTCAGCTTTTTGCCTGTTAGCGACGCGAGAGCAGATACGCGGATTAGCGCGCCTTCCAGCCGGCGGATGTTAGTGCGAATGCGCGTAGCGATGAAGTTGATGACGTCTTCTGGTAAGGTTACGTTCATCGTTTGCGCTTTTTTCTGAAGAATGGCGAGGCGTGTCTCAACATCCGGTGCCTGTACGTCGGCGGTCTGACCCCACTCGAACCGCGAAACCAAACGCTGTTCCAACCCTTGAATTTCACTAGCCGGCCGGTCGCAGGTCAGTACAATCTGTTTGTGGGCTTCATGAAGCGCATTAAACGTATGAAAAAATTCCTCCTGAATGCGTTCCTTCCCAGCCAGAAATTGGATGTCATCAATCAGCAGCACTTCGCTTTGCCGATATTTTTTTCGAAAAGCCACGAGTTTATTATTCTGAATCGCCTCAATGTACTCGTTAGTGAATTTTTCTGACGAGACATACGCTACGCGCGCGCCTTTTTTGTTGTCAGCTACGTGTTGTCCAATTGCCTGTAGCAAATGAGTCTTGCCCAGCCCGACGCCGCCATGAAGAAACAGAGGGTTATAGACCTTGCCGGGAGATTCTGCGACGGCTTTGGCAACGGCATAGGCAAAATTATTATTCCCGCCGACCACAAACGATTCAAAAGTGTTTTTAGGGTTGAAGTGCAAATCACCATTCAAGGTGACGCGCTCAGTGGAAACCGGCTTAGACTTTGGCATTGAAACCACCGGACGTGGGGGGGTGATGGCGGTGGCGGAATGCGGAACCGTTACGGCTTTAAATTTAACCTGCAGCTTGCAGCCTGCGGCCACGGCCACGGCATCCTGCATCAGGCTGAGGTAATTATCTTTTAGCCACACCTCGCAAAATTCATTTGGAGCCTCAATGGTGATGTGGCTGCCGTCAAGCTCGCTTGCCCGCAAAGGTGCGAACCACATGCTAAAGGTGTCCTGACTTAACTTGGCGCGTAAATGCTCCTGCGCCGAGCTCCAAATTTTTTCTGCGGAAATCTGCATGGTTTTTCCAAAAATACCCAAATTTTGCTATTTATTCACTCTGCTTGCTAACTAACCTTTTTCATCTGTTGCACACCAGTCAACTGCGTCGCGATTTGTTATTCAAGTGAAAATATAAAATGTTTACTCCTATCAAGGCTATCTATTTTCAACTCTGATTCATAACCTGCTTGTTTTTATTGTGTTACAAGCTCAGTTTTGGCCGATTAACCCGCCGTGACTATTTTGTACCTTTGCTGCCAAGTCGTAATCGCAATCGCTGAGAGGTTTTTAGGGGAAACCCACGAAACATTCGAGGACAACATATTAACTCTTATTCGCAAGTTGTTCACAAAGCCAAAAACTCCAATAAAACCGCTGTTAATTTCAATTGCCCAAGGAATCCAGCCAAATGACCTGAAGCCTCTCTAGGTGTCGAATCGGTTCTCGCCGAGGGGTTGAACTGGACCACGGCTGCGCCAAGGGTCTTATTGCGTAACAATAGTTAAAAAGTATTGCTTATAGTTTGTTTTTTGATGTTGACGAAAATAAGGAGTCGTGATTTAATGTGACTAGTTGACGGCGCAATCAGTGGTAAGTGGTAGGCAGCAAAAGACCGGCAACTGACTGATCTTTGAATTTTAAAGTTTCGGCTCCAGCTTGAGTGCAGCTGGGGCGCGAGTTCTCCGTAATCTTACGTTGTGCTCATTCTGAATTCCCCGGCTCTTTCGGCCATCCTCTGGCTGACTGAGCCGGTTTTTTCTTTTCGGGGTTGTTGCCGACGCCACGATTTTCCGCCGTGACACCGTTTTTCGCCGCTGTTACCGTTTCCCTTCATTTTTTGCAATGGAATATAAAGACACCTTAAATCTCCCGCGCACGGACTTCGCCATGAAGGCTGATCTCGTTACGCGCGAACCGGAGCGCCTTAAAAAGTGGGAAACTGCGAAACTTTACGAAAAAATTCAGGCGGCGCGTACTTCGGCCAAGAAATTCGTCCTCCACGATGGTCCACCCTTCGCCAACGGCGATGTCCATGTTGGCACTGCCCTGAACAAGATTCTCAAGGACATTATCATCAAGTATCAGACCCTGCGTGGTAAAAGCGCTCCCTACATCCCCGGCTGGGATTGCCACGGTCTACCGATTGAATTCAAAGTTTCGCAGGACATGCGCAAGGCTGGCGACACTAGTGCCGATGCCAGTGCCATTCGCAAGGCCTGCGAAGTTTACGCCCGCAAATATATTGATCTCCAGCGCACGCAATTCAAACGTCTCGGCGTCCTGGGCGATTGGGATAATCCCTATCTCACCTTGAATAAGGAATACGAGGCCGACGAATTGCGTTTGTTCGCGGACATCGTGGCCAAGGGCTTTGTTTATCGCGGCAAGAAGCCGGTTTATTGGAGCATTCCGTGTCGCACTGCCCTCGCCGAGGCCGAAGTGGAATATGCCGACCATGTCAGCCAAAGCGTGTTCGTGAAATTCCCCGTCGTCGGCCAACCCAAGACCTTCATCGTCATTTGGACGACCACGCCGTGGACGCTGCCGGCCAATCTCGCCGTCGCCTACAACAAAGATTTCCAATACGTCAAAGCCGTCGTTGGCGAGGAAAACTATATCCTCTTTCGCGGTTTATTGCCTGCCGTCGCCGCGAAATGTGGCTGGGCTAACTACACCGAGACACCCTTCCCGACCGACCAACTGGCGACGATTCAATATCAGCATCCATTCTGCCATCGCACCGGCAAGGCATTTGCCGCCGAATTTGTAACCGCCGACACCGGTACCGGTTTCGTCCATATCGCGCCCGGTCACGGATTGGATGATTACAATCTGGGTCGTGCGCAAGGCCTGCCGATTTACTCGCCCGTCAACGACGACGGCGCGCTAGCGCATTCCAATGAATTGCCGGTCGAGCAGCAGATGCCCGCCGAAATGGTGGGTAAATCCATTCTCGAAAAACATGGCAAAAGCGACGCCAACGAAGCCGTGCTGCACGAACTTCGGGTCCGCCATGCCCTGTTGCATCAGGAGAATTATCATCACAGCTACCCGCATTGCTGGCGCAGCAAAACCCCCGTCATCTTTCGCGCGATGGATCAATGGTTCATCAAGATTGACCACGACAAATTCCGCGAATTCGCGCTCGCCGAGATTGACCGCGTGAAATGGATACCCGACTGGGGCGTCAATCGTATCAAGGGTGCCGTGCAATCGCGGCCCGACTGGTGCATCAGTCGTCAGCGCACCTGGGGCGTGCCGATTCCGGCGTTTTACGATGCGCAAGGCGAAGCCATCCTCGACGCCCAAATCGTCCGCAACGCCGCCGACTTGATTGAGCAACACGGTTCAAACATCTGGTTTGAGAAATCCGCCGCCGAACTGTGGGCGCTTGTGAAACCGGTGAACTGGTCTGGTGCCGAAGCCGTCGCCAAGTCCAGCGACACTTTGGATGTGTGGATAGATTCCGGCAGTTCCTCCCGCGCCGTTTTGATGCGCCGCAGCGAACTCAACTCAGAACTCAAAACTCAAAACTCAAAACTGCCTTGGCAGGCCGACGTGTATCTGGAAGGCAGCGACCAGCATCGCGGCTGGTTTCAGTCCTCGCTGCTGCTATCGCTGGCGGGCAATGGCGCGGCCCCGTTCAAGACGGTTCTCACGCATGGTTTCATGGTGGATGCCGACCGCGAAAAGATTTCCAAGAGCAAGCAAGGTGGATACGAGAAGCCGCAGACCGCCGAGGCCTACGTCAAGAAATACGGTGCGGACGTCGTGCGCCTGTGGGTGGCGTCGCAGGATTATCGGAGCGACATCGTGGTGAGCGAGGAACGCATTAACAAGGTCGGCGAGACCTATCGCGGTATCCGCAATGCCCTGCGCTACCAGCTCTCGAACCTCTACGATTTCGATCCGGCGCAGCACAGCGTGGCGGACCAACATCTGACCGGCCTCGACCGCTGGGTGCTGGGCGAATTTGCGAAGCTGGAGGCTGAAGTCCTCGCCGCCTACGACCAATACGAATTCCACGTCGTCTATCAAAAGCTCAGCCAGTTCATCGCCGTGGAACTTTCATCGGTCTATCACGACGTCATCAAGGACCGGCTCTACACCGACGCCGCGAACTCGCCGCGCCGCCGCTCCACGCAGACCGCGCTGCACCGGCTGGTGACCGGCCTGTGCCAGATGCTCGCGCCGATCCTGGCGTTCACGGCCGACGAAGCGTGGGAATTTGTGCCGGGAAAAAATGTAAATTCCGTCCACGAAAGCAAATTCGAGCCGATGAATTTTTCGTTGCCTGAAAATGAAAAATTACTTTGGCACGAGTATTTCAAATTGCGAAATCATTCAAAACCAACTTTGGAAGCTGCGAGACAAAATAGACAAATCGGCAAAGATTTGGATGCTGGTTTAATCTTTAATTTTCCTCACGATGCACTCACAACGACAGTAAAAATAGCGGAACAAAATCCAGCTTTTATTGTGACCACCAGACTTGGCACTGATAGTTTTCATCATAACACCATGAGGCAAATCATAGATTTTCGAGAAGATTTTCGAGAAATAATGAATGTGTCACGATTAGATTTTGCCGATGACAAAAATGCCGAGTTTGTGGTCGCGGTTCATTCCAACGGCCAGAAATGCGAACGGTGCTGGCATTGGGAAATGGATATTGGTAGAAATGTGGAGCACCCGACAATTTGTGGTCGTTGCGTCGAGGCAGTAAAGCAGTTCAAAACGTGATTGAGCCATGTTTGAAAAATGTTCATGCAACCACTGTTCAGGAAACATTGAATTTGACTCCGAACACGCCGGACAAATGGTTGCTTGTCCGCATTGCGGACTTGAGACCAAGTTGTATGTCCCAAAAGTCCCGTTAAATAAACCGTCCCAAAATGTTAGTGTTGAAATAAAACGTGGTGTAAGTCCGCTCGGAATCGCTTCGTTGGTTTTGGGAATCGGCGCTTGTGTGTTTTGTTGGATTCCATTTCTCGGACTTTTGGTAATTCCGTTTGCCGCAATCGGTCTGCTACTCGCAGTTATTGGAATTACTGCTGCCATTGTTGGGAAAAAGAGCAGCCTTTCTTTTCCAGTCAGCGGAGCGGTCGTTTGCATTGTTGCAACGCTAATTGCACTTTTCGTCACGGGTGGGATTTCAAGACTGATTGTTAAACAAGCAGACCAATCCAATTTGACAAACCAAAAATCTGAAACATCTAACGGCGAAGAAAACTGGTCAAAATCAGATACGGTTCAGCAGGGAGATATAAAAATAAAAATCGCAGGCTGGTCTTGGTCTGATGTTGTTTTTATTGATAATCCAATGGGAGGCGTTACGCCCTATCAAAACTATTATACAATCAAATTGAATTTGTCCAACTTGAGCAACACTAAGAAAATTGATTTTACAACGTGGCGTGGAGAAACTTTAACCGCAAGTAGAGACTACGCGACTCTTACAGATGATAACGGCAACGAGTATAAGCGAATTAACTTTGGATTAAATACTATTTCTGGCCGTCAAGATGAAACTTCAATTTATCCCAACCAGTCATACGAAGATTTGTTGGTGTTTGAGAAGCCAGTATCAAATCTCAAATGGCTTCATTTAGAACTTCCAGCATCAAATTTTGGCGGAAGCGGAATGATTCGTTTTGAAATTCACTTTAAGTAGGCTGGTAATAATTTTGGCTTTTCGCGCGTTAAAAATTTTGTCGAGAAAAAATCACACCGGCTGCTGCTGCGTGAGGCAGTGCAGCGAGCCGGCCAACCAGAATCCCAACGGGATTCCATCATTCAGCCCAGGGTTGCGCGGCACGCGCTACCCTGGGTCAACGTCCGGCAAAATTTCCAACCCTGAAAGGGTTGCATCACCGTCCGCTCCCATTTGCTTCAACCCGTTCCGGGTAGATTTCCATTGTGTGCGCTGACCCGGCGTAGTCCGATTTCATCGGCCAACACCGGGCTGAATGATGAAATCCCTTTGGGATTTGCGCGCGGGACGGGCGTATTTTCTCGTTTCACACTTTTGACTTTGCGCCCGCCAAAAATTTTTCAAGAAAAAACCACCCCGGCCGCCGCCCGTCCCGGCACACCCGGTCTTTTTCCGTTAGGAAATGGGCGGGTGGGCTTGGATGAGTCGAAAAAGTGCCGTTTTAAGCATAATCTGCTGTAAATGATTGCCTTGTGAGGCTGGCGGTTGACTCTATTAGCTTCAACGGAGACTCTTTTAGCCTCACCGTTGAACCTCCAAGCCTCAACGCTGACTCTATTAGCCTCACGGTTGACCCTCCGAGCCTCAACGCTGACCCTTTTAGCCTCAACGATGAGCCTTTTAGCTTCAACGTTGAGGCTTTGAGGGTGTCGGTTGAAGCTGCGAGGTTCAACGCTGACTTGAATAACCTCACGGTTGAAGGGCGTTGCGCCCGTATCGGCTGAATGATGCCTGCCGTACTCCCGCCGTTGACTTGGCGGCACACTTTGTTAGCGTGTCCGCAACATGGCCAGCAAACGGTTCTCCCGCCTTATCAAAATCCTTTCCGGTGCCGCCGGTGCCGAGGATGAAATTTTCCTGCTCGAAGGCCGCTTCGAACGCTTCGTGCATTTCTGGGTGCTCGTCATTCGACAGTTCATCCGCCATCGCTGTTTCGTGCGCGCGTCGGCGCTGTCTTATTCCACGCTCGTCGCGCTCATCCCGCTGCTCGCGGTCGCTTTGAGCGTCACTAGCAGTTTGCTGAAAAACCAGGGCGAAGAACAATTTCAGCACGCCATTGAAAAATTTGCCGCCGCGCTGGTTCCGCCCGCAACTCTCGGCACGAACGTCACCGCTTCTGACAACCATGCCGTTACCATCATCACGAATAATCTGGAAGCCACTTTGGAAACTTCCAGCACCAATGATATTTCAACCAATCAAGTCGCCGCCGGGAGTGCGACGAATGAAAGCGTCGTCCCCGTCAGTGCGCAAAAGGAACTCGCCCGTAAAATCTGGGACTTCGTGCAGAAGACACAGAGCGCCAAGCTCGGTGCGTTGGGCGGTGTGCTGCTGGTGTTCGTCGCCGTCTCGCTGATTGGTCGGATTGAGGAAACATTTAACGACATCTGGGGCGTGACGCGCGGACGCAATCTGCTCACGCAAATCCAACTCTACTCCACGGCCATCATGCTGGGCCCGCTGCTGGTCATCACCGCGCTCGGCCTCACGGGCGGCGCGCAGTTCCAGTCTGCCAAGGATTTCATCACCCAGACGCCACTCATCGGGAAAATCATTTTTGATTTGCTGCCGCTGCTCGTGTTGTGGCTGGCGTTTGCCTTTGTCTATTTGTTGTTGCCAAACACGAAGGTGAAATTTTCCGCCGCGTTTGTCGGTGGTGCGGTCGCTGGCACGCTCTGGCATTTGAACAACGTCTTCGGCTTTCTGTTCGTCTCCCGCGTCGTCACCAATAACAGCATCTACGGCAGCCTCGGCCTGTTGCCGGTGTTCATGGTTGGTATTTATTTTTCCTGGGTCATTCTGTTGTTTGGCGCGCAAATCGCCTACGCCTACCAAAACCGCGCGGCCTATCTCCAAGATCGTTTGGCCGACAATGTCAACCAGCGCGGCCGCGAATTCGTTGCGTTGCGCCTGATGACTTGTCTTGGTCAGCGCTTTCAAACGGGGGCGCGGCCGGCCACGGTTTTCCAGCTTTCGACCGAGCTGGGCATTCCCAGCCGGCTGACGCAGTCCGTATTGCGCACGCTCGCGCACATGCAGCTCGTCACGGAAGTTGCCGGGGCCGAGGCCGCCTTTGTGCCCGCCCGCCCGCTGGAAAGCATCAACGCCTACGACATTTTGGTCGCCCTCCGTACCGGTACCGGTCAGGAACTGCCATTGCTCCAGGAACCCGCGCTTGCGGAAATTTACGGCGAATTCACGCGCATCGAAAAAGCGGAACGCGAAGCTGCAGCGTCCGTTTCCCTGCTCGCACTGGCTCAACGCATGCCGCTGCGCACGGCACTGCCGGAACCAAAAGCTACCGAGATTGAAGGGCTAGCTATTGCGGAATCAAAAACCATTACGGTGTCAGAAAAGATTGCGCCGGTACCTACGCCTGCAATTGAACAGGCCGAAAAGAGCTTTGAGCCGCCGCCGGAAACCCCGGCTTTGAAACCGGAAGCGCCCGCACTTTCCGAATCGCCTACCGCTCGTCGCGAAGTCGTGATGCCCGAGGAAAATCGCGAATTTCCGCTGTAAGGTGCGTTTGGAAAATTGCCGCAGAGTTTCTTAAGTCAGTATTTCAGCCGCGCTCTGGCCGACGCGAAATACGGCGAGGCAAACCTGTGCTCTCCCTGGATCATTCAGACAAAGCGCGCCGGAACGAATGCGCGGTTGCGGCTCGCCAATGAGTTGCAGCGGGAGTTTCTCCGTGAGGCTAAGGGCGTAATCCGCGAAATTGCCGAAACCCTCCGCGCGCAACTTTGTGGCATTAACCAGCCGAAAAGCGCCAAAGCTGTTTTGGCAAGTTTGCCTCATTAACTCCACGAGCACCCGGCCCATCGTGTAACGCGGGTTAATCTCCACAATCGGCTTCAGTTTCGTTGCGCCACCTTCGTCCTTATAAACAAAGGCGTCAATCCCAACTGGTCCGCTGAAATCAACTTGGCGTAATTCAGATTCGAGTCGCGCAAAAATTTCTCCGTAAAATTCCAACATCTGGCCGGAGATGTCTGCCGGTGCGCGGAACAGTGAGATAATGCCGGCCGGAATCCGCTTGTGATGGTGCGGCTCCGCGAAGTTGGCGACGAACTGGCCGCGCGCGTCGGTGAGCAGACCGGTGTAGCCGCACAGCTTCAGGCCTGATGGCGTCATTTCGAGTTGTACGGAAAAATCTGCCAGACGCTCAAGCCACGGCTCCACGACCAGTTCGCGTTTTTGATTGAAGGCGTTTTCCAGCCAGCGGCGTTGTGCTGGCAAGATTTCCGGCTCAAATAGTCGCAGCGCGTTGCTGCCCGCCACGCCGAATGCTTCCTTCACGACAATCTTGTGGTGGCCGCGCTCGCGTATTTTAGTAATCGCAGCCAATGCTTCTTGAATTGTAACAACTGCGGTGCCTATTTCATTTTCAGCGCAAAGCCAACTTTCGGTTTTTGAAGCAACAACCTTTCGTAAAAAATCCGCACTCCAGGTTTTTGAATAAAGCTGCGCGAGTCCGGGATTGAATCTTTTTTCGGCTTCACGCTGTTCGCCGGTGACGCTGGCGTAAATCGGTTTGAATAATTCATAGCTGTCCGGCCCCCATGCCCACGGGCGCAAGCGGCCGAGCTTGCGTTCCTTCAAATTGCGAACGTCTTTTACTTCCACAAATTCTGGTAGCGGGAAGCCCGCTTGCTTGATGCGACTTAAAAAGTCTACGGACGGCTTTTGCTCGGCTAAAACAATGTCGTCCTGCCGGCAGAGAAATTGCGGCAGGTTTTCCAGGTCACGCGCAAGCTGCGCCTGATGCTTGGCGGGATTGAAAGTCTTACCCTCGGCGATTCGGCCTTCGGCGAATGGATTGAAGATGAAGACGCTGGGTGTACGGCCCTTGGATTGAGAATAGACATTAATCTCGGTGATGAACTGCTCGTCGAATCCGGCGGCGCGGCGGCCTGCGACGTTCAGTGAAAACCCCTTGGCGCGCTGAGGTGAGAGCGGAAATTTTAAGGTGCGGCAGAAGGCTTCCCAATCGCTTTCATCCGGATTTTTCCAGCGGCGAAACCATTTGAGGCCATAGGCAACATGGCCGATTTCGTCGCGGTAAATCTTTTCCAGCAGTTTGGAAGTGTCAGCGTCACCAACTCCGGCAAAGCTTTTGGCGAAGTGGCCCGCGAAATCGAGGTTGGCCTGCTCAAAGGTGAGGCAAAGGCTGGAAACGTAATCAATCGGATGTTCCATCGTCGAGACGCAACGCCAGAAATAACCGCTTACGGGAAAATCGCCGAGCGCAATACCGCAACTTTTCATGCGCTCCATGTAGAGGCGCGTATGTTCCTGCTCGTCTTGCAGGGTTTTTAGGACGCCCGAACGGAAGGCAGCAGGAGCGTTGGGAAATTTCAGCAGCACGAGCGCCATCAGCTCGGTGGCGAGGAGTTCGTGGTTGCCAAAAAAATGGAGCAGCCGGCCGCGTTCGGATTTTTGTTCAAGCCGGTGCAGGCCGGGAAATTCGCTTTTGCCGGTGGCATGCGGTTTGAAAATTAGGTTTTGTGGGCGACCGGGTACAGCAGGCGTCACGAGCGCGGTGCCGGGGTGTTCGTCGGTAATGGAATCCGGCGCGCGAAGTTTTTCCTCAAGCGACGTCGCGAACAAAACCTGTTCTGCAAATTCACGCAATTCCATTGTAGGAGAGCTATCAATTTCAGCGGCACCTGGCGACGATATTTTGCCTCAGTATCAGAACTATCCTGATAAGCGCTCAGAATTGACGACGGAAATTGTTTGTCCGTTTATGTCTAGGTAAACAATAATCCGCAATGCGCACATCCCTTAAAAACCTTTTTCTGACTGTCCTGCTCGTGCTTGTTGCGCAGGTCGGTCAGGCAGCGGAAACTTTTCCAGTCGAAATCACCATCCATGCCGATGAATCGCGCGGCGCACTCAAACCCATCTGGCGCTTCTTCGGCTATGACGAAGCGAATTATACCTACATGAAGGACGGCAAAAAGCTGCTCACGGAAATTTCGCAGCTCGATGGTACGCCGGTTTTTATCCGCTGCCATCATCTACTTACCAGCGGTGACGGCGCCCCAGCGTTGAAATGGAGTTCCACCGGCATCTATCATGAGGACACCGCTGGCCAGCCGATTTATGACTGGACGATGGTTGACCGCATTTTTGATACCTATCTGGAGCGCGGTCTGAAGCCATACGCGCAAATTGGTTTTATGCCCAAAGACCTTTCGGTGCATCCGCAGGATTACCCACAGGATCCGCCGCCAGATCAGAAGGTTTTTCCTGGCTCGGGTTTTAGTTATCCGCCCAAAGATTATGTAAAATGGGGAGAACTCATTTATCAATGGACTCGCCATTGTGTTGATAAATACGGCGCGAATGAAGTTGCCAGCTGGTATTGGGAAGTCTGGAACGAACCCAACATCAGTTACTGGCGCGGCACGCATGCAGAATATTTCAAGCTCTACGACTACGCGGTGGACGCCGTACGTCGCGCCCTGCCGAATGCACGTGTCGGTGGGCCGGAAGTGGCTGGCGGTCCCGGAGGAAAATTTCTCGCGGAATTCCTAACGCATTGCGCGCTCGGTACCAATTTCGTCACCGGCAAAATTGGTTCGCCGCTCGACTTCATTTCCTTTCACGCCAAAGGCTCGCCCAAGTTTATGAATGGTCATGTGCAGATGGGCATGGCTACCGAGTTGCGTAATACCAGTGATGCGTTCTCCGTCATTGCCGCGTTTCCCGAATACCGGCACACGCCCATTGTCATTGGTGAGTGCGATCCGGAAGGCTGTGCTGCTTGCCAGGGCGCGCAGGACGCCTATCGCAACGGCACGATGTACTCCAGCTACACTGCCGCGAGCTTTCCACGGTTAGTGGAGCTGGCTGACCGCTACGACGTGAATCTTGAAGGCGCACTGACGTGGGCGTTTGAATTTGAGAATCAGCGACCATTCGCCGGTTTTCGCGTGCTGGCCACGGCCGGGATTGATCTGCCGGTACTAAATGTGTTCCGCCTGTTTGCCAAAATGTCCGGTGATAATCTTCGCGTCGAAAGCAGTGCCGGACTGGGCGCGGCAGAAATTCTCGCGCACGGCGTTCGGGTGCAGCCGGACGTGTCGGCGCAGGCGAGCCTTGGCAGCAATCAACTCGCGGTGCTGGTCTGGCATTATCATGACGAAGATGTCGCTGGGCCGGCGGCCCTAGTGAAATTAAACCTAAAAAATCTTCCGGTGGCCGGCGGTGCCATGCGCTGCGAGCAATTTCGGGTGGACGAAAATTACGGTAACGCCTACGCCGAATGGCTGCGGATGAAAAGCCCGATGCCATTGACGCCGGAGCAGCATCGCCAATTGGAACAAGCCGGTCAGCTGGCTCCCCCCGAAGTGACGCCAGCTGTACAAATTAAAAACGGCAGCGCGAATTTTGAGTTCACGCTGCCGCGTCAGGGAGTAAGTTTGCTGCTGTTTCGCTGGTCGTAAACTATTTACGCCGCGTCTTTGTCTTCCAGCTTCTGCCAGATCATGCCGTAAAGGGCGATGAAGAAAAAGCACACCAGCGGCACCGCAAAGCCCATGCGCATTGAGGAGATATCCGCAATGTGGCCCATGAGTGGCGGCGCAATCGCTCCGCCTACGATGGACATTACGATGAGCGATGATGCCAGTTTGGTGTGTTCACCCAAGCCACGGATGCCGAGCGCAAAAATGGTGGGGAACATAATCGACATGAAGAAGAAAGTGCCGAACAGCGCATATAAGCCCAGTTGGCCGCCGCCCATGGCAATCGCCGTCAGTACGATACAAAACACCGCATAAGTGGCCAACACGCGCTGGGGCTTGAACTGGCTGATGACGGCACTGCCGCACACGCGACCGGCGAGGAACAGCGCGAAGCCGATGGCCCCGAGCCAGTAGGAGGCTTTTTCTTCGGTAATCGTATGGTCGTTTTCCACGACGTAGTTGATGAAGAAGCTAAAGATGCCCGTTTGCGCCGCGACGTAGAGAAATTGCGCCGCTACGCCAAACGTAAAATGCCAGCGCTGCCACAGCGGTTTCTTACCCTTGCCTTCGGCTTCCACTTTGACTTCTTCCTCCGCGCGCAAGTCGGGCACTTTGGCCATGGCAAACACCACAATCAAAACCGCCACCACGATGCCCACGCCGAGGTAAGGAATATAAAGTCCGGCATTGGCGTCCGCGCCGGCCGTTTTGCCAAACACGAAATGGCCGCCGACAACCGGGCCGAGAATCCAGCCGACGCTGTTAAACGACTGGGCAATATTGATCCGGGTCGCGCCCTGTTCCGGTGCGCCCAGCACGGTGGTGTACGGATTGGCGATGGTTTCCAAGCAGGTCATGCCGGCGGCGATGACGAACAGCCCCAGCAGAAATGCCCAGTAAGCGCCGATGCTGGTCGCCGGGATAAACCAGAAAGCGCCCGACGCGATCAGCACCAGGCCGACGATGATGCCGCCCTTGTAGCCGAACTTCCGCGCAATCATGCCAGCGGGAATCGCCATCATGAAATAGGCGATGTAGTTGGCGAACTGCACGAAGCCGGACTGAAATTTATTGATGTGCAGGGTGTTTTGAAAATGCTTGTTGAGGATGTCGATCATGCCATTGCAAAAGCCCCACAGCAGGAACAGGGTGGTGACCAGCGCAAAGGTTACGAAGAGATTTTGGCCGTCAGCGGTCTTGAACAAACTGCCGCCTTGGGGGCCGGAACGAGGGGTGGAGGTAGGAGTAATCATGATTTTTTGGAATGAAAAGTTTGCAAGGTATTATTTGAATTTCCAAGGCGGGTCAAGATTCAATTGTCAGCAAATGGGTTGTCCGCAAAATTTAGTGGGCCAGGCAGCTGCCTGTCGGGTTGCGCTCTGACGTGCAGCCGCTAGGATGTTTCGATGTCCGATGGCTACCGGCAACTGCTTGACGCAACGATTCAGCACCTCGAGGGTTTGAAATCGCGCGGCGTGCGCCATGTCGCCGTGGCGCCGGAAACGTTGCGCGCGCTCGCGCTGCCGGCAACGGCGCCAGCGAGATTTCAAATTTCAAATTCAAAATCGCAAATTCAACCTGCAGTCGTTCCGCCCAAAATCGAACCAACCATTGCCATGCCGCCCAAGAAAATTGCTGCGCCAATTCCTGTCGTTTCGCCCAAAGCAGATGTTTCAAATCTCAAAATTGAAATCACCAGCGCTTTGCCAGGAAAGGCCGCCGCTTTCACCGCGCTGCGCGAACGGGCCTTGGCTTGCGTGAAATGCCCGCATCTCGCGGCGTCGCGCACCAACGTCGTGTTCGGCGTCGGCAATATTGACGCGCAGTTGATGTTCGTCGGCGAGGCACCGGGCGCGGACGAGGACGAGCAGGGCGAACCCTTCGTCGGTCGCGCGGGGCAGTTGCTCACGAAAATCATTTTGGCCACCGGGCTGTCGCGTGCGGATGTTTATATCGCCAATATTTTGAAATGCCGCCCGGACACGCCCGGCCAGTCCGCCGGCAACCGGCCGCCCACGCCGGAAGAGCGCGCGACGTGCATCCCCTATTTGCAGGAGCAGATTGACCTCATCCAGCCCAAGGCCATCGTGGCGCTGGGGGCGACGGCGGTGGACGGCTTACTTGGCAAGACGCTGGGCATCACGAAACTGCGCGGCAACTGGCAGACATATCGCGGCATCCCGCTGATGCCGACCTATCATCCGGCGTATCTCTTGCGCAACCAGGCGATGAGCGAGAAGCGCAAGGTGTGGGAAGATATTTTGAAGGTGATGGAAAAACTCGAAATGCCCATCAGCGCCAAGCAGCGGAATTTCTTCTTGGCGTAGTCATCCGCAACTTTGAAGGGAAGATTTTTGAATATGCCGATGCCGCACACTACAGGCCTTGCGGACGTCCATTGGAAAGAATTGAAGCGTCGGAGCTGGTTTGACAGGCATTTGGCAATTCTGACAACAATCCAATCCGTTTTCATAAAACTATGGAGACTGGAAATACAGCATGTCCTTCGCTCGGCTACGGACATTCGGATCAGGATCTTTTTCCGCTAGTTCCCGAAGTATGGGAACAGCTTCGGGAACATTGTATGGGGGCATTCGAAATTCGTTAAAAACCTCCAAGGTTCCAAGTCGCACTTGCGGATCAGGGTTCTCAAGACCTTTCAACAAATCTGGAGTATTCGTTCTCATGACTTGTCCAAGTGAAAATATAGGGCTGTCTCGGTAAATGGGGCATTGTATTTCGCCGCTGACGCCCGCCTTTGCCAAGGTGAAGAAAGCAGCTTTGGAGTGGCCAGCTATGTTTGCCAGAGTTTCTACCGTCTCCAAAAACACATACTCATTTGAACAGGAGAGGTTCGCACCCAAAGCTGAAATGTATTCGTCTGAAGTTACCCCGATTTTGTTGAGTGCTCGCGTGGCGTCAATTCGAGTTTGAGTTTCGGGATGAGAAAGACATTTGAGTAATTCCGGAACGGCCTCGTAGCTATTTGTGCCCAACCTGCCCAACGTGTAAATCGTTTGCTGGCGGACATACATCTCTGGGCTTTCCAAATCTTTGATTAAAGGAGCGAGCGCATTTGGGGTTTCAGGGGCAATTATCTTAACAGCCACGGCCGCGTGCATTCGCAATGGGAAATATTGACTTCGACTGGCGACTAATAGAATCGGGATGGCAGAACGCGCATCATTTCCGAAGGAAGCCAGAGCATCCGCGATTCCGTCCCGGTATTCGGTAGCCGTGTTCGTGAATGCAATCATCAACATTGGAACTATCGCTTCCGGCTTATTTTTTCCCACAACTGCCAAAGCTCCAGCTATTGTCCTTCGGTTTGCATCATCGGTAAGTTTGTCGTTTATTACACCTGTTAAAACCGGCAGAAAAACGTCTGCGTAGTTTGTCCCCAGTGTAGCCATTGCTTCAGCAATTCCACCTCGATTATGCACTGGAGATGAATTGGTGAGCGCATTGATTAGAATTGGAATAATAATTTCCAATTTGTTACGGCCAACATTCGCCAACGCTTCTGCCGCTGCACCTTGACCGGCAGTGTAACCGTTTCTCAAATACTCTGTCAAAATTGGCGCTGCCTGTTCCGCATTCGTTCCCATGCTGCCTAAAGTTTGCATTGCAAACTCAAGGACGCGGACATTCCGGTATGAAATACGAAGCTGGTTCGTTCCATTTTGTTGAGGATGAAATTTGTTAGTCGTTAGAAATTCAATCAAAACAGGAACTGCATTTGTTCCAAGATTTTCAATTTTCGGGAGAATTAAAGTTGGCTGGTGTGAACGACCCGACAAAGCCGGAAGAAGCATTGCCGCCACAATGGCAATAACTGCAACCACCGCCAGCAATTCAATCAGCGTGAGTCCGCTGATGATTCTTTTTACCGGAAGCGTTTTCATGATTGATTCCACCGTAGCACCGCCCGTCCCGGCGACAAGCCCGTTTTTCCCAATGTCGGTCAGACGCGGCACATTTGTAGAATCCCAGCCAAATATATTTTTCAGCCCCAGCGGGGCGACAGCGTCCTTCCGCATTCCCGATGCTGTCGTTCCGGAACGGACTTTGACCCTGATGGCATTGAGCTTCTACCCAGATGCCAGACCCATGGGCTTAATAAAAGACCTGTTTCCCGCCATTTGCCGTAACAAAAAAAGCCAAGCATTGGACAAGAATCATCCTATCTATAATCCCGGTGGCCGTGACACTCCTCTGCGAAAGACAAACATTAACAAAAAAATAAAAAATATGAACACATCCACTGAAAAAATCGGCGTCGTCAGCGCAGTCATCGGCTATATGCAGGATGTCGATAACCAAGCGGCCCTAAAGTTAAAGAATTTCGATGTCGCACCACATATCCTTCGCCTGACCGCAGGGTTAGGTGCGGTCAACACGCTCAAACCAATCCAACTGAAAATGGAAGTGGCTCATATGAAAGCCACCGCCGATTTGAACAACGCCAGCTATGGCGCGTATAATGATGCCAGCGGCGTGATTGATGCCATGATGGGCATGCTCGGCAAAGGCACTACCGCCGCTAAAAAGCTCCAGAACATCCGCAGCAAGGTGCGTAAGCATAGCAGCACCCCGCCGCCCACGCCCACCCCGCCGTTGACGGTGGCCGCCGCCGCGGCAAAATAGCAAGTTGCTTGATTTAAGAAGATTACGACTTTTTCCCGCTGGAATGGTGATCATTCCGGCGGGAATTGTCATGCTTCCGGGTGGAAGCGAGGCTATTCCGACGGGAATGGAGACAATTCCTGTTGGAAGCGAGGCGCTTCCTGTGGGAAGGGGGACGCTTCCGACGGGAAGCAAGGCCATTCCGGTCGGAAGGGAGGCAATTCCTGCTGGCCGCGTGACCATTCCGGTCGGAAGCATGACCCTTCCAGCAGGAAGGGAGGCAATTCCGGTCGGAAAAATAGCGCTTCCCAACCGGGTTTCGCAATTCTAAGCCAAATTGATTGCGCGAAATTTAATTTCGGCTATAAACCACGGCTTCATGCATCAAATCATCCAAAACCTGAGTGATTGGTATAATCACGCCCTGCAAACCGGTGGCTATCCGGCCGTGGCGCTAATGATGGCGGTGGAAAGCTCGGTATTCCCGTTGCCAAGCGAAATCGTCATCCCGCCGGCCGCGCACTGGGCGGATACGGGAAAAATTGCTTTAAGCCTTTGGGGAATTGTGTTGGCGGGAACGGTCGGCTCCTGGTTGGGTGCTACGCTGATGTACTGGGCGGCGCGGCTGGCGGGTCGGCCGCTGGTGTTGCACTTTGGCAAATACGCTTTGATTTCCGCCGAAAAGGTCGAGGGCGCGGAACGCTGGTCGGCGCACTACGGTTCCATGGGTATTTTCATTTCGCGGCTGCTGCCGGTGGTGCGGCATTTGGTCGGTATTCCGGCGGGTATTGTGCGAATGAACTACTTGAAATTTTCCCTCTTCACGCTGCTCGGTTCGGCGATCTGGTGCTCGGTGTTATGCTATGTCGGCGTCAAGGCCGGGCAGGATGAACAGTTGATGAAAGGCGAATATCATCGCCTCACCCTCTGGCTCGCGGGTGCGATGCTGGTTTTGGGCGCGCTTTATTATTTCTTCGTCCACCGGCAAATGGGGGCAGGTTCAAAGTCCAAAGTCCAAAGTCCAAAGTCAGAATAAAAATTCTTTGCGCCTTTGCGCCTTTGCGTGAAGCTTTTCGGCAATGGCCGTATCGGAACATATCCGTAAGAAACTGAGAACCGTCCCGCACAAGCCCGGCGTGTATCTGCACAAGGACCGCTTCGGCACGGTCATCTACGTCGGCAAGGCGCTCGATCTGCGCAAGCGCGTCAGCCAGTACTTTCAATCTTCGCGGCGCATGGGCTGGGATTTGAAATTTAATGCGCTGGTCGAGGCGATTCATGATTTTGATGTTCACGTGGTTAAAAGCGAACCGGAAGCGTTGCTCCTCGAAAGCAAACTCATCAAGGAATTCAAGCCGCGTTTCAACATCATGCTGCGCGACGACAAACGCTACCTGATGCTCAAGGTGAACCTGAATGACCCGATTCCGAATTTTGTCTTCACGCGATTGAAGAAGGATGACGGCGCGAGGTATTTCGGTCCGTTCGTAAATTCCGTTGGCCTGCGCAACACGGTCGCGCTCGCGCGCAAGCAATTTAATCTGCGCGGCTGCCGGGTCTTTACACCGGGCGAAAGCGATTATAAACATTGTCTCTACGCGCATTTGAAACACTGCACCGCGCCGTGCGTCGGTATTGTCACGCGCGAGCAGTATCTCGAACAGGTTCAGGCCGCGTGTAATTTCCTCGAAGGTCAGTGCCGCGAAATGCAGGGCCAGCTGGAGGCGGAAATGAAAAAGGCCGCCGCCGCGCATGACTTCGAGCAGGCCGCGAGCCTACGCGACCTTATCCGTGACCTGAACGATACTTGGAAGAAAACCGAAAAGTTTGCGCGGGTGCCTTATAATTTGCCGCTGGCCATCAATCCCGAAAGCGATCTGGTTGCGCTCGCGAAGATTCTGGATTTGCCCGCGCCACCGATGCGGATTGAAGGGTTTGATATTTCCAACATCAGCGGCACGTTCGCGGTGGCGTCGCTGGTGAGCTTCAAGAACGGGCGGCCGGACCGCGCGAATTATCGACGCTTCAAAATCAAGACCGTCGAAGGCCAGGACGATTTCGCCAGCATGGCCGAGGTGGTGCATCGCCGCTACGCGCGGCTGAAGCGCGAATCAAAACCGCTGCCGGATTTAATATTAATTGATGGCGGCAAAGGCCAGCTTGGGATGGCGTGCGCGGAACTCGCCAAGCTTGGCCTTGAAAAAATCCCCGTCATCGGGCTGGCAAAGGAGTTTGAGGAAATATATCTGCCGGAACGGAACGACCCGCTGCGGCCTGGCTTGGATCATCCGGCGGTCAAGCTCTTGCAGCGTTTGCGCGATGAATGCCACCGCGTGGCGAACAGCTACAACGCGCAACTCCGACTCAAAAAAATCTCCGAGAGCGTGCTGGATGAATTTCCCGGCATCGGTGAACGGCGCAAAAAAGCGCTGCTGAAAAAATTCGGCTCCGTGCAACGGCTAAAAATGGCAACGCTGGAACAACTCGCCGCCGTCCCAGGTTTCGGTGGCAAGGGGGCGGTGAAACTAAAAAAGTTTCTCGAAGCCCGCTCGGTTTAATTTCAACGTGGAAGTGTTGGGACGCCAAACCGGTTGAGCTTTAAACCGCTTTGCACCTTTGTTTCTCTGAGCCATTGCGTTAAGTTTTCCCTAATGAACATTCAAGTGGCCATCCTCTGCGACGCGGCGACGGACGACAACGGCAAGCTGAACCTGCTGGGTGCGTTTGACACGATTTATGCGCCACAAATGCCAGCGGTGCATCCGCAGTGTGCGGTTGCTCTGCGCGCCACCTTCATGCCTGGCGACGAGGGGACCCGCAAGCTCACGCTCAATTTCATCAATGCCGACGGCAAGTCGATAATGCAGGGTATCGAGTTGCCGGTGCCGGTGACGCTGCCGGACGATGCGCATTTTCTCACACGTAATTTCATTATCAACATTCAGCAACTTAAGTTTGAGGAAGCCGGCCTGTATTCCGTGGATGTGCGCGTGGACAATGAACCGCAGGCCAGCATCCCGCTGCTCGTGAAACTGGTCGAGCGCCCGGTCGCCTGAAAAAACTTCGCTGGCGTGAGCTTTGGGGATTGAAATTTCTGTCGCTAACTAAATAATTTCCCCATGAACGAACCGATTCTCCAGCTCGATTTGCCCGGCATCAAAAAAGTCCGCTCCGGCAAGGTCCGCGAAGTCTATGACCTGGGTGACGCCTTCCTGCTCGTCGCCAGCGACCGCATCTCCGCCTTTGACGTTATCATGCCCAACGGCATCCCGCGCAAAGGTGAGGTGCTTACGCAGGTGTCGCATTTCTGGTTTGAGAAATTTGCTTCACTCGTGCCGAACCACCTGCTCGCCGGCGGGAACGATCCGTTGCCAAAAAATTTGCAGCCCTTCGCCGCGCAACTCGCGCGCCGCTCAATGCTTGTTAAAAAGGCTAAGCCGCTCGCGATTGAATGCATCGTGCGCGGCTATCTTTCCGGCAGCGGCTGGAAGGAATACAAAAAGTCCCAGACCGTTTGCGGCATCCAACTACCCGCCGGATTGACCGAATCCGCCGAACTGCCTGAGCCGATTTTCACGCCGTCCACGAAGGCTGAGGCTGGCCATGATGAAAATATTTCTTTTGAAGAAGCGTGTAAGATTGTCGGCAACGACCTGGCCACCCAGGCACGCGACTTGAGCTTGAAGATTTACCGGGCCGGACGCGATTACGCCCGCCAGCGCGGCATCATTATCGCCGACACGAAATTCGAGTTCGGCCTGTTCGATGGCAAGCTTATCCTGATTGATGAAGTCTTGACGCCAGATTCCTCGCGTTTCTGGCCGGCCGACCAATACGTGCCGGGCAAGGGTCAGCCGAGCTTCGACAAACAATTTGTCCGCGACTATCTCGAAACGCTCACGTGGGACAAAACCCCACCCGGTCCGATACTGCCGGCCGACGTCGTTGCCAAAACCAGCGCAAAATATTTGGAGGCTTACGAGCGGCTGACCGGCCATAAGCTTTGAATTCACTCGTCGAAGATTTTCTGCAGTACCTGCGCCACGAGCGCGGGCAATCGGACAATACGGCAAAAACTTACGCCGCTCTGCTTGGCAAATTCACGGCGTGGGCAGAAAAACAGGGTCTCACCAACTGGCGTGACGTGGAGCTAAAACACCTCATGTCATTTCTTGCGCATGAGCGGATGCGGAATGTGTTGCCGTTAGGCCGGCCATCAACAACGGGTGAGGTGGAGGCGGAAGCGCCGGTTTCCAATCAGAAAGCAGCACGCCGTCTGAGCGGCGAGAGCGTGTATTTGGAAATCGCGGCACTACGGGCGTTTTATAAGTTTGCCGAGAACGAAAATCTGCTGCCGACGAACCTGGCGGAAAACCTTTCGCTCCCGCGCCGCTGGAAACGGTTGCCGAAAGCGCTGTCGAATGACGAAATCAAGAAACTACTTGAGCCGGAAAACCCCGAAACGCCGGAAAGTTTGTGCGATCAAGCAATTCTTGAACTGGCTTACGCTTCCGGCCTGCGCTTGTCCGAGTTGAAAAATCTCCGGTTGGAACAACTGCATCTGGACGCCGGCTTCATCAACGTCATTGGCAAGGGCAACAAGGAGCGCGTCGTGCCGGTGGGGCGGACGGCCATAGCGGCGTTGAATCGTTTCATCGAGGTCGGACGACCAAAGCTGGTCACGCCGAAATCACCGGCGAATGTTTTCCTGACTAAGCGAGGCACACCCTTTGCAGCTGTGACATTGTGGTTGCATATTAAGAACCGGGTGGCGCGCGCCGGTATTTCGCGCAACCTGACGCCGCATATGCTACGGCACAGTTTTGCGACGCACTTGCTGGAGCACGGTGCGGACCTGCGCGTCATTCAGGAATTGCTCGGGCATGCGAGCATTGGCACAACAGAGATATACACCCATGTTACCGGCAATCGGCTGCGGGAGATTCACCGGAAATTTCATCCCAGAGCCTGAAGACTAAAGCCTTATTGTGCTAGAACGCGGAAGCAGAGAAGCGGGACAATTTGCTTCACTCGAAATCGTAAACGAGGACTTTTTTCACATATGGCTTCACGTATTGCGCGACGAATTCCAGATGTTGTGGGTGTACCTGATAATCATCGTGGGCCTGCTTGCTGGTGAAGACGGTATTCAGTGCAACCTGATAGGTTTGGTCCACGACCGGTCGTGCGCTGCCGACCATTTTGCCGATGTGAAAATGCGTTAGCCCTGGGATGGACTTGAGGAGTTCTTGCGCGCCGCTGATGACTTTATCGGCGGCTTCGGGTTTGGTCGGGTCAGTCCAGAAGATAACAACGTGTGAAAACATGATGGCTTATTGAAGCAGCCAACCGTTAAGGCGGGAAGCAATTTTTCGTGTGTTTTAAGGTTTCCAGGGTTAAATTTTGCCCTTCTATTTATGAGCAAAACCGCACTGTTATTCGCTGGTCAAGGCGCACAAGTCGTCGGCATGGGCAAGGATCTCGCTGAAATGTTTCCTAGTGCTAAGGCGTGGTTTGATCGCGCCAATGCCGCACTTGGCTATGATCTAGCCGGCATTTGTTTCAATGGCCCGGAAGCCGATTTGACAAAAACCGAAAATGCCCAGCCGGGAATTTTCCTTGTGAGTTGGGTGGCGTTTCAATTGCTTAAGGAACGGGTACCGAATTTGAAGTTTGACGTGACCGTCGGATTGTCGTTGGGTGAATTTACGGCGCTTACGGCGGCGGGCGCGATGACTTTTGAAGACGGATTACGTGTAGTTCGTCAGCGTGGCAAATTTATGCAAGAAGCGTGTGACGTAACCCGCGGCGGCATGGCGGCGATCATCGGCTTGGACGAGACGCCGACGCGTGAAGTTTGCGCGGAAGCTGGCGTAGTGCTCGCAAATTTGAATTGTCCCGGCCAACTGGTAATTTCTGGTGAGGCGGAAAAAATTGCGAAGGCGTGTGAAATCGCCAAGACAAAGGGTGCGAAGCGCGCTTTGCCGTTGCCGGTCGCGGGCGCCTATCACTCACCGCTCATGGCGAGTGCGCAACCCAAGCTCGGCGCAGAACTAGCAAAGGTAAATCTGGCTTCGCCCATAGTACCGGTGATTTCCAATGTTACGGCTCAAGCGCACGGAACGCCGTCGGAAATTTCCGCAAAGCTCGTCGAACAGGTTTGCGCCTCAGTGCTGTGGGAAAACTCGATGCGTGCATTGTTGGCAGAGGGTTTTACGCGATTCATCGAGCTCGGGCCAGGCACGGCTTTGAGCGGCTTCATGAAACGCATTGATAAAACAGTGACGATGCTGAATGTCGCAGATGTGGCCAGCTTGGAAGCGACGGTGGCAGATTTGAATCGTTAAATTATTGAATCGCGAATCGTTTTGCATTCCAATGTCGAAACAAACCTAACAATTCAACAATTTTAAAAATTACTTTTTACATGAGCCTACTTGCCAATCAAATTGCCGTTGTTACGGGAGCGGGTCGTGGAATCGGTCGGGCCATCGCCTTGAAATTCGCTGCGGAAGGTGCGGATGTTGTCGTTGTCTCGCGCACGCAGGAAAATTCCGAGAAGGCCGCCGCGGAAATCCGACTGCTTGGTCGTAAGGCGTGGGCGTTCGCCGTAGATGTGTCTGACTCAGGCGCCGTGAGCGCTGCGGCCGAGAAGATTTTGGCCGAAGCAGGAAAAGTGGACATTCTTGTGAACAACGCTGGCGTGACGCGTGACGTTTTGCTGATGCGAATGGGCGATGCAGATTGGGATTTGGTTTTAAATACGAACCTCAAGGGAGCATTTCTTGTCACCAAGGCGTTTAGCCGCGCGATGATCAAGGCGCGTAGCGGGCGTATCATTAACATTTCATCGGTCATAGGTCTGATTGGGAACGCAGGGCAGTGCAATTATGCAGCGAGCAAGGCTGGCTTGATTGGCTTCACGCAGTCGGCGGCGAAGGAATTGGCTGGACGCAATATCACCGTGAATGCGATTGCGCCGGGTTTTATCCAGACAGACATGACATCCGAGTTGAAGGAAGAAATGCGGACGGCTTTATTGAAGCAGATTCCGCTTGGGACCTTTGGCGAGGCGGACGACATCGCTGGCGCGGCACTTTATTTAGCCAGCCCCGCGGCCCGCTATGTTACTGGCCAAGTGCTGACGGTAGATGGTGGTATGGTGATGTGAATCTTTGTTTTAGATTGTCAAACTGCCCCAATAGAAGTGTGGCAATGAATAAATAAACTTTCACAGAAATAAAATTTAAATCGAGGCTTGACGGGTACGGCGGTTGCAAGCTAGAAAGACAGTGAATTATGTCAGACAAACCTATCGAACAGCGTGTAAAAGACATCATCGTGGAACAGCTCGGCGTTAAACCCGATCAAGTCGTTCCGGCGGCGAAATTTATCGAAGACCTCGGCGCAGACTCGCTCGACACGGTCGAGTTGGTAATGGCGCTCGAAGAGGAATTTGGCATCGAAGTGCCAGACGAGCAGGCCGAGAAACTACAGAGTGTCGGCGACGTCATTAAATACGTGGAAGAAGCCCAAAAGTGATTTGAACTTCAACTCCGGGGCAGTTTAGGCTGGACGCAGCCCGGACTGCCCCGTTTGATTTTGTCATGGCAAACAACTATTCTGACCGTCGCGTGGTCGTTACTGGCATGGGCGTTGTCACGCCGCTCGGCAGCGACCTTGATTCCTTCTGGCAAAATCTCATCACCGGCCAGTGCGGGATTGATAAAATTACCGCTTTCGACGCGTCCGCCTATGCCACGCAAATTGCTGGCGAGGTGAAAAAATTTGACCCGACGCCCGCATTCCCTTCACCAAAGGAAGTTCGCCGCACTGACCGCTACTCCCAATTCGGCATTTATGCCGCGTGGAGCGCGCTCAAGGATTCCGGTCTTGAACTTGAAAAAGAAAATCTGGATGAAATCGGTGTGTTCATCGGTTCTGGCATAGGTGGCCTCGCCACAACGACCGAGCAGCACAAAACGCTAATCGAACGCGGCCCCGGCCGCATGTCGCCTTTCACCATCCCGATGCTCATTGGCAACATGGCGTCCGGTCTCGTCTCGATGTATTTCAATCTGCGCGGACCGAATTTCGCAACCTGCTCCGCCTGCGCGACCGCAAATCACGCTATTGGTGAGGCTTGGCGCACCATCAAGGCGGGTGACGCACAAGTCATGTTCGCCGGTGGTTCGGAAGCGGCAGTCATTCCGATTGGCATTGGTGGCTTTTGCGCGATGCGCGCCATGAGCACTCGCAATGACGACCCGAAAACTTCTTCGCGCCCGTTTGATAAAGATCGCGACGGTTTCGTAATGGGCGAAGGTGCAGGCGTTTTGGTTTTGGAAGAATTGGAACATGCCAAGAAACGTGGCGCGCGGATTTACTGCGAGATTTCCGGCTACGGCAACACTGCCGATGCGCATCATCTTACCGCACCTTCACCCGGCGGCGAAGGTGCGTCGCGCAGTATGAAAATGGCCTTGCGCACGGCGGGCTTGAATTCCACCGACATTTCCTACATCAACGCTCATGGCACATCTACGCCGCAAGGTGACATCGCCGAGACACAGGCAATCAAAACGGTTTTTGGCGACCATGCCAAGAAACTGGCGGTGAGTTCCACCAAAGGCGCGCTTGGTCATATGCTAGGTGCTGCGGGTGCAGTGGAAACGGCGGTGTGCGTTCTCGCCATCAAAAATAGCATCGTCCCGCCGACTATCAATTTTCAGACGCCCGACCCTGAGTGCGACTTGGATTACGTCCCGAATACCGCGCGTGAAATGTCAGTGAACGCCATCGTCAACAACTCCTTTGGCTTTGGCGGTCACAACTCGACTATCGCAGCTAAGAAGTTTGTGGGCTGAGGTTCAGGCGATCTGTTCCCAAATCTTGATCTCGGGAAGTGCCAAGCACAGGTCATCCACGCGCGGTAGCAGCGCCTGAATATGCGCCGACTGCAAGTGCGCTTCGAGGTGCGCCCGACTCGTCCAATTTTCATGGAAGAGAAGTTTTGCCGGGTCCTCTGGTAAAACGTGCAGGTCGTAATTCAAACAGCCAGCTTCCTTGCGAGTCGGGGCTACTAGCGTAATCAATGCCTCTTTTAACTCCGTTTCTTTACCGGTTCGGGCCTGAAATGTGGCTATGACGGTGATGGCTTTTGCACTCATAATCTTAATAAATGGATTCTAAAATCTTCTCCGCCGCCAGTCGCGGGTTTTCTGCCGCGTAAATCGGCCGACCAATGACCAGCCAACTGGCGCCGGCAGCAAGCGCTTCGCGCGGTGTGAGCGTGCGTTTTTGGTCGTCGGCCTTTTCCGTGCCCGTGCGAATGCCGGGCGTGACGAGTTGGATGTGCACGGGCAAAACTTTTCGTAGCGCGACAATTTCCAGTGGCGAACATACCAAGCCGCGCAAACCAGATTTAATCGCGAGTTGCGCCAAGTTAAGAACCTGTTTTTCCGTGTCCGCCGCGCAGCCAATTTCGGCGAGCGTTTCATTGTTGGAGCTAGTAAGTACGGTGACGCCAAGAACGAGCGGCGCGGGTAGGCCTAGCGATTTTGCCATATCCTGCGCGGATTTTTCGGCTGCTCGCATCATCTCGCCGCCGCCGCTGGCGTGGATGGTGAGCATCTGCACGTCGAGCCGCACGGCGGAGGCGACTGCCTTGGCCACGGTGTTCGGGATGTCGTGAAATTTCAAATCGAGAAACACGCTCGCCCCGGTTGTGCGCACGCGGCGGACGATATCCGGCCCGGCAGCGACGAACAATTCCTTGCCAATCTTGAACGCGCCGACGGCGGGCGCGACTTGTTCCGCGAGTTTCAAGGCTTGTTCTGCCGACGGCACGTCAAGCGCGACGATGATGGGATTTTTATTAGCCACAGGTGGGCACAGCTAAACACGGATTTTCAGAACTTGAAACTGAAAACTGAAAGCAGGAAACTGTGCCCATGAAAACAGTTCGCCATACCGACAAGGATTTTTCCGCGAAGCTCCGCGAGGTCGCCGCCGACTCCAGCCTGTTTGACGCCGAGATTGAAGCGCGCACCAAGGCGATTTTGCACGATGTCTTTGTACGTGGCGACGCTGCGGTTTTGGAATTCACCGAAAAGTTCGATGGCCCAAAACTGTCCGCCGAACAGCTCGCGGTGACCCAGGTGGAATTGTTCAATGCCTCACTGGCTGCTGATAAGCCGCTGCGCGCGGCGGTGGCGGAGGCGGAAAAGAATATCGCCGGCTTTGCTAAAAAATCTTTGCGCAAAGGCTGGCAGTCGAAAAATTCCCACGACGCCAGCGTTGGCGAAAAGTTCGATCCGTTCACGCGCGTCGGCGTTTATATTCCCGGCGGCACGGCCCCGTTGGTCTCAACGGCGCTGATGACCATCACGCTCGCCAAAGTCGCGGGCTGCAAAGAAATCGTCGTGACCACGCCCTGCGGTCGGGACGGCTCCATCAATCCCGCGATTCTTTTCGCGGCCCGCGCGGCCGGAGCGACGGAGATTTATCGTGTCGGCGGCGCGCAGGCGATAGCCGCGCTGGCTTACGGTACGAAGACGATTCAACGGGTGCAGAAAATCTTTGGTCCCGGTAATGCCTATGTCAGCATGGCCAAACGGCTGCTGGTTGGGCGCGTGGCGATTGATCTGCTCGCGGGGCCGAGCGATTTGCTGGTGCTGGCCGACGACACGGCGAATCCTAAGTTTGCCGCCGCTGATATGCTCGCGCAGGCTGAACACGGTTCCGGTCTTGAGCGGGTCTGGCTCGTGACGACATCCGCCAAAATTCTCAAGGCCGTGGAAAAAGAAATTTCCAAACAGTTGCCCAAACTCGCGCGCCGCGATCTGGTCCAGCGCGTGCTGGACCGTAATACTTGGCTGATCCATGTGGTCGGCGTTACCGAGGCCGTGGCTTTGGCGAATCAGATTGCGCCGGAGCATTGCGAGGTCATTACGCGCAATGCGCGGCGCGTGAGCGACGGCATCGTGACTGCGGGCGCGATTTTCCTCGGCAATTGGTCGCCTACCGTGCTGGGCGATTATGTCGCTGGGCCGAGCCATGTGCTGCCGACCGACGGCGCGGGCGCGTCGTTTGCCGGTCTGACGGTGGATCAGTTCCAGCGCCGCACGAGTGTGGTGGAATACAATCGCGCGTCGCTGAAGAAGGCGCTTACTTCGGTGAAAAAGTTCGCGGAACTCGAAGGCCTCGACGCGCACGGCAAAAGCGCGGAGATAAGAAAATAATCAGGAAGGATTTGCCTGGCGGGCGAGTTGCTTACGCTCCGCTTAAGCCGCTGCGGTTGTCCGCAGTGCATCGGTCAGGCCGGAATTCCGATGTAACCGAGTGGCGATTGTGGTGCGGAGGATGGCTTCCTGGGCGAGGATGCGGACAGATTGGCGGGCGCGGGTTAAACCGGTGTAAAACAACTGGCGTGTGAGCACCGGGCTTGGCTGATCCGGCAGTACCAACAGGACGTGATCAAACTCGGAGCCCTGGCTCTTGTGAATGGTGAGGGCGAATACGGCCTCGTGTTCCGGCAACCGCTCGCGCGCGATAGTGCGGATCCCGCCGGTTTCATTCGGAAAATAAACCAGCGAAGAAAGACCATCATTTGGCCAGACCACGCCGGTGTCGCCATTGAACAGTTTTAGAGGGTAATTGTTAGTCGTCACCATCAGTGGCCGACCTGCATAGCTGCCTGATTTTAATTTGTCCGACGCGATGAGGCCTGCGTCCGCGAGAATTTCCTCCGCGAGCCGGTTGACGGTTTCTGTGCCAAACGGCCCTTCACGCACGGCGCAGAGGATGCGGAATTTACCGAGCGCGGCGAGCGCGGCGGCGGGTGAAGTGGACTTCAAAACCTCGCCGTAATGCGAAACGACGACGTCGCGCAGCGCGGCCTTGAACTGCTTGGCGGGCGGTAAAGGCTGCCACGTGAGTGCACCGGAAGTCTGACTAAGCAATTGCACGGCAGCAGACGCATCCCCCGCATTGACGGCCAGACTAATTTCGTTGAGCGCCACCATTTCGCCAGAACGATGATTAGTGCTCAATTGGATTACGGTGTCCACCAAGTCGCCGGTGGCAGAGATATTTTCTATTTCAATCTCGCCGCCACCACAATGCCGGTAGTCTGCGCAGAAATTCTCACTGAAGCTGTTAATTGATGCCGCTTGGCAGAGGTCGCCCAGCACGTTACCGGCGTCCACGGGTGGCAATTGATCCCGGTCGCCAACCAGTACGAGACGCGCGTCGGGCTTAAGCGCGGCGAGCAGTTTGGCCATCACTGCAAGGCTAACCATGCTGGCCTCATCCACCACCAGCACGTCCACGGGTAGTGGGTTACGGGCGTCATGCCGGAATTTGGTGGAGTATGGAATCGTGCCAAGCAGCCGGTGAATCGTGGTGGTGAGGTCTTTGGCTTGTAACCGCGCCTTGACCACTTCCGAACACGCGAGGTCGGCGAGTGATCGTGACAACGATTCCTGCAACCGCGCGGCCGCTTTACCTGTGGGCGCAGCAAGTCTGATCCGCAAGTCTCCCCCGCCTTGCTGCTCGAGCAGTAACGCTAGCAGCCGCGCTACGGTCCATGTTTTGCCGGTGCCGGGGCCGCCCGTAATGACGGTAAGGCGCTGCCGCAATACAGCGAATGCCGCGATCTGCTGCCAGTTGGTTTTCTCTGATGTGTTAGGAAATAATCTCTTCAGGCTTAACGTGGCGGCTACTGGATCAAATGTTAATGTTGCTTGCTGGCTGCGCCTGCGAATTTCGGAGGCAACCGTCTGCTCGTATTTCCAGTAGCGGTGTAGATAAAGCCGACCAGCGTCGTCGAGAATCAGCGGTCTATCGTCGTGGGGTCGGCCGATGACGGGCGTGGAGTACAGAAATCTTTCCAAATTGTCGCGCGGTGGAAAGACGAATGAAGGAATTATACCTTGCGGCGATTCGGGAAAAGCTTCGCCGGCGAATTCCTTGAGGCATAGGCATGAATGGCCTTCAGCTAATTGTCGGCTCACGAGCGCCGCTGCCAGAACCAACTCGGGACAGTCACAGCCGAAAAATTTCTTCATGAACTTGGCGAAATGGCGGTCAAGCGGATTAAATAGGTCACTTTCCAAAATCGCGGCCAGTGAAGCAGGTTGACTCATGATTTCGCCTCCACAGAATTTTCCAGTAGCGCCGAGAGCCGCGTGATTTTTTCCGCCGCCGGCAGGTCGCGCAAAACACCCAAATCCGGCCTTTCCAGAGTGATTCCGCGCAGAAAAATATAGCGCACGCCGCCAAAATGTTTTTCGTAATCGTAATCCGCTACCCGCGCCCGCAGGTATTTATCCAGCGCCACGGCGTAAATGTGATATTGTAAATCGTAGCCGCGTTCCATGACTTCGCGCCACATCCCCGCTGCGTTGTAATTCTCGGCTCGGTGGCCGAGTGAATTTGATTTCCAGTCCACAATGTAGAACCGGCCATTAAACTCGAAAACAAGGTCAATAAAACCCTTCAAAAAACCCTTGCCATATGGCTGAGCAGGTGATTTTGTCGCTGGTGAAAGTGCTTTGTCATGAATCAATCTTAATAGTTGGCTTGTGTCAAATTGGCCGGTGGTGAAATGAAACTCTATTTCGCTCAACCGTTGAGAGGGGTTGAAGTGCGCGAGCGTGAAGTCTGGATTGTCCAAATCCAGCGGCGTGTGTCGCAGCCGTTCCAGCATTTCGCAAACAGCGGTAATGAGGGGTGCAGTACCTATGCCAAACGCTTCCAAGTGTAGTTTTACTAGATTCGCAGTTAAAGCCGCGTCGAAGGTAGCGAAGTCAAACTGCTCCAAAATCTTGTGTAGGCAGTCGCCGGTGCGCGCGCCTGCGGGCAAGGCAAAAATTCCTGTTGCGGGTTCTTCTTCGGTATTGGGTTTAGTTTCAACACCCGTTGAATCAAAGTCCGGCAAATCTGGCATGGCGGCGTGTGTCTGCTGCGAAAGCTGGGTGAAACTGGACAGAAACCACGACGGTCTGATTTCACGGGCACAGATTTTGGCGGTCAATTTTTGCACCGCCGATTTTTCTGGCAACCACGGTTCGCCCGCTTCGAGTGGTAAATCAGTTACGGCTATGCTGGTCGGCGATTTTCCCGCAAGTGCGAGCCAAAGGTTTTTCCACCCCGCCGGATCGGCGGTCTGCGAATTCAGGAAATCTACCGGGTCGACTAGGTATTCATTGCGGCCATTCAGCAGCCATGCCAGTGCGGTGGATTTCTTTTTTTGGGATGGTGCGCTAACCAGATAGCAGCGATGGCGGGCGCGTGTCAACGCGACATAAAGCAGTCGCACTTTTTCCGCGAGTTGCTCCTTGGTGGTCTGCTGCGCGTGAGCGGCGACTGGTTTCAAATTTAAATCCCACGTTAGTTCTTTCGTGGTTGCCTCATGGAACAGTACAGTTTTCATTACGGTTTTCCCTTGGCTTCTGATTTTACCAAGCTCGGCATCTCTGGCTGTAAAAGGACAAAACACCACCGGATATTCCAAGCCTTTGACGCGGTGAATGGTAACGATCTGCACGGCGTCTTCGTCACTTTCAAGTCGTAGTTGGAATTCATCCGCCGCTGCCATGCCGGTCGCGCGGCGTTTTTCGAGCCATTGCACGAGTCGGCCGGCGCCGAAATGTTCCGCGCTGCCGGTGGATTCAAGCAGTTCGGCAAGATGTAGCAGGTTGGTGATTCGGCGCTCAGCGTTGGGAAACCGCAAAAGGTTTTCAATGACCCTTTCCCGGTGTAGCAACTGCGAGAACATGAAAAAGAAACCATCACGTTCCCAGCTCGCCCGGTATTCAGCAAATTCCTGAAGTCGCAACTGCCACAAAATATCATTCGAAGTCAGTTCTTTAAGCTGGCTTCCGTTTAGGCCGAGCGCGTCCGTCGTTAGCGCGCATTTCACGCTGGCATCGCGACCGGGATTCAGGATGGCTGTGAGAATCCATTGCAACTCGCGCGCCTCTTCCGATTCAAAGACGCTGTCCATTGCCTGCTCAACGCTTGGAATTTGCAGGTCATGCAATGCCCGCTGCACCCAGCCCGCCTGCCGATGCGACTCGACGAGCACCGCGATATCGCACGGATTCAATCGCTGGTTTCCGATGCAGATATCCTCGCGCAACAGCCGCGATACTTCGGCAGCAACGGCGGTGGGTAATTTTTTTTGCACCGACTTAGACAACACTGGGCCGTTGTCCGCGCTCCAGCACCAGACCTGAAGCGGCGGCGGACGATTTCCATCTGGCGGAAATATTATTGGCTGCTGGTCGGCTTTCCCCGCCGGCTTAACCGGATCAAACGAAATATTTTTCTCCACGAAAGCTGTGAACTTTCCAGCGTTTTCGAAAATCGTGTTGACCGCGCCGACCAGCGCGGCTTCTGAGCGCCAGTTGGTGTCCAGTGAGTATTGGCTACGTGCCGTCGCCGCCGCTTCAAGATAAGTGTTCACATCCGCGCCGCGAAAGCCATAGATAGCCTGCTTTGGGTCGCCGATAAGAAAAAGCCGGTGCGCTGGGCTGTCCGCAAAAATGGCGTGGAAAATCTTCCACTGCAACGGGTCGGTATCTTGCGATTCGTCAATTAGCGCCGCGCGGAATTTTTTGCGGACGGTGTGAGCGAGCGCATCACCCGATGAGCTGTCTAGTGCCGTCGCGAGCCGACGGATGAGGTCGTCATAAGATTGCTGCTTAAGTTCCTGCTTGCGTTGTGACAAGGCTTTGCGTGTCATTCGCAAGAAATCCAGACGGAGTGTCAGCGCGAACTCCGTCGCGAGCTCAACCAATTGTTCGCAGCGGTCAAACAAGGCCGGATACGGCTCCGGCATCGCTTTTTTTAAGCCGACGTGGTTGCGAATTGCCGAGGCCGAGAAAAATTCTAGAGCATCCCAAATTCCCGTGGATATCTTGCCGACTCCAAAGTCGCTATCCAACACAGACATTTTCTGTGCAATTATCTCCGCTTTGGCGTGTTCCTTGGTTGCCCATTTTTTGCCGCCGATGAAATAGCCCAGCAAGGTTCCGCGGTTTTCTGCCTCCGTTTTCCATTCTGAGGCGCATCTGGCAAATATCTTTTCCAAATCCGCGATTACTGTTTCCAGCGGACGGGCGGGCGTGGTGGGCAGCAGTTTCAATTCGGGATAAGTAAGAAAACGCTTAAGCAGCGCGGCAAAAACGTCCGGCGTGAGCTGCTGGTGCAGCGTGAGGCTTGCCCGCAACGTATCGCCGGACTGAACATGCCGGCGAAAATAATCCGTCGCAATTTCGCGGATGAGGCTGTCCTGGTCGGTCACTAACTCGATGTTAAATAAGGTGCCGCTCTCAAATGCGCAGTCTGATAGCGTACGCTGGCAGAAGCCGTGAATGGTGCAAATGGAAATGAGATCGAATATTTCCAGCGCGTTGCGTAACGAATTGAGGCTCGCCTCGCGGTGTTCCTGCGTGCGGGCAGTCAGTTCTTTTAACAGTGCGTCGTCGGTCGGTTTACCTTCCAGCGCGAGCAGCGCCTCCGCGAGACGGCGGCGGATGCGGTCGCGCAGTTCGGCGGTGGCCGCTTCGGTGAAGGTCACGACCAGTATGTCACTAGCTGGAATCTTTTCCTCAACGAGTAGGCGTAGGAAAATTCCCGCGAGGGCAAACGTCTTGCCCGTGCCAGCGCTGGCCTCCAGCCGGGTCACGCCCAAGTCGAGCGGTGTGTGGACTAAGTCGAAGGTCACGGCGAGGGCTCCTCGGTTTGATGCGACAGCAACGGCTCAAAAATACGTTTTGATAATTGTTCAAACTCCTCGTCAAGCGGGTTAGCCGTGTTTCGGAAACAGAGGTTGAAATAAGGGTCTTGCAAATCACCTTTCCCAAAATCGCCATCTTCGTCGCCTTCCCATTTTTCAAGCGCATATTCAGCTGGCGTTTTTTTACCTTTGGGGCTGGCGAAGGCAAAACTGCTGACCGGAAAAAACGGCAGTGGCTTGGTGAGGCCGCAAAAATAAGTTTCTAAAAGCGCCTTCAAAATGGACTCCGCATCGGCGACTTCGTTAAATACCCAGATTCCATCTTCGGCTATGAGTCGACTTGTTTTGGCTTCAGCCGATTTGACAAGTTGTAATGCCAGATGTTCGATCCACATTTTCAAATGCGCAGTGGGACTGGCTTTCGCTGCGCGGCAGCGAACCAGCCCGACGCCGCGATGCAGTGGCAGTTCGCCTTCGAGGGTAAAGTCGCCAAGCTGCAACTTAATTGACTGCTGAAATATTTTCGCCGTCCCAACGTGCTGCCGGAGCGATTCAATGATTGGTCGTGTTTTCGCGAACAAATCATTTGCCACCACCTTGCCCGTTGCGCCGGGCGGCAACTGGCCACTACCCTGCCAAGCCGCTAATAACTTTTGCGGTGGGCGTTGCTCAATGGACGCCTCGATAATTTCCTGCTTGAATTTGAAAGCGTCGAGGCCGTCCACGGAAAACGGCTCTTCGTCGGACAGAATTTCATGGTCGTCCGGGAGTCGGAATTCAAGTCGGCGTTCGATAAAGTATTTTGACGGGTTCTGGAAGAAACGTTGGAGATCGGTTAGCGAGACAATTTTCCAATCCCCATCCGGCAAAGCAAGTGGTTCGGATAAAAATGGTTTAAGTGAACCGCGCTTGGTTCGGTTGGCGATATGGCGGCTGATTTCTGCATCCGCTGGCGAGTAACTGAACAGGCGCGGGTTTTTACTTTTGTCTGCCTGAAAATAAGCCGGATTAAAACCGTGCAGCCGGTGGCGCGTCACGAGCAGTTCGCTGATGAGTGGCGTTTCTTGCGGCTGTAATTTCGGGTCCAAAATGGTTCCCGCAAGGTGAAAACGCGCGCCGAGATAATCAAGCAACTCGCTGGCGACCACCGATGGCTGGCGCGGGCTGTTGTCGCTTAAGGACTGGCCAACGTAGCTGATATAAAACTTTTCACGTGCGGCGAGTAGCATTTCCAGAAACAAATAACGGTCGTCGTCACGGCGTGAGGCATCGCCGGTTTTGGGCTTTGCGGCCATCAGGTCAAAACTTAACGGCGCGGGCCGGCGCGGAAAGCTTTTGTCATCCAGCCCCAACACACAGATGGCCCGGAATGGCAGGTTGCGCATTGGGTTCAGTCCCGAAAAAGTCACGCGTCCACGCAGAATTGCCTTGCCGGAAGGTTCCTCTGAGAGCTTCGGCAAGATGCTTTCGAGAATGATTATGAATGGAACTAAATCTGCAAAGCCAGATTTCAGTTGTTGCTGGCGCAGGCCGTCGAGGATTAGCCGAATGGCGTTGGCGGCAAATTCTTCGGCGGGTTCGGGCGAAAATAATTCATCGAGAAGCTCATTTAGTGTGGTTGCCCAATCTTCCAGCGTGCGAGGCTTGGTAAGTTTGTCGAGCGCGGCAAAAAATTGTTTTTGAAAGTCCAGCCAGCGACCGAGCAGTTCCGTGACCGTGCCTTCGATGTTTTCACAAGGCAGCATTCCGTTGAAGATTGTGTCGCCGTCGTCGGTCATCGCGTAACCGAGCAGCAGGCGCGAGCGGCCGTGTTCCCAAGTGTGTTCGTCTGTGGCGGGCAGACCGAGTTTGGTGCGCTGGGCCGCGTCACGTCCCCAGCGGATGCCAGCGTTTTGTATCCATTCGCGGATTTGCGGCAGTTCGCTTTCCACCACCGAAAAACGCCGACGCACGGCGGGCGTTTCAAAAAAATCCATGACTTCCGTGGCGGTGAGCCGGCTTGTGACGAGTTGTAGCAAATCGGCGTAGGCGTTGGCGAGTGGACTTTCCTGCCGCGCCCCTTGATCGGCGAGCGTATAGGGAATCGCGGGCGACCCAGGTTCGGCGTTGTCAAAAACACCTTTTATAAATGGCGCGTAAGTTTCCACGTTTGGCAGCATCACAAGGATGTCCTGCGGCGACAGCGTGGCATCATCCGTGAACCATTCGAGTAGATGGTTTCGCAGCACTTGAAGTTCGCGCAGTGGGCTGTGGCAGTTGTGAATTTGTACCGAACGATCCGTGCGGTTTATTTCCAGCGGGTCTTTGTCCCGGTGATCCTCCAAATTCAAAATGGAGCGCTGGACGTGGCCAAGGAGATTTTTTGGCGCGGGTTCGTAAAAGTCTTCAACTTCCTCGTTCACCATTTGCAAGTCCGTGATCAGCCTTTGAAATTCGCGCCCGGTCTTGCCCCACGCCGCCAGCAGCGAATGGCCGCGATCCAGATGCAGTTCGCGCGGACTTAATTTGCCTTTGCCGCGACCGGTTTGAATCGCCTCGTCTTCCAAAGCCGATGTAATGTCGCCCCAGTATTCGGCGCACGGCGAAAGCCAGAACAGATGCACCGGAATGTGCCGCGCGAGCGATTGGAAAACTTCGAGATAAACCGGCGGCAAACTGGTTGGGCAAAAAACTGAGAGGCGCTCCGGCAATTTTGTTTTGGCACAGACCGGACGTTTGAGTTCGTTCAGCAGTTCAAACAAAAATTTCCCTTGGCACGCCAGTCCGTCGCTCATGGCAGCGCGCCACAGTTCCGCCTGCCAGTGCTTATCTCGGCCGCGCTGCCAGGCGTCAATCCATTCCGGGCGATAGACGCTGTATTGGTCGAACAAGCCGGCGATACGTTCAGCGAGCTGGAATTTCCGGCGCGGGTCAGGCGAACTGGTGAGATAATTTTTGATTTCCTTGAACGCTGGCTGGTCGAGCAGCGGGTCCAGTTTTTCCATGAGTCGCCAAGTCAGCGCATCCGGTTCGATCAAGCCGGTGCGGGCCTCGGCGGACAGCATTTTCTCCATCAACCCGAAGAAAAATGCGCGCGGGAAGGGCAGTTTTACATTCGCGACGATGCCGTGCTGGCGGGCAAGTTCGAGCTTGAGCCATTGTGCCAGCCCTTGCGCCGGCACGATGATTTGTTCCGTCACAAAAGGTGAGCTTAAAGGCGGGCGGAGGGTTTCCTGCGCCAGCCGCCGGGCCAGATTTTCCAACCGGTTGCTTTTGTAAAGAATGAGGCTCACTTTGGGAAATCCTTGAACACTGCGTAAAACCAAGATGATTTGGCCGTGATTTTCGAGGGTTCCAAGTTCCGGGAATTTAGACAAGAAAAAACTGGGATTATGTCTTTAACCGGTTCGTCTATGGATTCCGCTGACATTTCTTTGGTCAGAGAAGGTCATAATTCCGGCTTTTTCATCAACTTTTGCCGTTTTTGAGTGGTAAACCGAGATTGTGTCCCATTTTGGGGCGAACACTGCTGGATAAAAGCCGTTCTTATCCGGATAAAAACGATTTTTACCTGTGTAGGAGCGGCTCTTATCCGGATAAATGCGGCGCTTACCCTGAGAGGAGCGACGTTTATCTGGGTAAAAGGAACGCTTACCCAGACAAAAACTATTTTATCAGGATAAATACAGCTCCCATCTGGGTAGATGCGGCTCTTATGCGGGTAAGAGTGGCTCCTACGCGGATAAACGGAGCGCTTAGCTGGGTAAGCGGAGTATTTATCCAGCTAAAAACCGTTTTTACACGCCATCGCCGCGGTAAATCGTTGCCAACCGGCGCGGCGCGGGCAAAATGGCGGTATGAATTTCCGCGACAAAATCATCGCGTGGGACAAATTGCCGGAATGGCGCAAGCAGTTTCGCGCCAGCGGCAAAAAACTGGTCGTTACTAACGGTTGCTTCGACTTGCTCCACCTCGGCCACGTCACGTATCTGGAGAACGCGCGCAACTTTGGCGATGCGTTGCTCCTCGGCGTGAACAGCGACGCCGCTGTGCGTGGCTTGAAAGGCGCGGGCCGTCCGGTGAATTCTGAAATGGATCGTGCCGCCGTGCTGGCCGCGTTGCAAAGTGTGGATGGCGTGTGCATTTTCACCGACACGACGGCTACGAAATTTCTCGCCGCCGCGCAGCCGGACATCTACGTGAAGGGCGGCGATTACACTTTGGAAACTTTGAATCAAGACGAGCGCCGCGCGGTGGAGTCGGCTGGCGGAAAAATTGTTTTGGTTCCATTTGTGCCCGGCAAGTCGACGACGTCGCTGTTGGAAAAAATTTCGCGGTTGTGAAAATCCTCGTCATCTCGCTCGCAGGCATCGGCGATACGCTGATCGCCACGCCGCTGCTCCACGAGCTGCGTGCGAATTTCCCCGCCGCGACAATTGACGTGCTGGTGATGTGGCCGGGGGCGAAGGATTTGCTGGAGCATAATCCGCACATCAACCGCGTGTTCCAAAAAAACCTGATGAAATGCGGCAGGCTGGAGGCACTGCGCTTTCTCTGGTCGTTACGGCGAGAGGGCTACCAGCTTTCCATCAATACGCACCCGCAGAGCCGGATTCATTACCGTGTTGCGGCGTGGCTTGCTGGCGCACCCGTACGCATAAGCCACGAATATGAGTGTTTCACCTGGCTCGACCGGTGGCTCGTGACTAGTACCTTGCCGCAGGATTATACGCGGCACGCGGCGGAAAACAATCTGGCCGTGCTGCCGCTCATCGGCGCGCAGGAAAAACTGCCAGCGCATGAGTTAGAAATTTTCCTGACGCCGGCGGAGGACAAATGGGCTGACGATTTCCTGACGCGCGCCGGCTTGACCGACAAAAAATGGCTGGGCGTACATGTCGGTTCCGGTGGTACTAAGAATCTGGCACTGCGTCGCTGGCCGCTTGAAAATTTCATCGAGCTGTCGCAGGGGTTGCTGACTTGGCAGAAAGATTTTCCAATTTTATTTTTTGGCGGGCCAGAAGAAGCCGTCGGTCACGAGAAAATACGATCACAACTGTCCAACGCAATTTTCCCGCCCACCAAAAACTTGCGGCAGGTTGCGGCACTGCTGCGGCAGGCACGGGCATTTTTGAGCGTGGACACGGCGCTGATGCACGTCGCGGCTGCGATGAAAGTGCCAGCACAGCTTGTCATTGAAACGCCAACTTGGAACCGCCCCATCGAGCCGTTCGGCAACTCATTCACTTTGATTGAGAACCCAGTTGTGGCTGGGCGCGGGCTGGATTTTTACCGCTACGACGGTGGTGATATTAAAGGGACGCGTGAAGAACTGCTCGTATGCATGGAATCGGTGAAGGTTGCGAACGTTTTTAACAAGGTTAAACAAGTAATTAATTAAGGTATTTATTGCGTCCGTCCAAACTTCTTCTCTAGTTCACGGTAATTCATTTCAATGAGCGTCGGGCGGCCATGCGGACACGTATAAGGCATAGCGCAGTGGCGCAAATCCTCGATGAGATATTCCAACTCTGCACCACCGAGTGGATCGTTGGCTTTCACCGCATGGCGGCAGACGGTCTTAGCCACGGTTTGTTCGCCCAGCCTAGCAAGGTTTACTTCACGGCTGGCAGCGCGTAGTTCGTCCACAAGGTCAAACACGAACCGGCGAGTATTCGGCACTTTCACAAAAGGCGGCAACGCGTCTAGGAGAAACGTCCGCTCGCCAAATTCGCTTAACCCGACGCCGAGTCGTGTGAGTGCAGCAAGCTGTTCTCTAATAAACTGCGCATCTCGCGGCGGCAGCTCAATAGTTTCAGGCAGCAATAGTTTTTGAGACGGTGTAGAACCTCTCTGCTCCAGTCGGGTTAGCATCTGCTCGTACAAGATCCGTTCGTGTGCCGCGTGCTGGTCGAGCAGCACGAGGCCCCGGTCTGACTCCAGCAGCACATAAAGTTTGCCGACCACGCCAATGAGGCGCAGCGGGACTTTGAGTAATGGCGTGGCCGCGATCGATGATGTTTGTGGGCTGGCAGCTGAAATTCTCGGTTCTAGAAATGGTGGAGGATATAGGCTAGAGGGCCTAGTTTCCGGTTCAGCCATAGCAGTAGCTGGCGAAGAAATAACTGTTTTTAATTGTGATTGTGCTACTGGCGTCATTTGCGCAAGAGCTGGCTGAGCGGGTATTAGCTTTTCAGGAAAATTTGGAAGTGCTGTTAGGGACGGTTCCGCCGCCGGTTGAAGTATGGGTTGTTCAAAGACTTTGTGCTTTGAGCCTAGGGTTTTGGAATCCCTGTGAAAAGTTAGTAGCGTTTCATGCACGGCCTGCACGGTAAATTTTCGCACTTCAAATTCGCGGTGGAATTTCACCTCGCGTTTTGCTGGGTGGATGTTCACATCCACAGCTGCAGGATTAATTTCAATAAACAAACAGCAAACGGGATAGCGACCTTTCATCAGTGAGTTGTGATAGCCCTCAATGAGTGCGTAGTTGATGCCACGATTTTCCACTGGTCGGCGGTTGACAAAAACAAACTGGCCGTCGCGCGTTGCCCGCGATACGCCAGGCGCCCCAATTAACCCCCAAATTTGGATGCCAGATCGGGCATCGTGAATTTCCGTTTTTTCCTGAAGAGCGGTTTCAAAAATGTCAGTCTCCTCCGGTGCGGAATAATGCACCTCGTCACCGAGCATGGCTGAAAAATTCACGGTCAACAATTTTTCGTCGCCGAGCAACGCGCGTAGACGTTCGCGCAACGCCTCAATGCGGCTGGAAACGGCAGTGCTGGATTTGATGGTTGGTAGTTGCCAGACGTTACGGCCGTCTTTTTGAAATGTGAACGCGACTTCGGGATATGCTAACGCGGCAAGCGTAAGATAATGCTGAATGTGTGCAGCCTCAGTTTCTTCCGTGCGCAAAAATTTTCTTCGGGCGGGCAAGTTGAAAAAAAGCTGTCGTACTTCGACGCTCGTTCCAGGTGCGCTGCCAGCCGTCTTCACTTCGGCAATCGTCCCGCCATTGATAAGGATTTGCGTGCCTTCGGGTGAATTAGAATCGCGCTCGCGCGTGGTTAATGTGAAGCGGCTAACGCTAGCAATGCTCGGCACGGCTTCACCGCGAAACCCCATCGTGGAGATTGACGCCAAGTCTTCGGCGCGCTGAATTTTACTAGTAGCGTGGCGTTCTAGGCAAAGCAACGCGTCGTCGCGGCTCATACCGGTCCCGTCGTCGGTGACGCGAATGAGACTGCGTCCGCCAGCCCCGATTTCCACGGTGATTTTTTGTGCGCCGGCGTCGAGCGAATTTTCTACCAACTCCTTAACAACGCTGGCGGGGCGCTCGACAACTTCGCCAGCGGCAATCTGGTTGGCTACCTGGTCAGACAGAAGTTTGATGCGATTCACGAAGGAAATTTTGAAGGCTTAACAAAGAATGTCGAATGGAAAACTGATCGCGCAGCAAAGTTTAAGTTGAGTTTGCAGTATAAAATAGAAAACTTTAATGCCTCAAATTGTCTGAACTGAGTCGAACTAAGGTTTTAATAGTGCGTAAGACTCAGGCATGGTCACGGGTACATACACATTATATGCAAAATTCAGTCCAAGAGGCCTAAAATGACCCTGCGTCTGCCTGTTGACAAACCGTTGCGAGAATGTAACATTGCCGCATTCGGGTAGCAGCACGTTTCTTCAGCGGGGTTCCCCACCCCCACCTCCTTGGCGTCTGCTGCCCGGATTTTTTTATTTTAGCTGAAACCCCCTGCCTGAAAAACTTAAAACCAAAACTTGACGCTGACCGGAAGTTTTTTTATTGTCTGCGTCCCCTTTTTGTGGGGATGTAGCTCAATTGGTTAGAGCGCTGCCCTGTCACGGCAGAGGTTACGGGTTCGAGCCCCGCCATTCCCGCCATTTTCATCCGTCTTGTAGAAAGTTTTGTTGCCACTAAGCTGGCTGCTGCTGCGTGAGGCAGTGCAGTGATCCAAACCCCCAGACCAGGTCCACGGCATGAATGCCGATGACCGGTCGGTATCGGAACAGTTCACCCAAAATTCCTAACGCTCGGCGGTCGTTCGGATCGTTGAAGGTCGGGACAATGACTCCTGCGTTACAAATATAGAAATTCGCGTAGCTTGCTGGCAACCGCACTCCGTCAAAATACAATGGCGACGGCATGGGCAATTCCACGACTTCGGGCTTACCGCCATCTTCGAGCCGTAAATCCGTGATGCGTTCCCAATTTTCCGCGAGCGGCTTGTAATTTTCGTCTTTCGAATTCTTTTCCCGTACGAGTACGAGTGTCTTAGCGTTTACGAAACGGCAGATATCGTCAATGTGCCCGTGCGTGTCGTCGCCTTTCGGTCCCTTGGCCAGCCAGAAAATATTCTTAACGCCGAGATAATTCCTGAGTGCCCCCTCAATCTCCATTTTATCGAGACCTGGATTACGCACTTGAATTTTTGGGTCGAGATAGCATTCCTCGGTGGAGATAAGCGTGCCGCGTCCGTTCAACTCAATTCCGCCACCTTCGATGACGAAGGGCTTGCCGTCGTGTTCGGCGTGAAACAGCTTTTTGCCAAGTAGATTTGCGGCGATCTCGGGAACTTTGGTGTCCTTGCGCCAGTTATCGTACTTCGCCCAACCGTTGAAATGGAAATGAACAATCGCGTTCTCGTTCTTGCGCTTTACAAAAATCGGCCCCGTGTCGCGCGTCCAGCCGCGATTGGTCGGGTACGTGACGAATCGGATTTTGCGCAAATCCACGCCGACCTGCTTGAAAACGTGGCGCGCAAAATTCTCATCGGCTTTGTGCCGGACAATCAGGTTAATTCTCTCGCCGACGGAAATTTTCCGCACCATTTCGCCATATACCCATGGAATGATTTCAAATTTACCCGGCCAGTCGCTCGCATTGTGTGGCCAGCCCAGCCACGTCGCCTCGTGCTTTTCCCATTCGGCAGGAAAAGAAAAGCCAAGTTCAGCGGGCGTGGCAGCGTTTAAAATCTTTTTAGTCGGCATAAATTTCGCGCGGAGCATAACTGCTTCCGCCGTTTTGGGAAATCCCGAAACGAAATCCCCGCCGGACTTTCGCCGCCCGGATCATTAGTTGTTCCTGAAAAATTTATTGCAAAAACTGAATAATTTACTGGACGAATTCGGGAAATGGACGAAATTAGGTTGTAAACACTGATTGGTCTTAAGGTCTCGTTGGTTATGAAAACGAACTACCATCAGACGGTCGCCACCGGCTCGCCGGGAAAAATCGCCGCAGTCGTTTGGCTGCTCCTCGCCCCAATGCTCGGTTTGACCGCCCCGCTGTTGCTGGTTGCCGAACCGGTCGCGACCCACAATCCCGCCATTATCCATTTGAGCGCGGGCGTTTCAGATCGCCAAATCCAGGCCGCGCTCGACGCTTTACCCGCTGATGGTGGCGAAGTCGTACTTGCGCCGGGCAAATATGACATCCACCAGCCCATCGTTCTGCGGCGCGATTCCCAGTCCCTGCGCGGTTCCGGCGCCAACACCATTATGATGCTCGCGGACAACGCCAATTGTCCCGTCATCATCCTGGGCGAACCCGTCAATCACCCGCAGACCATCGTCAAGAATCTCCACGTCAGCGACCTCTTCATTGACGGCAATCGCAATCACCAGCAGCGCGAACTTTGGAAACTTCACGGCGAAGGCTCAGCCATCCGCAACAATGGCATCACGATTCAGAGCGTCAGCGATTCCGTCGTCGAGCACGTCACCTGTGCGCGCAACCGTTCCGGCGGCCTTGTCACGACCCTGGGCGTGACGCGCCTGACCGTGCGCGACCTCACTGCGTTCGACAACCAGTTCGACGGCCTGGCCTGCTACCTCACCACCGACAGTTTGTTCACCGACCTTTATCTCCACGACAATCCCGGCGCCGGCATCTCGCTCGATCTTGCCTTCAACCACAACGTCATCAGCAACGCCGTCCTCAACGCCAACGACCTCGGCATTTTCATGCGCGCCAGTCGCGAGAATAGCTTCCTCGACGTCGCCATTCGCAACAGCCACCACCACGGCGTCTTCATGGCCCATTCCGAGACGCAGACCGCCGCCGGTTGGGGCCCGGCGCCCCAGTCCGAGTGCGTTTACAATGCCTTTACGAACCTCGTCGCCATGGATTGCGGCGGCGCGGCCTTCCGCGTCAACAACACCACCTGCACGCACAACCTCATCATCCGCCCCCGCTTCGAAGGTAATGGCAAAGGCGGCCTCTCCCAGGCCCAACCGAATCTCGTCGCCGTCCAATAAATCCGCCGCCCCCGTCTTCCGCCCCGCAACATTGCCCGCCGGTTTTCTCAATTTGAGATTGGATTTCGCGCGAACATCCTTATTGTTTGCGGAAGTAAATTTCCAAATCATCTTATGGCCAAGAAAAAGTCGACCAAACCAGTTCAACTCACCGGCGGGCCCGTTTCCCGTTTCATCCAGCACCATTATCGTCACTTCAACGCCGCCTCCCTCGTGGACGCCGCGCGTGGCTATGTCGCCCACCTCGAAGGTGGTGGCAAAATGATGATTACCCTCGGCGGCGCCATGAGCACCGCTGAGCTCGGGCTGTCCCTCGCTGAAATGATCCGGCGCGACAAGGTCCACCTCATCACTTGCACCGGCGCCAACCTCGAAGAAGACGTGTTCAACCTCGTGGCGCACGACTACTACGAACGCGTGCCCGGCTACCGCTCCCTCACCGCCGAGGACGAGCAGGCGCTGCTGAATCGCCACATGAATCGCGTCACCGACACCTGCATTCCCGAAGGCGAAGCCATGCGCCGCATGGAGAAAGCCATGCTCGAAGTCTGGACCGACGCCGATAAAAAGGGCGAACGCTACTTCCCGCACGAGTTCTTCTACAAAGTTTTGTTGAGCGGCAAGTACGAAAAGTATTACCAGATCGATCCGAAAGATTCCTGGATGCTGGCGGCCGCGCAAAAGAACCTCCCCATCGTCGTCCCCGGCTGGGAAGACGCCACCCTCGGCAATATGTACGCCGCCGCCGTCATTCGCGGCGACGTCAAGAACGTCCACACCGTGCGCACCGGCATTGAATACATGACCTGGCTCGCCGAACATTACACCCGCACCGCTACCAAGAAGAGCACCCTCGGTATGTTCCAGATTGGCGGCGGTATCTCCGGCGACTTCCCCATTTGCGTCGTGCCCATGCTGCACCAGGATCTGCTCCGCACCAATGTCCCGCTCTGGGGCTACTTCTGCCAGATCAGCGACTCCACCACCAGCTACGGCAGCTACAGCGGGGCCGTGCCCAATGAGAAAATCACCTGGGGCAAGCTCGGCGTGAAGACGCCCAAGTTCATTATCGAATCCGACGCCACCATCGTTGCGCCGCTCATCTTCGCCCACATCCTCGGCTGGTAATGCGCTATGAAGCCCAATGACTTTTCCGACGCGCGCGTCCTGGTCACCGGCGGCGCGGGCTTCATTGGCAGCGCCCTCATCTGGGCGCTCAACCGGCGCGGCTGCGATAACATCGTCGTCACCGACATCCTCGGCACCGACGAGAAATGGCGCAACCTCACCCCCTTGCGCTTTGCCGATTACGTCGAGGCGGGCGAACTCCTGCCCCGGCTGCAGACTGGCGCATTGGGCAAATTTGATCTCGTGCTTCACCTTGGCGCGTGTTCCGCCACCACCGAGAAAGACGCCACCTACCTCATCAAGAACAATTACGAATACACCCGCGACCTCGCCACGTGGTCCCTCGCCAACAAGGTGCGTTTCGTTTACGCCTCCTCCGCAGCTACCTACGGCGACGGCACCCAAGGCATGGAAGACAACGAAGCCGCGCTCGACACCCTGCGGCCGCTGAACATGTACGGCTATTCCAAGCACCTGTTCGATTTGCACGCCAAGCGCGCCGGCTTTCTCAACAAAATTTGCGGGTTAAAATATTTCAACGTGTTCGGTCCGAACGAAGGTCATAAGGGCGACATGCGTTCCCTCGTCCACAAGAGCTACGCCCAGGTGCAAGGCAAAGGCGTCATCCAACTTTTTGAGAGCTACCGCAAAGAATATAAGGATGGCGAACAGAAGCGCGATTTCCTCTACGTCAAAGATTGCGTCGCCATGACCCTGCATCTAGCCGCCACCCCGCGCGCGAATGGCCTGTTCAACATTGGCTCCGGTCAAGCCCGCACGTGGATCGACCTCGCCAACGCCGTGTTTACCGCCACCAAGAAGAAGCCCGTCATCAAGTTCATTGCGATGCCCGAAGCCATCCGCGACAAGTATCAATACTTCACGCAAGCGAACCTCCTCCGCCTGCGCGGAGCCGGCTACGCCGCCCCCGTGACGTCCCTGGAGAACGCCGTCTTCGACTACGTCCGCAAGTATCTCGTCCCCGGCAAGCACCTCGACCCCGCCGTAGAATAAATCAGTCCGACAGTGTTCACGCCGCCCCCGGTCAGCCTTCAGCGTCCTGATTTCAAAAAAACCACCGGTGGGGCGAGCGTCCTCGCGAGCCGTCGTAAGCCTTGGGTTTGAGCGGCTCGCGAGGACGCTCGCCCCACCAAATTAAGACATTGCCCGTCCGCCCTTCAAATCAGCGCATCCAGCTTGAGCACGCAATGCCCCAAGTCCAGTCGCGTACCATTCGCCTCCGGCTTGAATGCCGACGCCAGTTTATAAAGCCGCCCGTAACCCACCTCCACCAGCTTCGCCTTGCGCAACACCGCCATGTGCTTCGAAACCTTTGGCGGCGTACTGCGCGCCAGCCCCGCCAGCGCCCAGACCGGCAGCGCCTCACCCTTCGCGAGTTCCTTCAAGATACGCCAACGCACCGGGTCATGCAGGACCGTCGCGAGATGCTTTAATTTGAGAGCCGACGACATGGGCGCAGGAGCGGAGGGATTCATGAACGTAACAACACACTTGCCGCTCGCGCCGTCAAGCTATTTAAGCTTGCAGATGACTTATAGAAACCAATGGACGAGCTAAAAAATCATACGGAGTCACTATAAAATCAAACGGCGTCGCTCGAAAAGCTTGCGGACGACAGCCAGAAGAATAAACGGCGAATCCAAAAGCTTAAATATTCATTCAACAAGCACACGGATGCGCATAAAACTCCTACGGAGTCATGGCCGAAGCAAAAATAGCATTCTAACAATCGCATGGATGCCAAACTTACGTGATTGGAGCCGCGCCGGCGTGGTTTGGAGTCACGCCGTGCCGGTTAGGATTCGCGACAGCTTGAGTTGGAGGTGGTTCGCGCTGGTTCGAAGCTGGATCGTGGGGAAGCGGGGCCGGATTTTTTACCGCGAAATTACCAAAAGATGCGAACTCATGGAAAGTCTGGCACGGCGGAGTCCCCGTTCGCGTAGTTCGCGTGGTTCGCGGTAATTATCCGGCCCCTTATTCCTCGGAGAAAAGGTATTCGAGGTCCATCGGGGTGAGGCTGCGGGCAAAGCCTTCTTCGCCGAGCACGTCGGCAATGGTCTTGGCCTTGCTCTGCTGCAGTTCCCAGATCTTTTCCTCCACGGTGCCGGGCGCGATCAGCCGGTAGGCGTTGACGGTCTGGGTCTGGCCGATGCGGTGCGACCGGTCGATGGCTTGCGCCTCGACGGCGGGGTTCCACCAAGGGTCATAGAGGACGACGTAACTGGCGTTGGTGAGATTCAAACCGGTGCCGGCGGCGCGCAGACTCAGGAGGAACACGCACGCACCGGTCTCTTTCTGGAAGTCAGCCACGACGGACTGACGGTCTTTGGTCTGGCCGGTGAGTGTATGGGTGTGGATGTTGCGGGCCAGGCACTCTTTCTGGAGCAAATTCAACATCTGCACGAATTGCGAGAAGACGAGCACCTTCTGACCGTCGGCGATGAGGGGGTCAAGGAGCTCGAACAGGGTGTCGGTCTTGCCGGAGGCGCTGTCGTTGCCGACGAGCGCGGGATGGCAGCACACTTGCCGCAGGCGGGTGAGAGCCGCGAGGACGTGCATCTTGGATTTGTTGAGGCCCTGGGTCTCGACGGCTTTCATGACCTGGTCGCGGCTGCGGCGGAGTTCGGCGAGATACAACATGCGCTGGCTTTCGCCGAGCGGGCAGTCGCGCCGCTCTTCGATACGGTCGGGCAGGTCCTTGGCCACGTGCTTCTTGAGGCGGCGCAGCAGGAGCGGGCGCAGCTTGGCGGACAAGCGGCGCCGCGCAATGCGCTGTTCGGCTTCGGCGTTCTCGCCGCGCGGTTCGTAGGTGTCGAGGAATTGGTCTTGGGTGCCGAGATAGCCGGGCTGGATGAAGTCCACGATGCTCCAGAGGTCGAGCAGCCGGTTTTCGAGGGGCGTGCCGGTGAGCGCGATTTTGTTTTCGCACTTGAGCTGTTTGACCGACTGCGTGACTTGGGCGCCCGGGTTCTTGATGAATTGGGCTTCGTCGAGGATGACCGCGCGGAAACTGAATTTGTGGAACTCTTCGAGGTCGCGACGCAGCAAGGCGTAGTTGGTAACAATGATGTCGTGCTGGGGAATCTGCTTGCGCAGATTGTGGCGGGCGGCGCCGCTTTCGAGCACGAGGACTTTCATGTCGGGCGTGAACTTCTCGGCTTCACGGCGCCAGTTGTGCAGCACGGAAGCGGGGCAGATGACGAGGGAAGGCTTGGGATTCTTCTTGTTCTGTTCCTTCAGCCACGCGAGCCAGGTCAAGGTTTGCAAGGTTTTGCCCAACCCCATGTCGTCGGCGAGAATACCGCCGAGTTTGACTTGGACCAGATGCACGAGGAAGTCGAACCCGTCCTTCTGATAGGGGCGCAGTTCGGCCTGGAGGAGCTTCGGCAAATCGGCGGAGGGCACGCCCCGGAAATCGCGGACGCGTTCGCGCAGGGCCTGGGCCTCCGGCGAATCCACGAAGCGCATCATCCCGTTTTCGTCGAGGTGCGCGACGTGTTCGAGCCCGACTTTTTGCGGCACGGCAAACAGGCCTTCCACCCCCATGTCCGCCATGGCTTCGTGCGCGCCGTGCACGGCGTCGGTGTCGAGCTCGACCCAGCCGGCGTTGGGCAGTTTGACGAAGCGGCTGGTCGCAGCGGCGAGGCGCTCGAGGTCGGCCTTGGACAGCTTCATGCCTTCGGCTTCCCACTCGGCGGAGACGGACAACCAATCGATGCCGCTGCCCTTGACGACGAGGCGCGGTTTGAGGGCGCGGGGCTTTAGGAAGAGATGATGGAACGCCGGGTTGCCGAGGAATTCCGCTTCGACAGGTTTGGAGCCCCACGCTTCCGCAAGGGAACCCAGAAAGTTTTCGTTGGCATCCCCAATCCACAAGCCGGGCTCCTGCATGAACCAGTCGAGCTTGCGTAGCCATTGAATGGCGGGGTCGAGCCGGGGGTCGTCAAGGATCTCGGGCTTCTCGCCGGGCTTGATGGTGCGATTGTGGGCGGCCCATTCGTGACCGTTCCAGATCCAGGTGCTCTTATCGCGGGTGCTGGTGGCGAGGAGCCGCAGCCGGACGGTGTCGTCGAGCAGCTCAAAGACAAATTGGGGCGCGGCGGCGTGCGCGACGCAGAGCTGTTCCCAATCGACGCCGTGATTGGCCTGCGATTTGCGCAGATGGAGCAGCAGGCGATGGCTCAATTTGCGCACGGGCACGGAAGGCTTTTGCGCGAGGAACTTGAGGACGCCGGTGGGCGGGGCGTTGCGCAGGAGGAAGAACTCGTTGCCAACGAGCGCGACCGGCGACTGGCGATTGAAGAACTTAGCTTCCGCGACGGAGTGGTTGTTGCCATCCGGCAGGAGGATGCGGTGCGTGAAGGAAAGCTCCTTGTCACCGTTTTCGAGGTGCGGCGTGAGCGCGATGATGTGGCCGTGAAAGAAAATGGGCTGGCCGTTCGCGGCGGATTCGAGGCGGTCGGTGTTGCCCCAGCGCGCGAGCCATTGCAGCAGCTCGGCATCGGAGAGCAGCAGCGTGGTGGCGTTGGTCGCGCGCTCGCGGTGCGTCTCGTAGATCCATTGGATGAATTCCCAGTCCCACGGCGTGAACAATTCCTGCTCATGCGCAGCCCGGACGACGAGATCCACAAGGTCGTGCAGCGAACGCGCCTTCTCGCCGGTGCGCGGGCGCAGCAGCAGGAATTGTACGGCGAGCCGGTAGCGCGATGGTTCTTGTTCGTCGGGCTGCGGCTGGCAGACAACGCGCAAGGTGGCGCGCGGCGTATCGAGATGCAGCGGGGCGGGCGGCGACAGCCAGTTTTCTAATTCGCGGACGAGTTGCAGTTCTTGCTCGGCTTCTTCCGCGCGGGCAAAACGGTCGGGGCTGGCGTACGGCTGGAGTTCCGGCGGCACGGAACGCTTGGCGCGCAGGAACAAAAAGGCGAGTTCCTCCAGGCGCGCCTTGCCGGTGAGGGCGAGGAGCTTGGTCCACCAGTCGGTCGCCGGAAAGTCGCGGCGCGAGAGCGAGAGCTTCTCGAAATAATCTTCGAGCGCCAGCCAGGCGCGTTGCGAATCCGGGCACGCCGCGAACGTGCGCAGGATCTCTTCGCGCTCGGTGACGGTGGTTTTGGAGTCGGAAAGTTCGCGGCGCAGGTCGGCAAAGACGCCGTAGGTCTGTGAAAGCACCTTGTGGTGCGCGTCGTATTTGTTGGCGCCGCCGCGTGGCGACCCGTTCCCGTTTCTGATTGGTGTTCTGGGCATCTGGGCAAAATTACTATGTTCTATCATTTCGACACAACCCGCGTGGCCGGTCAATCGCAAAGCAAAAGTTTTTGCGTTGGGCAGTTTTGAGGCGATTGACGAAGGCGCGTTTTCTGCTAGAGTGTCCGGCCAATTATGAACCGCAATCCGCACGTCGCAGTTGTCGGCGCCACTGGCGCTGTCGGCATCGAAATGATCAAGACCCTGGAAAAGAGGAATTTTCCCGTGGGCAAGCTGACCTTGCTCGCGTCTGCCCGCTCGGTCGGCAAGAAGCTCAAGTTCAAGGGCCAGGACGTCACGGTGACAGAATTGACGAAGGATTCGTTCGCCGGGATCGACATCGCGCTCTTCAGCGCCGGCGGGAGCATCTCCAAGGAGTTTGCGCCCATCGCAGCCAAGGCCGGCTGCGTGGTCGTGGATAATTCAAGCGCTTTCCGCATGGACCCGGATGTCCCGCTGGTCGTGCCGGAGATCAACGCCGCCGACGTGAAGCAGCACAAGGGCATCATCGCCAATCCGAATTGCACCACGGCGATCACGCTGATGGCGCTGTACCCCCTGCACCAGAAGTTTGGCGTGAAGCGCATTTTCGCGTCCAGCTACCAGGCCGTCAGTGGCACCGGCGCGAAGGCGTTGGAAGAATTGGAACGTCAGGTTGGGCAAATCGTCGGCGCGCAGCCGGTGACGAAGGAGGTTTATCCGCACCAGATTGCGTTCAACGTGATTCCGCATGTGGACTCCTTTCTGCCGAGCGGCTACACGAAGGAAGAGATGAAGATGGAGAACGAAGGCCGCAAGATCATGCATCATCCCGCGTTCCGCGCGAGCGTGACCTGCGTGCGCGTGCCGGTCTATCGCTCCCATTCCATCGCGGTCAGCGCGGAGTTTGAGCAGCCCGTGTCCATCGAGCAGGCGCGCGCCGTCCTCAAGCAGGCGCCCGGCCTCGATGTGGTTGATGAGCCCGAGAACAAGAAGTATCCGATGCCGCTGCACACCTCCGAGAAATATAATTGCGAAGTCGGCCGCCTCCGCCTCGACTGCGCGCTCGATAATGGCTTGTGTTTCTGGGTCAGCGGCGACCAATTGCTCAAGGGCGCGGCCCTCAACGCGGTGCAAATCGCCGAAGAGTTGGTGAAGTAAGCTAAATCCGCATCGCTCGGCTGCCCAGCGCATCCAGCTAAACATTAATTAGGAAAGCAGGAAGTCAGGCGACTGATTCCTGCTTTCTGATTTTAGGCTTGGGCGGATACTCCGTTTTGGCAGACTGCGCCGATGTTGGCATCCCCTTCGACGTCGGCGAAAGCTCCCGTTACCAGTGAGGACCACTGGCTGGGCTGGCGTCCGTTTGCGGGGCTGCTGGCGTTGCTCGTGCTGGTGTCCTGGCCGCAAGTCTGGCTCGGCTGGCAGACTTTCGAGTATCGCGACTTCGGAATCTTTTCGTATCCCCTCGCGCATTATCTCCGCGCGAGCTTTTGGCAGGGGCAAGTGCCGTTGTGGAATCCCTTGAGCAACTGCGGCGCGCCCTTCCTGGCCCAATGGAATACGCAGGTGCTGTATCCGCCGGCATTGTTTTATCTCGTGCTACCGCTGTCGTGGTCGCTTGGTGTGTTTTGTCTGTTGCACTTGTTCTGGGGTGGCTTGGGAATGTACTTGCTGGCGCAGGCGTGGGTGTCCGACCGGCGCGCGGCGGCCTTCGCGGGCATCGCCTTTGCCTTCAATGGCGTCATGCTCAGCAGCCTTGTCTGGCCCGCGACCATCGCCGGGCTGGCGTGGATGCCGTGGGTCGTATGGCTCGCGCAGCGCGCCGGGCGCAATGGCGGGCGGACCATCATCGTGGCCGCGCTGGCCGGGGCGATGCAGATGCTTTCCGGTGCGGCGGAACCCGTGCTGCTCACGTGGGTGCTCGTGGCCGGACTGGGCGGATTAGACTTACTCCGCGGCAAAGTGGCGCGGTACAAAATCATCTTCCGCCTCGGCGCAGTGGTGGCGCTCATCAGCGGCTTGTCCGCCGCGCAACTATTGCCCTTCCTCGACCTGCTGGACTACTCGCGGCGGCAGCAGGAAATCTCCGCCGCGACGTGGCCGATGCCCGTGTCCGGCTGGGCGAATTACTTTGTGCCGCTGTTCCATTGCCATTCCTTTCAGGGCGTCTTCATGCAGACGACGCAGTCGTGGATCAATTCCTACTACGTCGGCGCGGCCACCCTCGTGCTCGCGCTGCTGGCGCTGGGGCAACGGTCGGCGCGCGTCGGGCTGCTGGCGGCGCTGATGTTGGTGTGCGGCGTGCTCGCGGTCGGCGAAGCGACGCCGCTTTACGGCTGGCTCGCGCGGCAGGCGGGCGTCATCGGGATGGTGCGCTTTCCGGTAAAATTCTTAATCCTCCCCTCGCTGCTCCTCCCGCTGCTCGCGGCCGTGGCGCTCGGTGAAAAGAATTTCCGCGCGCCGCAAACGGAGCGCACGCTCTGGCTCCTCGGCGGCGCGGCGCTCGCGCTGATTTTGGGAATCACCGGCTGGCTCTGGCACACCGAGCCACCAGGCGACGACCTGAAGGTCACGCTTTTTAATGGCGTCCTGCGCGCCCTATTTCTTGTCGCAATACTTTTAACATGGGTGTGGTCGGAGAAAATCACCGGCGTCTCCATGCGCCGCCTCTGTCAGCTCCTGCCGCTCCTGTTGCTCTGGCTGGACTTGGACAGCCAGATGCCGTCGCCGCCCACTGTCAGCCGGACGATTTACCAACCCAGCCTGACCCGGACGCAGCCCTTGCCACTCGCTCCGGCGGCGCGTGTCCTCATTCCCGGGGACATCCGCGAGCAGTTCAATCATACCGTGTTGCCCGATGCCGCCACCGATTATCTCGTGCGCCGCTTTGCGTTGGCGGGCAATTGCAACCTTCTTGATGGCATCGCCAAGTGCGACGGTTTCTATGCGCTCACCCTGAGCGACCACGCGGCGCTGTTCGTCAATTTGCTGGGCGGGCGCGAGCCCGCTGCGCCGCTGCTGGATTTCCTGGGCGTGGCTGACGTGCTCCAAAGGACGAACCGCCAGCTCGTGTGGCAGCCACGCACCACCTATTTGCCGCCGTTCACCATCGGCCAAAACGCCCTGTTCGCGGATGATCTCGCCACGCTCGTCGCGCTGACCAACGCCAGTTTTGCTCCGCTCGATGAAGTCATCCTGCCCTTGGAAGCGCGCGGGCGAGTGCTTGCCGCCCGTGCCCGCACCGCGCGGATTATTTCGACCAGCTACGCGGCGCAGCGCCTGGAGGCGCAAGTCGAGACGCCCGTGCCGACCATGCTCGTCGCCGCGCAGACGTATTATCACCCGTGGCACGCTTATCTCGACGGCCAGCGCGTGCCGCTCTGGCGGGCGAACTACGCCTTCCAAGCCGTGACCGTCCCGGCGGGCCAGCATTCCGTGAAACTCGTCTACGAAGACCGACGCTTTCAGGTGGGCTCGGTAATTTCTTTGGTGACCCTCGCCGGTTGTCTTGGCTTGCTCTGGTGGTGCCGCCGCTAACCGGATTTTGCCAAACATTCATCCGCTTTTGAAAAATATTTCCGGTGCGGCTGCGCCTAAAAGTAACCATTTAGTTACAATACCATTTGCCTGCCACGCCGCCTCTGTTACGCTGACCTCGTCCTTCCGGACCACCATGATGTATCTTTGGGTTTTCAATTCGCCGGCAACGGGTTTGCCGGCGTTCCAGCTATGAGCCGGCCCCGCCAATCGGAGTCCGCCGCTGCGGCCAACGCCTTTCAGTTCACGCTGTCGGGCCTGATTATCTTCACGCTCGTGCTGATGGTGGGCGCATCGGCCATCACCTACAAGCTTACCGCGGTCACCCGGCCGAAGCTGGCCGATACTTTCGCCGTGGACCCCAATGACAAGAGCCGCTCCGTACATGTCGGCCCGTGGGGCGAACTCGTTACGCGCGACATCTCCCTCGAACGCCCCGTGGAGTATGTCGGCCAGGAAGTCGCCAATCCGCAGCCGGAAGTCTGGTTTTTCAACGGCCTGAATGCCGCTGCCGTCAAGGGCCTGCTGCTGAAGGCTGGCTTGACCGACGCCCAAGCGGCGGCGGCGCTCGCCCCCGGTGCCTATACCGAGACGGCGGCCGGCACGCAATTGACCCCGACCGCCGATTTCTTCTATGCGCTCGATGCCGCGACGCGCGCGAAACTTTTTACCGCGCTGACGGGTTTGGGTGTGAACCTCTATTTCGATTACCCCTACATTTTTCCCGCCGGCACCATCGAAGCCATCTACGCCGACAGCCGCCTGGACCCGGCTGACGTGGCGTTGCTCAAACGGCTCGTGTATCCGAATGGCACCGCGCAGCAGCTCAGCGACGACCAATTCCTGCTCACCCAGATTCCGACCGCCCAGCGCCGCATCGCGCTGACGCGCGCCATGTCTCGGCAGTCAGCCGTTATCGGCCGGCTGCTGATCAAGCCGGATACGGACATTGATAAAATCGCCGCCTACTGGGGCACCGTCCCCAACGTCCGCTTCACCGACTTGCGCCCGCTGTTGGAAGCCCTGAAGCGCCTGCCCGAAGGCGGCGACATCAGCCTGCTTTACCTGATGCCCAAGTTCGCCCGCGACCGGCTCTACACCTTCCCACTCCCGGCGCAGGCGGGCGACCCCATAATGGATTGCCATTGGACCACCTTCAATTTTAGCAATGAGACACCCGACAACCGGTTCAATGACCCGAACTTTGCCGTGCAGTACATCCAGAAGAACTATTATCAAATCTCTGCGCCCTCGCAGTACGGCGACATCCTGCTCCTGATGAACGATCGCAATGAGATCAAGCACTCGGCCACCTATCTGGCCGACGACCTGGTCTATACCAAGAACGGGAATAACTATCGTCAGCCGTGGATGCTCATGCGGATACCCGATCTGCTCGCCACGTATCCCAGCACGCCGGCCATGCGGCCGATTTACATGCGCCTGAAGACGGAATGATCGGCGGCCATCCCGCCGCCCCATTCCGTGTGGCTTAACCCGGAATCGTAGCCGTCAGCACTTCGCTCCAGGGGCCGAACAGGCCGTTCGTACTCACCCAGCGCAGCCAAAGATACACCGTCAGGCCCGCCTGTGCCCCGGTGTAATTAATCAGATACGGCGTGCGCGTGGCTAGGCCGACAAAGGTCAACTGGCTGGCATCCGTCGGGGCCGGCCCGCCAATCTTGGACCAGACTTCGCAGCCCCGCACGCCGGCCGGTTTCGCTTTCGTACCCGTGTTAACAGAATCCCGGAACTGAATGCTCTGCTGCAAGCGGTTGTTGGTGCCCACCGTGCCCATCGGGGTGGAGGTCGGCACGCCCGTGGGCGTCCGGCTGGTGCTGTGGACAGGAATCTTCATGGCCCGCCGGTGCGCGTCGGTCACCTTGGGGTTGGACTGCAATTGTTGAATGAGCGGGCGCAGGACCACTTCTGCGCCGTCGCGGGCATTGACCTTGGTGACGGCGGCACCGGAAGCGGTCTTGCTGGCCGTGCGATGCGCCGGAAAGGCGGTTTGCCAGATGGTGTTGACGCCGGTCAACGCCGTGACTGCCTCAGTGGGGACGGCCATCTCGGTGGCATTGGTGATGATGTAAGCGGTGATATCGGTGATAAAACCATGAAAGGCTTCATCGCCCGGGGGAATGGGGTCGTGTGGCATAAGTTTTAGGAGTAGAGGATGTTTGCTGTGCTGTTCTCACCGGCTGCTTTAGGGGCAGGTTGTTTATATTGGACCACTTTTTCTAAATTTTGGTGCTGACTGGCGGGATGCCCGGATGCTTTCTCTAAGCCCCCGCATTCAGTCCGGGAGCTCCCGCGTCCGATCCGGGAGTCCCCGCAAGGCGTGCGGGAGCATCGGGAGTCAGTGCGGGGACTCCCGGATGAAACGCGGGAACCCCCGCAACCCATGCGGGAGCTCCCGGAGTTGCTGCGGGAGCCTCGGGACTGGCTGCGGGGACTCCCGCACGGAATGCGGGCGACTAGGCGGGGGGTGAAAAAGCCTGACCGCGCGACGGGAAACCCAGCGAACGGAGAAACCAACCATCTCGGAACGCCGTCAAATGCCCGCCGCGCGGTCGCTAACGATGGCCGGTCACGAACCATCTCTGGCGACTGTAATCCATAACAGTCGCAGATTAAAAAATGATGCAGAGCTTTTGCCACTGCTACCGGTTTATGAATAACCACGCACCGGCACAACTTAAATCGTTCAAATGCCAAAGGACGGTTGGCAATTCCCAAAATAGGGGCGGGTCGAAGTTGAAAAAGTAGCCAAGTCCGCAGATTGCGGATTAACCCAAGAGGCAGCGAAAGACCGTGCTAGCGGCTTAAAAGAGCAGCGCTGAAGTCGCCGGCGCGTTGGCCGGCGCGGGGGGAAGGATTAAACCGGACTCGGGGGCGGCGGAGGGGTGGGCAGGCGCTCGGCCTCGGCCACCATTTCCGCGAGAATCTTCTGAAATTCTTTCAGGCCCGTGCTCGGGATGATAATGTTGGCGCGCAATCCGCCGCGCACTTCGGTGATGCGCAAGAAGCGGCCGCGCGGATTCTCCTTCAAGGTAAGTTGGTAGCTCTTGCGCTCGCAATCCATGACGGCCGTGCGGAGCGTGTCCTCGGCGGGGGCTTGCCATTGTTTAGGCGCAGAATGTCCGTATGCCGGCTTGTACCCGTAGGCCCCTAGGTGATCGCTTGAGTTCATCTTTATGGTAATCCTAGTAAATTATATCACGATGGAGCAAATCGTCAATCGGTAAAATTACCATTTGAAGGGGGTAAGGCCATTTTGGCACTATTTCGGGCCTTTATATCCACAATGGCGGGGCGAAAGGCAGGAGATTAAGCAGCGTGGCATTAACCGGCTTGAAAAGTTCCCAGCGCGCTAAAGCTTAGAGCAGGGCTTTGAGGATGTAATAGCTCCCAGCCAAAGCGCCGGTCGCCCCGATGGCTTGCAGGCAATAAATGGCGAGGGCCAGCCGGTTGAGCTTTAATCGGGCCAGATAGGTCGCCACGGCTTCGACGAGGAGAAAGAACGCGACGCTGACGGCAACGATCTTAATGCTGCACCAGACGGCGGCCAAATCACCCAGCTGGTGCCAGGAGGAATTCAAGGCGACAGGTAAGAAATAGCTCCCATGGAGATTGCCCGCATCTGGCGATAGGAAGGCAAGGCACAGCAGGCTGGCGGCGATGACGAGCATCCTGCCGATATGCTGCGAGTTGTAATCGTTTTTGGTCATTGGCTCATTCCCAAGGTATTCCATCTAATCCTCACTTAGAGCAATTCAACGATGGAAGGTTACGCAGAAAAAATCAAGACCTTTGCCCCAGCGCGCGTCACCGCCGGAGAGCTTCTTATTGGGCCGTCTTGGCCGCGTCTTTGGTGAAGGCGCTCAGGCTTTTAATGTTGGCCGCTTTGGCCAGATCCATCACGGCCACGATGCTACTCCAGGGGGCCGCTTTGTCGGCGCGGATGGCGAGCTTGGCGTCCGGGGTCTTCGCGGCCGCCGCGACGATTTCCGGGCGCAACTGGTCGATGGTCAGCGGCAGATTCTTTTCGCCAAACCGATAGAAGCCGTTCGCCTCAATATTGACCACCAGCGGCGGATGTTCCTCGGCGCCTTCTTTCTGCGCGGCGGTGGAGGTAGGCAACGCCAGCTTGACCAGCGGCTGCTGCTTGAAGGTGGTGGTTACCATCAAGAAGATGAGCAGCACCACCAGCACGTCGATGAGCGCGACGATGATGACGGCCGGGGCGGCGCGGCGCTTGCGAACGAGGAAACGCATGGGTCAGGCTTTTGGGTCGCGGTATTGGCGGCGGATAAAGTCGTCGCACAGGGTCTCCATCTCGACGGCCAGCACTTCGACCTTCTTGCTAAAGTAACTCCAGAAGATGAGCGAGGGAATGGCGATGAGCAATCCGGCCAGCGTGGCGCGCAAAATGAGCGCGATGCCTTCGGCCAGCTTCGCAGCGTCGTTCAAACCGGTTTGGCCGAGGTCGCCAAACACCGTCATCATGCCCGCTATGGTGCCGACGAGGCCGAGTAGCGGCGCGATGCCGACGATTACTTCCAGCACGACGAGGCCGCGCTCGAGGTGGACGACTTCATGGCGCGCCGCGGTTTCGAGCGAATCCATGTTATCGGCCTTCGGCCAGTCCAAGCGGTCGGCGGCGAGCCCGATGAGGCGGCCCAGCGGCGACGGGTGCTTCGCACACAAACTGCGCACGGCTTTTACGTCTTCGCGGGTGTGGCAGCCGGCCAGGGCGTCGGCGATTTCGGGCGGGACGACGGTGCTCCAGCGGAGCATCCAGCCGCGCCAGAGAATCACGGCCACACACACGACGGAAGTGAGGCCGAGCAGGACATAAACAGCGTTTTCCATAAATCAAATAGCGGTCAAAGTTAATTCAATAGTAATAGAACGTGAAGGTGATTTCGCGAAAATTAGTGCCGACCATGCGCCTCATATCGGAGGGCCATTTGGCGAAGGGCGCGGCCTGTTCAATCGCTTCCTGACAGACATAGCCCAGCAGATCGCCGACGGAGTTGCCGGTAATCTTCAGTTCCGTCACCGAGCCATCCGGGTTCAAGTGGAAGTAGACGTTGACCTTGCCGGTGCGGCTATCGGCAAACTGCTGGCTGTCCAGAAGGTCATACCAGCGCTGGCTGATGGCCTCGACGATGGCGCGGTCATAGGCGCCGAAGGGCGTGGCAATGGCATCCAAGGACGAAGACAACGCGTGGCGCTTGACGCCGCCGTCCTGTTGCATCTGGAGGCCGGGAAGTTGATTGGCTTGCGCGAGCGCCTGACGAATGGTGCGCGGACGTTCGGGCGGAGTGACGTCTTTTTCCGGCGTAGGCGTATCCGCCGGTTTGCCGGGCTGGAGCATGCCGGGTTGGAGGGCGGAGGCGGGCTTGGCTTCCTGGGGTTTTTCTTCCGTAGGTTTTTGCGGAGGCGCCGGGGGCGTGGGATTGACGGGCTTGCTCTTGGTGGGGCGCGGCGTGTCATTCAGCTTGGGCATATCATGCTGCTTGCCCGTGATCTTAGGCTGGTTGGCGTCGGCGTCGGTATCGGGATTGGCGGCGCGGGAGTTTTTATCGGAATAATATTTCGCCGTCTTGGGCGCGTCGGCGGACGCCTGCGAGATGTCGACAAAGATGGTCGGGTCCACGGGCGGCGCGGGCGGTTTGGGCTGGAGCAGGACGAGCTTGGGATGTTTGGGCGGGAAAAGCTTTTTAAGCCAGCCATGCTTCTTATTCGACTCATAGCCGCCCCAGACGACGAGGTGAACGAGCAGGGAAAAGACCAACGCCAGCAGGAGCCGCTCTTTTTCAAGGCGGCTGAAGCGCAGGGAACCCAGTTCATTTTGGGGACGAACCATGAAGTTAAATTTTGCCGCACGAGGGCACGCGGGGCAACAGCTAGATTAAGCGTTGAAGCGGGGAGATGAGGTTTTTTAGGGCGGAGACAAAAAATATTTTGCAAAAAACATCGGCGGTGCTAGATTGCGTCCATCCCTATGACAAGTGTTGCATATGCCCCCGTGGCGGCTAATTCTGGCATTACTGACTACATTGTGGTCGTAAGTAACGAAGACGATTATCACGCTGGCTTCCATCATTTCGCCGAGAAGGTGAACCGTAAGCTGAAGGCCGGCTATCAGCTCCATGGCCCGCCGTTCAGTATCAATCAGACGCTCTGCCAGGCCATGGTGCGCCATGACGGCGTGCCGCCGAGCGGTGACACGACGACGTTCCTGAAGCCGATGGGCTATCACGGCTGATTGCCGCTTGCGGTTTGGCGGTAATTTGGTTTCATCGCGCATGCCGAATAAACGACTCGCGCTCATAGTAAAACATTGCGATCAGATTTTGCGTACGCGCGAAATCGGCGATTACGACGGCGCGGTGAACGGGTTGCAGGTGGAAAACTCCGGCACGGTCACGCGCATCGCCGCCACGGTGGACGCGAGCCTCACGACGGTCCGGCTGGCCATCGCGGCGAAGGCGGATTTGCTCCTCGTGCATCACGGGCTGTTCTGGAGTCCGCGCCAGCCGTGGACGGGGAAAAATTATGAGCTGCTCCGGCTGCTCGCAGAAAACAATCTCGCAGTTTATAGCTCCCACCTGCCGCTCGATGCGCACCCCAAGCTAGGGAATAACGCACAGTTGTGCACCGCACTGGGCCTGAAAAGCCTAAAGCCATTCTTCTTCAGTCACGGACAGAACATCGGCTTCAAAGCGGTCGCGCGAATTTCGCGGGCAGAACTGGCGGCGAGGCTGGCGCGGGCGACCGGCGTTAAACCGCAGCTGTTACCGGGTGGAAATGAGTTGTGCGAACGCATTGGCGTGGTCACCGGCGGCGCGGGTGGGGAATTGCAGCGGGCGGCGGACGAGGGCGTGGATACTTTTATCACCGGCGAGGGGCCGCATTGGACTTTCGCGCTGGCGGAGGATCTAGGGCTGAATGTTTTTTACGCCGGCCATTACGCCACGGAAACCTTCGGCGTAAAGGCGCTGGCGGCGACGCTGTCCGAGAAATTCAGCGTGCCGTGGGTTTTTCTAGATCATCCGACCGGACTATGACTGAGGCTTGCGCCCGGCAATCAGCAGGTAAACGCTGAGCAGGACACCCAGCAACATCGCAGAGATTGTGACGTAAAGCAGCTTGTGGGGCAGGGTGAAGTTGAACTCAATTGTGTGCGTGCCTGCGGGTAGATAAATGCCGCGCATCATGTAATTGCAGCGCATGAGCTCGGTCGGTTGGCCATCGACGGTGACATGCCAGTTGGGGTCGTATTGGTCATTGAGCAGCATGACGGCCGGTGCGCTGTTGGTCGCGGCGAAAGTGATGTGTTTCGGAGCGTAGCTGGTGAACGCGACGGTGCCGCTGTTGTCATTGGTTGCGGTGGCGGTGGGCAGGGCTTTCGCGGGCGTATCAATGAGGACGGTTTTCGCCGGATCAAAATTCAAGTCGGAAAGCGTTTTTAAAACCTCCGAGTCATTGGTGTTGACCTGCCAGTTGGAATACAGCTTGGCGCGAGGCAGGGCGCCGGTGAATTCGAAGAGCGCGTAGCGGCCGTTGTCATTCGGAATGGCGGTGAGCTCTTCGAGTTGCTGCGGCTGGAGGTAGCCGGGTTTGGGGCCGATTTCAAAACGTTGGGCGATGCGGAAGCGATGTTGGCCCGGGTCAAGCTGCTGGTTGAGCACGTCCAGATAACCGGCCGCGCCGAGGAGATAGCGCGTGTTGGTTAGCTCCCAATGGCGGGCAAATAACGGGACGGATTCCGGCGTGCCGCGCGGCGTAAGCGCCTCGAGGTAAGCCTTCAAATTGGCCGGCATGCGCGACATTTGGATGATGTCGAGGCATTGGATGTTATAGTAAGGAAAGTGGTGCTGCATCCATTCGATGCGGTAAAGCTCGTCGAGCAGTTCCATGCCCTCCGGCGCGCGGAACGGCAAGGCAGCCACGCGGTGTTCGTAAGGTTGTTGGCGCAGAAAATCTTCGATAGGATTTAGTGTGCCGACCTCGTATTTCAATTTGTAATCCCAGTGAATGACGTAGGGCAAATCCGCACGCACGAGGTCGAAAAGCAGAAACGCGCCGAGGAGAACCGCGCCGACCTTGGCGCGCGGGCCGGCAAAATAGCCGGCGATAGTCAGCGTCACCAAGGCAATGGCGGTGGCGAAAAGCAGCAGAAACCAGCCCGCTTGCGCAATGCTGAAGGTGGCGATTTGACTGGCGAGATCTGCGTCTGGGAAGCCCATTTTTTGGAGATATTGAATGAGACTCGGCTTTTGTCCCAAATAGATTAACCATGCTAGCACGCTCGCGCCGAGCAGACCAAGGCAGCTCCAGACCCATTTGCGATCGAAGCTTTCTGCCTTAGCCCACCAGCCGGTGAGCTGGGTGCTCAGCCCGGTGGATTTGGCTGTAGCCGTCCGGACAAGATAAAGCCGGGAGAGCGCGTCAATGCCGTAGGCGAACAAAATCACCAATGCCAACGAGAAGATGTAAAGGAACTTGTCTGGGTTGCGGATGGTTGAAAAATAGGGCAGATGATATAGCAGGCTATAAAACATCGGGGCAAACCGTCCCCAAGCCAGTAGCAGTGAAACGGTCAGGACCGCTGTCCAGAACCATAGAAGTTTTTTCTGCCCATCGGCGAAGCAGGAATTTCGCCGGCGGAACGATTGCGCGATACTCCAAGCCGCTACGAGAGTCACCAGAATGCCGCAGTAGAAAACGCCGCCGGTGAAACGCATGAAACCTTGCGGCGGTGCGCCTTGACTGCCACTGACAATATATCGGTCTAACTCCGGACTGCGCCCGAGCCCACCCCAATAGACGCCTCCGCGATACGCGTCCTGAAATTGTGGGATCATGTCCTTAGGCGTGTCCATTCGATAGCCAAACAGGCCGGGTACAAACAGTTCGAGGGTTTCTTTTTTTGGTAGACTCCATTGGGTAGCCCAATCCCAATGCTGGGCCTTAGTCTCGGTATCTTGGGCCGTACCGGCTACACCTTGAATTTGTGTGCCGACGAGCGAAATAACTGTCTGAAAGGCGATGAACCCTGCGAAGATGGCCACCACCGTCACGTGGCTGATACCACGAATGGTACGTACCAATATGGGCTTACTGGCATCGGTGAGAGATTTGACTAAAACAAATGCCGCGATGGTTAGGCTGTATAGGGCACCGATATCCGCAGCTTCTGTCACATTGACCCCAACACATAGACCAGCCAGCGCCAGTCGAAGCCAGCGGATGTGCCCCGGAGTTTCGGGTGTATTGGTAACGATTAGTGCTAGCGCTAAAAAGTCCATTCCTAGCGCGATTTGTTGCGAGGCAACACCCCAGCAGGCAGCGGCGAAAAAAGCAGAATTTAACATGGCCGCCAGCGCGCTAAGGGTGGTAGCGAGTGATGATAACTTAAGCTGCCTAAAAAAAATCCACGCGCTGAGTCCCACCGCAAACAGGGCGAGTGGTGTGTAAAATTTGGCAAAACCTACCGAGCCGAGTAGCCATGAAATTAAACCACTAATATCCGGCGCGGCACTGCCGCCGTTGCCGCCCAAACAGTTCAAATCGCCCCAGATACCGGAGAAAATTCCTGGTGGCTGTGAGGCTGCGGAGTGGCTTGGCCCTAACGGCCCATCGTTGGAAAAATGAACCATGTCTGAATCAAAACTCCTATAAAAAAGAATTCCCAAAAGTCCAGCCAAGCAAGAAATAAAAACCGGCAAGGTGTTCAACCTAGAAGATTTGTGATTGAATAATGATATCATAAAAATTTTTAATCGCACACAATCCTAATTCAAGTCCTGCGATATTTCCGGGTAGTCTGGTTAAAATGGAGTTAAGAAGGCGCAGCGTTAAATATTTTCTTAAAGCTATTAAATTAATTTGAAACCAGGCTGGAGTTGATGTCTTTATGCCAAGTCTCCAACTCGTAGAGACCAATACTTGGAACCTTGCGCAAAATCCAACGGGCGTAATAACGAGCGAAGAAATTTAGTAGCCTGATTGGCGCAGTGGCAATAAGTTGTGTAATAAAACGCCGAAAAGGCGAGCAAATTTTCCCAACTAAGATGGAATTGTATTCAATTATAGAAAAACGACCCTGTGCCCGTAAAAAAATTAACTGCGAATATGACTGCCAAGGCTCGCGGGGAGCAATCTTTTTTTTGGCCCAATCGGCAAAGTCGGGAAAGCTCCAAATCAAATCTGGCCAGTTGAACATCCATATCTTAAAACTTCTAGACACCCATTGAGCATTGCCGTAACGAATAATAATCCACGGGAAAGCCATCATCAGTGTATCGCTTGGTAAAGGGGATTGAAAAATAACCCCCATGTGAATAAATTCAGTTCCAAAATATTTTTCCTTCTCTCGTTGTAACCATATCTCACGCTTGATAACTACGGCGCCAATAAACGATAGGTAACCCCCAATGTCCGCCAATAGATGATTTCGATCGGGGATGTTGCTTCCGTAAACACGATTTTCTGTAAGCTCGACCCGCAACGGTTGAAGGCATATATCCAGATTTTTGGTTCGTACCTCTGCGTTAATGATGATCAAACTATAATCCTTTCGGGTAGACTCCAAGATTGCTTTTATCGTCCCCGGCTTAAGCAGGTCGTCATCAGTGAACAGCCACACATATTTACCCTGTGCCAATTCCACAGCTTTACAATAGTCGTTATCAATCCCCCCTTTCCTTTCAAGCCGCAAATAGCGTAAACGATTAAAGCGCTCAGCTGCTTTTTTTACTACTTCTGAAGTATTGTCTGTGGAGGCCCCGTCTACGATAACTATTTCAATCTCATCATTTGTTTGGGCAAGAATAGTATCCAGAGTTTCTTGTAGAAATGAGGCCCGATTAAGAGTAGCGATGCAAATCGACAGTTGAAACTGATTCATATTTTGATTCAAGTATAAGTAAGCTAAACTGCTTCCTCGGATATATTTAGTGAACGGCATACTGGGTATTTTAGTCTATGCATGTCAAGGTGGTTTTCTAATTGTCACCTAAAAAAGATGAAGCTTGCTGCTGCGCCAGAATTTGATAACAAATATGATTTTCACTAAACAAATGAAACGTGCTTTGATTACAGGTATAACGGGTCAGGACGGTTCCTATTTGACGGAACTACTATTGGCTAAAGGCTACACGATTTACGGCATCGTTCGCCGCTCCAGTTCATTGACGCGTACGCGGTTGGAACATATCTATGGTGCCCGGCATTTCGAGCGAGAAAAACTTTATCTTGAATACGGTGACATGACCGATGGTTCCTCACTACGCACAATCATCACGCGCGTGGCCCCGGACGAAATTTATAATCTTGCCGCACAATCGCACGTTCGCGTCTCCTTTGACACGCCAGAATATACCGTGGATGTAGCAGATGTTGGAACGTTGCGCCTCTTGGAGGCTGCGCGTGACTATCAAAAACAGGCGGGTAAGACAGTACGTTATTACCAGGCTTCATCATCGGAAATGTTCGGTTCCACACCGCCCCCGCAAAGTGAAACCACGCCGTTTCATCCGCGCAGTCCCTACGCCATAGCCAAGGTCGCGGGCTATTGGCATACGGTCAACTACCGCGAAGCCTACGGAATGCACTGCAGCAATGGCATCCTTTTCAATCACGAAAGTGAGCGCCGCGGAGAAAACTTTGTCACGCGTAAAATAACTTTGGCCGCTGGGCGCATCAAGGTTGGCCTGCAAAAAGAGCTTTACCTCGGGAATCTTGACGCCAAACGCGATTGGGGATATGCCAAGGATTATGTCGAAGCAATGTGGTTGATGTTACAAGAAGATAAACCGGATGATTATGTTGTCGCGACTGGAGAATCACGCAGCATCAGAGAGTTTCTGGATGCGAGCTTTGGCTTGCTTGGTTTGAACTGGCAAGATTATGTGAAAATAGACCAGTTCTATATGAGGCCTAGTGAAGTGGATTTTCTTCTGGGCAATGCCACCAAGGCTCAAGAAAAACTTGGCTGGCGTCCTAAAGTTTCCTTTTCAGAAATGGTGAAGATCATGACCGAGTATGACCTTGATCTGGCGGAACGAGAATTACACGCAAAGAAATTTTCGAGGAGCTAGAAGTCAATTAATCCCAACCGCACTAACGTTGAGATGTAGCTAATTCTTGCCAGTAAAATATTTAACGCTGATTATCGCGGGCGTGAAGCCAGAGTTTTTCAATCATTTCCCGGAAGGTGACCGTCGGTTGCCAGCCGGTCAGTAGCCGCAGTTTTTCACTATTCCCAACTAGGTTGCTGGTTTTATTTTTTAGCAGGCTAGGGTTGACGGACACGCATTCACGCCAATCAACACCGGCAATTTCACAAGTAATTTGAAGAAATTCACCGACTGTGTGCGCCTCTCCGGTGGCGACGACAAAATCTTCCGCTGTGTCGTGTGCCAAAATCCGCGTCATGGCCTCAACAAAATCACCAGCGAAACCCCAATCTACCACGGCATTTAAATCACCCAGTTCGAAACGCTGTGACCGGTCTTTTTGAAAGGCGCGAACTCCATACACAATTTTTGAAGATACGTATTTTGCGGGACGCAGGTATGATTCATGGTTGAAAAGAATGCCGGTCGATGCAAAAATATCTAGTTCCCGACGATAATATCTGCAGGTATATATGCCCGTGGCCTTGGTTATACCATAAATACTTTCCGGTCTAAAGGGGGTGGATTCATCCTGGGGTTGCGTCCAAGGTGTTCCGAATACATGCGATGATGCTGCATAGAACAATCGCGTCTGTGACGAACTTATTGCAATAGCGTGCAAAAACACAATCAGTCCGCGCACATGGACGGCATAGCTGTGCTCAAAATAAAGCATGTTTCCGGGTGTTAATGAGGTGTCTTCAGCTGAACCATAAAACGCGGGCAAGTAATAACACTCGTCGGGCTGTAATCTTTGGAGCAGTGCTGAAACCGATTCGGGTCGGAGAATATCCACGGCTTCCCAATTTTCAGGCGGCACACTCCAAGTTTGGGAGCGACTTATGCCTACAATTCTATGACCGCGGCGTAGAAGCAGTTCGGTCAATAATTTTCCATCTTGTCCGTTAGCGCCAACGATTAATGAAGTCTTCATGCCGACAGATTAAATTCGTTTAATGGGTTTGCCTCAATTTGTAGGACAGTGCTGGGGTTGACACATGAACATGTTTTAGTTGAGTTGACATTCAAAGTCCATAGGAGATTGACAGTCGTGCGCGCGGTGTAACCGCATGTGTTTAAAAATCTAATTTTCCACATCTGGCATTGGCTGAACTCCGCTCCCCATAAGCAATTGAGCTGCGCTCTGGCAAATCAGCCGATAACGAATTTTATCGCCATTATTACTTGTTTTTGTCTATATTTGTTAAATAAAATGAAATTTCCTGTCTATGCAAACCAGGATGCCTCAAGTGTCATAGCGCGAAGCAAAATATCGCAGATTTTCAACCATTACATACTCAATCCCTGCCTCGGCTTGTTAGTGGATATCCGTGGTGGAAGGTTTCAAATTGACGGCTGCAATTTCAGTGTTCCGCGCGACATGACCACCATTGGTTGGCGAGGAGCCTGTTGCCGAGCGGAAGGTTACGAAGCAGCCGAAAGAGAGCTTATAAAAAAGTTCCTGCTTCCCGATGACCGGGTCGTTGAATTAGGCGCCTGTCTGGGGGTTGTCGCTTGCACGACCAATAAATTGTTGAAAAACCGCGCCCAGCATTTGGTCGTTGAGGCAAATCCCTTTTTGATTCCCTGGCTCACTAAAAATCGACAGGCGAACAATGCCGGTTTCATCATTGAACATTGTGCTGCGGGCGTGCCATCCGAGGTGACTTTTTATGTAAACCCATCGCTCATTATGGATGGCTCGACACAGCAAAAGAACAGTGTGCAGATTCGTTTGCCTAGCCGGTCACTTAAGGAGCTTGATGATCGCTATGGCCCATTCAATGCCCTGATTATGGATGTTGAGGGTGCTGAGGGAGTCGTCTTGGAGGAAGCTCAAGATTTACTGTCCAATTACCGCTTGGCGGTCATTGAGTTTCATGACTCGATTATTGGTGAGGCCAAGACCGCGGCGTGCCGGCAAATTCTCGCAAAAGCCGGGCTGAAACTGGTTGGGAAAGCCGGCTCTACTGAAGCCTGGCAGCGCGGGTGATATGTTGAGGGATCAAATCTGGCAGCTTTTTGACAGGTGAATAACATGCAAATCACCTATTCTCTTTGGTTTCAAAACCGTCTGACCGTTAGACTCAAAAACTAAACTGGGAGCTTCTAACAAAAGCCCGTAAGGAGCCACGCCCGGAAAAAGTCGTTTCCTAGAAAAACGGTTGGCATAGACCGTCATTCCGAGCCAAGCTCGGTTGGTACTCCAAGGGATGGAGAGTTTATGCTTTTGAACTACCGAGCGCAGACAAAAATGGGAGCCACAGTATGCTGAATAGTCACCCGTTACTGAATCAAACAAGTCGGAATGTTTTTTATAATCGGCTTTCCTGTAATTTCCCAAATGATAATCCTGCCACTGTAAATATTCACGTCCCTTAAACCAAATAGGATATTTACCGATTCTATGGGGCATAACTACATTGCCACGTTGAACTTCAAATAAAACTGGTTCCCAAAAGTTATTTTCAACCTGTAAAATATGGTCTGATTCGCTGTAGTAAATATAGTCTTCGGGATTGCCTTCTTCTTGAATCAAGTGGTAAGTTGAAATCGGTAACAAAACCCCTTCCCGGACCCGTCGAAACCGCGGATTAAAGCAGATGCCTGTCCCATTAAAATATTCTCCTAGCTTTTCAATGACCCCAGCGAGTTCCTCCTGACAGAAAACGACATTAATTGTTTTGAAACGCTCTGCCATTTTGGCCAGAGGTTTGAGTGTTTTCTCAAATTCTTCTAAGGCTCGGTTTGTCCCAGAATAGAATGTGATGTAGCATTCAAACTTGCTCATGCTGAATGCTATTTGGCAGTCTTGGAATTACAAGCCAATCTTCGGAAAGTTGGACCATCGGGACTATGATTATCGATGGTGGAATTAAAATTGTATTTACTGATGTTAAGCTCCTTAAAAAGGGGTTGTTTCCTACAATTGAGGTTGTTCTGCTGTGACATTGCGACCGAGCTTATTTTCAACTTTGAAAATCCGGCAGGTAATTTTGTTCTGCCAAAACTGGCGAGTGTCGGGGGCAATTTCTACAGACCAAGCTGATGGACGGGCAACTTGGCCGTGGTAAAGATTTAAAACATCGGCATTAGCAAATGCGAATGGGCTCGCCAAAAAACCAGCCGATAACATCGGCACCGGCGAGCGAAAACCGGTTACCGGCCCTTGTTTACCCCAAACAGCAAGATAAACCTCGGGTGGTTGTGCCAAAAAACTGCGCAGTTTTCCCAGCGGGCTGGGCGTTATGTTAACCTGCATCCATAGATCAACGTCGCCAAACTGTGTCAGGTCAATTGGCTGACTCACACTAACTGTGAGTTCGCGTAACAATGTCATTTTGGGCAGATTAGAATATTGCTTTTTTAAAAGCAAAAATGGCTTTTCCGTTTCAACGGGGACATAATTGAAGAGTAGGTCTCTGAACAGGTACGCATCGTCCAAAGGGGGATAGCGCCCATCAATCGAGTGCAAATTAAACAGCACGTATTCAGGAGCTGCTTTTGATTCATAAAAGTCCTCGTTCAAATGCATCAAATCCGCGTTGTAAACCGTGTATCCTTGAAATACCGGTCGTGGATGATAATTAAGGTTGTTGAATATGGCATACCCTTGAAAGAATCCAAAAACGTCCACGGAAGAATGCCCGACGATTTTCTGTATCTTGGGCAGTTGGGAAAGCTCACTTTGAGTTTGTAATTTAGCCGCCATATCCAAAAAGTAGTTGAATGGGCAAAGGAGAGTCTTTCCATTAAAAGTAAATTGTTTCACCGCCGTAGCCGGGTAATTATCAAAGTAGTCTGGTCGCTTCCAGCCAACAACCAGTAAAGCGCAGATACAAGACGCCAGCCCGAGGAACCGAGTCCACTGTCCAGTCCTAGGAAACGACACGGGGATAGACTCCAAGCCCAATACCACGATCAAAATGACTGCCGCAGCTAAATCACAATTGCTTCTTACTGCGCCGTGTTTCCAAGCGATAAAAATAAAGCCCAAAATCCAGCCAAATAATAGGCCGCGTCGCCAGAATAAATTTAACGAACCGGGAAGATTGGCTTTGGCAGAGCGTATCGCGGCCGCACTAATCGCCAATAACGTGAGAACGATAATAGCTACCCAGAGGCTTGCCGACTGTTTCACGCCCATCGCTTGTTCATAGCCGGAGGTGATGGCCATCCCATTTTTAAAATAAGCACCTAAATTGGTTAGGTTTTGGCCAAGGTTAGCCCAGACTCCAAGGGAGCCTAAAAGAAATGTCAAGAGCAGGCCGATCGTTAATCGTCTTCGCCCACGAAACCAGAGGTCCGCAGCCACCGTAGATAGCGTAATTCCGGCGAGGACAAGAAATGTCATCTTGCTGAAAGATAAGGCCACAGCAAATGCGGCCAGTGCAAGCAGTTTCAAAATCAGCGATTTGCCATTTTCAACTAGACAAAGAATGGCCCAACAAAAAAGGCCGATTTCGCATGGCAAGTCAAATCCGCTGTGGCAAACAGCTGGTAAAAGAATGAACATCCCCAACATTAAACATCGCCACGCTAACTTTATACGCCACGCTATCAAGCACACTCCGATGCAGATTATGGAATAAAGCGATGTGTCCCATGCTAATAGCGACATTCCTTCGAAGCCGGTAAAGCGATCCGTGGTGAAATATCCCATAGGTCCGTAAGTGAAGACACATTGGGTTCCAAATTGCAGACCATGTTCATGAGCAAAATACAGGACCGAACACCATGATGGATCCAAGTCTGTATTTGCAGCTTCTTTTGGAATCCGAATTGATAATATTATCAAAAACAGTGCTGTGACTAGCATAGCAATAGAGTCTTGGCGGGAAAGGGTACTTGGGTCGGTAGGCTGTACCTGCTTATTACTGGTCGATTTTCTTGTATCCTGGGGTTTTTTAGATGGGTTCTTTGCCATGTATATGATTATTTTCCAACTGTAGCATAGCAACAGTTTGCTTTTTTATTGACGATGAACCGATTCATTTGGACGGCGAGCGTGTGTCATTTGGCCCTAATATCAATATAAGGCTGTGCTGACTGTGGACCTGCAAGCAGGCTTGGTGACATTCCGAGGTAATCATTTTGCATCCACCTTCGGCGGACCATACTTCCACGCCTGCCTAGCTTCCACCCACCGGCTGGGTTTCAATTTCAAAAAACGGAACATAAAAAAATCACCGCGTTTGCGAAACTTTGCAATCCGTTGGCGCCATTCAAAAACATGGCTGCGCATTTGAAAGGCGCTCCAGATTGCAGCCAGATAGGCTGAACGTATATGGCTCCACCGACGGGTTAAAATCAGCATAGCTAAAGCTTCTGCGGCCAGTAGCAGCAGGTGGGGAACCGCTAGCAATAGTAAAATATGCTGGCCATTCTTTAACAGGCATAAAAGATTGTTGCGGTTCGTTAGAAACCGCTTGGAATCTGACGTTCGGTGTTCAATGACTTTTGTTTGACCTTTAGGATTTACCACAGCCGCCCCTCGGTGATGTACGCGTGCCTGGGGAACACAAACAATCTTCCCGCCAGCTATCCAAGTCCGCCAAGAGAGATCAATCTCGTCCGCATACCCCATTATTTCCGGTGGAAAAGCGCCAATCTTATGAAACACCTCTGCTCGAATAAACAAACTGCAGCCGGGTGAGGCAAAAGTTTCGACAACTTTTTCAGCCGGTGGCCCACCTGTAGCTAAACCAAAACAGTCGAACCCGACAACGCCGCCGCTTTGATAGTTGTCGTCGTCGTAATCTAGCACTAGAGGGGCGGCCGCATCCGCACCTACGCGCTTTGTTGCGGTATATAATTTCTCCAAACAATCTACCTCCAGCCAGGCATCTTGATTAAGGAAGAGCAAAAATTCTCCGGTTGCCACCGCCGCCCCGTTATTGTTGGCTCCGCAGTAAAAAAGGTTTTTGCCATTCTGAACGACTCGCCCTTTCACTCTGCTTGCAGCGAACCATTCTTGGGCGATATTTACGGAATCATCTCCTGAGTTGTTATCTGTCAAGACAACTTCTATTTCCGAAAAAATCGTCTGACGAGCGAGGGAATCGAGGCAACGCGGAAGCCACATTTGTCCGTTGTAATTTAGTATCACCACGCTGACGCGCGGGGCATGGGCAAGGGTGGCAGAGATCTGAATCATTCAAAAAAAAAACTCCCGGAACTCTAATGTTTGGTTTTGGCGACTGCAAGTTTGTAACCGGCGTGGCTTTGGGTGCAAATCTAATCTAGGATTTCATTGCCAGCGAATGAGTCGATTGGCAACATGTACTTTAGTCATCATTTGTCACTTCTTAATTGAGAAAATATAAATGTTATGAGCATCGCCCTCGTCACCGGTTCAGCCGGACTGATTGGTTCAGAAACCTGTCAGCATTACCATGCCGAAGGATTTGACATCGTCGGTGTGGATAACGACATGCGCGCGCGCTTCTTTGGTATCGAGGCCTCCACCGCAATCTCACGGACGAAGCTTGAAAAAAATCTTAAAAATTATCGGCATGAAGCGGTGGACATCCGCGACAACGACGCGGTAGACCAACTTTTCAAAAAACTCGGTGCCTCGATCAAGGTCGTTATTCACACCGCCGCCCAGCCATCGCACGATTGGGCGGCGCGGGAGCCGCATACGGATTTCAGCGTAAATGCCGTCGGCACCCTGAATCTTCTCGAAGCCACGCGCCGGCATTGTTCCGAAGCCGTCTTCATTTTCACGAGTACAAATAAGGTCTATGGCGATACGCCGAACCGGCTCCCGTTGCGCGAACTGGCATTGCGGTGGGAGATTGACCCGACCCATCCGTATCACGAGGGCATTGATGAAACGATGTCGATTGACCAGACGAAGCACTCACTCTTTGGGGCCAGCAAAGTGGCGGCGGATGTTTTGGTGCAGGAATACGGGCGCTACTTCGGTATGAAGACGGCGATTTTCCGTGGCGGTTGCCTTACCGGCCCGGCGCACGCGGGCACGGAACTGCACGGTTTCCTAGCTTACCTGATGAAATGCACCGCGACCGGTCGGCCTTATCGTGTCTTCGGCTATCAGGGCAAGCAAGTACGCGACAACATTCACAGCCACGATCTCGTCGAGGCCTTCTGGCATTTTACCCTGAAGCCGCGTGTCGGCGAGGTATATAACATGGGGGGCAGCCGCCATTCCAATTGCTCGATGCTCGAAGCAATTCAGCTGTGTGAGGAAATCAGTGGCCAGAAACTTTCGTGGACCTACGTCGAGGATAACCGGATTGGCGACCATATCTGGTATGTCAGCGACGTGCGAAAATTCCAGTCGCATTACCCCAGCTGGGGGTACCACTACGACCTGAAGGCTATCTTGCAACAGATTTATCAGGCCGTCCGCGTCAGCTAATGCTCCCATGAAACTCCTCGTCACCGGCATCTGTGGTTTCGTGGGCAGCACGCTGGCCCGCGCACTGCTTGAAGCGACAGCCGGCCTGCAGGTTGTCGGCGTGGATAATTTCATCCGCCCCGGTAGTGAACTGAACCGGCGTGAGCTTGCCGCGCTGGGTATAAAAATTATCCACGCCGATGTCCGGAGCGCGACGGATTTTGAAACCCTGCCCGCCGCCGATTTTGTGATAGATGCCGCCGCGAATCCGAGCGTGCTCGCGGGGGTGGATGGTAAAACCAGTTCTCGGCAGTTACTCGAGCATAATCTGTGGGGCACGGTCAATATCTTGGAATATTGCAAGGTGCACCGCGCCGGGCTGATTTTGTTGAGCACCAGTCGCGTCTATTCCGTGCCGCCGCTCGCCGCGTTGCCCGTGGAAGTTCATCTGGATGCCTTTCGGCCAGCCTCCAATGGAAAGTTGCCGGCAGGGGTTTCGGCGACGGGCGTGAGCGAGAGTTTTTCCACCGCGCCGCCCATCTCACTTTACGGTTCTAGCAAACTTGCGAGCGAAACGGTTGCGCTGGAATATGGCGAGACGTTTAATTTTCCAGTGTGGATTAACCGCTGTGGCGTGCTCGCGGGTGCCGGACAGTTTGGCAAGGCCGACCAGGGAATCTTTTCATTCTGGATCAACTCGCACCTGCGCCGGCGGCCACTGAATTACATTGGCTTTGATGGCGGCGGACATCAGGTGCGCGACTGCCTGCATCCGCGCGATTTAGTGCCGGCACTCCTCGCGCAGATGAAACCATCCAGTAACAACCAGCCGCGCATCGCCAATTTCAGCGGCGGCGTAACCAACTCCATGTCGTTGGCACAATTGACCCGCTGGTGCGACGAGCGTTTTGGCAGGCACCCCGTGGCCATGGACGCAAATCCGCGTCCCTTCGACATTCCCTGGATGGTGCTGGATTCTACGCTCGCGGAGAAAATCTGGCTATGGTCGCCAAAAATTTCCTTGCCGCAGTTGTTGGAAGAGATTGCCGAACACGCGGAACAAAATCCTGAGTGGTTAGAGGTTTCTGGTTCTTGATGAATGCGCCTAATCCATCCGCGCCGAAACTAAAACTTTTCTCCGTGGTCATCCCGGCGCGCGACGAGGAAGAATCCTTGCCCGCGACGATTGAGCATTTGCACTTGGAGTTTTCACTAAACGACATTCCGCATGAAATCGTGGTTGTAGACGACGGCAGCAAGGATCAGACCTGGGAGGTTTTGCAGAAGCTTAAGGCGAAAATCCCCACGCTGCAGCTGATTCAGAATACGGGGGAACACGGCTTCGGCCGCGCCATTGTATTCGGCCTGCGCCAATGCGCGGGCGATGCCGTGGTCATCATGATGGCGGACGAGTCCGACGATGCGCGCGATGCGGTGCGCTACTGGAAATTGTTAAACGAAGGCTGGGACTGCGTTTTTGGCAGCCGCTTCATCAAAGGCGGTGGGACGATTGATTATCCCCAGGTGAAATTGTTTGTGAACCGGCTCGCAAACTTTTTCATCCGGGCCATTTTTAACATCCCGCTGAACGACACGACGAATGCGTTCAAGGCCTATCGCCGTACTGTGATTCAAGGGTGTGAACCGCTGATTGCACCGCACTTTAACTTGACCGTGGAAATACCCCTCAAGGCCATAGTGCGTGGATTTTCATGGACAGTCGTGCCAATCACCTGGCGCAACCGCCGTTTCGGCCAGGCTAAATTGAAAATCAAGGAGATGGGCAGCCGCTATCTGTTCATCTGCGCCTACGTCTGGCTCGAAAAATACTTCAGCCGGGGCGATTATAAAAAACGTTGAGCCGGCGCCTGAAAATCCGGTTGCCCGGACGCCGGCCTGACGGCACATTGCGCAGCATGAAAGTGTTGATTGACTGCGCGGTGCCCGCCCTGCTGGCTCCCGGCGGCACCCAGGTTCAAGTCGAGCAAACTCGGGCCGGCCTGGCCAGCCTGGGAGTCGAAGTGGATTTTCTCCGCTGGTGGGACCGGGGCCAGCGCGGCGACCTGATCCATTATTTTGGCACGCCCAGCAATTCCTTCCTGAATCTCGCGCAGGGCGCCGGCTTGCCCGTAGTAATGACTAATCTCTTTACCGAAACCTGCAACCGTTCGTTGCCTCGGCTGGCCGTGCAAGGCTGGCTGATTCGAGCCGCTTTGAAAATTCCCGTTGCGCGGTCGGTGAAACATCAGTTGAACTGGGCTACCTACACCCACGCTGCCCACAACGTGGTCGGCCTGGCCTGTGAAAAAAACGTGCTCGAAACCGTTTATCGCGTCCCCCCGGAGCGCATTTCCGTAGTGCCGCTGGGGCTGCCGGAAAGTTTTCTCCGCGCCGGTCCGGGCCGACGGCGCGGCGACCACTTGATTTGTACCGGCACCATCACCGGTCGGAAATATTTCGTGGAACTCGCCGAAATGGCGCGGGCGGCCGAAGTTCCGATTCTGTTTGTCGGCAAGCCGAATCACCCCGCCGACCCTTACTGGCTGCGATTCCAACAGTTGATTGACAACCGCTGGGTATGCCATCAGCCGTTTGTGGAAAGCCAGACTGAGATGGTGGCGCTGCTTCAGGCCGCCCGCGGCTTTGTGCTGATGAGCCAGTTTGAAAACTGGTGCCTGTCCGCCCACGAGGCCGTCGCCTGTGGCTTGCCGGTGCTGGTGCCCGACCAGAACTGGTCGCGCGAACGCTTTGGCTCCGGGGCGTGCTACTTTAAGACCCTTGGTTACAACACCGCCAATGTCGCCTGCTTAAAACAATTTTACGCCGCCGCGCCAAATTTACCGGCTCCCGCCATCCGGCACCACAGCTGGTCCGAAGTCGCGCAGGATTTAAAGCATGTTTATACGCAGGTACTGGCTCGCAAATCAAATGCTGGTGACCGGTGAGCAATTCTCCCTTTCCGCGTTTGACTGGGGTAGAGGGGTCAAATGGGGGGGCATGGCGCTGGTTTGTCAGGACCTTTGACGTGTTTTAAAAATGCCTATGAATCATCGAGCGGTTTCAATTAATCTTGTTATCTGTGCTCAATGGATAGGGCTGACCTGCGGGTCAGCCAACCCGGCTACGCGGCCTGCGCCGATGCCCTTCTGGTTACATCCGGACCATCTCGTGGCCGGGCTTGGTCGAGACGCTGGGAGCGATTCTCCCTCTCCGCGTTTGACTGGGGCCGAGGGGTCAAATGGGGAGAGGGCCGGGGGTGAGGTGTTCGTCCCCCCCTCTTGGAATTCAGGTAGCGGGGCTATTATGACCTTTAATATGTTTTGGAAATATTTATTTATATGATAAACCCAGACGCTTTTCGGTAGCCAACCGGCGGGTTGTTAGACTAATGAAAATCATCCTCGACTGCCATGTGCCCGCGCTGCTCGCTCATGGTGGCGCGCAAATCCAGATTGAGCAGACGCAGCGCGCCTTGTCGGCCCTCGGCGTTGAAGCGGAATTCATGCGCTGGTGGGATGCCCGGCAGACGGGCGAACTGATCCATTTCTTTGGGCGCATGCCCGCCGATCAGCTTCGGTTTGCCCAAAAGAAAGGTCTCAAGGTGGTTATGGCCGAACTGCTGACCGCTTCCGGCTCCCAAACCACCGCGCAGCGTCTGGCTCGCCGTGCCTTCCGTTGGGCGGCGGAAAACTTTGCGCCGCGCTCATTCGCCGCCGCTTTTCAATGGGAATCCTATCGGCTGGCGGATGCCTGTATCGCTAACACGCCTTGGGAAGCCCATTTGATGGCCACCAAGTTCGGCGCGGCCCCGGCTAAAATCTTTGTTGTGCCGAATGGCGTCGAGGAGGTTTTTTTGCAGTCGCCGCGCACCTCGCGCGGGGAATGGCTCGTCTGTGCCGCGACCATCACCGAACGTAAGCGCATTCTCGAACTCGCTCAGGCCGCTGTCGCCGCGCAGACGCCGTTGTGGATAATCGGCCAGCCCTATGCCGATCACGATCCTTACGCGCAGAAGTTTTTTACCTTCGCGAAGCAAAATCAAAAACTGATCCGTTACGAAGGTGGCATCAGCGAGCGAGCTGAACTGGCGAAAATTTACCGCGCCGGCCGCGGTTTTGTGCTGCTGAGTGCAATGGAGACGCGCAGCTTGTCCGCCGAGGAGGCCGCCGCGTGTGACTGCCCGCTGCTGTTGAGCGACCTGCCGTGGGCTCATAGCGTTTTTGGTGCGCAGGCAACTTATTGTCCGCTCGGGAGCGTGGCCGTCACGGCGGCGGTGCTGCGCAAGTTTTACGAGGCCGCCCCGACCTTGCTGCCTCCGCCCCCGCCCGCCACGTGGCACGCAGTGGCGGCGCAGTTAAAATCAATTTACGAAAAAGTGTTAACCGCCTGATTTTACTTTTCCACCCCCCTTATAAAAAACTTGGCGGCCCTGGCGCCTTTGGGTCTTTGCGCCTTTGCGTTAAATTCCACTACCCGATTTAAGTTTTTTAGCTTTTTTTATCCTAAACGATTGAAATGACCTGCTTGTCCCTGTATCTCTGAGTCTGTGGCCGTTTTTAATTCCTGTCTTCCTGCCTTCGTTATTAAAAACTTAGCGGCCTTGGCGACTTGGCGGTTACTTTCCGCCTTATTTGAGCTTTTCAGCTTTTAAGTTTTTCAGCCTCTTGTTTCTGCTTTTTCCTTTTTCAATCCCTTACCTGGCGGAACACGGGATCGTCGATCAGGGAAAAGCCGCAAACTTCGAAAAGTTGGTGCTGGTTGGCGGCCTTCTCCCGCCGGTATTGTAAAATGGCCGGCAGACCGTGGCTGGCCAGTTCCTTACTCAAACTTACTGGCTGCGGTAATCCGCCCCGATAGGCGGCGGCGGCGAGCAGTAGATCGCGGGGCTTAAGCGCCCCCTGTCGGCGCAAAGCGGCGGCCGTAACCAGCCACCAGCGGTAAAGTGACGTGCGCTGTTCCAGCCAGACGGCTTTTGCCAGAGGTGAATAAAGACTGGCCGTGTAAAGCGCATGGAGCGGCGTTAGCTTGCGTTCAATTTGCCGGATGGTTTTTTTCTGCGGCGATCCGCTCAGCGACTGGCTATGCATCCGGTATTGGATCATCGGCTCGGCATCCCAAAGAAAATCAAAGCCGGTGGCCGCCAGCATGAGCCACAGCGACCAGTCCATGGTATGTTGCCAGTAGGGTGCAAAATAGGGCAGGACCTGCCGGGTTAAATCCAGCCGCACCAGTGTGGACGGCCAGTTGATCAGATTGTGTTGCAGTAAAATACGGAGCATGCGTTCTGCCGGCATGGTTTCCGGCAGCCGGCGACTAAGTTCGGGGAGCGCCCGCCCGGTGATATCCGTGACGTAAGGCTGGTCACGCTCGTCAATCCAATGCGCCGGCCCATGGATTAAGACGGCTTCCGGCCGCGCTGCCAGCCGCGCCACCCGGCGTTCCAGCAGGCGCGGATCCAAAATATCATCCGTGCCGGGCGGACACCAGTAGGTGCCGCGCGCCGCGTTGAGCAACACCGTGACGCCGTAGTGCATCCCCCGGTTAGGGCGCCAGCCAATCAGCCGGAAACGCGGATCGCGTAAATAAGGTTGCAGGATTTCTTCGCTGTGGTCGGTCGAGCCGTCATTCCCAATCAGCACCTCAAAATCCGGGAACGTCTGGGCGAGGATGGATTCACAAAACGCCTTAAGATAGGCCGCCGAGTTGTAGGCCGGGACGATGAAGCTGACGACGGGCTGGCTCATGCTGCCCGTAAAACCAACAGTTTGGTTATCTTGCCCCGCTGAATTATCTCCGTAAAAATCATTATTCCAGTCTAAATACCTCTTTGAATTTGTCGAACGGAATAGCGTCTGGTGCCCGCGCCAACCCGTCCTTGCCTGATTTAAGATTTCAGCTTTTCGGAGTTTCAGCTTTCTACTTTCTGCTAGTCTCTGTGTCTCTGTGGCAGATTTTAATTCCTGCCTTCCTAGCTTCCTTATAAAAACTTGGCGTTCTTGGTGTCTTGGCGATTAAATTCCGCTTCCCGATTTTAGTTTTTAAGTATTTCAGTTTTTCAGCTTTTTATCCTAAACGATTGACCGCCGCTTAGCCCGTTTCCATAATCGCGCCCGTGCCGCCGCCAGCCCCAAATCATCCCGAAATATCGCCTTCGGCGGGCGCGCGCCATTTCCGGCGGCTGCACCTTTCCGCTTCGTTAGACCGTTTGGGCGGCCTGGAGACGCTGGTAAAACTCATGGTGCGGCATGACCCGTCCAGCGGGGCTATCAGCCTGCTCGACACGGGTCCGTCGGAAAATTCGCAGATTATCCGGCTGCGTCCGGACCGCTCGATGAACGCCGTGGCCGCCCGCGCCCAGCTGCTGCCGCAGCGCGTGACGGCGGATACGCTGGTATTCCATAATTTCGCCGGCCTGACCATGCTGGGCGGCAGTATTCCACACCGGCGAAGCGTCCTCTACCTCCACACCAACAGTGCGGACGTCTTTGCGCTGCTGCCGCAGCGGATTCGTTATCTCGACGCTATCCTGGCCAGCGGCGCTGACCTGGCGCGGCAGCTCCAAAAACTTCCAGCTTGTAACGTACCCGTGACCGCGCTGGAGTATCCTTTGAGCGAAAGCTTTTTCGACGCACCCGCGCAAAGAGATTCCGAAGCGTTGGTGATTGGCTATTCAGGACGTTTGGAAGTGGACCAGAAACGTGTCGGACGCCTGGTGGAACTCGCCGCGCAATTGGATCTGCTGGGTGTTAAATACCGGCTCGAAATTGCCGGTACCGGGCCTGCCGAGGCTGGCCTGCGGCAAAAGCTGGCGGGCCGTAATGTGCGTTTTCTCGGGCGACTGGACGAGCGGCAGATGGCCGCAACCTATGGCCGCTGGGATTTTCTGGTCTGCACCAGCGAGTATGAAACTGGTCCGCTGGTGGCGCTGGAAGCCATGGCCGCCGGCGTGCCGCCCATCATGCCAGCCATCCCCTGCCAGGCCACGGAACTGCTGCGGACGAATAAATTTCCGCAGTACCCCAAAGGCGACCTGGCGGCAGCGGCGGCGTTGATTCGCGATTTAATGAAGTCAGCCCGGGGTGCTGCCCAGCGCCCAAAGATTCAGGAGCTGGTCGCGAATCGGCGGCCGGATGTATTTATGGCAACGCTGCTGGCGGAACTGGAAAAAATCGAAGCTGCCCCAAGCCGGTCCCAACGGATGCCCGTGCCTCGTGGGCTGCTGGAACGCCTGCCCTTCGGCTTGCGCAGTCGATTGCCCGGTAAGGAGGTCTTTCTGCGATGAGCCGGCCTTTAAAAATCGCCCTGCTGACCACGGACGCCCGCGTTCCCGGTGGCCAGTATGACGGGCCGCTGCCCAGCCTTGGCACCGCGCCCGAGGCGCTGCTGCAAGGCTTCGCGGGACTGCCGGAAGTGGAAATCCATGTCGTCTCCTGTGTGCAGCAGCCGGTGCGCTCGCCCGCTAAAATCGCCCCGAACATCTTTTATCACCAGTTGCTGGTACCAAAGTTGGGCTGGCTCCGGACCCTGTATCAGGGCTGCATCCGCGCCACTCGGAAAAAACTGCGCGAACTGCAACCGGATGTCGTCCATGCTCAGGGTACGGAACGGGACTGCGCCATCAGCGCGGTGTTTTCCGGCTTTCCCAGCGTCGTGACCATTCACGGCAACATGCGGGCCATCGCGCCGATCTTTAAGGCGCGATTTGGGGATTACTACTGGCTGACGGCGAAGCTGGAGGATTTTACGCTGCGCCGCACCGGCGGCGTGTTTTGCAATTCTGCCTACACTGAAAATCTTGTCGCCCCCCTCGCGCCCAAAACCTGGCGGGTACCGAATGCCCTGCGCTTGGAATTTTTTAACAATGTGCCGGCCTCAAAACCAACGGGCGTTCCGGCACTGCTGAACGTCGGCATCCTGCAGCCGCGCAAACAGCAGTTGGAACTGCTCGCCTTAGCCCGCAACCTTCACCGGCGTGGCCTGAAGTTCGAATGGCAGTTTGTCGGCGACCTCGCGCCGAAATCAGCCTACGGCGTCGCGTTTAACCGCGAACTGGCATCGGCCGAAGCCGCCGGTTATGCGCGTAATCTGGGCGTACTGACTGCGCCACAGCTCATCGCCGCCATGGACCAAGCGGCGGCTCTGATTCATTTTCCGACCGAGGAAGCCTTCGGCTTGGTGGTGGCCGAGGGGCTGGCGCGCAACCTGAAATTTTTCGGTGCCGGCGTGGGTGGAGTGGCTGAAATCGCCAGCCGCGTGGACAGCGCGGAGTTGTTTGCGCCGGACGATTACACCGGTTTGGAAAATGCCTTGGCCCGCTGGCTGACGGCGGATTCGCCCTCGCCCCGCCAGGCTGCCGAAACCATGCGCCAACGCTATCATCCCGAAGTCATCGCCCGGCGGCATTTGGAGATTTATCAGGAACTACTAATCAAACCGCACCGATAATCAGGAAATACAATAGGGTTCAAGCAGTGGAACTGATTTGCCGCTTGCCAGTAAACTTATAAATCCGGAAGATTCACCAGCATGTCCAAAGTTAAAGCATTATTTTACAGGAGCCTATTTTGGTGCTTTGATTTTTGCGTCCAATGCGTGCTCCGCTCCCGGAAAATTTGGAACATCCGGGGTGGACCTTTCCAAGGAATGTGCTGGGGTTCGGTCGCCAATTGCAGTGTGTTGACTCCTAAGCTGCTGGGCACTTATGAGTCGGAACTCCATGTCTGGCTGGGACAACTCCCGGTTTTTGACCTGGTCATTGATATCGGGGCGGCCGAAGGCTGGTATGCCGTTGGTTTCCTGCATCGCCGCCTGGCTCAGAAGGTGGTTGCGTTTGAAATGGCCGAAGCTGGGCGGAAAAATCTGCTGGCCAATGTCCGGCGAAATGCTGTGCCGCCGGACCGTATTGAAATCCGGGGCGAATGTACGGTTGCCGGGCTCCAGACGCTCTTAAGTTCCTTGCCAGCTGATCCGGATTTCCGGCTCCTAATCATAAGCGATTGCGAAGGTTTCGAGGGCAAGCTGCTGGATATTCAAACCCTAAAACTGTGTCCTAACGCCTTTTTTTTGATTGAAACGCATGACTATTTTGTTCCCGGTGTGCGCGCAGGGCTGGCAAAAGCCCTCGCCATGACTCATGCTGTCGCCGATCTCCGGCCCACACGCCGCCGCCGCCAAGACATTTCGCCCAATGTACCGTGGCTGTTCCGGCTACCGATTATATCCCGCCTGTTAATGTCCGAACGGCGTTGCCCCGACATCGGCTGGCTCGTAGCTACTCCGAAAGGTTAGGAGAAATAGCAGATAATCGTTTCTAAACGTCTGGGTTTGCTTGGCGGTACCCTTCCTTCTTTATCTTTTCAGCGTCAGCTTTTAGTTTAACCGCTTGGCATATTCCGCCAGTAGTCGGTCGCCGTAATCCTGCCAGGTGTTCTTGATGGCACCTTTGGCATATGCGGCCTCGCCCAGCCGGTGGTTCAGCTCCCGGTCAGTCGCCACGCGAATCATCGCCTCGGCAATGTGCTGCGGGTCGCGCCCGCGTACGATGAAACCTTCCACACCGTCTTCCACTAAAGTGGTTGCGCCGCTTTCGTAGGAGGCCAATATCGGCAGGCCCGCCGCCATCGCCTCGGACAGCACACGGGCAAAGCCTTCTTCTTGGGACGGCATGACCAAGGCCGTGCCGGTCGCCAGCAGTTTAGCCAGCTCCGCGTGGGGGGTATGCGGCAGATGGGAAAAAGTTTCCCGCCATTTCTTTAGTTCGTGCCGAAGGTCGGCTTTAAGTTCGCCGACGCAGACTAGTTCGGCTTCCGGTAGTTTTGTTTTTACAATTTCAAACGCCCGGAATAGGTACTGGTAGCCTTTGCGTAAACAAAGCGTGCCGATGGCGACAAAACGGATTTTTTCAGGGACAGTTTCACGCGGTCGAAACGTACTGGTATCTACGCCAAAGGGGTTCACAAAACATTTTTCGGCGGGGATGCCGTTCAGGCGCATCGTGTCGCGTACGAAGTCGGAAGGACACAGCACTAAATCGGCGCGTTCCAGCTCGCGGTTCATACGCGCAAACATCCATTGCGGGATCGGGACTTTTTCGCCCGGACACCAAAGGTCGCATTCGCGCTGCCAGTAGCCGTAGTAGCTCGTGGGATGGCTGTTCGGACAATCCACGACTTTTAAGGCGCCGTTTTTTTCTGCACGGTCAAACGGCTCGGTGGCAAAGCCCATGATGGCCTGCACCACGTTGCAATCAGGGAAGCGCTGCGCCAAAAACCAGCTCTTCCAAAGCGGAAATAGCGCATAAAACATCCGCTCACTCCAGATTTGCGGGGCCCCATGCAGGAAGGGTTTCAAGCCCAGATGAAACGGCCAGCCCCGCCGGAAATGTTCCGTCGAAATCCCCGTGTTGTTTTTGCCCGTAATCCATAATCCGGCTAGGGCGTCGCGTTCCGCGAATGCCCGGGCGGTGCTTCGCAGATGCCAGCCGCCGGCGCTGGCCAGCAGAACTTTTAAGGGAGGGTTCATTTTTATTGCTCGCTAGTATTATTGCGGTTCACTTTGCCAACTGGTAGTGCCTGTAAACCCACCCTCACTCCGAACAGTGGGTCCGGTTGCCTCAATTTGAACCAGCCGCATCTGTGTCCATCCGTGTCCATTCGTGGTTGAACTGCCCGGTTCCGGCTAAGGCGTTCTTCATTCATGCCGATGTCGATTGTTTGCCAAATAACTCTGCGCTTCGGGGCTTAACAACACTCCATCCACCCGTTTCCAGCCGATTGGCGGTTTATTACCTTTGAAATAACCCGCCAGCCAGCCCCGGGTGCTGGCCGCGTTTTTGCCATAGCGAAATTTCAGGTGCCGGAATCGGTGGCGCGAGAGCAGCAGCAGCGGTGGAAAAAATGTGATCAACGATTTTCGTAAAAAATAGGACGCATCCAGCCGTGCCTCCGCCGAGCCGTAGGCATTCCGATAAAGCAGCTTCAAGTAGGCTTCCGCACTGTCGCGCACCGACCAATGAACGACCGCCTTTTTATTAAGCAGAAATTTTTTTCCGACGACGTGTAATTCGCAATTAAATAGAGTATCTTCGGCAGCTAACGTCAGCCATTCCGGGTAGCCGCCCACAGCCGCCCACGCTGCCCGGCGAAACGCAATGTTGCGCGAAGAGGGGTGTACTTCGGTGTTGCCAGCGGCTATGGCTGCCTCCAAATCCGTTCGTGGTTCGAATAGTGCTAGATAGTTTGAAAAAGCATTTTCCTGATCGGAAACATTCAGGCCTCCAACGCAGTCCACACTGTCATCCTCCAGCAAGGGCCGGATGATTTCGTGGAACCATTCTGGTTCAGGAAAACTGCCCGCGTCCGTGGCGGCAATAATGTCTGCGTCGGTCAAACGGATAGCCTGATTACGGCCGGCGGCGATATTGCAGCGCCGCTGCTCCAGCTTCACTGGTATCGGCGATTGCCGAGCGAGTTCCTGAAGTGCTTCCCAGGTGCCGTCGGTCGAGCCGCCGTCTACTATGACGATTTCATCCGGCCACACGGTCTGCCGCATCAGACAATCCCACCAGCGGGACACATTGTCCGCCTCGTTGAACAGGGTCGCGATTAAGGCTCGTTTCATGGCTTGCTTGATAATCCTTCAGGCCGTATTAAAATTTATTTCACTGCACTTAAGGAAAACTCGATTACCGCCAAGTCTGCGACGGGTTGTTGCCGGGCTGCCAGTCGCAACTGGGGGTGGATGGCTTTCACATAAGCCTGGTCTGCTGTCCTCAGCGCCTGGATTTCAACGGTCTTAAAACCGGCCGCCGCCACCGCGCGCCGGTAATCCGCCAAAAACCGCCGGGTGTTCCGGTGGTGGACCGGATACATCCATTCGAACAGCCAGTCGGGATAGGTCTGAAAATCCAGCGGCGGAATCGGGTCCTCAAACTGGCCGTGCCCGCCCAGATCAATGATGTGCAACATCCGGCCGCCGGGACGCAGGGCGCGATAGCAGGCTGTAAAGGCAGCGGCCAAATCTTCCACATGCTCCATCACATTGTGGGAAAATACCAGCGCGTGCCGGTTTTCCGCCCGGTACTCTTCCAGCCGATGTCGGTGGTAGCTCACCAGGCGTTCGTTCAGGCGCGGTGCCTCGCCCGCCCCAATCACTTCTGTCGCAATGGGGAAGCCGAGTTTTTTCAATGCGGACAGGACCTGCCGCTGCCGGGCATTCACCACCGGCGGCTCCAGTTCCACCAAATCCACCCGGGCCGCGCCTTGGGCGATAAAATAAGCGGCGGCGGCTAGGCAGTCGCCCGGGCCGATTTCACAGACGGATTCCCCGGCCACGCTCAGGCCCGCCGGCCACAGGTCGGTTAGCCGCCGGCAGATGAGCGCATGGTAGCCGACGATTTTATCAACCGGCAGCGCCAGCACCGGTGTTTTGGGGCGGGGTTTCAGGCGCAGCAAAATGCGCGTTTGCCGCAGGGCATTGCCCCGGAGCGCCTCCAAAACTCGCAGTTTATGTAACATCAGGTCGGGCGGTTAAAATAAGGTCTGCCCTGCTGGGTCACAAGGAATTACCTTTTGACCGCGTCGGTCGCCAGACTCGGCTTGGCTCAGTTCTAAACTTGTTTTGTCCGTCGTTTTTTTATACTCTATGGTGGTGCATCCGTCCCGGCAGCTTCCCCAAGTTCCCCGCATCGCCCTCGTTACCGGCGGTGTGCCGGCGGGCGGCTCCACCACCTTCCTCATCAATTTTGCCGGCGAACTGGTTCGGCGCGGCCTTCCCGTGGAAGTATTCAGCTTGGAATGGGATAATCCCATGGCGGCCGATTTTCAGCGGCAAAAAATCCCCCTCCTATGTCTCGACCAGCGGCGGCAGATTTTTGAAGACCGGCTGAAAATCATCCTGCAAAACCTCGTCCGGTTTCAGCCGACGGCGGTCGTGTCCACGCTTGGGGCGATTTCGTTCGAGCCCTTGCGCTATCTGCCGGCGGGTGTGTTCCGCGTGGGCATGGGCCAGTCAGATGATCCCAATGTCTATGCCATGATGGCGCATTACACACCGTGGCTGGATTTGGTGGCAATGGTTTCGCCGGCCATGAAATTCCGGGCCGAAGCGATGCCGGAATTTGCCCGCGTGCCAGTGGCGTATCTTTCCTACGGCGTACCGATGTGCCCAGATAGTGAACTGCCCGTGCGCGATTTCCAAAGGCCCCTGCGCATTCTTTACTTGGGACGGCTGTGTCACGAACAGAAGCGCGTGCGACTGTTCCCGGAAATTTATGCGCAGCTCTGCGCCAGTGGCATCCCGTTTCACTGGACCATTGCCGGCGAAGGCGAGGACCGCAGTTGGCTTGAGGAAAGGTTGAAATCAGTTTCACCCAGCCAGACCGTTTCCTTTGCCGGCTGGGTGAATTATTCCGAAGTGCCAACCGTACTGAAACAGCATGATGTTTCTTTGCTCACTTCAGACTACGAAGGCTTCGGATTGAGCGTTGCGGAATCAATGGGCTACGGACTTGTGCCGGTGGCCAGCGATTTGCCCGCCGGCATTCCAGAGATGGTGGACCCGACCACCGGCATGCTTGTGCCTGTCAATGACGTAGTCGGCTATGCCCGCGCCATCATCCATCTGCACGAACACCGCGACGAGCTGGCTGCCAAATCTACTGCTGCTCGTGCGCGCGTGAAAAAGAAGTTTTCTGTGGAAGCCATGACCGACGGCTGGCTGGCGCAATTTCCGGTACAAACGCCCGTTACCGATTGGCCGAAAAAGTGGCGGATTAAAATTCCGCTTACCGCGAAAAATCCGTTTTATTTTACCCAGCCTGTACGCTGGTTAAGGAGGCAGGCAATTGGCATCAAGTCTGAAAAATTTTAATAGTTCAACCAGTTTGCCGTACTTCCATCCAGAGCCAAAGATATCCGTTGGAGCGATGTTCATTCATAGCCTCGCGTACTTGATCCCGGTTAAGGTTGGTAGTCCCGGACTCGATGAAGTTGTTTGCCTGGCTTTCCCGGTCAGTAGCATTTATTTCAGTCAATGCGTGTGTGCCGGCGAACCGCGATTTTAATAAATCCAAGGTACTAGGCTTCCATTTCCCTTCGCCTTCGTGGACTTCAACCAGAATGTCCATTTTTTTCAGTGCCCCACAGGCGTCGGGGTTCAAGAGTTCTCGTTCAAAGCCCTCGATGTCACAAATAATCAGTGCGGGCTGGTCGACGTGCCGGGAAATTTCTTCATGGCTGCAAAAACCCCGGACAAACACCCGATCTGTCAAGGTGTTCAACTGGGCGAGTTGGCGGGTTTGGTGGCGTGAAATAAAATCCGTGTCGTAGGCGTATATCCGGGATCGCGGCATGCGATAGGCCAGCCCCGTTGCGTAATAACCCTCGGCGCAGCCGATGTCCATAACAACCGAGTAAGGCCTCTGGATGATGTCCTCAATTACCGCGGTAAGCTCGTCCTCATAACTACCAATCCACTTGGGAGTGATTGATCCCCACACGATTTTATTGAAATAGCGCAGGCCGCGAAACGGGCCAGATATCACCGTGATTTCTTTTTTCCCGTAAATCAGCCGCCTGTAGCGTTCTTGATGCGAATTGAAGCGGCGTCTAAAATAAAGCCGCAGTTTAATGGAGCGGTATACCTCCAAAAGCGATGGCATATTCTTTTGTAGAAGGTTTATTAGATTTGTCTTCAAAGTTTAATGGCTTTAAATTGTTTATGGCACGTTGTAATTAAATTCGCTCACTAATTTTTTTTGCCGGTATCCCTCCAAAAATAGTATTGGACGGTACCTCTCCCCGCACCACTGCACCGGCAGCAATCACCGCTCCCTTGCGAACAATTGCTCCAGGAAGAATGACCGCTCCGGCTCCAATCCAAACATCATCCTCAATCAAGATATCACCTCGCTTAATTTCTTGGTCAATCATTAATTTTCCTAGTTTAGTTCCATGATTTGCTGATACCATTGTTACTTGGTTAGCAATGAGCACGTTGCTCCCGATTTTGATGAAACCGCCGCACGCACGGATATTTGTTTGTTCCCCTATGTGGACATGATTGCCAATCTCCAACAATGGAAAACCTACGGGATTTTGAGATTCGCCCACCAGCAGGACCGAAAAATTACCGATGGAACAGCGGCCATGAATTTTTATTTGTGATCGTGATTCGTAATACAGGCGGGCGGCTGGAAAAATTAGCAGCCCCTGTCGCTTCCACGAAGCCCGTATGAACAGCCGGGTCAGGTAATCGCGAGCGTCTGCCCAAGCTAGCCGTAAAATCTGGGGGACAAGCAGAAAATTACGGAGTCGTTTGGTGTTTGATGGGTTTCTGGAGTTGAAGGGTGTTTGTTCAATGGACATGTGCTATATAAAAGTCTGGGCGCTTGACTTACACAAGACAATCCAATAATCACACGTGACCAGCACAGTAAATGTTGACCCAAAAAGTATCCATCAAACTACCTTCATTGGACGGCTGGCGCGCTGTCAGCATAGCTCTCGTGCTGGTTTGTCATTCTTGTTTCACGGCCGGTTTTCCTGCTTGGTTGAGCCCCATCCTAATTGACTGGCTTCATATCGGCACGATGGGGGTCTTGTTTTTCTTTGTCATCAGCGGGTTTCTCATCACTTATCTGTTGCTACAGGAACAGGCGAAGCACGGCGCCATCAGCCTGAAACATTTCTACCTGCGTCGTGCCCTGCGGATTCTGCCGGTCTATTTTTTCTATCTGTTTGTCCTCGGATTTTTGACCCGCTATTCCCAGCCCTTATCCATATGGCTCGCCAATGTGACCTTTACAACAAATTTTTTTGGGGCTCCCGAGGGCACCGCTCATTTCTGGTCTCTGGGGGTAGAGGAACAGTTTTACCTGCTTTGGCCCGGTGTTTTGATGCTGGTATTGAATAGCACCAAAGGTGGAAAAGCTTTAATCAAAGTATTAACAATGCCATTAATATTGGTTCCAATACTGCGAATGATGTCTTGCAAAAACTGGTATCCTCACGATTTGTATTCTCTCTTTAACAGTGCCTCATTTTTGTTGAATTGCGATGCGCTGGCTTATGGCTGTTTGGCGGCGGTACTGTTCACCCGTCACCGGGAGCGGCTACAGGATTTTCTTGGTAAATCCCCAATGGCCACAGCTGTCTCTGGGCTGGGCTTGATAATTACACCAGCCATTCTACAAAAATTGCACCTGCCAACTAGGATCGGGGTCATGATTACAGGTTCCAGTTGGTCGGTTGGCTTTGGACTGCTGCTTCTCCAAAGCGTATTGTGGCCGACGCGGGGATTCTACCGGGTGCTGAACTGGAAATGGGTTCGCCACCTCGGCGTTTTGTCGTACTCCATCTACATCTGGCAACAGATGTTTTGTGGCACCGGCGAAACCATCTTCGGCGTCAAAGACGCGTGGTGGACGAGCTTCCCAATCTGGCTTGCCACCACCCTGCTGGCCGCGCATGCCTCCTATTATCTTTTGGAAAAACCGTTGCTCGGTCTGCGCGCCCGTTTTCGTGAGTCGTAAAACGTGAAGGGCCGTTCCGCAGTTAAAAAAACTTCTGCGTCAATCTGTGAAATCTGCAGGCAGTCTTGTCCAGTGTATCCTCTCAGGTAATTCGGTTGATCCTGAAGACCGGACCCGTTCGCGTATTTCGTGTATTTCGCGGTTGGATCAGCCTTAGCCCTTTCCCAAACTTTGCCTTGGTTTTATCCGTAGTTTAAAAATAAAAAATCTGCGTTAATCGGTGAAATCTGCGGACAGTCTTTTCTGGTGCCCGTTCCCATTTAACTTTTTTATGGTTGTTGACGCGCTTGCAAACTCTGTTAGGGTTCCCTTGTCGACTGCATCGCCGCGCGGTGTTAGTTGACCGGCAAAAACATTTTTGTTCCTGCGGGCGGTGTTCGCAGGGTCCAGTGGCGGCGCTGCTGGATTAGAGGATGTCGCTGCTTCCAAACGCTCGTTTGGGCCTTTCCCGGCGGGATGGGGTGTGAGTCTGGCACGCCTTGGGTGTGCCCGGATTTTAACCGTAACCATCAACCGTCTGCCTGCCAAAAAAGGCCGACTCGACCGGTTTGCCTAATCGCTTCCGGTCAGAAAGGACCCTATGCACGATGAGAAAACCGTTCAGCGTTTTATTGATCTACGCGTTCAAGGCTGGGTGTACACCCGTATCGCCGCTGAACTCAACGTCACCAAGACCACGCTCATTGCGTGGAGCCATAAACATCACCACACCATTGCCAATCTCTCCGCGATTGAGCGGGAGAACCGGCTGCACACCCAACTCGCTTCCGGCGAAGCGCGCATGCAACTGCTGGGCGACCAGCTTCGCGCCGCCGAGGCCGAGCTGGCCCGGCGCGACCTCGCGACCCTGTCCACTGGGCGTCTCCTGACCCATGTGGCCAGCCTGCAGCGCCAATTACAAAAGGAGGCCGGCCCGATGCAGTTTGTCAGCGCCGTGGATCGCCTTCCCGAGGATGAATATGCCGACCGCATCCAAATCTGGCAGCCATAGGGCCATCCGCCGGAACTGGCGGGAGGGCGATCGTTCGCGTTTCCAGCGGGGGCCGCGCGCACAGCCCCGGCCCAACCCGTTCTCGGAACTCGCGGCGGCGTTGACCATCCTGATTCGTTTCCATCAAACGCATCCGGACTGGTTTCCGCCGCCCGCCCGGCGGCGGGGTGATAAACCGCCCGTCACCGTTTCACCTGAATGGGCGGCCGCCATCCGTCAGGCCTATCATCCCGCTCCGGCGGTTCCCGTCACTCCGCCCGCGAGCGAATCCATGGCGGTTCCTGCCAATTCGGGTAATTCGTGTCTGAACTTGACCCCCTGAAAAAATGCCCTTCCACGGTCAAATAACGGTCAAATTCTAGAAGCTGCCCGCCCTCCTCCACCATTCATAACTTAAAACTCAACACTCAACACTTCTCATGCCTCCTCGTCTCTGGCAGCTCCAACCCGGCGAATCGCCCGCCGACTTTATCGCTTTCGCCGCTTATCTGCGGCTCAAGGGGCGGCGCTCCCACCGCACCACCGCCGAAGCGACCGGTCGGCCGCTAGGTGCCATCCGCCGCCTCTCGGCAAAATTCAACTGGCCCGGGCGCGTCGCTGCTTTCGAAACCCGCCTCGCGGATGCCACGCAGTCCGCCTTGGATGACGTGATTCAGCGCGCCATCACCACCTCCAAGTCGGATCTTGAAAATTTCCGGCTCCAGGAATTTCAGCTCGCGCAGGCGGTGATTCAGGCCTCGAAAGAGTGGCTGAAACGGGCGACCAACCCGCGCCGTCATCAAATGTCCCTGCCGCAAATTTGCCGCCTCACGGAGATGGCCTTTAAGTTGAAGTGCCTCGCCATCGGCCTGCCCTTTGGTGATGAACCCCGCCGCCGTCCCCGGCCCGAGGATCGTCCGGGCTATTGGACCGGCCCGTCCGTCGAGGAGGCGCTGGAAAGAATGTACGGCGATAAGTCTGTCGCCGCCGCTGACCTTGTGGCTTTAAAATGTTAGATTTTCAGCTTTTTGAAATGTCAGCTTTTTCCCCATGCTCCGCCACCGCTGCCGCATAAAACTGTCGCATCTGCTCGTTGATCGCGCGCATGGCGAAATGTTTCTGTGCCTGCGCCCGCGCCGCCGCCGACATCGTGGCAAGCAGCGCGCGGTCAGCCTCAATTTTTTCCAGAAAACCGGCGAGTGCAGTGACGGCTTCCTTAGGATTGGTTGTCGGTGCGGCGAAGCCGGTTTCCGGCGTGATTTGCGCCGCCGGCCCGCCGATGTCCAGACACGCGACCGGTCGGCCGGCCGCCATCGCCTCGGCACAGACATTGCCGAATGCCTCGTGCAGCGCCGGATGCAGCAGGACGTGCGACTGGCCGAGCTTTTCCAGCACGTCAGCATATTTCGGCAGCGTACCAAAAAATTTCACCCGCGCGCCTACGCCGGTTTGTGCAGCGGTTTTTTCCAGTTCGCTGCGGAACGGGCCGTCGTTGACAATCCACAGTTCGGCGTCCGTATTTTTGCTGGCGAACTGAGCAAATGCGCGGATGGCGAGATAAAACCCCTTCCAATGGACGTGCCGCCCGATGCAGATGGCGCGCAGCGGCCCCGGCGGCGGATCAGGCAGCGCGGCGAATTGCGCCAGGTCGGCGTCCGTCAAGGCGATCTGTGGCAGTTGCTCCACGCGGCGTGCCCCAAGGCGGGTGAGCGCAGCGCAACTTTCGCGAGTAACGCCAATGGCGATAGTGGCCGCGCGGGCGGTCTCGCGCAGGGCGGAAGTTTGTTCGCAAAAATGTCTCGCCCCATCGCGCGCAGCTTCGATGAGCCGATACTTGAAGGACAGTTCGGAAACAAATTCGCGCGGAGGTGTTTCCGCCGCGCCGACTGGGCCCCAGATAAACGGCAGATTCAATTCTCGCAATCCGCTGGGTGACCAGTAGCGGCCATAGGTGACGTGGTGAACCAAATCAAATTTTACTTTCGCGTGCAGGTCACGGACGAGACCGCGCAAGTTTTCCTGCCAGAGATGGTAATAAATTGCGCTGGTGCCCTTGTGCCGGCTCATCCATTGAAGCGTGGGCGGGAGCTTGAAAAATATCGGGTGAAAATTCGGCAGCGGATTCCGGGCGAGCACCGGCTCGGTGAGTTCGCGATATTGGTGCGCATCGGCGATGATGGCCCAGACCTCGTGTTCGCGCAGCGCCTCGTTGATGGTCCGCCAGGCGTTGCCCGGCTCCGAGGTTTGGCACGGAAAGCAGGAGTAGGTGGAGAGCAGGATTTTCATCACCGGGTCGGCATTGGCTGCGCACAAACTAGGGTTCGTTGGCGCGCAGTCAACCGTCAAATTTATGGGAGGGCTTTTGGGTTTGCGACATTGACTGATTCAGTCCGCCCAACGTTTCTTGACGGAAGCGAAACGTTGCAACAGCATTATCGAAATACGGCCCAAGAGAAATCAGCCCAGCTGGCTCGCCGTCCGCCCGGGCAGTTCGTTCAGGGCAAAATGATTTTTTAAAATCTCGATGGAATCACCAACCGAACCTCATATTCCTTTGCCGACGGCGGCGCGGGATGCCTTAGGCATCGCGCTGATTTGCGGCCTCTGCGTGGCGGTGATCAATCCGTTCGGAAATTTCCCCATTGGTGATGACTGGTCTTTTGCCCAGGCCGTCCAGCACCTGCTGGCCACCGGTGACTTTCACCCGACCGGCTGGACGAGCATGACGCTGATTACCCAAACGCTGTGGGGCTCTCTTTTTTGCCTGCCGGCGGGGTTTTCCTACAACGCCCTCCGGCTGTCCACGCTGGCTATGGCTTTGCTGGGCATTCTGTCGACCTATTTCCTGTTGCGCGAGCTGCGCCAGCCGAGGTGGTTAGGAATTGTGGCGGCCCTTACCTTGGCGTTTTCTCCCATCTATAATCTCCTGTCGTTTACGTTCATGACGGACGTGACTTATACGGCCATTACCCTGGTCACCGCACTTTGCTGGGTCCGTCACTTGCGCACCGGTTCCAATCAGGCGCTCGTCGCCGGCACCTTTTGCGCCGTGGCCGCCACGCTTACCCGGCAGACCGCTCTTTGTATTCCCCTGGCTTTTGCCATCGGGTTGGTTCTGAAAAACGGGCTATCGCTGCGGAACCTTGTGCGGGCCGCCCTGCCCTTGGCGCTCTGCGCGGTGGTCCTGATTGTTTTTCAACGTTGGCTTGCGGCCACGGGCCGGCTTCCGGCGCTTTATTTCATGAAAAATGACGAGCTCCACAATGCCCTGCGGCATTTGTGGACCGTCTTTGCCGTCACTAAGAATTTGTACATCATGGCGCTTTATCTGGGCTGGTTTTTGTTGCCGGTCCTGCTGGGAATTACTTGGGGCTGGTGGAAATTTCAGCGGGACCAGACTGTCCGCTGGCTGGTCTTTACAACGGTAATTCTGGCCCTCGCCGCGTTTTTCAATGCCCGGATGCAAGGCCTGCATTTTCTGCTCATGCCCAATGGGGTCAACGTCATCAGCCGGGAGGTGTTCAGTGCGGACTGTTTGCATGACACCGGCGTGTTGCACCTGCATAAAATCCCGCTGCCGACCAGTTTCTGGCTCGTGGTAACCGGCTTCAGCATGGTGGGCGCCATCTTGTTGCTGGCCGCCATTGGCCTAGGTGCCAGCCGGCTGATTCCGAAAGCATGGTCGGCTGGGCTGGACAGCACCGAGGCGGCCGGTGTATTTCTTTTGCTCACGGCCCTGATTTATCTGCCCCCATTTCTCCTGAGCTATTTTTATGACCGCTATTTAATCTCTCCCATCCCGCTCCTGGCGGCCGGCTTGGTGGCGATATTCCCTAACCACCTTCGAACTGCTCCCAGGTTATTGCGCCTTGCTGTGGTGGCTCTCCTGCTGGGTTATGGCTTGTATGCAATTTGCGGCACCCGGGATGTTTTGACCTGGAACCGCAGCCGTTGGGAGGCGTTGCATTATCTGACGGACAACTTGAAGATTCAGCCCAAGGAGATTGACGGCGGCTTTGAATTTAATGGGATGTATCTATATGACCCGCACTACCGGCCCAGTCCGCCCAAGAGCCCCTGGTGGGTGCAGAATGATACGTATCGGATTGGTTTCGGAAATATGCCCGGTTACACGCCTATAAAAGAATATGATTATTATCACTGGCTTCCGCCCTATGCCGGGAAAATCGTCATTCTAAAAGCAGATTCCCCGAAACCCTGAACCGCCGGCGCCACTCGCTTACAGCCGGCTCCACCAGATGGCCGTGGGATGTGGCACATCAATGGTCACGCGCTGGTCCGGGCTGGTCTTGGTGTAGATGGCATAGCTGGTTTTCTCCAGCGAGAAATGTCCGTGCAAGATTCGCCGTAGCCGGTGGTTCAAAATCCACAACGGCTTGCCCAGCCGCACGCGCGCAGGAATCATCTTGTCAGTCGCCGCCTTTTCGCGGACGGCGTTCGGCTTCAGGTTCATGTTATCGCCGGTGTCGGCGAAGGCCGACGTGAACATCGGGTCGTCCGCCATCGGCACGCGCTGGCGCAGCAGCTCCAGCATCCAGTGGAAATCCCCCAGGTCGCGCCACTGGGTGTCGAAGAAGATGCCGCGTTTTTCAATGACGCTCCGCCGTATGAAAATGGAGCTCGTCAACGCGGGAAAGCGATACCAGATATGGTGCGGATTGGGCACCATGCCGTGCCGGTGGCAGACATAATTACCATCGCCATCCGTCACGATGCTGCCGGCGAGCAGCACTTCCACCTCGGGATTCGCCAGGAAGAACTTCTCCACGGCGGCGAGCGCGCCGGGCAGGTATTGTTCGTCGCAGTTGAGATACGCCAGGATATCGCCGTTGGCGCGGCGGTAACCGCGGTTGACCGCGTCGTACATACCCGCATCCTTTTCGATAAAGGCTTTGACGCGCGGGTCGCGGGGCAGCCAGTCCTGCGTGCCGTCATCCGAACAGGAATCCTGGACGATGTGTTCCAGCTCGACGCCGTGCTGGTTGGCCACCGAGGCGATGCACAACTTGAGCCAGGCGGAATTCCGGAAGCTCGGCGTGATGATGGAAAAGGTCAGGTGCGGCTTCGAGACTTCCACGGCTTGCCCCTGATTCTCCAAGGCGCGAAACTCCTGACGGATGCGGCCCAGCGTCAGCACCACGGCTTCCATCAAGATGAAGCGGCTGATGAAGTTCCAGACAATCACGACGGTGGAACGGTAATCGCTATCTCCGTCGTATTGGATCATCGGCATGAGGAACGAGCCTAGCAGCACGAACAACGTCGCCCAGCGCACGTTCACCACCAGGGCCAGCAGCGCGCAGGGAATCGAATAAAACAGCACGAACATCAGGTGCGGGTTGGCGTGGAGCTGGCACATGGCGACGAACCCGAGCAGCCCCGTCGCCGTCAGGATGGTCGGCCAGTGTTCCTGGCAGTCTTTGAGTATCGAGGTGTTCTCATCCACCGCGCCCGAGGGCGGGTTGACCACCCAGCTCTTGAGCAGGCGATAGGCGCGCAGCCACGGCAGCGGGAAAAATTCAAAACCCGCCCGCACCAGCGAGTCATACCAAGTCCAAATCTTTCCCGCAGCGGTGTGATAAACCAATTCGAGTGCGCCAGGTTTTGACCCCGTCGTGCCCGTAGGCTTGAGCCAGTCCGCCTGCATCGCCTCCCAGCGCTGCCGGTAACGCTCCAGCTTCTCCACGATGGCCGGCGGCACCAGCTCCTCAGCGTACTTTTGCCGCTCGACGATGCCCCGCCGCAGGTAGGCGTGATGCGGCGCCTTGTAAATGGCCGACAAGTCCGCCTTGTTCAGATGCAACATGCGGTTGTCGAACGGCACACTCAAAAAATCGCAGACCTGGCGACAGACTTTTTCCGTCTCATCCACCACGCTGGCATATTCCACCCGGAAAATCCGCGCCCCCTTGTGCTCGATCCGGCGGGTCTGGCGAATGAGCTGCTCCTGCTGGAAAATCATCCGGCTCAACATCCCCGGCTTGCCAAAAAATCGCGACGTCTTGCCCGCCTTGAGCACACTCCGGAAAATCTCCACCGGCGGACGCCACACGATGATGAAAAAAGCGTTCGGGTATTGTTTATGGAGCTGCTCCAACCGGTCGCAATAGAACGGCGACTTCTCCCCGCTCACCGCCGCGCCCTTCCGCTCCCCAAACGCGCGATACAAATCCAGCGGCGTACGAATCCGGTGCAGTCCGCGCAAATCTCGTTCCGAAACCATCTGATGCCGGGACAGCGCCTGATTGTAAAATTCTATCCGCTCCGCCCAGTTACGGCTGAACCGGAGCGGCAGGAGCGGCCGCGGAAAGTTCCAGATATCGAACTCATACATCAGGGCGATCTGGGGATTCTGATTCAGCAGGGAACAGAGCAGCGACGTGCCCGAGCGAAAGACGCCGACAATAAAAACTGGGTTCGGATTATTCATCGGCAAAACAACGTTCTAATTTTATGAGGCCAGCCGTTCAAAGCAACCCTCAAAAATGTCCGCGCGCATAAAAGGGCGCGGCTCGGCAACGTCCCACCGCCCGGCGAATCAATTCCGCCGCCCTTCCCATTCATTTAGATTGTACCCGAAGCTCGCCCTCATCCTAGCCTGCTCCCCCGGGGAGAAGGAACCGGCAGCGGACGCCTCCGTGGGTTTGGTAGGTTATCCCGCCAATCCCGGCGGCGGTATTTCCCAAGCCGCTGGGAACGTTTCTCCCTCTCCTCGGAGGAGAGGGCCGGGGTGAGGACGGACTTCGGAGTTTTCCATCCACCCTTCCCCGCCTCAGCGGCGGTCCCGGTGAGCCAGATCGACCCACTCGCCAAGCCCCCGACGCAGCGCCGGACGGGTTCGGAGTCACGCCGCGCGTCTTCGGAGCAGCGCCGCGCACCTTTCGAGTCGCGCCGGATGACTTCGGGGCCGCGCCGGGGAGGTTTTGAGCCGCGCCGTGCGTCTTCGGGGCCACGCCGGCGACCTTTCGAGTCACGCCGCGCACCTTCGGAGCGGCGCCGGACGCCTTTCGAGCCGCGCCGCCGAGGTTCGGAGTCGCGCCGCGCGGTGTTCGAGCGACGCCGCGCGTCTTCGGAGTCACGCCGGACGCTCTTTTAGCCGGTTTGACGCCAGAGATGAATGGATTATTGCACTTATCTCAAGTAACCTTGGCTTCGGTAATTCGGTCTTTACGCTGAGAATTAAGAGTTTATCGCAATAAATGCATGCCCTGACCAAAATCTTCTGGCTCTTTGGCCGCTCCGGTGCCGGCAAAACCACGCTGGCGGTCCGCCTCCGCAATGGTCTGGCCGACCGCGGCCTACCGGTGGTTTACCTGGACGGGGATACCATGCGCGCGTCGCTTTGCTCGGACCTCGGCTACAGCTCCGAGGCCAGATTGGAGAATCACCGCCGCATCGCCGAAATGGCGCGGCTCCTCACCGAGCAGGGGCTGAACGTCGTCGTCTCCACGATGGCCCCCGAACATAGTCAGCGCGACCTCGTCAGCAAGACGCTGGGGAGCAAGCTCGTCTGGTTTTACATCCACGCGCCGCTGGCCGTGTGCATCGAGCGCGACCCCAAAGGTATCTATCATCGGGCGCAAGCCGGCCAGATCAAGCAGTTGATTGAATATCCTTTTGACCCGCCCCGCCCGCAGGAAGCGAGCAACTACATCGATACGGCGGTGCAACCCGTGGATGATTGCTACCAAGCCGTCTTGGCGGCGGCCACCGCGCACTTGTACGACTACTCCATTTAAGCGGGCGTCCGAAATTTCTGCGCCACCGGGATGCGCCGGCCCATGCCAAAGGCGCGCGGCGAGACTTTGAGCCCCGGCGCGGCCTGCCGCCGCTTGTATTCGCTGAAGTTGATTTTGTTCACCACGTCGTTGACGACCGCCGCGTCAAAGCCGCGCGCAATTATTTCCGCTTTGCTCAAGTTCTTGACGACGTAGCTGTCCAGAATTGCATCGAGAATTTCATACGGCGGCAAAGAATCTTGATCCGTCTGGCCCGGGCGCAGCTCCGCGCTCGGCGGCTTGGTAATCGAATCCACCGGGATGATCTCCCGGTCGCGGTTGACCCACTGCGCGATTTTGTAAACGTCCGTCTTCAGCACATCGGCGATGGGTGCGAGCGCGCCGTTCATGTCGCCGTACAGCGTGCAATAACCCACGGCCATCTCGGACTTGTTCCCGGTGGTCAGGACGAGCGCCCCGAATTTATTGGAGAGCGCCATCAGCGTCACGCCGCGCAGCCGCGACTGGATGTTTTCCTCCGCCTCATTGGGCTTGGTATTCGCAAAAACATTTTTCAACTGCGCCTCGACCGCGTTGAACACCGGCTCAATCGGCAGGACGTCGTAATGGAGGCCAAGATTGTGCGCGAGCTTTTCGGCGTCCGTCAAACTGCCGCTGCTCGAATACCGCGCGGGCAGGGAGACGCCCCGGACATTTTCCGCGCCCAGCGCGTCGGCCGCGATGACCGCTATGAGCGCGGAGTCGATGCCCCCGGACAATCCGAGGATGACCGACTTGAACCCGCACTTGTGCACGTAATCGCGGATGCCCAGCGACAGCGCGGAGAACAAAAGTTCTTCGCGCACGGGGAACTCCGTTTGGACTTTGGACCTTGGACTTTGGACTTCGCCCAGTTCCACCACCAAAATGTCTTCCGCAAACCCTTTGCCGAGCGCCAGCACTTCGCCGCGCGCGTCCAGCGCGACGCTGTGGCCGTCAAATATCAGCTCGTCATTCGCGCCGACGGCATTGACCTGCGCGAGCGGCACCTGCTCATCGCGCGCGACGCGGCGCAGCATCTCGAGGCGCGTCTGCTGCTTGCCGTCGTGCCAGGGCGACGCGGAAAGGTTCAGAATCATCTGCGCGCCTTGCGCGACGAGTTCCTTCACGGGGTCGCGGCGATACAGTCGTTCTGGCCAGAAATCTTCGTCGTTCCAGATGTCCTCGCAAATGGTGATGCCCAGCTTGAGGCCGTTGAAAACAAACGGTTCAACTTTTTTGGCCGGCTCGAAATAGCGGTCTTCGTCAAAGACATCGTACGTGGGCAGCAGGCTTTTGGCGGTGCGCCAGATGACTTTTCCCTGTTGCAAGACGGCGGCGGCGTTTTGCAGGGCGCGACCGGGCCGCTCCGAATTCCTTTCGACGTAGCCCAGAACCAATGGGGCAGCCCCAATCTGGGCGGCGGTCGCGTGCAGGGCCGCGAGGTTCGCCTCGATGAAATCGTCGCGCAACAGCAGATCGCGCGGCGGATAACCGCAGAGGAAAAGTTCCGGTGCGAGCACCAGTTCCGCCCCGCGCGCCACGGCGTCGGCATAGGCGCGCAGCAGTTTTTCGCGATTAGCCGCGAAGGCGCCGATGGTCGGATTGAGTTGGAGCAGGGCGAGCTTCATTTCGGATTTATGATTTACGATGTACGAGTCTCATACGAACAAGGAGCGGCATCGTAAATCGTATATCGCAAATCGTAAATTCATTCTTCAACGCGGTGGAGGGCTTCCGCGAGGGTGGCGAGGTGGCGCTCGATGGTGAAGTTGTCGGTAAAACGGGTGCGCACCAGCTCGCCGCTTTCGCTGGCGAGGACTTTTACCAGGGCGGCGGCAATCGGGTCCGCATCCTGGTCAGCCACGAGGCCAGGATAGTTCGGCGGCAGCATTTCGGGGAGCGACCGCCAGCGGGTGGTGATCAGCGGCAGACCAAAAGCCATCGCCTCGATGAGATTGACGGGCTGATTTTCGCCGAGGTAGCGCGTCGGAAATAGGAAGAGGTCGGCCTCGCGGTAGAGCTGTTCCTTCCGCTCGCCGGAGACGAACCCGGCGTGGCTGACGACGGCCGCCACGGCTGGGTCGCGCAGCTGTTCGTTGAAATCGGCCTGCTCCGCTTCGGTGACGAAGTTGCCCGCGGCGATGAATTTTAACTGGAGGGGCAACTTGCGGTGCGCGAGTTCGCGATTGGCGGCGAGGATGCCGTCAATCGCGGCGAAGAGGCCTTTCTCGCGGGTGCAATGGGCGAGATAGAGGATGTTCACCGTGATCGGCGGGCCGGAGAATTCGCCGTTGAAGAGGCGCTGGCGCTGTTCGAAGCGGTTGCGGCGATGCGGGCGAAGGGTTTTTTCAAAATCGGGGCAGGGGTCGGGAATGCCGTTGTTGACGATGCAGACGCGGTGGGAGAGGAGTTTTTCGGCATCCGCAAAGTTGTAGCGCGAGAGCACAAGGCTGAGATCAACGGGCCGGAAGAGCCGGTAGGTCGCGGCGCGGAAGCCGATGACCGCCTCGGTCTCGAGCCACTTGGCGAGGCCGGCGGCGTGCCAGTGCAGGATGACGTTCTTGAAAAAGGGCCGGCACAGGAACATTACCAGCCAGTCGCGATAAAGAGCGACGCGCTTGCCGGGCGCGGGGACGTAGTAAAAGTTTTTGACGTCGTAACGGAACCGCAGCCAGAGGGCTTGCAGACAAAACCAGAAGATGAGGAGGATTTTGGTGCCCTGCAATTCGCCAATGTCCGTGATCCCGCGCGAGAAGCGGGCGTTGACGTGGTAGCATTCGAGGCCGAGCGGATGGGGCGGGGAGGATTTTCTGTTGCGCGCGTCGCCGCCGAAGCCTTCGAGCATGAGTTGCACCATGTAGCTCTGGCCGTGGTGCGGCGGGGGCGTGTGGGCAAAGACAAGCAGCTTCATGCGTGCGCAAAATTTGGGCGAAAGCGCGCGCCGAAGGAAGATTTTTCCGCGCGTGGCGGCGGGCCGGCAAAACCTTTGCTTTGCGCGCGCCGGAGCTTTTTGGTAGAAGGCGAGCGTGTATTTGGAGTTTTATGGATTGAAGCTTGCGCCGTTCGACATCACGCCGAACCCGCGCTTTCTTTTCCACAGCAACAAGCACCACGAAGCGTTCAACCATCTGCTCTATGGCATACGCGAGCGCAAGGGCTTCGTGCAGCTCACGGGTGAGGTCGGCGCGGGTAAAACGACGCTCTGCCGCGCATTGCTGGAGCAATTGGACGGGAAATATTCTACGGCTTTGATTCTGAATCCGGTGCTGAGCGGCGATGAATTGATGAAGGCGATTGCCACGGAATTCGGGCTTGAAGTCAAAGGCAAGGACCGTTTGGAGACGATTGCGGCCATCAGTGATTTTCTATTGAAACAGACGCTGGCCGGGCGCGAGACGGTTTTAATCGTGGACGAGGCGCAGAATTTGACGGAAGATTTGCTGGAACAAGTGAGGCTGATTTCTAACATTGAAACTGATGACCGCAAGCTGCTGCAAATCGTGCTGATGGGGCAGCCGGAATTGCGTGACCGGCTAAACAGCCCGCGCCTGAAGCAGCTGCGCCAGCGGATTACGGTGCGATATCATCTGAACGCGTTGACCTGCGCCGAGGTGGGACAATATATTCACCATCGGTTGTCGCTGGCGGGTTCGCGTGGGTTGCCGGGCTTCACTACGCCGGCGGTTTGGCGGGTGTTCCGCTACAGCGGGGGGATTCCCCGGCTCGTCAACGCCGTCTGCGACAAGGCGCTGCTGGCTGGTTTTGTTGAGCGGAGCCGTCGCATCAATTATCGGATGATTGGTCGCGCCATCCGTGAACTGGAAGGAAACATCCACGCATGAGCCTTATCAACGACGCCTTGAAGCGCGCCCGGCAGGACCATACGCCGCGTGGTCCGCAGACCCCGCTGCCGCCGCTACCGCCCGTCAAAGAATCAACCCCGGTCAGCGTGTGGCTAGCCCCGGCGCTCGTAATCCTGCTGATTGTCATCGCGATATTTTTCATAGCTTGGGCCGTAGCGCATCATTCAGTTGAAGCGATTGTTAGTGCCCCACCCGCACCGGTGGAGGCTACACAGTCTGCTGAAGCGGCGGCGGCGGTCGTAGTTCCGCCAATCGCACCACCCCCGTCGAACCCTCCGGATGCCCCTCAACTCCAGGGTATTTTTTATACACCTACCGCGCCCACCGCGATTGTTGATGGCAAGACCGTTTCTGTAGGTAGTCATTATCTCCAATACCGCGTGACCGAAATCACCAAATACACGGTCACTCTGGTAGATTCTACCGGCAAGGCAATCAAACTCGGCATGGGCGACTGACCCATGCGGTTCTTAGGAAAAATCCACAATAGCCCCGCCAGCGTCCGCGTCGCGCCATTCGTCATTTTTGTCCTGCTCACGGCGTTACAGGGGAAATTTGGGGCGGTTTCCGCCTTCTGGGTTTATTTTGCTAAAACTCTGGTAGGCGCATGGCTGATTTGGGAAATGCGCCCATTCGTTACAGAAATGCGCTGGGTGGTTTCGTGGGAAGCCGTATTGGTCGGCACCGGCATTTTTGCTTTGTGGGTCGGCATCAGCGGCGAATGGACGACACAAAATTCACTGTGGGTGAAGCTTGGGGTTTCGCATCTGCCGGAAAAAACCGTTGCCGTGTGGAATCCCAACAATGAGTTTGGCGCTGGCTCTACGCTTGCTTGGCTATTCATAGCTGTGCGAATTCTTGGGTCAACTTTTATTGTACCGCCACTGGAAGAAGTTTTTTACCGCTCCTTTTTGTATCGCTACATAGCCAGCCAGAATTTTTTGGCCGTGCCGCTGAATAAATATTTACCAACCCCGTTTTTTGTCACAGCGTTTGTCTTCGGGATTTCGCATAACGAGTGGCTCGCCGGCATCTTGTGCGGCGCTGCGTTTCAATGGCTCGTTATTCGCAAAAACCGTCTGGGTGACGCCATGACGGCTCATGCCATTACCAATTTACTGCTCGGTATTTGGGTGGTCACTCGCGGTGCTTGGCAGTTTTGGTGAGTTGATTCAGTCGCGCAACTTGCGGACATCAACTGCGTCCATTCCGGCGGAACGAATCGCTTGCAAGCCCAAGTCAGTGTCTTCGTAGGCCCGGCAGAATTTCGGTTCCACGCCAATCCGCCGTGCCGCTTCTAGAAAAATGTCCGGGGCGGGCTTCTGGTTTTTAACCATCTCGCTGGTAACTATTGCCGCGAAAAGATGCCGAATATTTAGGTGTTCCAGCACGTCGCAGATAATATTCTGTGTTCCGCCGGACGCCACGGCTAGCGGAATTTTTCCAAAGTTTTCTTTAGCAATTTTCACGACCGCATGGATTGGCTCGACCTTTGCCATCATAGGCAGGTAGGCATTTTCCTTTTCGTGTGCCACGGCGATGTGGTCGAGCGGACGGCCTTGCTCCTCCGATAGCATTTTTAAAATGTCGCGCGATGGCACCCCTCCAAGGGAGTAAAACCGGTCTTCAGGAAAATGGAGGTTGTGCCGCTGCGTTATCATCTGCCAGGCGTGCCAATGCAATGGCATCGTATCAGCGAGCGTGCCGTCGCAGTCGAAAATCAATCCTTTGATATGCGGGGGTAAACTCATGTTTGCAATGCTGCCAGTTTTTCTTCCATGTCGTGCGTTATCAATGGCTCAATCAATTCGTCCAGGCTTCCATCAATGAACACGGATAAATTATAAAGTGTTACCTCAATACGGTGATCGGTCACGCGATTTTGGGGGAAATTGTAGGTGCGGATTTTTTCGCTACGGTCGCCCGTGCCAACTTGTTCTTTCCGGTGGGCGGCGTATTTGGCGTTTTCCTCGGCGATTTTTAAATCGAGCAGACGCGAACGCAAAACGGTCATGGCCTTCGCGCGGTTTTTAATCTGCGAACGTTCGTCGGCGATGCGCACGGTGAGGCCGCTCGGCTTGTGCTGGATTTGCACGGCAGAGTCGGTGGTGTTCACACCTTGCCCGCCCTTGCCAGAGGCGCGGCAGACGGAGACTTCAATGTCGTCGGGTTTAATCTCCACATCCACTTCTTGAGCCTCCGGCAATACAGCCACAGTACAAGTACTCGTGTGAATACGGCCCTGTGCCTCGGTGGCCGGCACGCGCTGAACGCGGTGGACGCCGCTTTCGTATTTCAGCCGTTTGAAAACATCCGTGCCATTTATCTGAAAAATGATTTCCTTGAATCCACCGAGGTCGGACGGGCTGGAATCAAGCGTCTCGATCTTCCAACCGCGCGTCTCGGCGTATCGGCAATACATTCGATACAAATCAGCCGAAAACAGAGCAGATTCCGAGCCGCCGGCACCCGCGCGGATTTCCACAATGGTGTTGCGTGAGTCGGTTGGATCCGGTGGCACAAGGCCAAACTGGATTTGCTGCGCCAGTTTTGTCGCGTTCATTTCGAGGCGCGCAATTTCGTCCTTCGCCATCTGCGCAAGTTCGGAATCGGCCAGCTCGGTTTTAAGCAGCTCTCGATTTTCTTCAAGCTGCGCTAGCGTATTCGAATACACTGTGCTCGCCGCGACAAGGTCTTTGAGTCGCGCGTATTCGCGCGACAATTCCTGAGCGCTTTGCGGATTGTTGAAAACTCCAGGGTCGCTCAACAAGGATTCAAGCTCAGCGAAGCGTTTGCGGAATTTTTGGATGTGCGGACTTAAATCCATTTTATTTTATCCATGGATAAAAACTCCAGAACAAGGAGTTGGTGTGAACGGCACTAAATTCACGAACGCAATCTTTACGTTGTAAAAAACGAGCCGCCCGCAACCCCGGAAAATTTCCGGCGCTACGGGCGGCTTGGGTGGTAAAGCTAGGCTTTTTTCTTTTTCTTCGAGGCGTGTTCGGCCTGCGCGGCGAGCGTCTTGGCTGCGCGCTGTTGGAACTTGTCCACGCGGCCGGCGGTGTCCACAAACTTCTGCTGACCCGTGTAAAACGGATGGCAGGCGTTGCAAATACCGACGATGATGGTCTGCTTGGTGGAACGCGTCTTGATAACGTTGCCGCAAGCGCAACGAATCTCGGCGTCCGTGTATTTCGGATGAATGTCCGTTTTCATAAAAAGGGCCGTAAAACTATCAGGAAAAAGCTGGATGACAAGAGCGAATTTGAGGTCGCACAAACAATCCTTGCTGCTGCCGGTGCCAGCCCTTATCAAACCCCATGGACACGCGGGAAGCATTCATTGCACTGAACCTCATCGAAGGCGTTGGGCCGGTGCGTGTCCGGTCGTTGCTGGAGCATTTTGGCGAGGCCCCGAAAATCCTAGCCGCCTCCAAACATGAACTCACCCGCGTTCATAATATTGGCGAGGATACTGCCGAGGCGATCTCAAATTGGGAGAAAACCATTGACCTCGTTGCCGAATTGAAACGCATCGCCGATTTCGGCTGCCATGTCTTGATTCAATCCGATGAAAATTATCCGCCCTCGCTGCGAGAGATTTATGATCCGCCGCTGGTTTTGTATTGCAAGGGTGAGCTGACCGCGAAGGACAAAAATGCAGTCGCAATGGTTGGCTCCCGCATGACAACTCATTATGGGATTGAGACCGCGCGCAAGCTGGCGTATCAGCTTGCTTACACTGGTGTAACGGTGGTGAGTGGCGGGGCGCGGGGCATTGACACGGCGGCGCATCAGGGTGCGTTGAGCGGCAAAGGCCGGACGATTGCCGTCCTAGGAACGGGAATCAACCTGGTTTTCCCCACTGAGAACGCCGAGATTTTTGAGCGGATCGCCGCTAATGGCGCTGTCATCACGCAGTTTCCATTCAATCGCCCAGCAGATAAGCAGTCGTTTCCTATCCGCAACCGTATCGTCGCGGGCATGACCTTGGGCACGGTTGTCGTCGAGGCAAATTTGACGAGTGGTGCGCTGATTACGGCGAACTTTGCAACGGAATATGGCCGGCAGATTTTTGCCGTGCCGGGGCGGATTGATTCGCCACGCAGCAAGGGTTGCCACGAACTTATTAAGAAAGGTGCCAAGCTCTGCGAAGGCGTAGAGGATATCTTAAGCGAGTTCGAATACTTGTTTCCCGCCCGCAACCAACCCGCGAACGCCAACACAGCCGGCTTACTGCCGGCGATTGAGCTAAATGTGAATGAGCAGAAAGTTTATGACGCCGTGACGGTGGACGATGAGCGCAGTATTGATGAAATTATCCGGGCGAGCAATTTGCCAAGCTCGACGGTGAATGTGGCGCTGTTCGGATTGGAAATGAAACGGCTAGTGAAACAGTTGCCGGGAAAAATGTTCGTGCGGAATGAATGAATGGCAAAGCGGCTTGCTTCGTTGGCGGCAATGAATTAGAAACAACAGCAAACAGGAGCAAATATGGCCAACTATCTCATCATCGGCGGCGACGGCAAGGAATACGGCCCGGTCACAGACGAGGAAGTGCGCAAATGGATCGGCGAGGGTCGGCTTAATGCGCAGTCACTGGCGAAAGGCGAAGGTGACACGGAATTCCGCCCGCTCGCCCAGTTTCCGGAATTTGCGGATACCTATGCCCAGCCGCCCGTAACGATTGCACCGCTCGTATCGGCCGCCGATTTTGCGGAACGCGATTATGAGCTCGACCTTGGCGGCTGCATCGCGCGCGGCTGGGAGCTGGTGAAAAATAATCTAGGCCTGCTGTTTGTAGGTGTGCTGCTTTATTTTCTGATTGAGGGGGCGATTGGCGGGCTGGCCAGCGTTCCGGTCATCGGCCCGTTATTTTCAATTGCAAACTTCATCTGCTCCGGGCCGCTGATGGGTGGTATATTTTATCTTTTCATCCGGGTGAACCGGGGTCAGCCAGCGGAGATTGGCGACATTTTTTCCGGCTTCCGGCGCGCCTTTGGCCAGTTGTTTCTAGGTGTGCTAGTGACCGGCTTACTGGTCGGGCTGTGCATGCTACCGTTCATTGTAATGTTCATTATCAAATTAATTCCGCTCGTGGGGCAATTGCAGCATATTCATCCTGGGAACCCGCTGGATCCGGCTACCATTGATGCGCTGAAGTCCGTTTTATTTGCGACCCTGCCGGTGGCGCTGGTCTGTGCGATTCCGGCGACCTACCTGTCGGTCTGTTGGAAATTTACACTGCCGCTCATCGTAGATAAACAGATGGATTTTGGCACGGCGATGAAGGCGAGTTGGAAGATGGTGAACAAACATTGGTGGCAGGTGTTTGGATTGATCATTTTGATTTCGCTGCTAAACGTCGCGGGGTTTTGTATGTGCTGCGTTGGCATCCTGCTCTCGGTTCCCGTCGGGTTTGCGGCGTTGATGATTGCGTATGAAACCATCTTCAACGCGGAAAAGAGTTAGTCGCACCCAGGCGCGCAACGCCGCGCTATTGAACCAGCTTGGTACGCCTGGCCTCGGCACATTGCTAGCCGGTCGCTGGGTCGAAGGCATTCTTCAACTATTCTTGTTCCTCGCCGGCTTTGTGATGTTCTGCATCTGGGCGTTTCGCAATCTCGCAGGGTATTACCAGATGATGTTCAACGACGCGCCAAAGACGGCGGCGGCCGGTGGTTGGCTGGCCTTGTGGGGCATGGCCATTTGCGTGTTGGCGTGGGTTTGGTCTTTGCAAACCAGTTTCAGCTTATTCCGCGAGGCCGCGAGGGTCAGCTTGGATTCTTTGGAAAGTTTTGCCGCCGGCCAGATTAAAATGGACGAGGCGAGAATTATTCTTGCCCTGTCCACTTTGCCTGAATGGAAACGTGGCGGCGAAATCATTTCGCGCACATACGGGTTCAAGGATTTTCCCACCGCGATGAAATTCGTCAACGCCGTCGCCGAACTGGCTGAGCAGGCGCACCATCACCCTGACGTGGACATCCGCTGGAACAAAGTCACGCTCGCACTTACCACGCACGACGCTGGCGGGCTGACGGAAAAAGATTTCGCGTTCGCAAAACAGTGCGACGCGCTGTCACTTCGCTGACGGTGCTTCGTGCGGGAGTGATTGCGCTGAGATTGCCGTGGTCCCCGGTCATCTTGGTTTCAGCGCGGCGTCACGAGGCGGAAGTTATTGCCCGGCAACCGCCCGATCCAGAGGCCGCTCACACCGTAATTCCATTCCAGTTGCGGAATGTCTGGCCGTTCGCCGCCGCTGCCGCCAATGACAAGACGATCGGCCGGCTTCATTTTTTCCACCCACGGCAGATAGGCTTTGGCATCGCCATTATTCCATTGAATGCTGTGATAGGTGGCAAAATCATCCGGTGGCATCAGCGCCGGTTCGTAGCCGAGGATGTAGCGCCAGTTGGCGTTCGGATTTTTGTAGAAGGTCTGATAGAAAATTCCCATATCAGCGGCATACAAAATACCGCCGTCGTCTGGCAGCCAGCCGGCGAGTTCGGGATGATCCGCCACCGAGAGGAACTGCCACGTCAGATTTTTTGTGTAACGACTATTCCAATCGCTCGTGACCGCGAGAAAGGTGGCTGCCCCCAAGATGAGTGTCAGCAGCAGGCGCTTGGTCGAATCGGCGGTGAACTTCGCGAGGAATAGAAATTCGATTTCCGCCACAATCAGCACCATCAGCGACGGCCAGCCCCAATCTTCCCAAAACCGGCCGACGCGGAACGCCAGCATCCAGCAACCGCACATGAGCCAGAAGGCCGGGTTGCGCGTGAAGGCTACTGCGTCCGGCTTGGTCACATAGCGCAGCAGCACCAGCGTGCCGACGATGACAACCGCCAAAATATCACCCGCGAACGGCTGGAATTCCGTGACCTCCGTCCGGTTCGTCGCGTGCTGGCCGAAGGCCCCGACCATCATGGTCACCGCCTGTGATAGATAATCCGCCGGATGGCCGGTCAACAGCGCGGCTAGCGCAGTACCCGCCAGCCACGCGCCCGCTAGCAGCAGCGCCCAGCCAAATTCCCCGGCAAAGGCAAACGCCGCCACCGGCAGCACCCACAGATACCAGACGCCGTGAAAAAGAATCGCGAAGGTGATGAGCGCCGTGAATAAAATAAAATGTTTCCGGTCCGGTCGCGCTTTTTGGGCCACGAACAAAATAATCATCAGCACCGCAATGGTCAGCGCGAACGGGCGACCCAGCAGCAATCGCTGCGGCAAGTCCGACACAATCATCGAGGCGAGCAGCGCGACCAGCCACGCCTCCGGCCGCTTCAGCCACGGCAGCAGCGCCGCATTCGCCGCGATGAATAGGCCGACGACGCACAGGATGACAAGACCTTCCGCGCCCCAGCCGGTCGCGCGGTGGATGAAGCCGAGCAGCGCATGCCAGCCGAGATTATGGTCGAGCCGATACGAACTATTGAGCACCAGAATATCCGTCCACGACTTGCCGCTCACGGCTTTGGCGCAATGCCGCAGCGCATCATCGCCGGGTAGATAACCGCATTCAATAATCTTTAGCGGAATGAAAATCAGTACCGCCGCGACGATGGCCCAGACGGCGAGCGGGATGTAATGGCGATATCTTTCCGGAAGTTCAAATTCAAACATGGTGCTAAATAAGTTTGCCCATCAAAACACCTTCGGCACGCCTTCGTCGAGAATTTTCAAGCGCGCCGTCAGTTTCTGTTGCGCCGTAATTTCCTTCAGCCAGCGCAGCGGCTCATCCATCGCCTCAAACGACAGCTTGAACGTCCCGAAATGCATCGGCACAAAAACTTTCGCGCGCAAATCCTGAAACGCCCGCACCGCCTCATCCGGCCCCATGTGCACCTTGCGGAAACTTTCCGGATGATACGCGCCGATGGGCAGCAGCGCGATTTCCGGGCGCAGCTTCTCGCCGATCTCCTTAAAGCCGTCGAAGTACGCGCTGTCGCCGCAGTGATAGATTTTCCGGCCCTGATGTTCCAGCACGAAGCCGCCGTAGCCGCGATGCTGATCGTGCAAGGTCCGCGCGCCCCAATGTTGGCTCGGCGTGAACGTCACCTTCCAATCGCCCTGCGAAAAGCTTTCCCACCAATCCAGCTCCACCACACGCGCGAAGCCGAGATTTTTGGCGAGGTCGCCCACGCCCCACGGCATCACGCCGATCTTGGTGGACGGCAACCGCCGCAGCGTCGGCTTATGGAAATGGTCGAAGTGCGCGTGCGTCAGCAGCACCACATCGATTGGCGGCAGATCGCCGAGGCGCAGGCCGGCGCGCTTGAGCCGTTTCATGAGGAACAGCCAGTTGGCGAAGTTCGGGTCCACCAGCACATTCAGGTCGGTGAATTGAATGAGGAACGACGCGTGCCCAATCCACGTAATGGCCACCTGCCGGCGTTTTAATTTGGGAAAAATCGGCGGCCGATGCGTGCCCGTGCGTTTGGTGAGCCAGCCCTTCCAGATCATTTCCTGAAAAAACGTGCGCGGGTTGAAATGCTTCGCCGGCGTCAAATCCTTGAACGAGCGCGGCAGCTTGCGGCGCGGCGGCACAGGACGGCTCGAAACAGGTTTCGTCACAACGGCGTGACTCTAGCACTGGTCGCGCATCCGACCAATTTGAAAATGCGACGCCACGCTGAAGAGTTTTTAACGCAAAGACGCCAAGGTGCCAAGACGCGAGGCTTTGGGTTCTAGGCTGACGGCTCCCGTTGGTTTTTGTCAAGTTCCCTTTGCGACTTTGCTGCTTAGCGTCTTTGCGTTAAATTCCCCCTCATGAATGCACTCGCGCCGCAGCTCGAAAAATTCCTCCGCCGCTCGCCCAAGCTTGGGCGGAACGTTTATCTCGCCAAGACCGCCGTGGTCCTCGGCGACGTGACGCTCGGCGCGCACAGCAGCGTCTGGTATGGCGCGGTGCTGCGCGGCGACATCAACCGCATCGTCGTCGGGCACCATGCCAACGTGCAGGACAACGCCGTGCTGCACCTCGCGGACAAGCATCCGTGCGTGGTGGGCAACTGGGTGACCATCGGCCACAGCGCCATTGTGCATGCGTGCACCATTGGCGACGAAGTGCTCGTGGGCATGGGCGCGGTGATATTGGATGGGGCGGTCATTGGCAAACAATCCATCATCGGCGCGAAGGCGCTGGTGACGCAGGGGGTTAAAATCCCGCCCGGCTCCCTCGTGCTGGGTGCGCCGGCGAAGGTGGTGCGCCAGCTGACCAAGGAAGAGCGTGCCGGTTTAAAATGGTGGGCGCAGAAGTATGTGGACAACGGCGCGTATTGCCTAAAGCACGGCCTCAATGTGGGTGCACCGCTGGCGACATGATTTAACGCCAAGTTGCCAAGACTTGAAAGCGCTAAGCCCGGCTAAAAAATCTCACAGCCATCGGGTTTAAGCCCCGGCGAACGATTTACCGGGAATGCGCCTAAAAAGGGGTCCCAAACCGGTAAAACTGTTTTTTAGGGTTAAATATGTCCCAAGACAGGACAAAACCACGTTTTTTGGCGGGAATAAAATGATTTTCTTCCGGATAAATATGAGATTCTTCCGCACAAATACAATTTTCATACGGAAGAAAATGGGATTTATCCGCAATAAAATGAAATTTGTCCGGAAATGCGCGATTTTCTTCCGCGTAAAAATGCTATTTATGCGGAAGTCCCCGACATTCTTCCGTATAAATAAGGGAATATTCCGGAAGAAAATGAAATTTATCCGTATAAAAATGTTTTACTTCCGTAAGTCCGAGAGATTTTTCAGCATGAATATGGGATTTTTCCTCAGCAAAAAGATTGGGACGCGGGAGAAATACGCCGGTGCGCGCCTGAACGGAAGACTTTGCCAACGCCACTCGACAAATCCGCGCCTCCGCGCCAGACTGCTCGGATGGATATGCCCGCCAATTCGCCGCTCGATTCGTTGTGGACGGAATACGGCCGCGCCTTCGCGGAGTGGGATGATCTCACGCTCGGCCGCTGGCTCGCCCAGACGCTCGGCCAGCTGGAAGGGCGCGCGTGGCGCCTGTCGCATCCGCTCGTCGGCGCGTATCGCCTCGCCGCCCAAGTCGCGCATGGCCGGCAAATCTGGCACAAGCGCCTCGCCACTCCGCCCGCCGCCTACGCCGCCTCGGCTTGCTGTCGCGCGCCGTTCCTCCCGCTGCTCACCCGCGATGTCCGCACGGAGGGTTTGATCTGCCAGCATTGCAATGAGGTGCTGGTGCCGTTCGATGAGTTGCCGGCGGAATTGCGCGAAGTCCTCGAACCGTGGGCGAAGAATTATGAGCCGGTCCATGCCGTGGCGCATTGGGATGATCGCCAGCGCAAGCGCATCGGCAACTACGATGCCGCCTACGAGAACGCGGCGCTCTCGGCGGAAAAGCTGCTGGCCATCGCCGGCGCCGAACTCGCGCCGAAGTTGCTGGATAGCTACGCGGCGGTCATCTGGGAGGACCAGGATGAATGCCTGGAAGTGCGCCCGGAAGATGTGGGTGAGTGATTTACGATTTACGATTTTGGATTTACGATTTAAACAATGGCCGTGTCACGATGGCCGCTCGTAAATCGTAGATCGTAAATCGAAAATAACTGGATGAAACGAATTCTAAAATGGTTCTTCGTATTGGTGCTGCTGCTTGTGGTGCTGGCGGTGGGGTTGTTGTTGTCGCTGGATACCATTCTGCGCGTGGTGGCGGAAAACCGGATTCGCGCGCAGACGGGCATGGACGCGGAGATTGGGAAGTTTCATCTCGGCTTGATTGAGCCGGTCATCACGATCACAGATTTTAAAATCTATAATCCGCCCGCGTTCGGGGGCACGCCGTTTCTCAACATTCCGGAAATTCATGTGGAGTACGACCGCGACGCGCTGGTGAAAAATAAAATTCATCTCACGCTCATGCGCTTCAATCTCGGCGAACTCGATATCGTGCGCAATGAGGCCGGCCAGACGAACCTCTTCGCGCTCGGCGTCGCGCTGCCGACCAAAAGCCCGGCGGGCGGGAACAGCCAGCAGCTAAAAGAGTTCAAGCAGCGGACGGGGCTGGATTTTCAGGGCATCGATGCGCTGAACGTGTCGGTCGGCACGGCGCGGTTTATTGATTTGAAGAATCCCAGTAACAATCGCACGCAGAAAATCGGCATTGATAATCTGGTGATGAAAAATGTGAAGACGCCCGCCGACCTCGCCGGTCTGGCGGTGCTGGTGGCGCTGCGCGGCGGAGATTTCTTCACAACGGTACTCGGCGGCAACATGAATTTGAAGTGACGTGGGTGCGGCGGGTGGTTGCGCGCGGCGATGCCGATTTTTGACTTCCAGGGTAATTCAGTTAATTTGACGTCCATGAATTTGACGGAACAGATGACGCGGTTGGCCAAGCAGGCCAAGGCCGCGTCGCGCGAACTCGCGAAGCTCACGACGGCGGAGAAAAACGCCTGCCTGCTCGCGATGGCCACCGCGTTGGAGCAAAACGCCGACGCCATCAAGTCCGCCAACGCGCTGGACATGGAATTTGGCGCGAGCCACGGCCTCTCGTCCGCGATGCTCGACCGGCTCAAGCTGGATGACAAAAGAATTTCCGGCATGGCGAAAGGTTTGCGCGAAGTCGCGGCGCTGCCGGATCCGGTGGGACGGATTCTCGACGAGCGCCTTCGCCCGAACGGCCTCAAGCTGCAAAAGATTTCCACGCCGATTGGCGTGGTGGTCATCATTTACGAATCGCGCCCGAATGTGACGGCGGATGCCGCGAGCCTGTGTTTCAAATCTGGCAACGCGACGATTCTGCGCGGCGGCAAGGAGGCGTTGAACTCCAATCAGATTATTGCCCGGGTGATGATTGACGCCGGCAAGGCCGCCTGCCAGGGCTTTCCCGAACACGCGATTCAGGTGGTGCCCACGCCCGACCGCGAGGCGATACCGATTTTGCTGTCGCTCACGCAATACGTTGACCTCTGCATGCCGCGCGGTGGCGAGAGCCTCATCCGCGCCGTGGCCGACTGCTCGAAGGTGCCGGTCATCAAACATTACAAGGGCGTCTGCCACGTCTTCGTGGATGCCGACGCGGATTTGAAGATGGCCGAGGAGATTGTGCTGAACGCCAAGGTGCAGCGCCCCGGCGTCTGCAACGCGGCGGAGACGTTGCTCGTGGACCAGGCGGTGGCGGAAAAGTTTCTGCCGCCGATGGCGCAGCGACTCGCTGATAAAAAAGTCGAGCTACGCTGCGACGCGGTTGCTTTCTCTCAACTTTCAACGCTCAACCCTCAACTGCGGCTTAAGTCGGCTACCGAGCAGGATTATTTCACGGAGTATAACGATTACATCCTGAATGTGCGCGTGGTGGAGGGCGTGCGCGCGGCGATCGACCATATTAATTTTTACGGCTCGGCGCACTCGGACAGCATCGTCACGAAGAATGAGACGCACGCGCAGCAGTTCCTCGCCGAGGTGGATTCGGCGGCGGTGTATTGGAACGCCAGCACGCGCTTCACTGACGGCGGTGAGTTCGGCATGGGCGCGGAGATTGGCATCAGCACCGACAAGATTGGCGCGCGTGGCCCGATGGGCTTGGATGAATTGACCAGCTACAAATGGCTCGGCATCGGCACCGGACAAATCCGCGCCTGATTTGTGAACGCCGCCGAACAAGCCAAGTTCATCCGCGATGCCATTCCCGCTGGCGGACTCTTCGCCGGATTGGAATGGAAGATTTCGCCGACGCCCTTTCCGCTCGGCGAAGATCTGGCGCAGGAAATTGAGTCGCTCGGGCGCGTGCTGCTGCAATTTTATCGCGCGACCAATCTGCTTTATCGCAAGAGCGTCGAAGGCAAACAGCCAGAATGGGTCGCGCGCTGGTTGGACTTAGGCAAGCCGCGCGAGTTGATTGAGCTTCAGCGCTCAGCCGCTTTTAAGAATGAAGTGCCACGCGTAATCCGTCCTGACATTCTGCTGACCGAGAATGGTTTTAGTATTACGGAGCTGGATTCGGTGCCCGGCGGTATTGGGCTGACGGGATGGTTGAATCAGACTTACTCCAAAACCGAAGCGCAGGTTCTGGGTGGCAACGATGGGATGCTGCGCGGATTCGAATCCATCTTTGGCGATGCAAAGCAGGTTAATATCGTTGTGTCGGAAGAGGCGAAAACGTATCGGCCAGAAATGGCATGGCTTTCCGCGCAGCTTGGCGAGCGCTTTGTGGTTCGCGATTCGCAATTCAACAATTTTACCGATGGCGACGCGGTGTATCGTTTCTTCGAGCTGTTTGATTTGCCGAACGTGGCAAATGCCAAACAGATTTTCGCGCTAGCCGCCGAAAAGAAGATTCGCCTCACGCCACCGCCAAAGCCGCTGTTCGAGGAAAAAATGCTGTTCGCGCTGCTATGGAACCGCAACCTCCAAAACTTCTGGCGCCAGGAATTAGGTGAAGGCTTCCTCGCGCGCCTGAAGAAAGTTATTCCTTACACGTGGCTCGTCGACCCGACACCGATGCCGCCGCACGCGGCGATTCCTGAACTAAATCTCACGGACTGGGCGCAGTTGAAGACGTTATCGCAGAAAGAGCGCGACCTGATTTTAAAGGTGTCCGGCTTCTCAGAAAATGCGTGGGGCGCGCGCGGGGTTTATCTCGGCAGCGATTTGTCGCAGGCGGACTGGAGCGCGGCGGTGGACGCAGCTTTGCGCGACTTTGAACAATCTCCGAGTGTGTTGCAACGGTTTCACAAGCCGTCGCAGGTGAACGCAAGTTGGTTTGATTTTGCGAAGAATGAAGTGGTGCCGATGAAAGGCCGGGCGCGGCTATGTCCGTACTATTTTGTTTCCGGCGAGGGTGACGCCGCGCGACCGGCGCTCGGGGGCGTGCTAGCGACAATTGTACCGGCCGACAAAAAAATCGTACACGGAATGGCGGATGCGGTGCTGGCACCGTGTTGCGAGTGAGTCCGTCTGCAGAATGATGAAAGTCATTGAGGCAACGCTTGCCTTGCCGGCGATTTGCCAGCAATTTATGCGCACGTGCAGGACCTGTTAAAAAAAATCGAGGCTGCCGCTGAAGCGCGGTTGTCCTTTTCACCGAACGCTACTCCGGCGGAAAAACTCGCGCGCTACAAGAATTTTCTCAAGGTTGAATCCCACCGGCTCAAACTGCTGCACCGGGCCGGCGCGGACGGGCAGGAAAACGCCCAGGCGCGCGCGGCCATCCTCGATGCCCTGTTGCGGCATCTCTGGGAGACCGCCCAAAAAAATCTATCCGCGCAGGCCCAGAAGGAATTTCCGCCCATCGCGCTGGTGGCCATCGGCGGTTTCGGGCGCGCGGAATTGAACCCGCACAGCGACATTGATTTCATGTTCCTGCACGAGGGACAGGTCGCCGGGACCAAGCCGCTCCCCTATCTCGCCAAGCTGATTGACGGGATTCTTTATCCGCTCTGGGATATCGGGCTGAAAATCGGCTACTCCGTACGCGACCTCGCAGATTGTGTGAATGTGGCCAACGCTGACATGCAGTCCAAGACCTCGCTCATCGAGTCACGGCTGATTGCCGGCAATGCGGCCCTCTTCACTAAATTTCAAAAGGCTGTTGTTCAGAAATGCGTCCTCGGCTACGAGGATAAATACATAGCCGCGCGGCTCGAGGACCAGGCCACGCGGCGGGCGAAGTACGGTAACTCCGCCTGCATGCAGGAGCCGAATGTAAAAAACGGCTGCGGCGGCCTGCGCGATTTCCAGAATTTGCTGTGGATGTCCTTTTTCAAATATCGCACGCGGTCGCTGCGGGATTTGCAGTCGCAGGAATTTGTCAGCGAGGCCGAGCGCAAGCAGCTGGAAGCCGCCTACGAGTTTCTGCTGCGCGTCCGGACGGAGCTGCATTACAACACCAACCGGCCGCAGGATGTGTTGGGGAAAAATTTACAGCCGGCCGTCGCCACGAATCTCGGCTACGCTGACCGTTCGCCCAGCAAGCGTATTGAAAAGTTCATGCGCGACCTCTACGTCCACATGAGAAATATCTATCTCATCACCCGGACGCTGGAGCAGCGCATGGCCTTGCTTTCGCCGCAGCAAACCAGCCGGCTCACTCGCTTGCGGCGCATGCTGCCCGGGGCTGCGCCGCGCAAGATGCCCGAAGCGGTGGATGGCTTTCTGTTTTTAAATGGCGAGGTCCGCGCGGCGAACAACCGGATCTTTCGCGATTCACCCCGCCGGCTGATGCGGGTTTTTCTGCACGCGCAACAACGGCATCTGACTTTGCATCCCGACCTCGCGCAATTGATTCGCAACCAGCTTTCACTGGTGAACCGCGAGTTCCTCAACGACGAACATGTGCGCGAGACTTTTTTGACGATCCTCGAACGGCGCGGCGAGGTGGCGCACGTGTTGCGCACCATGCACGAGGTGAATTTTCTCGGCAAATATATTCCTGAGTTTGGCAAGCTGACCTGCCTGGTGCAGCACGAGTTTTACCATCAATACGCGGCGGACGAACACACGCTGGTCTGTCTTGAACAGCTCGACAAAATCTGGGAGGCGCAGGAACCGCCGTACAAATTCTACGAGCCGATCTTTCAGGGACTTGAGCGCCCCGGCGTACTGTACCTCGCGCTGCTGCTGCACGATGTCGGCAAGGCGGCCCCGCACGAGAAAGGCCAGCATGCGTCGGCCGGGGCCACGCTCGCCATGCGCGCCGCCAAACGCTTGCAGCTCGATGCGGCGGCGGCGGAGACGGTGGAATTCCTCGTCGAAAACCATTTGTTGCTGGCCACCGTCTCGCAGCGGCGCGACTTGGACGATCCGTCGGTCATCCGCAATGTCGCGCGCCAGGTTGGCACGCCGGAGAAGTTAAACCTGCTGCTCCTGCTGACGTTCGCCGATTCGCAGGGTACGAGCGACAAGCTGTGGAGCGGCTTCAAAGATTCGCTGTTGTGGCAGATACATTCCCGCGTCATGGCCTTGCTAACGGGCGGCACGGAATTCCGCCGCGCTTCCGAGCAAGCGCGCGCGGAAGTGCGCGACTTCGTGCGTGAACTCGCGCCACGTCGGATCACTGATGAGGAATTGGACGCGCATTTCAGCCAGTTGCCGCAGCGATATTTTGAAATCTACACTCCTGCGCAGATTCAGGACGACTTGGAGCTAACCCACCGCTTCATGCACCGGCTGATTTTGGAAGGTTCGCGGGCGCTGGCGCCGGTGGCCGCCTGGATTGATGAACGCGACCGTGGCTACAGCCTCGTAAAAGTTTGCACGTGGGATCGCGCGGGACTCTTCGGCAAAATCGCCGGCTCCTTGAGCGCGGCCGGCCTGAACATTTTGGGCGCGCAAATCTTCACGCGCGCCGACGGCATCGCGCTCGACACATTTTTTGTCAACGACGCCGGGACCGGCAACCTGGCCGAACGGGATCAGCGCGAAAAATTTTCCGACCTGCTGGAGAAGGTGCTGACCGGCGAGGCCATCGATTTCCATACGCTCATCGCCCAGCAGACCGCGGCGCGTTCCAGCTATTCGGCTTATTTCGGCGAGCGGATGCAGACGGAGGTCCGGTTCGACAACGACGCTTCGGACGAGCGCACGCTGGTTGAAATCGAGACCGAAGACCGGCTGGGATTGCTTTACACCATTTCGCAGACGTTCACCGAACTTCATCTGGACATCGCTGCGGCGCGGATTGTAACCGAGCGCGGGGCGGCGATTGACAGTTTTTATGTGAGTGATATTGGGGGTGGCAAAATAACTGCGCCGAAGCGGTTGGAAACCATCGCCGCCGGACTCAAGGAAGCCGTGAGCAAATTGGCGCCTGCGGTTTAATCCGGCAAAGCAGTTGCGGCGTGCGCAATGGTTTGGTAAAAATATTCCTCATCAGTGTAGGCGGGTGTGGTTCAATGGTAGAATGTGGCCTTCCCAAGGCTGAGACGAGGGTTCGATTCCCTTCACCCGCTCCAATCTTCACAAACTCCATTAAAACAAGGTAAAAACAGGGGCTTTGGTTTTTTTAAAAGACAAAGTGAGAATAAAAGTGAGAATTAGAATGGTGTTTTAAGCTGATTGATGACGCAAAAACCCCTGTTTTTTAAGGGTGTTAAACAACTCAAATTTATTTCCGGTGAGAATGACGGTCGGAAAATATTGAGTTCCAGTTCGTCGTCTCGCTGAGTCGTTAAACGATAGAAGTTATTGGCCAATGATGATTCACTGTCACAATTCGATTTAAAAATTCTCCACACCTCAGAGGGACCATTTTCGGGTCTGGCTCAGTTTCATAACGTGCGCGCAATCGTCTGCGGGCGAAGGTAGTCGTAAAAGGTTTCGGGCGAATTCACGCCCCCACCGACCCCGCTCAAATTCACACCGCCGTTCTTTGTCCAGCCCACCTCCCAATTCATCTGGCAGCCAACGACCGGGCTTGGGGATATTTTAACACCACTGGATGAAACTGCTTTCTTCATAAATCACGATGCTTATGGAATTCCGATTTGCGCCACAATCTTTGTCCCATCGCGGAGCTGCGCTGCCGGGATGAAATTCCCGGCAATCATTTTACCATCCACTTCCAATCGGGTGACGCCTCGATTTTTCGCAGCCGAATTTTTCACTTCGATGTGCAGCGTCAAGCCGCGAAATTTGCGGGTGGCGGTGAAATCCGGCCAGTCTTTCGGGATGCACGGATCTATGCGCAAGCCGCCGACTTCTGGTCGGATGCCAAGAAGATAATTCGTGGCGGTGAAATGCGCCCATGACGCCGTGCCGGAAAGCCACGGCACGCGTGAACGCCCGAATTTTTCCGAGAACTGCGAGTGCGTGCTCTGGCAATGAACATAAGGCTCGACCTCGCGGATGTCGGCGCGGTCGTTTTGCGCGGCGGGCAAGAATGAACGAAAATAGCGCCACGCGGTGTCGCCGTCGCCCGCCAGCACTTCGGCCAGCACGGCCCAGCTCTGCGTGTGCGAGAAGATGCCGCCGTTTTCCTTGTTGCCCGGATTGAAGAGCACGGCGCGCATGACTTTCACCGGTGTCTTTGCAAACGGCGGCGCGCACATCGCGACGCCCCATTCCGAGGCGAGTCGTTCCCGCACTGCGGCGAGAGCACGGGCGGATTGCTCCTTGGAAGCCGCGCCGGAGAGAATCGCCCATGCCTGCGTGTTCAAGTAAACCTGGCCTTCGGGATAATTCTTCGTGCCGAAAACTGTGCCATCCTCGGCAATCGCCCAGATGAACCACTCGCCGTCCCAGCAGACGGCTGCGATCTTCTTGTCGAGTGCGGCGAGTTCGGTTTCCGCCCACGCCTTTTCCTTGGCCAGATCTAGCGATGCGCAGATTTCCGCGTAGGTCTTGAGCGCAAGGCGGAGTTGAAATGTGACGAACACGGACTCGCCTTTGTAGCCGAGCTTGAGGCAATCGTTCCAATCGGCAAGCAAGCCGCAGGGCAAGCCCTTTGCGCCGCAGCGTTCCAGATTAAATTCAATTGCCCGCCGCAAATGACCCAACACCGTTGCTTCCCCTTTGTCGGCAAATGGAACGGTCATTTGGTAAAATGCACTGTCGCCCGTCTCCGCGACATAGGCTGGAATCGCGTTAAAAAACCAGAGGCAATCATCGGAGCGATAATGCGAAGCCGGCGTCGGCGGCATCTTGCCGGGCTGGTGCGACCACGGGCGGACTTCCGGTTGCGCGCCGCCGGTGGAATCCTGCGCCGAAAGCATGAGCAAGAGTCGCTCGCGAACATCCTGCGGCAGCATTGCGGTGACGCCGAGGCAATCCTGCACCGTGTCGCGGAAACCGTAACCGTCGCGCTGGTCGCCGGTATAGACGAGCGAGCAGGAGCGCGACCACTCGAAAGTCATCAGCGCGTTGTAAGCGCCCCAGGTGTTGACCATGTGGTCGAATTCCGCGTCGGGCGTGCGGACGGTGATGGTTTCCAGCAATCCGTGCCAGTGGGCTTTTAGCGCGGCGAGTTCGGCGTCCACCCGCAAAGCATCGGCGTAAAGTCTGGCGACATTTTTGCCGACCGTTTCTGCGCGACCAATGCCCAGCAGCACCAACACTTCGGATGAAGCGCCGGGTGGGAGCGTGAGCCGGCTCTGGATTGCGCCGCAGGTGTTGTCGGAAAATCCGAGGCTATTCGCGCATGCGCCCTTGACCACCGCCGCCGGATTATGAAATCCGCCGTAAGCGCCGAGGAACGCCTCGCGGTCGCAATCGTGTCCGACGATTTTGCCGCCGCGCTGTGTCATCCACCAGTGACGCGACTGGTCGCGGTTGGCAAAATTGGCTGAATCCTCCGGCAACCGTCCGCAGGAAGACGCAGCGATGAAACCGTCCTGCCAGCGTGCCTCGCCAATGTATTGCGTGTATTGGAGATTGAGCGTGTCGTTGACGAGATTCCATTCGGTCGTAAATTCACAGAACGAAAACACATCGAGCGTGCGGGCTGTGCCGCCGGTGTTTGTCACGCGCAGCCGCCAGATTTCGTGCTCGGCATCCAGCGGAATAAAATAAAGGGATTCAGAGCGGATGCCCGAATAATTGCTCGTGATCAGCGCATAGCCCGGACCAAAGCGGGTTTCGGTTTGGTAGTGATCGAGTGGCTTCTGCGTAGCCTGCCACGCTGCGGTCCAGAAATCGCCGCTGGCCGCATCACGGATATAAAACTGCCGCCCTGGCAAATCCATCGGGACGCTGTTGTAGCGGTGACGCAGGATGCGGCCTTCGGCAGGCGAGCGGGTGAAGCTGTAACCGCCTGCGCCGGCGGTGATGATGCCGCCGTATTTGCGTGAGCCGAGATAGTTCGACCACGCGCGGGGCGTGTCCGGCTGCTCAATCACATATTCCCGGTTCGGGCCGTCAAAATATCCGTAGCGCATGAGCTTGGTTTTTGTTTGGTGTTGACATGATTATTATACGCATAATAGAATCATCGGCAAATGAACCGCAAACAAAATCTGAAAGCTTGTCCGGCGCGGGTTTTTGCTTTGCGGGTGACGGTTGCGGGCTTTGCTGCCATCATGAACTTACTATCATGAAACGCACAATTAAAATTCGCAAACCTTCGGCCACGCAAGATGATGTCGCCACGGCGGCGGGTGTTTCCCAGGCCGTGGTGAGCGCGGTGCTGGGCGGACGGACGGGCAAGATTGGCGCATCGGAGAAGTTGCAGAAGAAGATTCTCGCCGCCGCCGCGAAGCTGGGTTACCGGACGGACAGCAGCGCCCGCGCGATGCGGATGCGCCGGTTTTACAATTTGGGTTACTTCACCGCCAATGTGTCGCAGGCCGTGGAACAGGATCGCCCTGAGTTTCGTGCCGGGGTTTATGACACCGCCGCCGCACAGGGTTATCAGGTGACGATGGTGCGGTTGCCATCCCGGCCCACTGCGGACACCAATCCGATTCCGCAGGTGTTCCGTGAATCGCATCTGGACGGACTCATCATCAATCACGTTTCGCTGCTGACGCCTGAATTGGAAAGAGTGGTGACCGCGAGCGGATTGCCCGTGGTGTATCTCAATGAAAAGCGTAAGAGTAATGCGGTTTATGTGGATGACTTTGCCGGCGCGCGCATCATGACGGAGCATCTGCTGGAGCAAGGCTACCGACGCATCGCGTTCAGCTCGACGGAAAGCGGCGAGCATTACAGCCATGCGGACCGGATCGCCGGCTACTCGAAGGTCATGGCGGAACACAAGCTGCCAACCCGGTTGCTGCCCGCCGACACCCGGCGTTGCGGCGTGGATATTTTGGACTGTTTGAAGACATCAAAGCGACCGGACGCAATTTTTTGTTCATCGGATTTTCACGCGCTATATTTTCAACGCTTCATCCATCAACTGGGACTTCATTTCCCGGACGACCTCGGCCTGGCCGGTTACAACGACGACGGCTACGACCTCTTTCTGGAATCGCCGCTCACCACGATGAGCATTCCGCGTTATGACATGGGCAAGGCGGCGGTGGAAATGGTGTTGAAACTCATTACCGCGCCCGAACAACCCAAAGTCCCGTCCGTGTGTTTCCAGCCCGGCCTCGTCACGGGTCTGTCCACGCAGCGCGGGGGATCGCACCAGCAGCGTCCGCCGAGGCCCGACCGCTGGCCGGGCAGCATCATGTAAATTTGTGAAAACCATCCCGCTCTATTCCAATCCGTCCGACCTCGTCCGCGACGACGCGCCGGAGCACATTCCCACACTCGATATTTACACGCCGTTCGGAAAAAGTTTCAACGACACGGCGGTCGTCATCCTGCCCGGCGGCGGTTACGGTGTTTTGTCCGACCACGAAAGCGAAGGTTTTGCCGGCGTGTTT
>CAIPKV010000061.1 GCA_903865745.1 uncultured Verrucomicrobia subdivision 3 bacterium | reverse complement strand
GGCTGAAGATGGACTGCCGCATCTGCGCTACCATCGAGTGTTGCGTGTTCTTACCCGTCCGACCATCACTCAACAGATTTTCACCCAGATCGGTTAGACCCAGTGCCGCATCCAGTTCCCGATAGGCCAGCAACCCGGCATCAGACGTGATCTTGGAACCGTGAAACTCCAGCTTCAACCGACTATCAAAAGCCATCCGCAGACCCGGTTTTATGCCTGCACCCGTTGGATTCTCGGTTTTTCGTTGGTTGGACATAGATGAAAGCCTTTGTTTATGCGGCTTTATTGTATGCCACTAACTCCTGCTTGTGAAGTTTATTTGGGAAATATGGGGTAAAATATGCCTACCAGTGGTGCAAGCGGTTTGAGCAACAAGGCTACTATTCAACTTCTCGCTGGGAAAAAATCCCGCTGGAAGATTTGCCCGAAAATTTGGACTTGGTTCCCGTCACGGTAGCGGAATGAATCTCACTCGGCGGCGCAATCGCGCTTGTGCCGCTCATGGGAAATTTAACGCCTTTATCATAATGTTATTTTCCCCGCCGCTAGCTGGTGGCGGCGCTCATTAAAAAATGGATATAAAATGTAAGGACAGGGTTGCCGATGCCTTTGCGTCCCGCATGTCCGATTTGCGAAAACTTTCCCAGGCGGGTTACGGCGTTGAGGTGAAAAATCTTGGCCGATTGGAAGAATACGGGCTTTGCGTGGACCGGGTGGCGGCGGACACTTTCGGCATACATCCGGGCTATTGGCGCTATCAAATTTCGTGGGGCGGCCCCGCCGAAGAATTCCGCTATTACGACCAAGACGGCGGCGGGGTTGAGTTTTGGTTTTTAGATTGGGGCGACGGAGCCGGCAAGAAAGTCAAAGGCCGGGACGCGCAGTTAATCAAGAGCATCATCGCCGACGCGCAAGGCGGCCTTGCTTAATTTAGAGAGGCGAAATACCGGCACAATGCCAGCGTGTGCCGGTTTTTTGTTTGCGTAATTTGTATTTCAGAAAATTTCAATTCGTGCTTGATTCAGCTTTCGTTCTTTGCCAAGAAGTAGTGTATGAAGGACAACCATGCCTTGAACAAGCCGGTTGGCATCTGGATTCGCGTCAGCACCGAAGACCAGGCCAAAGGGGACAGCCCCGAACACCACGAAGAGCGCGCCCGCGCCTACGCCAAGAGCCGGGGCTGGGAGGTCAGAGAGCTTTATAATTTGGCCGGGCAAAGCGGCAAAGCCGTCATGCAAAACCCGGAAGCCCGGCGCATGATGAAGGATGTTGAACGCGGCCATATCACCGGCCTCGTTTTTTCCAAGCTCGCCCGCCTGTCCCGCAACCGCCGCGAACTGGAAGATTTTTCAGATTTCTTTAACAAGCATGATGCCGACTTGATTTCTTTGAGCGAGGCGATTGACACCAGCACCGCCGGTGGCCGGATGTTTTTTCATCTGCTGGGCGTGTTCGCACAGTGGGAGCGGGAGGAAATCACCGAACGTGTTAACGCGTCGGTGTTGACTCGCGCCAAGCTCGGCAAGTCCATCAATGGCACATCGCCCTATGGCTACGAATGGAAAGATCGCAAGCTGGTCATCAAACCCGAAGAAGCCGCCATCCGCCGCAAAGCCTACGAATTATTTTTAAAGTTTCGCCGCAAGGGACAAGTTGCCAAAGAACTTAACGCCGCCGGCTATCGCACGCGCAAGGGAAACATTTGGCGGGACACTTCCATAGAACGCATATTGAATGAATCCAGCGCCAAGGGCGTATATGTGTTCAACACCATGCGTCTGATTGGAACATGGCGCACCGAACTCAAACCGGAAAGCGAATGGGGTCGGGTCGAATGTCCGCCGATTGTTACCGAAGATTTATGGAATCAGGTAAACGAAATCATCGCCGCACAATTGAAGGCATATAAAAAGCCCGGCAAGCCGCCGGTGCATCTGTTTAGCGGCCTGGCACATTGTTCGTGCGGTCATAAAATGTATGTTGCCGCCAACAGCCCAAAATACTTTTGCCGGAAATGCTGCAACAAGATTGCGATTGTGGATTTGGAAAACGTCATCCTTTCGGAATTGAAGACGTTTTTTGGACAGCCCGGGCGGATTGCCAGCCATTTGCAGGCGGCGGAAAAGAATCTGGCGGAAAAGTCCGCCTTGCTGGCAGTCCACCAGCGGGAGATTCAGAAAGTGCGGGAGGAAATGCACCAGACGCACCAGTTGTATTTGAACAAGCAGATTTCCGGCGACGGTTTCCGAGACCTTTACGCGCCCGCCGAAGAACAGATGAAACAGTTGAACTCCCGACTACCAAAGCTGGAAGCTGAGGTGGATTTATTGAAGATAAACAAGCTGTCCGCGGATGACGTTTTGAACGAGTCCCATTCTTTGCACAAAAGGTGGCCAAAAATGCCGCCGGCAGAGAAGCGGCAAAATGTCGAAGCCCTCATCGAAAAGATCATAATCGGCAATGGAGAAATTGACATAACCTATTCATCGCTGCCTACTTCTATAGAACAGTGCAAAAACCAGCAGAGGTTAGGGCTAGGGTGAGGGCGGACTTCCCCGATAAAACCAATCACCTCGCCGCCCCCGCTTCACGTGGACATGTGGCTGACGGGATCGCTCCAGGCGCTGACTTGATTATTACCCGCGCAGGCGCGCGCTTGGATGGCCAGCGTGGAACCGGGTTTGCAGCCGAGAATAACGATGCCGCGCGTGGAGGAATAATGACCGCAGGGGACAGGCGGGGCGCCATCCACGCTGGCTCGTAAATCATAGCCGGTCGCGCCGGGCGAACCTTGGAGGGAGACGCCGATTTGGGTGCTCGCGGGATTGCTGAGGCCGAGAATGACCGGTGGGACCAGGACAACCGCTGCATGATGGCCGATGTTCGCGACGGTAAAACCGGAGAGGAGTACGGTCGCTTCAGTGAGACCGAGTAAGGCTTGGATGTAGCCCGCTTGGGTGCGGAGGAGATTAACGAGTAACGCCTTTTTGATGTTTTTATCTTCGGTCGCAGCGGTCCCTTGTTGTTGCGTGGCGGTGATGGCGGTCTCAAACGACAGGATTGCCGCGCTGATGCTAATCAGCGGCACGGTGGGGTCGGCAAAGAGCACGATATTTTCACCCATCAGCTTGACGACGCCCTTCGCAAACTTGACGGTATCTAAATCACCAAACTGGGCGAAGGCGAGGGAAACGTGGATGGGGGCGATTTGGAGAGTCATATATTTTTGTTTGGAATTTGGCTTATCACTGACCTTGCGGCTGTTTGTCTGAAGTAGCGAGCTAATACTTCATTTATTATTGAAGCCGTTTTTGGTCGGTCTAAAGAGTCATAAGTGCATGTCAATGAAGGTGCAAAGGCTCATAAAGCCTCCAAAAACGTGTCTAAAAGAGCGTCGCCGGTAGGTAAAAGCGGGACACAAGTAGGTACTGGCGAGACGGAAGTAGGTACTTTCGTGACGAAAGTAGGTAAGTCCGGTCTGCCAGTAGGTACTGGCGAGGCATCTGTAGGTACTTTGGACGTGGCAGTAGGTACTGGCGGGTTGAAAGTAGGTAATTTGATGACAGAAGTAGGTACTGTTGAGATGAAAGTACCTACTTTGATCACGGACTTACCTACTGGCGTCGCGGAAGTCGTTGCTATTTTTGGGGTAAAGCGTGGTAAAACTAAGATTTCCGGTGGTTTTGAACCGAAACGAGGCAATCAGGCGGCGGCACCGGCTTTGCCCGCAGATTTCACAGATGCCCGCCGATTAACCTGAACGCAAATCATTCTGCGAAAATCTGCGTAATCTGCGGGTAAAATGGTTCTCCCCTCATCTGTGTTTCATCTGTGGGCATCTGTGGCTAAAACCGTTTCCGGTGTGCCGAAAATTATCCAGTCGTATGCGGCGGGGCTTTGTGCCATAGTCGTTAGCCATGAGAGAACAAATCCTCCAGTTGCTGGCCCAGAAAGAATACGTGGCGGCGAATGTGCCGGAACTGCTGGCCTTGCTCCACTGCGCCCCGAACCAACAACAGGAATTGCAACTCGCCCTCGGCAAACTCGAACAGTCGGGGGAAATCGCGCGCATCAAGGGGAATCGCTATGTGGCGTCGCGGGATGCGGACCTGATTCCGGGGCGCATTCGCATGAACCGTGCGGGGAAAGGTTTTTTGCAGCCGGACGACGCGACCTTGAAGGAGATTGCCATTGCGGAGAGCGCTACGGGCACGGCCTTGCACGAGGATCGCGTGCTGGTGCGCCGGGATTCGCACGGGAAACGGTTTCAACCGGGCGATACTGAGACGGGGACGGTGGTGCGCATTTTGGAACGGCGCCGCACGCAACTGGTCGGCACGCTGGCGCAAAGTAAAAACTTTCTCTACGTGATTCCGGATGACCCGCGCATCCCGCATGATGTCTATGTGACGCCGCCGCGCGATGTGGGCTGTCGTCCGAATCTCGGCGACAAGGTGGTGGTGGAACTCCGCGAATGGGAGGAGCGCAATGCGAATCCGGAGGGCGAAATCATCGAGGTGCTCGGCGCGCCGGATGCGGAGGGCGTGGATATGCTGTCGGTGCTGCGCCAATATAACTTGCCGCTCCATTTCCCCAAACCGGTGCTGGCGGAGGCGCACGCGATTGGCAATGTGGTTCACGCGCAGGATCTGGCCGGCCGGCTGGATTGTCGGGCGCATAACGTGGTGACCATTGACCCGGACGACGCGAAAGATTTCGATGATGCGATTTGTCTGGAGCCGGTTTCGGCGGAGCAATGGCGGTTGTGGGTGCATATCGCGGATGTGTCGCACTATGTGAAGCCCGGCACGGCGCTGGATGAGGAGGCGCGGAAGCGCGGCAACTCGACGTACCTGGTGGACCGCGTGATCCCGATGCTGCCGGAGGCGCTGAGCAATGAGTTGTGCTCGCTCAAGCCGAATGTGGATCGCCTGACGAAGTGCGTGGAGTTTTTGGTGTCGGCGGATGGGCGGGTGCTGAGCACGAAATTCCATGCGGCGGTGATTCATTCGCAGCGGCGGTTCACTTATGCGCAGGTGCTGGCGATTTTGCAGCGTGACCCGGAGGAGGATAATCCGATTGAGGCGATGTTGCATGCGGCGCATCAGCTGGCGCAGAAGATTCGCAAGCATCGCTTTAAGAACGGGTCGCTGGATTTGGATTTCCCGGAAACGAAGATTCGTTTGGACGAGCAGGGGAAGATTTTGCGGATTGAAAAGCATGAGAATGACGTGTCGCATCAGCTGATCGAGGAGTACATGCTGCTCGCGAATGAGGCGGTGGCGACGAAGCTGATGAGTCAGCGCACGCCCGCGATTTATCGCGTGCACGAGGAGCCGGAGGCGCGGCGCTTGCAGGAGTATCGCCAGGAAGTGCTGGCGCATAACGTGCAGTGCGGGAATCTGAGCCAGGCTTCCGAGGTGCAAAAACTGCTGGCGAAGCTGGGGACGCTGCCGATTGGGTCGGCCTTGAAGATTGGGTTCCTGAAATCGCTGATGCGCGCGTGTTATTCGGTGGAGCCGCTGGGGCATTATGGGTTGGCCAAGAAAAAATATACGCATTTCACGTCGCCCATCCGGCGCTACGCGGATCTGGTGGTGCACCGCGCGCTGTTCGATAAACAACCGGCGAAGGCATCGGCGCTCAAGGAGGTGGCCGAACATATTTCGGTGACGGAGCGCAACTCGGCGGATGCGGAGCGCGATAGCAAGGACGTGAAGTTGTTTGCATTCTTGAAGGGGCAACTTGAATCCGGGGAGCCGATTAAGTATCCCGCGCTGGTGACGGACGTGCGGAACTTCGGTTTCTTCGTGGACGTGACGGGTCTGGCGATGAGCGGGCTGGTGCCGCTCTCAACCATCGAAGATGACTTCTATGTGTTCGATGATCGCCGCCGCAATCTGGTGGGCCGCCGCACGCGGCGCGTGATCAAGCTCGGCGATAAACTGCTGGTGCAGGTGGCGAAGGTGGACAGTTTTAAGAAGCAGGTGGATTTCTGTCTCGCGCAGGAAGATTCCAAGCCGGCGCCGTTGCGCCCGCAACCGCTGCGGCCCGCGCCTCCGCGCCCGCAGCAAGGTCAGCAAAAGAAGCGGCCTTCGTCGTATCGGCCGGAGGGTAAGCGGCCGTCGTCGCAGTCTTCGGGCAAATCGCCGTGGAAGAATTCGCAGCGTTCGGACGAGCGTTCGCAGTCGTCGCGTCGGCCGGATTCGCGCGGGCAGGGGGGACATGCGCAATCGTCGCGTCAAAAAGATTCACCCCAACCGGAGGCAAAGCCGATGTTCAAGACATCGGGTTCAATGCTGCCAACGTCGCAGCGTCCGTTATTGAAGGCGAGCAATCACGGGACTTTTTCGAGACGCGGACGGTGAGGCGGCTAAGGCTTTGACCTCAAAGCCAGTTCGCGAAAGCGCCCATCACGGCGGCAATCAGCCAAAGCAGGAGGACTGCCTGTGTCCGGCTGAGGCCGGCACGCACAAGGCGATGGGAGAGATGGTTCGTATCGCCAATCCAGAATGGTTTCCGGTTCAACGTACGGAACAAACTCACTTGCGCGAGGTCAACCAAAGGAATTGCCAGTACCAACAGCGGCGCGAGAACGGCGAGCGGATGGGGCGCAAGCTTGGTATAGAAATGAGGAAGAATCGCCATCACGGCGAGGAGGTAACCGGCGAGATGACTGCCGGCGTCGCCGAGAAAAGCACGGGCGTTCGGGAAATTCCAAGGGAGAAAACCAACGAGCGCACCGCACATCAGAAAGCCGGTAATGGCGACGAGATATTCACCCTTGGCGGCCGCGATCAGCGCGAATTGAAACGCGCCGATGGCACCCAGACCGGCGCAAAGACCATTCATGTTATCCATGAAATTGAAGGCGTTGATGACCGTGAGGAGCCAAAGCACCGTAACGGCATAACTAAAAACGGCGCTGGGAACAAAGAGCGTGATGCGCTTGCACGCGGCGGCAACGGCGATGGCGATGAGAATCTGGCCAATAAACTTCGGCAGCGCGGACAACTCGTGTTTGTCATCGAGCCAGCCGAGCAAGGTGATGGCAACCGCGCCCAGTGCGAGCACGGTAAGTTCGAGTGCGCGCCGGTCAAGCCCGTGGAGAATGGCGGAGCCGGCGGAGATATTTACGATGCCAAGCTTCAACAATATTGCACCGACTCCGAGGGGTAGGAGAATTCCCGTCAGCACCGCGAAACCGCCTGCCAGCGGAATGGGTGAGGTGTGAATCTTGCGGTGACCGGGGTCGTCCACGAGGTTAGTGCGCAGACACCATTTTCGCCATATCGGCAACGCGACTAACGAGGTTGCAAGCGCGCCCGCAAAGGCGGCGATGAAGAAGTTAAAGGGAAAGGTCACGCGCGCGGCCGCGTTCGGCGGCTAGTTTCTGATAAATAGTGTATTGGTCGTTAACCATCTTTTCGATGGAGAAATTATCCTTCACAAAGGACGCGCCGGCTTGACCAAGTCGTTGACGGAGCGCGGGGTCGTGGGCGAGTTGCAACAATTTTTGAGCAGCGGCGGCGGTGTCGCCGGTAGGCACGATGAAGCCAGACTGGTTATCGAGGCAGACTTCGTTGGCGCCATCAAAGTCATAGGCGACCACGGGCTTGCCGGCGGCTAACGCCTGCGGCAAGGCACGGGATAAGGCCTCGCGATAGGAAAGATGGGCCAGGCAATCCATGATGCCGACGTAGCGCGCGACTTCGGACGGCGGCACGAGGCCGGAAAAAATGACTTTGCCGTTGAGGCCGAGGCGGCGAACCTGGCTTTCGAGATCGCTGCGCAAGGCGCCGTCGCCAACCAGAAGTAAGCGGGCGTGGGGTACGTTTGGTAGGATCTTTGCAAAGGCGGTGATGAGATCGGCGTGACCTTTGAGCTGGAAGAGGCGGCCGATTTTGCCGATGACGAAATGGTTTTCCGCAAGGCCGAGCTTTAGGCGCAGTGCAGGGTCGTTCTTGGCGTTAAGGAACGGTTGGAGATCAAAGCCGCTGAAGATGCGCGTGAACATTTCCGGCTGGCCGATGCCGGCGGCGAGATAAAGTTGGGTCATCGCGCTGGCGGAGCAGAAGAAATGGTCGGTGACTTTGGCGGCGTATTTCTCGGCGGCGGTGAAGACGAGGTTGGCGAATGCGCCTTGGAAGTTGCCAAAGGAGGGACCGTGGATGTGATGGATAACAATTGTGGGGGTGCCAGCGCGCTTGGCGGCGAGTCGCCCGAGAATGCCGGCCTTGCCGCTATGAGTGTGGACTATGTCAGGTTTTTGTTCGCGTAAAAGTTTTTCAAGCTTACTCAGCGCGATGAAATCTTTAAGCGGATGTACGGGGCGGACGAGTTCAGGGAAGATGGTGAAATTAGCCGGTTGGTCTGAAAAGATGTTGCGCGCCTCAGCTTCGAGCGAACCTTCGGGACCGATGGTCGGGCCGGCAATCAATTTAATTTCGACGTCGGGCTTGAGGCGAAGACCACGGATCGTTGCAAGGGTGTTTTCCTGCGCGCCGCCAATGACGAGCCGGGTGATGATGTGAGTGACGCGCATGGCGCGCTATTTTTTCTGGAGCTGGGTCAGGCGGTCGCGAATGATTTTGATTTCCGCCGAATTGGTGGGGGCGGTGGCGAGATAAAGCTGGAAATTTTTGACGGCTTCGTTGGTGTTATGTTGGCGCCAGGCTACTTCACCAAGACCGTAGCTGACCTGAAAGGAATTGGTATAAGTGGTCTGCAATTGGCTGTAGTCCGCGCGGGCAAGATCGAGTTGGTCGCTCTTCAAGTAAGCCAAGGCGCGGTTGAAGCGCGCGGTGGGATTGTTGGTGGTCAAGTCCATCACGCGGCTGAAGGCATGGATAGCCTGCGGGTAGTCGCCGAGTTGGAGGTGGGCGAAACCCCGGCCGAATAGCCACTGAGGATCGTCAGGGGTGTGCACGAGCTGCCGGTCAATGACGTGGAGGGCGTTGCTGTAAAGGCCGTTCATGAAATAGACGCGAGTGGCAGTGGTAAGTAAGACTGCGTTGGTTGGGTGCCGAGAAATTTCTAGTTCAAAGAGTTCGATTCCACGCGATACCTCATTCTTTTGGAAATGAGCGGCGGCAGAAAGGAGGTTGAATTCGGTGGAGTTAGTTTCACTGAGCGAAAAACTCTGCGGGTGATTTTTGGGGTCGTGCAGAGCTTCTAGGGCACGGTCAGGGAGCCGACTGGCAAGATAAAGTTGAGCAAGCCAGAGGCGGACGGGGAGATTGTAAGGGTCTAGCTGCCGAAGATGAGCGAAGGGCGCGACGGCTTGGCGCATGAGGCCAGCTCGGGCGACTAGCACACTATTGGCAAAGACAAAGCTGGGATCGTCAAACGGTCCAGTGGCGTTAAGCACCGAGTTCCAGTTGCGATACTTGCCGAATTGGTCGGAAGAAATTCCTTCTGGCGCGATGGTGGCGGGCGTGCCGGCTTGCAGGGATTGGTTGAACTCAAGGTTGACGGTGGCGGCGACATTGTCGGGGTTGAGGCTTTGCGCATTGGTGAAGCAGGTGGCTGCGGCACTGAGTTGCCCCGCACGCTGAAGTTCAACGCCCCAGTAGTCAAGCGCGCGGGAATAATAGCCGGCAACGAGTAGGACGTTGGGGTTGACTACCGACTGGTCGTGCAAGTGCATGAGAAGCCAGTCGGCCGTGTTGGCAAGGTCCCACGGGTGGCGTGGAATTAACGACTTTGAAAGCCGCTGCAATTCGGTTTGCGCAAATTGGCCCCAGAATTTCTGGTTCTCGGTGAGTAAGTCAGCGGACAATGTTGGGGGGATGAGTGTGGTTTCCGGGAGGCTTTTGAGCCGATAAGTCAAGCCGTGTGGTTCCTGATAAAACAGTTCAAAATAGTAGCCAAAACTAGGGTTGAGGTAGTAGAGAGTATTGCTTTTGGCAAGCGAGCTTAACGTGTTTAAGATTGCCAGCGGTTTGACACTGCCCATGTCCTTATCATCAACCGCCTTCGGCCATTTCTGTGGATAAATCTTGTGGAGGTATCGCTGATACGGCGCCCAGTTCAAGGACTGTGTGTCAACCACTAGAAAATCCTTTGCGCGGCCGCTGCGGGCTAGGGCCGCTTGCATGAGCAAGGTGCGGGTATGCTGGCCGTAATCTGCGGCCTCCGCATCACTCATCAAAATACCACCACCAGCAGGCAGTCCTTGCTCTATGAACTGCGCATAATTGAGCAACGTGTGGTCGTTAAGGGCGCGGATGGGTGCGAGGTTTTTGTAGATAAGTGTACCGATCGCCATTGCCGCCGCCACATAAACGCCCCAGTAAATTAATGGAGAAAACAAATTATACTTGCCGGGTAGTGCTGGCATGGGTTTTGGATTGCGCCGGGTCGGAACGGCTTTTTTACCAAAGATCAGAAGGTAATAGCCGCAATAGTAGCCCACACCTAGTGCGGACATATAATACATCGTCAGTGCCGGCATACCCATGCTCAGTTGGCTGGGACTGAACGGCGGGTCGAACATTACCCATACGCACACGGTGAAAAGCACTGCGTGGACGCCATGGAACATATAGTTGGAAAAAAGGGCACCGAGACGGCTGTTGTCACCGAAATTAGCGTTCCAACGAATCGCCATAATCAATAATGGCAGGAAAGTTGTTGCTGACATGATGATTATGTCATGCCGCACGCCGCCGCTGCCGATAGATTTTACGACTTGCCAGTCCAGACGCCACGCAGGCTTGAGTGTTTCCCAGAAACTCAAACCAAGGTTTCCGGATATTTTTTGCACGATGGGCAGCAAGAGAAAGAAAAGCATTCCCACCATGGCGCATAAGGTCATGCGGATGAGAAAGCGCAGGTTAAAAAATTCCAACCCGCGCAGCCAAAGTATTGCTAATACAAATACCGGAAGAAAGCCAACTAAGGCCCAATTATTCGTCAGTCCCGCACCATATATAGCTGCGGCGAGGTAAAGTCGCCCCATCCATTCGTCCAAACGGAATTCGAGTAGCAGCCAGACGATAATTGCGAAAATTAGAGTGTTTAGAGCTTCCTCGGTGAAACTCGTTGCGTGTTGCCAGAAACCGAATTCTAATCCTAATAACGCCGCTGCCAGGAGCGGGGGAAACCATGCGGTGCCCGTTGTTATGAATGCAAAATCACTGCGTTCGCGCACACGCTCCGCCTCCGTGCGGTCATGTGGAAGAATTGATACCGATCGTGCTAGCAGTCCCAAGGTCGCAGCTGCGCAAATTGCTGAAAACCAGTTAAGCGCAATTGGGATTTTCGCTACAGGTAGCCAGTGGAAAGGGTAGGTGAATAGGAATGTCAGCGGACTTAAAAATTCTGGCTGCCAAGTGAAGCCGCAAACCTTTGCCACTGGCAGGATGTTTGCCAGCGTTACCCAGTGGTTAAGCGTCAGACCATAGACTGTCAGCATCGCCAGCGCGATCAGCCAAGGCATGAACCGCGGCGCAAAATGTTTTCGCGGGTCGGTTTGATTATTTGTTGCCATCAGAGCCCTCCAGTTGAATCGAAGAACCGCCTTTTGGCAAGTTCAGTTTCGTCGGCGCAAATCCGCCACACACTCGACATGTTGCGTTTGCGGAAACATGTCCAGCGGTTGCACACGAGCGAGTTGAAAGACACCATCCACACACAAAATGTTCAAATCCCGAGCCATTGTCGCCGGATGGCACGAGACGTAAATTACCTGTTTTGGCCCAGTCTGCCGTAGTAATTCCAATGTCTCCGGCCAGCAGCCCTTGCGCGGTGGATCAAGAATCACTGCAGTCTTCTCCGCTGAAAACCGCAGCAACAACTCCGGTAGGATAGCTTCCACTTTCGCTGCGACAAACTCGCCATTGTTAATTTTGCGTGACGCAGCGTTTTGCCTAGCTGCGCTAATGGCTAATTGGTCGTATTCGACGCCAACGAACGAATCCACTACGCTTGCTGACTCGATACCAAAAAAGCCCACGCCGCAATACAAATCAATTAGATGCTTTGCGCCGCCAGTCTGCAAAAAGTGGCGCACGGTCTCGACGAGCTTAGGTAACAAGAAAAAATTGTTTTGGAAGAAAGAGTCGCGTGGTACTTCCCAGTTTTCCGGCTGGACGCGGAGCACTACCTTGATGCCACCTTTTGGCGGTGGATTGGCGCGGACGTCCGTAATCTGCTCGTTCAGGACCGGTTCGGCGATCTTGCACTCTGTTATGTCTTCGACAAATTTGTTGTCAGTGCGGATGAAGCCTATTTCCAACTTCTTTGCCGGACCATTCCACTGGCTTCGGATCATGATGCGGTTACGATAACCGTAAGGTGCGGGGCACGGTATAACAGGCGCAACCATATCACGGGAAATTTTCCCAACTCGTTTGAATAAATCCGTAATCTGCTTGTGCTTGTAGCGTAATTGCGCTGAATAATTTATATGCTGATATTGGCAACCGCCGCATGTGCCAAAGTATCGGCATTCCGGCGTGACTCGTTCCGGCGACGATGTGACAATTCGCAGTAACTTTGCCCGGGCAAAATTCTTTTTCACCTCGGATATTTCCACCTCAACAGTTTCGCCAGTGATGACGAACGGCACGAAAACCACAAATTCATCTACGCGTCCAACCCCTTCACCGCCAAAAGCGAGGTCATGGATGGGCAGAATGATTTTATCGCCAAGTTTGAGTGACACGGCGGAAGTTTAAAGTTTTGGGTAAGCCAAAAAAAGTTTTTTCACCGGTTATCCGGTTTGTCTCAGTGACCGCCAGCTTGCAGTAAATCGTTTTCAGTGCATACTCTATAATCTTTATGACGGAACTTCGCCAGTCCCCACAGCGCACCATTTGGGTGGGTTTCGGCTTTGTCACCGGCTTACTCGGGTTGGCTTTACTAATTTCTTTTTTGCAGGTCAACCGCAGCCGTCATCTGCAGCTACTCCGCGTCATCGGCCCCGTCGCAGGCTTCACTTTGACCAATCAGGATGGTCAATTGGTAACGCTAGCAGCTTTTACAAACCACGTTTGGGTAGCCGACATCATTTTTACGCGCTGTGCCGGTCCGTGCCCGCGAATGACCGGCCAGATGCGCTCTTTGCAAAATCTTTTGCCATCTGAGAGCAGCGCCAAGCTGGTCACGCTGACGACTGACCCAGACTTTGACTCGCCGGCCGTCCTGAAAAGATACGCCGAGCGTTTTAATGCCGATACCAACCGTTGGACTTTTCTCACCGGTACGAAAGGCGAAATCGCCGCACTCGCCAGCGGTAGCCTAAAATTGAGCGCCGTGCCTGTAAAACTCGAAGACCAGAAAAGCGTCGCTGACTTATTCATCCACACAACTATATTTGTCATTGTGGACAAACACTCTCGTTTGCGGGGATTTTTTGAGACTGGTGGCGACAGCGTGGACTGGACGAACTCCGTCCAGCCTAGAATATTGCAGTCTATCCATCAGCTCGAACTTGAACCATGAATGTCCACGACCTGCCTGCTGTTAACGCCACGCTCAACGGTCTGAGCGCTATTTTCCTTTCGCTTGGGTTTTTATTCATTAAGCGCGGAAATAAAATCGCCCATCGCAACTGCATGGTTTGTGCGTTTTGCACATCGACGATTTTTCTCGGGTGCTACCTGACCTACCACCTCACGGTCAAAACCATCACGCACTTCGTTGAGCCTGCGTGGTTTCGTCCGGTGTACTTGACGATTTTAGCGACACACACGATTCTCGCCGCCGCCATTGTGCCGCTGATTCTAATGACGCTTTGGCGGGCAAAGAAACAAAACTTCGAGGCTCACAAAAGAATTGCCCGGTGGACTTGGCCGTTGTGGATGTATGTTTCCGTTACCGGCGTGGTGATTTACCTTTTGCTTTACCAGATCTTCCCGCAGAAATAATCGCGCATGACCGCCAGCGTCCAAGTTGCGATTCACCCTAGCCAGTTTCCCGAAAATGTTCGGCGTGATTTGCTGGCTTCGCTGCGCACGCGGCGTGTGAACCACAAGTTTCACTACGACAGCGTCAAACAGACCCAGAAATGGCTCGCATTGCACGAGGTTCACTCGCCAGCTCGCTATGACGATAACTGCCTTGCAACCTACGACGAGGCATTTGCTGCCGCTGCTAAAATAATAAAAGCGCGGCAGGTTCATGTCATTGGTCTTGGCTGTGGTGGCGGACAGAAAGACGTGCAATTGATGAAACAATTGCGACTGGCTGGCAAAAGATTTTCCTACGCGCCGTGCGATGTCAGTGTCGCGATGGTCCTTGTCGCACGCCGAGCCGCGCTTGATTTGTTGTCGCAGGAAAAATGTTTTCCATTTGTCTGCGATCTCGTAACTGCAACTGATTTGCCCGCTGAATTAATTACTCGTCGCCCATCACTCGTCACTTTCTTCGGCATGATTCCAAATTTTGAGCCGCGCGAAATTCTGCCTAAGCTTGCGAGTCTATTGCGTCCAAATGATTATTTGCTCTTTAGCGCCAATCTCGCGCCCGGTGACGATTACGGTGCGGGCATGAAGAAGATTCTTCCGCAATACGACAACCCGCTCACGCGCGACTGGCTCACGGCCTTTCTGTTTGATCTTGGCGTTGAGCCACGAGATGGCGAATTGCTTTTCACGACCGAGACTGGTGGGCTGGGTTTGCAGCGCGTGGTTGCAAGATTTCATTTCCAACGCACTAGAAAGATTAAAGTTATTGGTGAAGAATTTTGCTTTGCGCGTGGTGAATCCATCCGGCTGTTCTTTTCCTACCGCTACACGCCGGCGCGCGCGCGAAAATTACTTGAGCGCCACGGCCTGGAAATTGCCGGCCAATGGATTACAAAGTCAGAAGAAGAAGGCGTTTTTTTCTGCCGCCGAAACACCTCTAGAAAGCTTTAAGTGTGTCCAGCACCGCTTTGATGCGGGGCACTTCGTGCGTGCGGTACAAATCAGTTTTACCGAGCGCCGCTAGAACGGCGAAATATGGCTCGGCACACCGGACCTCTTCACCGAAAAACTCAAACGCGTGGGGCAGCGCGTGGCACACGGGAAAGCCCAGCTCGCGCAGGCGGAACGTGTTCAGGAAAACTTTCATCTGGTGGCGGACCCGCACGGCGCTGTCCTGCAGGTTGCGGTAATAAAAGCCGAGGCCGGGGTCTATGAAAATCTTCTCCACCCCGTTGTGCTGCGCGATTTCGATCTGCCGCGCGAAGAAATCCCGCAGCATCGGAATCGGATCCGCGCCCAAATCAAAGTCCCCGACCTCACGGACATTCTTGCCGGCCACATAGCAGATGATTACGGCGGCATCATGCGCGGCGACCAGCTTGTAAATATCCTTGGAGGCCGTCGTGCCGGTCAGGTTCAAGAGGTTCGCGCCGGCTTCCAGGCTGGCGCGGGTGACGGCGGGTGAATACGTCTCGACGGACACCAGAATCTTTTCCGCGCGCAATCCCTTGATGACCGGTATCAACTTGGACTTTTGCGCGGCGTTGCCGACGCGGGCGGCGTGGGCGAGCGTGGATTCCGCTCCGACATCAATGATATTGGCTCCCTGCGCCGCCAGAACTTTGCCGCGCTGAACCGCCGCGTCCGCCGACAGGCAGACACTCTCGCGGTACCACGAATCCGTCGAGAGGTTGACCACCCCCATGATGGCGGGCGAAACATTAAACGCAAATTTCCGGCCGCCCATGGAAAATTCCTTAACCCGGGCGTTGGAGGCGGCGCGGTTTTGCTCCAGCAACCCCGCCAGATGTTCGAGCGACAGCATGGCCGCATCCTAAGCTGGAATGGGAATTTCGCAAATACATTGGCGCTAAAAAATGTTTTGCGCGCCAGCCGATGGCGGTTAGATTCCAACCATGCGCCTCCGCTTGCCAGCCAACTATTTCGTCGCGATTGCCTTAGCCCTCCTGTTCGCCGTCGGCTGCGAGAAGCCCGCCGCCATGAACGAGTCCACCGCGAACGTTAAGCATCTCACCCAGGGCGAATTTGCCGAGCAGGTCACCGGTGCCGCGGGCGCGGTCGTCGTGGATTTCTACGCGACTTGGTGTGGCCCGTGCCGCCAGCTTTCGCCCCTCGTGGATTCTGCGGCGGGTGCGTTTTCCGGCAAGATTAAGTTCTACAAGGTCAACGTTGACGAGTCTCCCGGGCTGGCGCAGAACTTCCAGATACAGGCAATCCCCACGTTGCTCTTCTTCAAGGATGGCAAGCTCGCCGACCGCACGACCGGGCTCTTGTCGGAGGCGGAGTTGAACGACAAACTCCAAGTGTTGGCCGCCGTTAAATAACACTCAGCGCCGCTGCAAAAAGGTTTGCGCGAGCGATCCCTTCTCCGACGTGATCACCGTGCCCGGAGCAATATTGTGCCGGCCAAACCACCCCTCGCGCGTTTCCAAAACGAACTGGATATCCTCGCGCGCGGACTGGACGCCGTTGGTATCGTTCTTTTCGAGGTGATGAATTTCCTGAATCACGCCATCGCCCGTGATGTACGCGCATGAAATCGACTCAGGGCAGTTCTTCATCCAGAAATTCGCGCGCTGCGGCTCGGGCAGGACGAACAGCATCGAGTCAGTTTCCTGGATATTGGTGCGGAACATCATGCCAGTCATTTCCTCCCGCTCCGTTAGCGCGAGTTCCGTGTCAAACGTTTCGGCGCCCAGGTAGATTTTCATGGTGGGCAGCTTGGGTTGCGCCTGCTTCGGGAGCAGATCGTCGATCGTCGGGGGCGGATTCAGCGTGGTGGAGGCGTCCGGCTTGCTGCAACCGGTGAGCAACGCCAGCGTCAGGGCCAATAAATAGTAAATCTTCACCTGCCCAATCTGCCGGATGACCTCTGCTTTATCAATCCTCCTTGAACGCGGAGTGCAATTGGCCGACAACAAATCGCAAGCCACCGGCAGTGCCTCAATTCCGTCTGCGCTAAGATAATTGCTTGAAAACAACCCGTTTGCCGGCTCGGCTGGCGTCAACCTCCGCCCGTCGCGGGGTTGACTTGACTCTGGTTCGGATTATTTTGTGAGCGTTGTGACGACCATTGCCCAACCTGTCCCCACTGTGCGGCTGGATGAATTACCACCGCGCGTCTGTGCCGTTGTGCGCAGTGTGGCCACCGACGATGAGGATACCAATCGCCTGAAAACCCTGGGCGTTTGCGTGGGCCGCCGGGTCGAACTCGTGCGCGCCGGGAATCCCCTCATCCTGAAAATCTTCGGTTCGCGGCTGGGTATCTCGGCTGAGCTGGCGGCGCGGGTACGTGTGGAAATCTGCCAGCCCGGTCACTGCGCCATGCGGGAAGATCACCCGGCATGAGCGAGTGTCACGAACCCTCCGCTCCGGTCTCCGACGCGGCGCAGCACCACGCCTTTACGCTCGCGCTGGTCGGCAATCCCAATGCCGGCAAGACCACCTTGTTCAACGCCCTGACCGGCTTGCGCGCCAAGACCGCCAACTTCCCGGGCACCACCGTGGAACGCAAAGTCGGCCGGTTGCACCTTGATAAGAAACAGATCGTCGTCATTGATTTGCCCGGGCTTTACAGTCTCGACAGCCAGTCGCCCGATGAAAAGCTCGCGTCCGACGCGTTGCAAGGGAAGCTCGACCATACCGCCCCGAACGCCGCGCTCGTCGTTGTGGACGCGACGAATCTGGAGCGGAACCTTTTCCTTGCGAGCCAGGTGCTCGAGCTTAAGTGTCCCGTCGTCGTCGCCTTGAACATGATGGATATGGCGCGGCGCGATGGCATCCGCATTGACGTGGCCAAGCTGCGCGAAGAGCTGGGCTGCGTCGTCGTGCCCGTCTCTGCACGGAATGGGGAGGGCATCGACGAATTAAAATCGGAGCTGAACCGCCTCGTCGCGGGGGCCATGCCCGAGTCGGTGGATCACGTGGACCCGCATTGCGCCGGGTGCAGCGGCTGTACCTTTCAAGCGCGGTACGAATGGACCGAGCAGATATCCACGCGCGTCATGGACGCCGCCATTGTCGAGCGCTCCGTGTGGACGGACAAGCTGGACGATTACTTTACGCATCCCGTCATTGGCGTCGCCGCGTTCCTGGCGGTCATGGTGGGCTTGTTCGGACTGATTTTTTGGGCGGCGCAAATCCCCATGGAGCTGATCGATCACCTCTTCGCGGGCATCAAATCGTGGACGGCGGCCAAGCTGCCGGCGGGCGATCTGCAAAGCCTCGTTTCCGATGGCGTCGTCGGCGGGGTGGGGGGCATCCTCGTGTTTCTCCCGCAGATCTGCATCTTGTTTTTTGCGTTGTCCCTGCTCGAAGACACCGGCTACCTCTCGCGCGCGGCGTTCGTGATGGATAAAATCATGCGCAAACTCGGTTTGCCGGGCAAAGCCTTCGTGCCGCTGCTCTCCGCCCACGCGTGCGCCATCCCCGCCATCATGTCCACGCGGGTGATTGAGAATCCGCGTGACCGGCTCATCACTATTCTCGTGACGCCGCTCATGGCGTGTTCCGCGCGCATCCCGGTTTATGCCATGGTGACCGCGCTCCTCTTCCCGCAAGCGCCGTGGAAGGCCGCGCTCGTCTTCACCGGCGCCTACGCGGTGGGCGTGGTGGCCGCGCTCGGCATGGCGATGCTGTTCCGCAAGACGATTTTGCCGGGCGAAAGCAAACCGCTCATGATCGAACTGCCGCCGTACCGCGTGCCGGCGTTGCGCGTGGCGTTGCTGCACACTTATGACCGGGCGAAAATCTTCGTGAAGCAGGCGGGCACCATTATCCTGGCCATCTCCCTCATTTTGTGGGCGCTCTCCTATTATCCCAAGTCCAGCCCGCCCGCCGCCGCCGTGGCGCTGACGGCGCAGGCGTTGCAACTGGATAAAACCGGTGACACGAATCAAGCCGCCGCCTTGCGCGATACCGCCGACCATTTGACCGCCCAGAATTCGCTTCAGAACTCCTACGCGGGCAAGATCGGGCACGTCATTGAGCCGGTCATCGCACCGCTGGGGTATGACTGGCAGATCGGTATCGGCATCGTCAGTTCGTTTGCGGCGCGCGAGGTAATCGTCTCGACGCTGGCCATTGTGTATGGGGTGGGCAAGGATGCGGCGGATAACAACCAGAATTCGCTGTACAGCACGTTGCGGTCGGCGAAGCGCACGGACGGGACGCCCATTTTCAATACGGCGACGTGTGCGAGCCTGTTGGTGTTCTATATTTTGGCCGCGCAATGTCTTTCCACCACCGCCGTGGTGCGGCGCGAGACGAACAGTTGGAAGTGGCCGCTGTTCCAGATCGCCTACATGACCGGGCTGGCGTATTTCGCCGCGTTGATTGTGTATCAGGTCCTGCGCCACTTCGGCCACGCGTAGGCGGGGAGGGTAGGCGATTGGAACAGAAGGGAACGAAGGGAACGGAGAATCTCCGGTGAACTGTCCCAACCTGCGTGGCCTTCGTTAGCTTCGGTAGTGGCTGGCTGGCTCATGGTTCCGGACCGGTTTTCCCTCACGTGGGGCACACCCCACGCCATGCGGGGCACACCCCGCGTGGCGCGGAGCAGACCCCGGACGACGCGGGGCATACCCCGAAGCTCGCGGAGCAGTCCCCACAGGCTGCGGGGAAGTCCCCGCAAGTAGCGGGGCACACCCCGCAACTTACGGGGCATGCTCCGAATGACGCGGGGCATACCCCGCATGGCGCGGAACATGCCCCGCGCGACTGGGAACATGTTCCCAGCGACGCGGAACAGGCCCCGAGCGGTGCGGAACAGGTTCCAGAGGACGCGGAACATGTTCCGGACGACGCGGAACAGGCCCCGGATGGTGCGGAACATGCCCCGCGCGACTGGGAACATGTTCCCAGCGACGCGGAACATCCCACGCGTGACGCGGAACCTGTTCCGGAAGGGGGGTGATAGGTGAAAAGTGGCCTAAAACAGCTAAAAACTCAAAAACCAGACCTTTTTAGCCCGTCCGCTGAGGAAACGACTCAAAGGTGGACGGTTTTAGTTGGGAGGGGCTTCCAAGCACCAAAATGGCGGTTCAGCCGGGAATCGTATCAAGACAACGGGAGAGGGATTCAGGGTGAGGGAGATGACGTCGCCCTGCCAACGCCGCTACCGTATTAATTCGCTCGCTGTCGCGGACACCTTTGCCGCCATGGCGGCTCGGTTTCAACCCATTGGGGACAGGTTTTAATTGAAGGATTTTGACTCGCACAGGGTCATTTATTTGTGCCCGGCTAAAAAATTTAAGTTGCGCAACGGGCGTCATGCGGCTTAAAGATTGGCCCGTCACATGGGAAAAGCTCTCATCATCGCAGAAAAGCCGTCGGTCGCCAGCGACATCAGCAAGGCGCTCGGCAAGTTCGAAAAACATGACGACTACTTCGAGAACGACCAGTTCGTGGTCACCTCGGCGGTCGGCCATTTGCTCACCATCGTCCCGCCGGAAGGCGTGGAGGCGGCGCGCGGCAAATGGACTTTCAAACATCTGCCGGTCATCCCGCCGCACTTCGATCTGACGCCCATCGAGAAGACGGCGCCGCGCCTGCGCGCGGTGGCCAAACTCATCAAACGCAAGGATGTGACGTCGCTCATCAATGCGTGTGACGCCGGGCGGGAAGGGGAGTTGATCTTTCGCAATATCGTCCGTTACACCCAGGCGAAGCAGCCGATCCAACGGCTCTGGCTCCAATCCATGACGCCGGCCGCGATCCGCGAAGGCTTCGCCCAGCTCAAGAGCGACGAATCCATGCTGCCGCTCGCGGATGCGGCCATGAGCCGGAGTGAGGCGGACTGGCTGGTGGGCATCAACGGCACGCGCGCGATGACGGCGTTCAATTCCAAGCTCGGTGGTTTCTTCAAGACGACGGTGGGCCGGGTGCAGACACCGACGCTGGCGATCTTGGTGGAGCGGGAGGCGAAGATCCGGAAGTTTGTCCCGCGCAATTATTGGGAGGTCATCGGGACGTTTGACGCGGCGGCGGGGAATTATACGGGGCGCTGGTTCGACGAAAAGTTTGCGAAGAGCGACGAGGACGAGCAGTTGAAGGCGGAACGCGTCTGGGACCAGGCGCAGGCGGAGGCGATCCGCACGAAATGCCTGGGCAAACCCGGCATGGTCACGGAGGAGAGCAAGCCGACGACGTCGATGTCGCCGCTGCTGTATGATTTGACGAGCTTGCAGCGGGACGCGAACTCGCGGTTCGGTTTCAGCGCGAAGAATACGCTGGGCCTGGCGCAGGCGCTCTATGAGAAGCACAAGGTTTTGACGTATCCGAGAACGGATTCGAGGGCGTTGCCGGAGGATTATATTGGCACGGTGAAGACGACGCTGGGGATGTTGGAGGGCGTGACGGGCTATTCAGCCTTTGCGGATCAGATCTTGAAGCATGGCTGGGTGCACCCGAACAAACGCATCTTTAACAATGCGAAAGTGTCGGATCACTTCGCCATTATCCCGACGCAGCTGGCGCCGAAGTCTTTGAGCGAGCCGGAATCGAAGTTGTATGACTTGGTGACGAAGCGGTTCCTCGCCATCTTCTATCCGGCGGCAGAATTTCTCGAAACGAACCGCATCACGCGCGTGGCGGGTGAGCCCTTCAAGAGCGCGGGCAAGGTGCTGGTGTCGCCGGGCTGGTTGACGGTCTATGGCAAGCAATCGGATTCCGATGAGACGCCCAGCCTCGCGCCGGTCAAGCCCGGCGAAACGGTCAAGACCACGACCGTAGAGGTGAAGGATAACGTGACGAAGCCGCCGGCGCGGTACTCGGAAGCGACGCTGCTCTCGGCGATGGAAGGCGCGGGCAAGCTGATTGATGACGATGAACTGCGCGAGGCGATGAGCGAGAAGGGGCTCGGCACGCCAGCCACGCGCGCGGCGACGATTGAGGGATTAATCTATGAGGATTACGTGCACCGCAATGGCCGCGAGTTGCAGGCGACGGCGAAGGCGTTCTCGCTGATGGAATTGTTGAACGGACTGGGAATCCCGGAGTTGACGAAGCCGGAGCTGACGGGCGATTGGGAATTTCAGTTGAAGGAAATGCAGCGGAAGAAGGTGAGCCGCGAGCAGTTCATGGCCGGCATCGCGGACATGACGCGCCGCATCGTGGACAGCGCGAAGAAATTCGAGTACGACACGATTCCGGGCGACTTCGGCGTGCTGGCGGTGCCGTGCCCGAAGTGCGGCGGGGAGATTCATGAGCGCTACAAGCAGTACCAGTGCGTGAAGTGCGATTTCGCGTTCTGGAAAACGTTGTGCAGCCGGATGTTTGAGCCGGAAGAGGTGGAGAAAATCATTACGGACAAGGTGATTGGCCCGCTGCAAGGCTTCCGCAGCAAGCAGGGCTTCCCCTTCGCGGCAGTGCTCAAGATGACGGCCGAGCATAAGGTGGAGTTTGACTTTGGGAATGGCGGCAAAGATGGCGCGGGCGCGGCGCCGATTGATTTCACGGGCAAGGAACCGCTCGGCAAATGCCCGGCGTGCGGTGCGAATGTCTATGACGGCGGGATGAACTACGTCTGCGAGAAGCAGGCGGGTATCGAACAGACGTGCAAGTTCCGCACTGGCAAAATCATCCTGCAACAGGAGATTTCGGTGGAGCAGGTGAAGAAGCTGTTGGCCGAGGGCAAGACGGATTTGCTCAAGGGTTTTGTCTCGAACAAGACGCAACGGAAGTTCGAGGCGTACCTGATCGTGAAGGATGGCAAGACGGGCTTCGAGTTCAAGCCGCGCGAAAAAAAGGGTCGGGGGACGCCCAAAGAGCCGCCACCGAAGATTGATTTTGCGGGCAAGACGGTCATTGGCAAATGCCCGAAATGCGCCGGCCAGGTGTTCGACACCGAGGCGGGTTATATCTGCGAGAATTCGCAGCGGGAGGAGAAGCGTTGCACCTTCAAGCCGATCGGTAAAATGATCTTGGAACAGCCGATTGATGCCGTGCAGGCGGCGAAGATTCTGAAGGATAAGAAGAGCGACGTGATGGAAAAGTTTGTTTCCAAATCCGGCAAGCCGTTCCCGGCGTTCCTCGTGATGGATAAGAAGGGGAAAATCACCTTCGAGTTCCCGACGCGCGACGACGAATAAACCGGAACGAAGGCGCAGTGGTCCGGGCAGTCTCGCGACCGGACGGCTTTAACACGGACGATGCAGCTTCACTTCAAACAACTCGGGCACGGCGAACCGGTCGTGTTGCTGCACGGTCTGTTTGGGTCGGCGGATAACTGGTTTGGCGTCGCCCCGAAGCTCGCGGAGAAATATCATGTCTACGCCCTCGACCTGCGCAATCACGGCCACTCGCCTCACGCGGCGGAGATGAACTACCCGCTGATGGCGGTCGATGTGGAGAAGTTTTTCAAGACGCAAGGACTTGCGGACGCCCACGTCATCGGCCACTCGATGGGGGGCAAGGTGGCGATGCAGTTCGCGCTGGATTATCCGGCGCGCGTGAAGAAGTTGGTCGTGGTGGATATGGCGCCGCGCGCCTACGCGCGGACGCACGACGCGATATTTGCCGCACTGCTGGCGCTGGATTTGACGGCGTACCAGACGCGCCAGCAGCTGGAGGATGCGCTGGCGGGGGAGGTTCCATCGCTGAATCTGCGGCGGTTTCTCCTGAAGAATCTGGGCCGGGACGAAGCGGGAAAGTTTGTCTGGAAAATGAATCTGGCCGGGGTGGCCGGGAATTACGCACGCCTCGGCGAGCCTTTGAACCTGCAAATAATATATACGAAGCCGACGCTATTCATTCGCGGTGGCCAGTCGGATTACATTGGCACGACGGACGCGGCGGAGATTCAAAGATATTTTACGGCGGCGCAAATCCAGACCATTGCGGCGGCCAACCACTGGGTTCACGCTGACGCGCCGGCGGAGTTTTTGAGGTTGGCCATGGATTTTCTCTGAACGGAAAGAGCGGTGGTTGAAACATCGGACTGGAATTATTTGAAACTTGGTGCATTGGTATTGACTGAATGTTAGCGACACCTGAATTAATGGGCGAGGCGGCACAGTTGGCACGCGTGGAAGAACTCCTGCCGCGCTGGCAAGAACTCCCGCTTTATGCGGGCTCGGCGGGCAATGATTTTTCCAGCCTGCCGCTGATCGGCAAACGGGAGTTGCGCGAGAACTTTCCAAACAATTTTCTTAACGCCGGCCAAAGCCTTGCCGTGCTGCTGGAAACCCAAGCGGTGGAACTGGAACACACGTCGGGCAGTTCGGATGAGCGGACACCGGTGCTGTTCCGGCGCGGCTGGTGGAACGAACAGGAAGCGCGGGTGCTGCGGCTGAATCATTTGGTGGCGCAAGTATTGGATAAATATCCGGACGCGCGCCGCGCGACGTTGGTGCCGCCGGTCTGCAATGGGCTGGTGTGTTTTTCCAATTACACTTCCAAGACCGCGCGCACGGTGGGGACGACGCTGTTCGTGAACCAAGCGCGCATTCCATTTCTGCTGACCGAGGCGGAATTGGCGCGCATGGCCGGCGAAATCCTGGAGTGGGCACCGGTGTTCCTGGATTTGGATCCGGTGCACGGCGCGTGGTTTGCGCTTTATTGCGAGCGCGAGGGGATTCGCTTTCCGTCGGTGAAGTTTATCCTGGGCAGCTACGAATTTGTCAGCGTGGTTCATCAGAAAATCCTGCGGCGCGTGTTTGGTGTGCCGGTGTACAATCTATACGGCTCGACGGAAACCGGCCATCTGCTCATGGAAGACGAGCGTGGCGAAATGAAGGCCAGCCCGGAAAACGTGTTTTACGAAATAATTGAACCGGACGAACGCGGCGTGGGCGATTTGGTGGTGACGACGCTGACGAATGAGATCATGCCGCTCGTGCGCTATCGCGTTGGCGACCTGGTTGAACGGTGTGAGCGGCTGGACGGGACGGAATATTTTGTCCACTGTCGGGCGCGTGATGCGCTATTCCGCGCTGACGGAGCTCGCGTAACGACGCTGGAAATTGATCGTTGCTTTGCCGAAGTGGACGGGGTGGCACATTATCAACTTCGGCAGAATGAGGCCGGCGATTGTGATATACAGTTTATTCCTGATCGCGAACGTCTGGCGCCGGAAAAATTGCAGCAAGTGCTGGAGCGGCTGGCAGACCTGCTTCAACTGAATAACAAGATTTCCGTTAGCGAAGTTGAAAAATTGCCACCGCTGACTTCCGGAAAATTCCGGTTAACCTGCCGCACTGAACATTGATCCCTGAACCCGCCATTAAGACCGCGGAAATCCGCGACAGTTGGATTCAGAAATTCCTCGTGCATCTCGCCACGGACCGCGGCGCATCGGTTTATACGCAAAGAAATTACCGGCAGGCGCTGACGGAGTTCTACCGCTGGTTTGTAGAGGAGCGGAAAACGCCGCCAGACTGGGGGAAATTACAGCGCAATGATTTTCGCGCCTTTGTGCGATATCTGGGGCGAAATAATTTAAGTCGCGCGGCCACCCAGCTTCGTTTTTCAGCGCTGCGGACGTTTTGCAAATTTCTCATGCGGCATGGCGTTTTAGAAAGTATGCCCATCAAAAACCTTTCGCTGCCAAAACTGGAGAAGCGGTTGCCAAAGTTTTTGACGAAGGCGCAGATGGATGCGTTGCTCGTGGCTCCGTTTGAGCTTTTGAAAATACAGCAGGTAAAAAAAGCGGGTCGGCCAATATCGCAGATTGCCGCGTTACGCGATGTGGCGGTGCTCGAAACAATTTACTCCTGTGGCCTGCGCGTGAGCGAGGTGTGCGGCTTGCGCGTGGACGACCTTGACTGGGGTGAGCAAATCATGCGGGTGCGCGGCAAGGGTAAAAAGGAACGGCTGGTGCCCGTCGGCAGGCCGGCGTTGATGGCAATTCAGGATTATTGGAATACGTTCCGGCAGCCGCCAGGCGGTGCGGCACCGGTTTTCTTAGCCGAAACAAAAAAACGCGCGCCGTTGTCGCCGCTGCAATTGTCGCGGCGACTTAAGAGGTATTTGGCCATCGCCGGATTGGACCCGGGATTGACGCCGCATAAGCTGCGGCACAGCTACGCCACGCATCTGCTGGACGCAGGTGCTGACCTGCGCAGTGTGCAGGAACTGCTCGGTCACGCGCACCTCGTGACGACGCAAGTTTACACGCATGTCACAACCGAGCGCCTAAAAAAGGCCTACGATACGGCGCATCCGCGGGCGTGAATTGGAGAGGTGAGTTCCGCGAACCACAAATATTTGTAGGGTGATTCGGGAAGCTCGTCCCTCCGAAATATGAATAGCTTCTGACAATTTCTGCAAAGTAAATTCGTTTGTGTTCCCGCGCTTCTGGCGCAAAATAGATCTAAGGAATAATTCCCGTTCCAAAGATGAAAGTAAATTTTTCGTTTCGTCCGAAGCTGTTTGACACGCTGAAAAACTATTCAGCGCAGGATTTTACGGCGGATCTCACCGCTGGTATCATTGTTGGAATTGTGGCGCTGCCGCTATCGCTGGCACTGGCCATCGCGTCCGGTCTGAAGCCGGAAGTGGGTTTGTTCACGGCCATCGTCGGAGGATTGCTGGTTTCATTGCTGGGCGGCTCGCGCGTGCAGATCGGTGGGCCGGCCGGCGCGTTCGTGCCACTGCTCGCGCCGATTGTGGTCATGATGGGGCCAGAAGGCCGAGTGTTTGGAGCGGAAGGCCTGGCGGTCTGCGCGATAATGGCAGGCGTGATTTTGTTTGTACTGGGTGCGACCAAGATGGGCTCGATGATCAAATACATTCCGTACCCCGTAGTGACGGGTTTTACAAGCGGCATTGCGGTCATCATCATGAGCACACAGATTCGGGATTTTTTCGGGCTGCCACAAAAGCTGCCGTCGGATTTTATCGGTAAGTTGCATTCGCTGGCGGGAAGTTTTGAACCGAACTGGCCGACGTTTTTGTTGGCGACAGTCTCAACGCTGGCTATCTGGTTTTGGCCTAAAAGAATTGGTAGTCGGCTGCCGGGTTCAATCGTCGTCATTCTGCTCGCATCGGTGTTCTCAGTTTATTTCAACTTCAACAACAACTTTGGCATTCAGACGCTTGGCACTGCGTTTGGCGAGATGCCCCGCGGATTGCCACTGCCGCATTGGCCGGCACTTACGTTCCACGAATGGCGCGCGCTATTGCCGGCGGCGATGACGGTGGCGGTTCTGGGCGCGATCGAGTCGTTGCTTTCGGCAGTAGTGGCGGATGGCATGATCGATGACCGACATGACTCAAACCAAGAACTGATGGGGCAGGGTATCGCAAATTTTGTGGTGGGGTTTTTTGGCGGAATGCCGACGACCGGCGTCATTGCCCGCACGGCGACGAATGTGCGCAGCGGTGGTCGGACACCGGTGGCGGGCCTTGTCCATGCGTTGACGGTGCTTCTGATTTTGCTCTTGGCTGCGCCATTCGCTAAGACAATTCCATTAGCGGCGTTGAGCGCGGTGCTTGTGGTCGTGTCTTTGCGGATGGGTGAATGGCACCAGTTTGTGCGCTTAAACCGCTGGCCTAAAAGCGACGTAATGATTTTTCTTTGCGCATTTACTCTGACGGTGGTTTTGGATTTACCAACGGCGGTGGGTGCGTCGCTGATTTTGGCTTCGGCGCTGATGGTGAAGCGGCTTGCGGAAACGGCGCATGTGGAGCCGGATGCGGAAGTCACCCAGGGGGATGCACCGGGGCAGCAGACTGTGGGCAAAAAAATTCCTGATGGGGTATTGGTATTTCGCGTGTTCGGTGCGTTCTTTTTTGGCGCGGCGGACAAATTGGAATCATCCCTGCGCCGCGCGGGCGGGCTTCCCGAGGTGTTGGTTTTACGGATGCGCGACGTGCTAGCACTGGATGCGACTGGGCTGGATGCGCTGGATGATTTGTTAGAAAAACAGCGGCTAAAGAAGAAGGATTTAATCCTTTGCGGGCCGCATTCGCAGCCCTTGTTTGCGCTGACTCGTGCGGGTTTTATGGAACGGCTGGGCGAGCAGAATGTATGTGGCGATATGGAAAGTTCACTGACTCGGGCGCGTCAGATACTCGATCAAAAGAAAAACAAAAAAAATATTGACAGCCAGCCCTGAGTTGCTACCTTGCGCAAGTCAGAGCCGTAAAATACAATTTACCGAAACCCTCTCTATTTCGGAAGAAAGTCGAGAGGGTTGGTTTTTTGTCGTTTTACGAATCGGGTTTGAACATAAATTTTCTGGATGCCCATGTAGCTCAGTTGGTAGAGCACGTCCTTGGTAAGGACGAGGTCATCAGTTCAATCCTGATCATGGGCTCCAGTTAAACATAAAACGAAAAAAGCAACACACGAAATAACATGGCCAAAGAGCAATTTCAGAGAACGAAACCGCACGTCAATGTTGGCACCATCGGTCACGTTGACCACGGTAAATCCACGTTGACCGCCGCCATTGTTGCGGTGCAAAACCGCAAAGGCATGGCGCCCTTGATTGAATACAAGGACATCACCAAGGGTGGTACTGTGCGTGACGAAACGAAGACAGTTACTATTGCCGTCTCCCACGTGGAATACGAATCTCCTAAGCGCCACTACGCTCACGTCGATTGCCCTGGCCACGCTGACTATGTGAAGAACATGATTACGGGTGCCGCGCAGATGGATGGCGCTATTCTCGTGGTGAGCGCCGCCGACGGCCCGATGCCGCAGACGCGCGAGCACATTTTGCTCGCCCGCCAAGTCGGTGTGCCGAGCATTATTGTCTGTCTGAATAAGGTTGACTTGGCAGACGCCGACTTGCTCGAACTCATCGAAATGGAAATTCGTGAACTTCTAACGAAGTATGGATTTCCTGGTGACAAGACGCCCATCGTTCGCGCCTCTGCTACGGCTGCCCTTGCTGGTAAGCCGGAAGGTGAAGCTGCCATTGCGGCCTTGCTCGACGCGTTGGACTCGTTTATCCCTGACCCGACGCGCGAAATTGACAAGCCCTTTTTGATGTGCGTCGAAGACGTATTCACCATTGAAGGGCGTGGCACCGTGGTGACTGGTCGTGTTGAACGAGGCATTCTGAAGAAAATGGAAGAAGTTGAAATTGTCGGTTTGAAAGACACTCGCAAGACTGTCGCAACCGACATCGAAATGTTCCGCAAGCTGTTGGATTCGGCGAGCGCTGGCGACAACGTTGGTGTGCTGCTCCGCGGCACGACCAAGGATGAAGTGGAACGCGGCATGGTTTTGGCCAAGCCAGGCTCTATTAAGCCGCACACCAAATTCAAGGGCGAAGTTTACGTTTTGACCAAAGATGAAGGTGGTCGTCATACGCCGTTTTTTACGAATTACCGTCCCCAATTCTACTTCCGTACCTCCGATGTTACCGGCACGCTCACGTTGCCGGCCGGCGTTGAAATGGTGATGCCGGGTGACAATGTCTCGGTGGAAATCGAATTGCAGAAGTCGGTCGCGATGGAAAAAGGCCTCAAGTTTGCGATTCGCGAAGGTGGTCGCACCATTGGTTCCGGCATCGTTACAGAAGTCATCGCTTAATTGCGAGTCAGTTTTGGGAGCGCGGAGTTTCAACCTCCGTGCTCCCTTTTTGTCCGAAGATGCGGCGGTGGTTTTGACGGTTACGGCAGTAGCTCAATTGGTAGAGTAGTGGTCTCCAAAACCATTGGTTGCAGGTTCAAGTCCTGCCTGCCGTGCCAGTCTGCTAAAGTGGAGAGGTGGCAGAGTGGTCTATCGCGGCGGTCTTGAAAACCGCTTTAGGCGAAAGCCTAACGGGGGTTCGAATCCCTCCCTCTCCGCCACCTTGGCTGGTGTGTAGGAAACAAAGTGTAATAATTAAAGTGTAATAATTGCGAGCTGCGGCTCCGCTGGTTCAAATAAATTTTGTGAACGACTGGATACATATTGGAATTTGGGCGGCGGCTATCGGTGCCGTGTTTGGCTACCTCTGGTGGCAGGGACAAGTTCAGCGCTTGGCGGCCTACGTCACGGAGACACGTGAGGAGCTCAAGAAATGCGCCTGGCCGAGCTGGGAAGAGCTTAAAGGTTCTACCGCACTCATAATCATCATGGTCGCGCTGCTTGGCGGGTTTGTTGTGGTCGTGGATGCGGCGCTTTTTAAGACGTCGTTTCACCCATTGTTGCAGGGAGCCGCCATCATCGGCGTAGCGGTTTGGCTTTCGGTAAATTCCAAGCGTCAATAATTTTTTAATTTCATGCGCAACCAGTGGTTCATCATTCAGACGCTTTCCGGCCAGGAAAATAAGGTCAAAGACAGCATTGAAAAACGCGTCAAGACCGAGGAAATGCAGGACTTCATTAAGGAAGTCATGGTGCCAATTGAAAAGGTTGTCGAGGTGCGCAACCAGAAAAAGACCGTCTCCAACCGGAAGTTGTGGCCGGGCTACGTTTTCGTAGACATGACTTTGCTTGATGATGAGAACCGCATCATCGAGAAACCTTGGTATTTTATACGCGAGACACAGGGGGTTATAGGTTTCTTGAGCGATCCACCGCAGCCGACGCCGACCGAGGAAGTGGATGCCATCAAGGTTCAGATTTCCGCGTCGGAAGAGACGGAAAAACCGAAGGTGAATTTTGCGGTCGGTGAAACGGTCAAGATCAATAACGGTCCGTTCCTGAATTTTAGCGGCGTGATCGAAGAAATCGATCCGGAGCGCGGCAAGCTGAAAGTCACGGTCAACATCTTTGGACGCAATACGCCGGTGGAGTTGGAATACTGGCAAGTCGAAAAAGCTTAATTACATTTTTATGGCAAAAAAAATTACAGGACAAATAAAATTGCAGATTGCAGCCGGTCAGGCCAATCCCGCGCCGCCCGTTGGCCCCGCGCTTGGTCAGCACGGGGTGAACATCATGGGTTTTTGCAAGGAATTTAACGCAGCTACGAAGAACGACGCTGGCTTGGTGATTCCCGTGGTCATTACCGTCTACCAAGACAAGTCATTCACCTTTATTACCAAGTCGCCGCCCGCGTCCATCCTTTTGAAAAAGGCCGCCGGCATTACCGCCGGATCGAAGACGCCGAACAAAGATAAGGTCGGCAAGGTCACGCGCAAACAAATTTTGGACATAGTGAAAATGAAGTCCAAAGACCTCAATGTGAATTCCGAAGATGCCGCCGTCCGTCTGATTTCGGGAACGGCGCGCAGCATGGGAATTGAAGTTGTCGGTTAATTAAAACAAAAAATCGCGGGAGAGCCTAAAGCTCGTTTGCACCGCACAAACAAAATGCCCAGCAAAAGATACAAGAAAGCGCTTGAAGTGGTTGACGGCAAAAAAGCCTACGCCCTCAAGGAAGCCGTTGGCGTGCTCGCCAAATTTCCTAAAGCCAAGTTCAATGAAACCATCGACCTCGCTTTCCGCCTCGGCGTTGATCCGAAGCAGTCCGATCAGATGGTTCGTGGCACCGTTCCGCTCCCGCATGGCAGCGGCAAGACGGTGCGTGTACTTGTTTTCGCCAAAGGCAACGCGGCTGACGCAGCAAAAGCTGCCGGTGCCGAAAATGTTGGTTTTGAAGACATGATTGCCAAGTGCAATTCTGGTTGGACGGATTTTGATGTCGCGATTGCGACGCCCGAAGCGATGATTGAAGTTCGCAAGCTGGGCAAAGTGCTTGGACCACGCGGTCTGATGCCGAACCCGAAAACTGGCACCGTCACCGAAGACACGGCGAAGGCTGTAAAAGAAGTAAAGGCCGGTCGTGTAGAATTCAAGGTGGACAAAGCGGCGAACGTTCACGTTATCGTGGGTAAAGCCTCATTCAAGCCCGAAGAGATTGAGGAAAACGCCCGAGCCGTCATTGAGGCCGTGGCCAAGGCTCGCCCGAACAGTCTCAAGGGTGCTTACATCAATTCTTGCACGCTCTCGGCGACGATGAGTCCGCCCGTGCGTGTGGACATTCGTGAATTTGCCGCCAACTAAAAGGATTTACCATGCGTGCTGAAAAAAAATTATTAACAACTGAATATATTGGTCGGTTGAACGCCTCGCCGTTTTTTATCGTCGTCGGTTATCAAGGGTTGAAGGTGGCTCACCTTTCTGAGTTGCGTAAAAGGCTTGCCCAGGCAGGATCGGAAATTCACGTTGTTAAAAACACTGTGTTCAACGTGGCAGCGAAGGAAGCTGGTATCGGCGACTTGAATGGCTCGCTTGCCGGCCAGATAGCGGTGGTTACGGGCAAGAAAGATATTTCGGCCGCCGCAAAGGCGCTAAAGAATTTTGCTGCCGAGTTCGACAAGTTGAAGCTCAAGTTTGGTTATTTAAACAACCAACGGCTCGAAGAAAAGAGTGTCATTGCTATGGCGGATTTGCCGAGCATTGACGTGTTGCGTGGCAAGTTGCTGGGTCTGCTCAATGCGCCGGCGACGAAACTGGTGACCTTGATCAACACGCCGGCGTCGCAGTTGGCGCAGGTTATCAAGGCCAAGGCTGAAAAAGGTGCCTAAACAATTTCCGGTTTGAATTTTTCAAGCCGGGGAACAAACAAACAAGAACAAAAACGTAAATCGTCGGTCCGCAAGCTGCGGACTAAAAATTGTCGGGGCTCCGGCAGACGACGAGACGACCAAAAAAGAAAATAGCATATGGCTGACATCGCAAACATCGTGGAAGAATTAAGTAAGTTGACGGTTATTGAAGCCGCCGACCTCGTGAAACAACTGGAAACCAAGTGGGGCGTTTCTGCCGCAGCACCCGTGGCGGTTGCTGCTGCCGGTGGCGCTGCTGCTGGTGGTACCGCTGCCCCGGCGGAAGCCAAAGACACGTTCGACGTGATCATCGCTTCGGTTCCGGCGGACAAGAAAATTGCCGTCATTAAGGCTGTTCGTGAAGTGAAGGCCGGTTTGGGTCTCGCCGAAGCCAAGGCTTTGGTTGAAGGCGCACCGAAGACCTTGCTCGAAGGAGCCAATAAGGCTGATTCTGACGCCGCCAAGAAAAAACTTGAAGAAGCGGGCGCGAAAGTCGAAGTCAAGTAAGATGATTGGTTTCGGGGCGGCGGCATTTTGCCGTCGCCCCATTTTATCCCCGCAAAGGGCGGGACTCATTGACAATTTTAGTTTGGTAAAACAATTCAGTTGCCGGTTGGCAAGCTGGTCGTCTAAGACGACGGGCTTGCCTTGTGTCGTTAAGTGAAAATCCGTGCGGCGTGTGCCGTGCCTAACAGAAAATAAAAAATGCCATCACGATCCTCAGAACGTATCAATTTCGGAAAAATCAAGGAAATCGTCATTCCGCCGAACATGATTGAATTGCAGACGAACTCCTACGCCGAATTTTTGCAGGCGGATCTGACTTCGGCTAAGCGCCAGAAGCATGTCGGCTTGGAATCGGTCTTTCGTGAAGTGTTTCCCATTCAGAGCTACGACGGCAAGGTAGTACTTGACTACGCTTCTTACGAAATTGGTGCCCCGAAGGTGGATTGGCTCGAATGCCTGCGCGAAGGTACCACTTATGGCGCCCCGCTGTATGTCACATTCCTGCTGAAGGACGATGGCAAGAGCGCCAAAGAAGAAAAAGTTTTTATGGGTGAGCTCCCGCTAATGACGCCGCAAGGCACGTTTTGCATCAACGGTGCTGAGCGCGTGGTCGTGTCCCAGTTGCACCGCTCACCGGGTATCGCTTTTGAAGCAACCCAGCACCCTAATGGCAAAATGCTTCACAGTTTCCGAGTCATTCCTGACCGCGGTTCTTGGTATGAAGCGATGTTCGACACCAGCGATTTGCTCTATGTTTATCTCGATCGCAAAAAGCGCCGTCGTAAATTTTTGACGACAACGTTCTTTCGTGCTTTGTCTTTTCTCGACCACGAAGAAAAAGAAAAAGGCAGTAAGTCTAAGGAAGATCCGGGTCTGCTGCGTGGCACGGACGAGGAAATTTTGAAGCTGTTCTACACCATCGAGGAATTGACGGTGAAGGAGGCGGAGAAGATTGAGGATCTACAGAACCGAGTCCTTGTGCACGACGTTGCTGACGAGGAAAAAGGCCTCGTTGTAGCGCGCGCGTTTGAGCCGCTGTCAAAAGCCGTTGTGAAACAGATTGGCGAACTTGGCATCACCAAAATCAAGGTTGTCGACACCTCGGTGGACGAGGGAAACATGATTAAATGCCTGAAGAAAGATCCGGCTAAAAATGAAGTTGAGGCGCTAAAAGATATTTATCGCCGCTTACGTCCTGGCGATCCACCGACCGCCGCCAACTCCCGCGCGCTCATCAAACGTTTGTTTTTCGACGAAAAGCGCTACGACCTCGGTCGCGTAGGTCGCTATAAGATTAACCAGAAGCTGGGCATGAAGGGAGAAAGCCGCATTCTGACCAAAGAAGATTTGGTTGCCGCAACCAAGTATTTACTAAAACTCAAGAAGGGTGAAGGCTCGCTGGACGACATTGATCATTTGGGTAGCCGCCGCATTCGTACGGTGGGTGAATTGCTCTCTAACCAATGTCGCGTGGGATTGTCTCGCACGGAGCGTTTGGTCAAGGAGCGAATGACTTTGTTTGATCAAACCGTTGAATCGATGACGCCCCAGAAACTTATCAATCCCAAGGCGCTTTCCGCCGTAATCCGTGATTTCTTTGGCCGTAGCCAGTTATCCCAATTCATGGATCAGATTAATCCGCTCGCTGAGCTGACCCATAAACGCCGCTTGTCGGCTCTCGGGCCAGGTGGTCTTTCGCGTGACCGGGCCGGCTTTGAAGTCCGTGACGTTCATCCATCGCACTACGGTCGCATTTGTCCCATTGAAACTCCAGAAGGTCCTAATATTGGTTTGATTGCATCCCTTGCGACTTTCGCGCGTATTAACGAATTCGGCTTCCTTGAAACACCATACCGCAAGGTCGAGAACGGTCGCGTCACAGAAAAAATAGAATACCTGACCGCTGATCGAGAAGAGCAGTTCATCGTTGCACAGGCGAATTCTGTTATGGATGACAAAGGTCATTTCACAGATGATCGCGTAGTTTGTCGTCAGCGTGGCGAATTTATTGATATAGAGCCGACCAAAGTTGACTACATGGACGTATCGCCGAAGCAACTTGTATCGATTGCTGCCTCGCTGATTCCGTTCCTTGAACATGATGATGCCAACCGTGCTTTGATGGGCTCCAACATGCAACGCCAAGCCGTGCCGCTGCTCGTTACCGAGGCGCCACTTGTCGCCACGGGCATGGAGGACCGTGTAGCCCGCGATTCTCGTGCTGTGCTGGTGTCAGAAGCATCTGGCAAAGTTGCGTCCGTTAGCGGTGATCAAATCATCATCACTGAAAGTGGTCATTTGCCCGAAGGTAAAAAGAAAATTAAACACGACCCGGAAAACGGTGTTTCGGTTTATCCGGTTCGCAAGTTCATGCGCTCGAATGCGGCCACCTGCATTAACCAGAAAATTTTGGTTGAGAAGGGCGATCATATTAAGAGGGGCCAAGTTTTGGCTGATGGTCCTTGCACTCAGGGTGGGGAGTTAGCACTTGGACGTAACGTACTCGTGGCGTTCATGCCGTGGAATGGGTATAACTTCGAGGACGCGATTCTGATCAGTGAGAAAATTGTTAAGGAAGACATTTTTACCTCGATTCACATCGATGAATTTGAAGTGGCTGCCCGTGACACGAAACTCGGGCCGGAAGAAATCACCCGTGATATTCCGAACCTCGGTGATGAAGCACTGAAAAACCTCGGTACCGATGGCGTTATCCGCATCGGTGCAGAAGTAAAGCCGGGTGATATTCTTGTTGGCAAAATCACGCCCAAGTCTGAAACCGAACTCGCGCCGGAAGAACGTTTGCTTCGCGCCATCTTTGGTGAAAAGGCTGCGGACGTAAAGGATACGTCGCTCAAAGTTCCATCTGGAACTTACGGCATTGTCATGGACGTTAAAGTCTCAGCCAAAAAAGATGCTGACCGTGTTAGTCGCTCGGTTTCCAGCGAAGAAAAACGCCATGCGAAACAGATTGAGGAAGATCATAAGAAGAAGACAGGTGAGCTAGAGGATCAGTTGACAGAAGCGTTGAGTAATATACTGCTTGGTGAAAAGATTCCGCTTGATGTGGTCAATAGTGAAACCGGCGAAATTATCATTCCGGCAAATCGCAAAATTACTAAGACACTATTGCGTAAGTTAGCTACCGTTTACGATCGCATCGAAATCGATCCGTCGCCGATTCGTAACAAAATTAATGAAATCATCGGGCAGTTCAAAAAGAAGTTTGATGATTTGCAGATGCAGTACGATGAAGAAATGGAACGCGCCGAAGCCGGTGAAGGTGTCGAAGCCGGCATCGTCAAGTCTGTGAAAGTTTACATCGCGTCGAAGCGTAAATTGTCTGTCGGTGACAAGATGGCCGGACGCCACGGTAACAAGGGTGTCGTTGCCAAGATTGTTAAAGAGGAGGATATGCCGTATCTGGCGGACGGAACGCCCGTAGAAATCGTATTGAACCCTCTGGGTGTGCCAAGTCGTATGAATGTCGGGCAGGTTTTAGAAACGCACCTCGGCTGGGCGGCTAAGCTGCTGGGCTTGAAGTTTGCCACTCCTGTGTTTGATGGCATGAAGGAAAGGGATATTCGTGGTTATCTCAAGCAAGCTGGCTTGCCGGAACATGCCAAGACGCATCTGATCGACGGGCGTACTGGCGAACAGTTCGACCAGGAAATTGTCGTTGGCTACATTTACATGATGAAGCTCGGCCATTTGGTTGCGGACAAGATTCACGCACGCGCGGTAGGTCCATATTCGCTAGTTACCCAGCAGCCTCTGGGTGGCAAGGCGCAATACGGCGGACAGCGCTTCGGCGAAATGGAAGTGTGGGCGATGGAAGCCTACGGCGCTGCCTACACGTTGCAGGAATTATTGACTGTGAAATCCGACGACGTTCAGGGCCGTACTCGCATTTACGAAAGCATTGTCAAGGGTGATAACTCGCTGGAGGCTGGCATCCCGGAATCTTTTAACGTGCTAGTCAAGGAAATGCAATCACTCGGTCTGGACGTGAAGGTTGGTTACTCCAACCCGATTGAACATGCTGGCAGTGACAATGCGCAGCAGGCGGCCGTTGCCGCCTTGACCTCCAACGAACCCTGAAACAAAACTTTGCTTAATTAAAATCGTATGAACACTTCCAAAGAAAACGCCCGCGAGATACTCGGCCTTGAAAAAGTCAACCAGGTTGACTATGTCGGTATAACGCTAGCGTCGCCCGACGCCATCCGTTCTTGGAGTAAAGGCGAAGTCAAGAATCCAGAAACGATCAACTACCGTACGTTCAAGCCGGAAAAGGGCGGCCTTTTCTGCGAACGTATTTTTGGCCCAGTTAAGGACTGGGAATGTTCCTGTGGTAAGTATAAGCGCATTAAACATCGCGGGATTGTTTGTGATCGTTGCGGTGTAGAAGTAACTTTGTCCCGCGTTCGGCGTGAGCGCATGGGGCACATTGAACTCGCCGTGCCGGTACAGCACATCTGGTTTTTTAAATGCATGCCATCGCGTATCGGTTTGGCGCTGGACATGACTGCACGCCATCTGGAGCGCGTCATTTATTATGAAGATTACCTCGTCATCGATCCAGGTACGACACCCCTGAAGGCTAATCAACTGCTCACGGAAGTGGAACTCCGCGAGGCCCGTGAGACCTACGGTACCGAAGCGTTCACCGCTAAGATGGGAGCAGAAGCCGTACGTGAGGCGCTCGAACGTGTCGATCTCGCCAAGCAGGCGGATGAGCTAGCCATCGCGATGACAGAGACAAAGAGTAAGCAAATCCGCAAAAAACTAGCGAAGCGCATCAAGCTGTTGCAGGGCCTCGCCTCGTCTAAGAGCCGTCCGGAATGGATGATTCTTACCGTATTGCCCGTAATACCGCCGGACTTGCGTCCGCTCGTTCCGTTGGAAGGTGGTCGTTTTGCGACTTCTGACCTTAACGATCTTTATCGTCGGGTTATCAACCGGAATAATCGTCTCCGCACATTGCTTCAGCTCAAAACGCCTGAAGTAATTATTCGTAACGAGAAACGGATGTTGCAGGAAGCTGTGGATGCGTTGTTTGACAACGGACGTCACGGTCGCCCGGTCACCGGTGCGGGTAATCGTTCCCTGAAATCTTTGAGCGACATGCTTAAGGGTAAAGGTGGTCGCTTCCGTCAAAACTTGCTGGGCAAGCGCGTCGACTATTCAGGCCGTTCCGTCATTGTTATCGGACCGGAGTTGAAATTGAACCAGTGCGGTCTGCCGAAGAAGATGGCGCTTGTTTTGTTCGAGCCTTTTATCATCCGCCGCTTGAAAGAGTTGGGATATGTTCACACCGTACGCAGCGCCAAGAAAATGATTGAGCGCCAGACGAAAGAAGTGTGGGATGTACTCGAAGAAGTAACGAAAGGTCATCCGGTTTTACTAAACCGCGCGCCGACACTGCATCGTTTGTCTGTTCAGGCGTTTGAACCGCAACTCATCGAAGGCGAAGCGATTCGTATTCATCCGTTAGTATGTACCGCTTACAACGCTGACTTCGACGGTGACCAGATGGCCGTTCACGTTCCGCTATCTGTCGAGGCACAGCTGGAAGCACGTTTGCTCATGATGGCGACCAATAACATCTTCTCGCCTTCGTCCGGCAAGCCCATTATTACGCCTACGCAGGACATTACTCTTGGCTGTTACTATGTTACGGCCGAACCGCGTAAGCCGGTTCCGGTCAACACGGGCGAGTTGCCGCTGTTTGGCTCGAAGGAAGAAGTCATTTACGCCTACAGCGACGATGCCATTAAGACCCACGACCGCATTCGTCTGGCAAATCCTGATTTCGGTAAAAAGACCGCTTTTGGCAATGCCGAAAAGAAAATCATTGATACGACCGTTGGCCGTGTGTTGTTCAGCGAAATCTGGCCGTCAGAACTCGGTTTCCATAATAAACCGGTCAAAAAGTCCGACCTCGGTGATTTGATTTGGAAATGCTACAAGTTTGCCGGCCACGACAAGACCGTTGTGATGTTGGACAAACTCAAAGAAATCGGCTTCCGCGAAGCGACCAAGTCTGGTGTGTCAATCGGCATTGATGATATGATTGTCCCGAAGGAACGCGATGAGCAGATTCGCAACGCGCACAACCAGATCAAGGAAGTTGAGAAGCAATATCGCAAAGGTGTCATCACTTCCGGCGAACGATATAACAAAATTGTTGACGTTTGGACGCATTGCACGGACCAGATTTCAGGTGTGATGTTCGACACCTTAAAGGCCAACCAGGGCAAGAAGGAATACAACCCCGTCTATTTAATGGTAGATTCCGGGGCCCGTGGTAACAAACAGCAGGTACGTCAGCTTGCGGGTCTCCGCGGTTTGATGGCCAAGCCCAGCGGCGAAATCATTGAGAAGCCGATCTTGGCGAACTTTCGCGAAGGTTTGTCCGTATTGGAATACTTCATCTCGACGCACGGTGCGCGCAAAGGTCTCGCCGATACAGCGCTTAAGACCGCTGACTCCGGTTACATGACACGCAAACTCGTGGACGTTTCACAGGACGTGATCATCCAGGAAGCGGATTGCGGCACCACGAACGGCATCTGGGTTTCAGCCGTATTCGAAGGCGAAGACGAAGTGGTCAAAATCTCCGACCGTTTGGTGGGACGTTTTGCCTGCGACGACATCGTTAATCCGACTAGCCCGAAGGAATTCCTCATCCGCGCCAACGAAGAAATTGACGAGTCCAAGGCCAAGGCGATTGACGTCGCTGGGGTGGACCGCGTCCGCATTCGTTCCGTGCTCACGTGCGAGAGCAAGCACGGCATCTGCCGTCACTGCTACGGCCGGAACTTGGCGACTGGCTCGCTGGTCAAGCTCGGCGAGGCTGTCGGCATTATCGCTGCGCAGTCTATTGGTGAACCTGGTACCCAGCTCACCATGCGCACGTTCCATACCGGTGGTGTGGCGGCAGGCGTATTCAAGCAGCCGCAAATCAAGTCCAAGAATGATGGTGTTGTCAAGTATACCGACCTCCGCTCCGTCGAACTGGAAGACGGCAACAGCATCGTCTTGAACAAAAACGGTTCCATTCAGATTCTCGCGCCGGATGGCCGCGAACTGGAGAACCACATCATCGTCATCGGCGCGGTTATTTCCGTGAAGGACGGTGGTAAAATCAAGAAGGGCGATACGTTCGTGCAATGGGATCCACACAACGTCCCGATTCTTTCTGAGAAAGCTGGCAAAGTGAAGTTCCATGACATCATCGAAGGTGTCACCATGAAGCAGGAAGTGGACGAAGCCACCGGCGAAGAATCCATGGTCATCATCGACCACAAGGAAGATTTGCATCCGCAGATTATCATGTCGGACGAGAAGGGCGAAGTCGTTGCCAACTACCCGATTCCGTCGGGCGCGCATGTCGTCGTCAACGAAGCCGACAAGATTGTTCCCGGCACGCTCATCGCCAAGACCCCGCGCAAACAGGCCAAGACCCGCGACATCACCGGCGGTCTGCCCCGCGTAGCGGAATTGTTCGAAGCCCGACGTCCCAAAGACGCGTCCGAGATATCTAAGATTGACGGTATTGCAGACTTCGGTCCTAGTGTGCGCGGCAAGCGTTGCGTTCTAATTACCGATCCGGTCACGAAATTACAGGAAGAGCATCTCATCCCGATCGGCAAACATGTCATTGTCTTCAAGGGCGATCTGGTCAAGAAAGGCCAGCAGCTCACCGAAGGTCCGATGGATCCGCACGAAATTCTGGATGTCTGCGGCCCGCAGGAATTACAGGAACACTTGGTCAGCGAAGTGCAGGAAGTGTATCGTCTCCAAGGCGTGACGATTAACGACAAGCACATCGAGATCATCGTGCGCCAAATGCTGCGCAAGATTCGTGTCACCGAGACCGGCGATACCCAGTTCCTCTGGGGAGAGCAGATTGACAAGCTCGAATTCGAGGCCGAGAACGAAGCCGTGGAGAAGAAGGGTGGCAAGCCGGCAGAAGCCGTTCCCGTGCTGCTCGGCATCACCAAGGCCTCGCTCGAAACCGACAGCTTCCTGAGCGCGGCGTCCTTCCAGGACACGACCCGCGTGTTGACCGAGGCCGCGACACGGTCTAAAATCGACTCGCTACGCGGGTTCAAGGAAAACGTCATTATGGGTCATATCATTCCGGCGGGAACGGGTTTTGACATTCACCGTAAGGTGACACTTAATCCGCTAGTCGAATTACCCGACGAGCCGGAAACCGAAGAGGCTGAAGCTCCTGCAGAACATAATCCACTTCTAGCCTGAGCCAATTGTAAATTAATAAACGGCGTCCGATCAGAATCGGACGCCGTTTGATTTTTTTAAAATCCTTAACACTGCGCGACTCATTGAAAACCAAACCGTTTTTTGCTGGCATTGTCCCTCCGCCTGCGGTTTACTTGCGTGGTCCAACCCGCTGACTAGTAGACTCCGTTGACCGACAGCGTAGTTTGAATAAAATAACCCATGTATCGCGACCTTAAATACGCCGCTATTGTGCTTGCTGTGCTTTGCATCAGCTATCTGCTCGTCAGCCCACACAACCGGATTTCTTTTCCTCCAACGCGGTTCCTAGGCAGGTTGTTTTTCCCAAAGCTGGATCTTTATCGGCGGCAGCAGCATTTGGCGGTTGTGGCGGGCGTGATAGTAGCGACAATTGTTTTCGCTGAAGTGATTGTTTTCATGATTAATAAGCTTAATCGGTGAAATCTATCATAAAATTGACCAATTAATCCCTTGTAGGAATAATCTTCAAAGGGGGCCTCGATTCTGAAAAAGCATGATGGCAACGACTAAAGTGGCAAAAATGAAGCCGATGATTATAGCAATCATCAAGTTTCGGCGCTGCGCCCGGCGAACCCAATGTGCCAGCTTATGGGACTGCAAGCAATCCAGTCGGTAGAGGAATTTCTGTTCGATAAAATTTAGCATATATCTGATATTTACCGATGTCGGGCATGTCGACAGATATTTATTGGTTTGGTGCCGGTGGCGGGACTTGAACCCGCACGACTTTTTATAGTCCCAGGATTTTAAGTCCTGTGCGTCTGCCATTTCGCCACACCGGCAACCTTGGTTCCAATAGTTTTTTTAAGTTATACGCTTTCTCTTAAACAATCGAAAACCAATTTTGGGTGGTTTTCAATTCTCATGTACTCCCCAGATCATTTGCTTCCTCCTGAATATAACAGATTGCTGCCCGACCTAGCCAGTTTTTTGGAAGTTCATCGTAACTTGTTTTGACAAGACGACAGTTTGTTCGCCAAGTCCGTTGTGGTATCCCAAGCTGGCGCATCTGTTGACGCTAAAACTAATTCCTGACGATACTGTTTAGCCAATCTTTGTATCCTGAAGTTTTCATGACATTATTATGTATCATCGCGGTGATAAGTCCGTTCCCGCGATATTCCTGTCAATTTCGAAGAAATCCCTGGTTTTCCTCGCACTCGACAGCCTCAGGCTTTCTGGTAAGCTGACATTGTGAAATTGCCGCCGCTCATTCTCGCTTCGGCCTCACCGCGCCGCGCGAAGCTCCTCAAGCTCGTGTCGGTAAAATTTCAAGTTCTCCCCGGTGATGTCCCCGAAGTGGCGCACGAACATCTTTCGCCCTTGGAAGTCTGCCAGCTTAACGCCCATCGCAAGGCCCGCGCCATCGCCAAGAAAATTCCTGATGCCCTCGTGATTGGGGCGGACACGTTGGTCTTTCTGGATAACGAGATTCTCGGCAAACCCCGCAATCTCACCGAGGCGCGCCAGATGCTGACGCGATTGCAAGGGCGGCATCATCAGGTGGTCACCGGCGTTTGCCTCATGCACTTGCGCACTCATCGCGAGCGCATTTTTGCCGTCAGCACCGATGTGTTGTTTCATCCGCTCGATGCGCGGCAGATTCGGGATTATCTCTCCGTCATCCAGCCGCTCGACAAGGCGGGCGCTTACGCCATTCAAGATTCCGGCGAACTCATCATCTCGGAAATCTCCGGCTCCTACAGCAACGTCGTCGGCCTGCCCGTGGAACAATTGCGCGCGGAACTGGCGGCTTGGGACGAAGCCTGAGGCAGCCGGTTTGCCGCTGGCAATTCTGTGAAAAGCGGGTAAGCTGCGCGGCCTGATGCTCGAACCATTGACTAATTCCCAAATCCGCAAATTCAAAGCGACGGCGCAACTCATGGACGCCTCGCTGAAAGTCGGCAAGGCTGGCTTGACCGACGGCTTCATCCGCACCGTGTCCGCCGAATTGGACCGGCACGAGCTGGTTAAAATCAAATTCGTCGAGTTCAAGGAAGAGAAGAAAACGTTGGCCCCGCTGCTCGCTGAGAAAACCGCCAGCCACCTCGTCATGCGCGTCGGTAACGTCATGGTGCTGCACCGTCCCAAACCGGCCGAAGTTGAACCGATCGCTTAACCGGTTTAATTACGGATGAAAGTTAATGCCATCGCATTGGGCTGGGCTTTGTCTGGGTTGATTGCCATTGCCGCCGACAACGCGGTAACCTCGGTCCGAACCAATTCCATTGCGGGCACCGAAGGACGCTTCGGTTGGTTCGACGGACTAGATCATAACAGTGTTTATTATCAGGACTTCTTTCCACAACCGTTGCTCGTGGATGACACCGGCTGGGAGCAGGATGCCGATCTGGAATTTGGCTCTCTCTCCACGGCTGCCGGTGGTCAGCATGCGGACGAGCTGTCGGCGGGTGTTCAAAAAGGGTTCGGACTGCTGACCATGGGATTGTCCGTGCCCTACGAATATTATTCCAATGGTAATATCCGTTCGCAAGGCGTCGGCAACATTAGTCTGGGCGGACGCTATCCGCTCTATCAATACGTCTCGGACAATAAGTTGTTCGATTCAACCTTTGGTGTGGCGCTGGTAGCCGGCTTGCCGGTCAATTCCGAGGTGAGCAAGGATACCGAACTGACGCCCAAAGTTTTTGACGATGTGAAGTTGGGTGAAAATTTTTCCATTCAGACGGTGCTTGGCTATTCCACGTTGTTCGGCGGCGGCGACCAGGGCGGCCTTCAAACCTTTGAATACGGCGTAGATCTGGGCTATCAGCTAACGCACGCCGCATTGCCCATCCCCGGGGTGGCACAGTTCTTTCCCATGCTTGAGTTCTCGGGGGGGACGCAACTAAATCAGGCGAATGCCGGTCAGAACCGTTTGCTGGGAAGTCTCGGATTTCGCATGAACCTGAAATCCATCGGTGACGTGCAGCCGAGCCTTGGTCTCGGCTATGTTTTCCCGGTCGATAACGGAGCGCACTCGGAAGTTCATTACGGCATCGCCACCAGCCTGACGTTCGATTTCTAAGGCGTCACCGCCTTGCCAAATAGAGGTAGAGCTGTGGCTAAACTTTAGGCTGCGTCAATTCCTGCCAGAGATACGCGCTCAGTTGCTGACCTTTTTCAAAGCAATCCAGATTAAACTTCTCATTCGGCGAATGCGCGTTGTCATCCGGCAAACCGAGACCCAGCAGCAGCGAATCCGCGCCGAGGATTTGTTTGAACTCGTTGACAATCGGAATCGAGCCGCCCTCGCGCATCAGGATGGGTTTGCGATTAAAAGCCTTTTTCAACGCGCGCAACGCCGCCTGAGCCGCCGCACTCTTGGGCGATACCAGATACGCTTCCGCGCCGTGGCCGGCGGTGATTTCCAGGCGCACCGTGGCCGGACAATTCTCCTTTAGCCATTGGCAGACGATTCGGCGGATGTGCGCCGGATTTTGGTTGGCCACGAGGCGGCAGGTGATTTTTGCGCGTGCCCACGCCGGTACAATCGTTTTGCTGCCCTCACCTTGATAACCGCTCGTCAGGCCGTTGATCTCGAAAGTAGGTCGCGCACTGCGCTGCTCCGTGGCGCTAAAACCGTGTTCGCCAAATAGCTCGCGGACACCCAGCAATTTTTTCAATTGCGTATCGGTCATGGGATAACGCTTGTTCTCCAAACGTTCTTCACGGCTCATCCCCTCCACATCCTCGTAAAAACCGGGTATCTGGATAACGCCCCGATCGTCGCGCACTTTGGCGAGCAATTGGGCCAAAGCCATTGCCGGATTATCCACCGCACCGCCGAAGATGCCCGAGTGCAAATCCCGCGCCGGCCCGTGCAGCGTGATTTCAAATGCGATAATCCCGCGCAACGCATAGGTCAGCGCCGGATGATTCGAGCTTGGCATGCCGGTATCCGATATCACCACCGCCGAGCACGCCAGTTCTTCCTGATGCTTTTTTAGGAAACCCGACAGGCTCTTACTACCAACCTCCTCTTCGCCCTCAATCACGAACGTCAAATCGCAGGGCAGGGGGGTGCCGGTTTTTAGATAGGCTTCGACGGCTTTCAGGTGCGCAAAATTCTGGCCCTTGTTGTCCGTGCTGCCACGCGCGAATAAGTTCCTGCCGTCGATGCGCGGTTCGAAGGGCGGCGTGGTCCAGAGTTCGAGCGGTTCCGGCGGTTGCACGTCATAATGGCCATAGACCATGTAATGCCGCTTGTGAGGTTTCTTGGCGCGTTTCGTGCGCGCGACGACGATAGGATGGTCGTCCGTTTCGCAGAGGCGAGCTTCCAGGCCAATCTGCTCGCAATGCGCGACCAGCCATTTGGCGCAGGCTAGGAGGTCGGGTTTATGTTGGGGCTGGGCCGAGACACTGGCGAACCGCAGATAGTCGCACAATTCGGAGACAAAGCGTTTCTGATTTTGTTTGAGGTAATCAAGCACTACTTGCATCCCTCCAGCTAACAGCCGGACAGCCTATTTTCCAAGCAGAAACCCAAAAAGCTTTTGATTACATCTAGCCGCTTGTCCGCCGATTTCGCTGGCTTTAAATTCCAGACACGCAAAAAGGCGGCGGTGTTTAACCGCCGCCTTTGCGTAGTCCGCTATTATTCAATAATGATTCCGGCCGGATTGATAATGGTCGCGCTCAAAATGTTCGTCGCGATGTTGATACCAATTGGAATGATACTCCGGATGGCCGTACCCGGCCGTGTAGTGGGCGGGATGATTGCACCAGCCGCCATTCAACCAGATAATATCCGGGCTCGGGCAGGCCGGATAGGATTGCACATACACCGGCGGCGAATAAACCACGGGCGGCGGGCAGGGGGCGGTATACACGACCGGGGGTGGCGCGCAAACCACCGGCGGCGGGGTGCAGACGACGGGCGGCGGAGCGCACACCACGGGTTGCGAGTAGAATACCGGCAGGGGCAGGCCGATGGAGATGTTCCAGCTAACCCCGGCTTGAGCGGACGCGGCGGCCACCCCGACGAGGGCGGCTAGGAGAAGTGTTTTCGATTTCATAACTTTATTTTTCTTTTGGTTGTGCCTTTCGAGAAGGCGGTTTCATTTACACCTCTACTAGACCACACCTTCGCCGAACCGGTTAATTGATAAAAAAAGTTGCGGCATCGTTTAATTCGATGATTCTTCCCGCTTCGGTTTCATGGTTATTTCAAAACCGATTTTTCCGGTGCCTCAGCGGCGTTGATTTCCGCCCAGGACGGCGCGCGCCAGAGGTGCAGCGTTCCGTCACTATTGATGGCACCCAGAGTATTACCGTCAGTGGAAAATTGAGCGCGATAGCCAGTGCCCGCGAGGGAGAAGACTTCCTGCCAGCTATCCACATCCCAGAGTTTCAAGAGGAGGTCTGGATTATAGCCACTGGTGGCAAGACGCCGGCCATCCGGTGAAAAATGCACCGCGCAAACGCCTCTGAGATAGCCGCGCAAGGTCGCTTGCTCCTCCCAGGTGGCCGTATCCCAAACCCGGGCATAGCCCAAGGCACTGCTGGCGGCCAGACGGCGGCCATCGGGAGAGAATTCGACGCTATAGCCATCCATCACATCAAGCGACAACTTGGAGCTGCTTTGGTCCGGCAGGTTGAGAGCGAACACATCCCCATCCAAGCCGACGGCCATCCCCTTTTGTTCATCCGGGGACAAGGCAATGGCGTTAAAGCGCACGGGGGACGGCCACGACTGGACTAGCTGATTGGCTTCGAGATCCCATTCGAAGAGGCGCAGGTCGGCGCTCGAAAAACCGATCAAATGTTTGCCTCGATCAAGAAAAAGGTCTGGTTCCACCCAGCCAACAATACCATCGCTGGTCTTCAAAATGCCGGGTTTGAATTCGCCGGCTATCCCCGGGCGCGCCAAATCCCAAACCCGGATGATGCCATTGGTCAGGTGCATGGCCAGACGAAGGCCGTCTGGGGAAAAACAATTAGCGCTTATTTCAGCTTCTACATTCAACAGCGGCTCCTTTTTTTGGAAATCCGGGCCGCTCCAGCGAGTGACTTGCCCTTTTTGATCCAAGGTCACCACCGAACCTCCGTCCGGTGCAAATTGCCAGTTGGCCACCTGACTCGCCACCGGGATGTTTTCGCGTGGCGGATGAGGAACCGAGACGTCCCACAAGCAAATTTCCCCATCTTGACCAGCACTCACCAACGTTTGGTTATCCGGCAGCAAGGCCAGCCGCCAGACTTCGTGCCGATGGCCGCGCAACACGTCCAGACACTGGCCGGTGGCGGGATCCCAGAGGCGAATCGTTTGGTCCGCGCTGGCGGAGGCCATTTTTTTGCCGTCCGGCCAGAATACCAAGGAGGCGACCCAGGCATTATGCCCTTTTAACCGACCGAGTTCTTTCCCCGTGGCGGCCTCGCACAGCCGGATGTCTGATTGATCAACTCCGTTGGTAGACGCTTGGACGATACCAATCGCCAGCGTTTTGCCATCGGGAGCGAATGCCAGAGCGCTGATGAATCCGCCCTCGGAAGTCCAGAGTTCCCTGCCATTGTGTAAATCCAGAACGATAAGTTTCCCGGGTCGCGTGACATAGGCGGCCAGACTCAAATCGGCAGTGGCGGCAAAACGGGTGGTGCTGTCGCTGCCGGACTGGTCGCCGGGATAACTGGCCAACTGGGTTCCGTCCGCCACCCGCCAGAGCGTAATGTGTCCGGTATGAGTGGAAGTCACCAGCATCCGGCCATCCTGGGAGAACATCAACCCCGCACATTCGTGATCCAATGGATATTGGGCTATCTCTTGGCGCGTAGTGGTATTCCATAGATGCAAGGTGCGCTTTTTTTTGCCCCCGGGCAGGACCAGATGGGTGGTGTAAGCTAGCAAGGGTTCTACTGGAGAAAAGGCGGCGCGAATTCGCCCCTCCGCTGGCGTGAGTTGAGCCACTTGGCGGCGGGTTTGCAAATCCCAGACGAACAGTCCGTCCATGTGCATCGAACCAATGGCCAGCCAACGTCCGTCCGCCGAAACCGCCAGCGATTCCATTTCGTCTTTCTGACACAGGGTTACCCGCGCGTCACCACGGCTCTGTAGCCAAAGGTAACGCCATTCCCAGCCGCGCAAATCCTTTTGTCCGGGCCGGGGGCGCTGCAGGTCTAACAGATCCAATGTCTGTCCCAAATTGTCCTCGGCTAGGGCCTGTGCGGCCCCTTTCATATCGGCGGCGTAGGCACGCCGGCGGGCGGTGATCTCCGCGGCTTCGGCTTGGCTGCGAGCCGCATCGGCCTGCTGGCGCAGTTTGGTTTCGTTGGCCTGGGCCGTGAGGGCTTTTCTTTCACTCGCTTCAGCCATTACACGTTGGCCGGCCTCGCGCGATTCAGCGGCCAGAGCGGCTTGCTTTGCGCGGGTGGCCCGCACGGATTGCCACGTACTGACAATGATGCCAAACAGCAAAGCCACCACCACCGCCGTGCCCGCCGTGAACACCATTTTGTTCCGGCGAAAGGCTTTTTGGAATTTGTAAGCCGCACTCGGCGGCCGGGCGAGCACCGGCTCGTTATCCAAATGCCGCTTGAGGTCGGCCGCCAACCCGTTGGCGGTGTCGTAACGCCGCGTCCGATCCTTCTCCAAACACTTCATGGCGATCCAATCCAAATCACCTTTTAGCTGGTGCATCAGCTTTGAGCTGTCCGCCGAACGCCGCCGGGCTGTGGTCGTCAAATCATCGCCCTTGAGCGTCGCAAACCGCGTGCTCGGCCGCGGCGGCTCCTGCTCGCGAATCGTCTTGCGCATGGCGTCAATGCCTCGCGACATCAATTCCTGTCCATCAAACGGCGTGCTGCCCGCCAACAGTTCGTAGAGCAATACCCCCAGCGAATAAATGTCGCTGCGCGTATCAATGTCCAGCCCGCTCATCTCCGCCTGCTCCGGACTCATGTAAGCCGGCGTGCCGATGAACTGATGCAACTGCGTATAAACCGTCGCGTCCGTGAGCCGGCCTTCGGTGGCCTTGGCGATACCGAAATCAATCACCTTCGGCACCGGAACGCCATCGTGCAGCGTCACCAGAATGTTCGAAGGCTTGATGTCGCGATGGATGATGCCCTTCTGGTGCGCGTGTTGGATGGCCTGACAAACCTTGATGAATAAATCAATCCGTTCCTTGGTGGAGAGATTGGCTTGGTCGCAGTAATCAGTGATGCGGATGCCGCGCACCAGTTCCATCACGAAAAAGGGACGGCCAAGCTCGGTCGTGCCCGCATCCAAAACTTTGGCGATGTTCGGATGGTCCATCATCGCCAACGCCTGCCGCTCGGCCTCAAAACGGGCCACGACTTGTTTAGTGTCCATGCCGAGCTTGATGACCTTGAGCGCAACGCGCCGGCGGACGGGTACCGACTGCTCGGCCACATAGACGACGCCGCAGCCGCCTTCGCCGACACGCTCCAAAAGTTTGTAACGCCCCAGCGTCTGGCCCACGGCTTCATCCGGGGTATCGGCCAATTCAAGTTTGATGGTGGCCACCACTCCGGGTCTCTCCCTGGGCGACAATTCATCCGGCGCATCGTGCGCGGCGAGCAGCGCTTCCAGCCGCCGGTGCAGGGCTTCGTCGCCCAGGCAGACGCCCTTAAGGAAGGCGGCCCGTTCCGCCCCCGTCAAGGCGACGGCGGCCTGAAATAATGCTTCTTCACGGTTTAGAGGGGATGGCATGTCTGATTTATTCACTCTAGGTTATATGCGAATTCGGCGGACTAAAAGTATGGATAAATCTTTCATATACTTTTTGCGCCGGGTTTGCGCATGATGAAGCGGAAGATTATGAACACAAACGAATTCAAATTTTATTGTTCCCACTGCGACCAGCCGCTGAAATGCGAACCGCAATTCGCCGGCCGCCAGATTCAATGCCCCGCCTGCGACCACCTCATCCGCATCCCCAATCCGCCGGCGGGTACGGGTTTCACCCACGTCCAGCCGGAGCATGGCCAGACCTGGGCCACGCATGTTCCCAAAGGCAACAAAGCCTGAACGTCAGCGCGGGGCGGAACTCCGCATCTCGACCGTGAGCCACGACCGCGCGTAGGCCCACCATTGTTTGGCCGTGGGCACGGCGATGCCCAGCGCGGCAGCCGCTTCCTCGAAGTTCAAGCCGACGAAGTAACGCAGTTTCACCAGTTCCGCTTTGCGCGGATCAATCGCCGCGAGTTTCTCCAAGGCTTCGTTCACCGCAAGCAACTGGTCGTCATCGGCCAGGGGCGAAGAAATTTCGAGTCCATCCAGATCAACCACCTCCACGCCCGCGCCGCGTTTTGCCGCCAGTCTTCGCCGCGCGTGTTCGATCAGGATGCGCCGCATCGCTTCCGCCGCCGCGCTGAAAAAGTGAGCGCGATTTTGGAAGGCGGGTGGAGCTTCACCCCCCAAGCGCAGCCACGCTTCATGCACCAGCGCAGTCGGCTGGAGGGTGTGACCGGCGGCTTCACGGGACATCTTTTGCGCGGCGAGCCGGCGCAGATCTTCGTAAACCATCGGCAGCAGGGCGGCCACGGCTTGGGGATCACCTTGCCGTGCGCGGTCTAGAATGTCAGTGACATCTTCGCTCAATGAAAACAGAGCCTAGCGCATGGCGAATTTAGCGGGAAAAGTCCAAAGTCTAAAGTCCAAAGTCTAAAGTCCAAAGTCCAAAGTCCAAAGTCCAAAGTCCAAAGTCCAAAGTCCAAAGTCCAAAGTCTAAAGTCCAAAGTCTAAAGTCCAAAGTCTAAAGTCCAAAGTCTAAAGTCCAAAGTCTAAAGTCCAAAG
>CAIPKV010000060.1 GCA_903865745.1 uncultured Verrucomicrobia subdivision 3 bacterium | reverse complement strand
CCGCCGCCACTTTGCAGGCCCCAAAGAGTGAGTGCTTCGTCTGGTCAATCGACATCGTTTCATCAATGCCCTCGTGATACGGATGGGTCGGGTCAATCTCCCACCGCAATGCCAGTTCGCGCAACGGCAGCCGGTTCGGCGTATCGCCATAGACCTTGTTCGTACTCGTGAATATAAAGACGGCTTCCGGACAATGCTGGCGGGTGGCTTCGAGCAGATTCAGGGTACCGACAGCGTTTACGCCGAAATCCGTGTGCGGCTCGCGCGCCGCCCAATCGTGCGACGGCTGGGCGGCGGTGTGGATGACGACCTTGATCGAGGTGCCGAGTTTTTTGAAAAGTTTATCTACCGCGGCGTTGTCCCGGATGTCCACCGTTTCATGCCGGTAGTTTTTAAGGGTCTTTTCCAGCTTCGTCCGGGTGCTCGCAGTGGAGGCCTCCGCGCCGAAGAAGCGCGCACGCATGTCGTTGTCCACGCCGACGATGTCATACCCGGCCGCATGGTAGCGCTGGCAGGTTTCTGAACCAATCAGGCCCGCAGAACCGGTGACAAGGGCGAGACTCATGGAGTTTAGATTAGTGGAAGGAAGTCATGACGGCCATTCAAAAAAATTGCGACAATGCAACAATTGCGATTTTGTCAGGCTAGTTTTGGGCGGCAACCCTTACGGCAACCCATTCATTTCGAGGAATGGGCCGAAAAAGCTGGAAAAAGACCGACGCAATCACGAAGATTGCCATCAATTTTTTGCAACTGCACAAACCTTCATTCGCAAACCGAGTTGGGAAACGCGTGGCCAGACCTTTAAGCTGGGTGGCTTGTTCACCCTTATTTTACAAATCTTCTAGGATGGCGGACGCTTATCTGAATTTTCTCATCGGCAAAGGTTCGGGCACCGGCTGGGACATGCGCGAGGAAGTGCGGGCGGCGGCGCAGCGGATCCACCGATCGCACCCCGTGGTTTTCGATGTAGGCGCCAATGTGGGCAACTGGTCACACGGTCTGCTGCAGGCGGTCCCGGGAGCAAAAGTTTACATGTTTGATCCTTCGCCAGGCTGCCAGGCGGCGATCCGTAAGCTGGCGTTGCCCGGCACCAGGCTTTTTCCGTGTGCGTTAGGCGAAGCGGAGGGGGAAAAAACCTACTATTCCAGTTCCGCCACGGATGGCAGCGCGGGGCTGCATTCCCGCCGCGACACACCATTTCAGGAACTGAAGTATCAACAAACCACGGTGGCCGTGCGCACTTTGGATGAAGTGATTGAGTCGGAGCAGATTGATTTCGTGGATTTCTAGAAGATGGATATCGAGGGTCACGAACTGTTTGCCCTGCGCGGTGGCCAGCGCTCGCTCACAGCGGGAAAAATTGGCGCGCTATCTTTTGAATTCGGCTGCGGCAACATCAATTCCCGCACTTTTTTTCGCGACTTCTGGGAATTGTTGACGGCGGCGAACTTTGCGATCCACCGAATCACGCCGGGGGGCAAAGACGTGCTGGTGGGTGATTATTACGAGGACGACGAATACTTCCGAGGGGCGACGAATTTTGTGGCGGAACTCAAAAAATAATGACTGCCGAAGGGTTCCAGCCGAGATATTTCAGGCTGTAGTCAAAAGGGATCTTGCGTAATTCAGGATCATGACAAGGGGGCGAGGAATTGAGGGGGCTTAATTTTTAGGAGAGGCAACGATTGGTGGATATAAAAATCCGGCCTTCATACGAATGAAACGTTTTTCCACGAGATGCCACGACAGCAAAGCCAAAGGAAAAGTGATGCCACAGGTCATCGCCAAAAATTCCAAATAAGAAAAAGCGTCCTTACCAAAAGCCGCCACTAGGGATTGCTGGACCGGATACCCAAAGATATAGACGCCGTAGGAAAGGTCGCCCAGCCGGCTTGTTATCCGATCACCCAGTTGAATTAGTGAAGCTAGCCATACCAACCCGCCCGCGAGTACGACCAATCCAGTCCGAGTCAGGGAATATGGGCCAATCGTCGCCAGAATCATGAGTGCCGCCAGCCCAAGCAAAAGGTCAGTTTTGGTGCGCAGCTGTCCATCCTGAAAAGTGACCCGCAGCCAAGCTCCCCACCAGAAGGTGGTTGCCAGCAAGGTGTTGTTCATGAGGTTCACATTCCCGGTGAATGGCGCAACAGCCGAAAGCAGGGCGAGCCATAAAAATCCAATAGAAATCATGTGTTTGCGCCGTAAAAAACCCAGAACACCCGCCGCCAAAACACTTATATAAAGCGCGAACTCGACGGGCAAAGTCCAAAGTGGAGCATTCACTGCGCGAGGATAAGGGTTCGTCTCAAACACGCCGGGCAGCCAGGAATGTCCCGGCCACAAAATGGCACTCTTGAAATATGCCCAGGTTGCGGCGGTGGAAAAATAAACCCGGATTCCCTTTGTGGTAAAAGCCGGTCCGACGATGAAAACCGTCAGGGTCACCACCAGTATCAATGCTGGAAAAATACGCAGGCAACGTTTCAAAAGAAAATTTACGATCTGCGGATCCCGCTCCCAACTTAAGGTGATCAGCCGACCGCTCAACGCGAAGAAAATCATGACCGCAAAAAACCCGGGTTCCCACGGTAGGAACAGGGTTGGCAGAAACGGCTGACCCAACACCTGAAACTGGTGGCAGACGAGAACCGCGGTTGCGGTGATAAGCCGGAGCAAATCATAGGAATTTGGTTTCGAGGGGAGGGTATTCATATTGCGCGGTTCTGCCGTAGTTCCGCAAGTCGTCATTAATTTCCAGCGAAACCAAGGCGTTTTTTTGGCGAATCAGGTTCCAATTTTAAGTTCTTAATTAGGAATATCTTTGGGCCTGGCAATCAGATGTCGCGTTACAAAACTTTCGACGCGGGGCCAGACTTCCGCCACGGAAACTCCGCGCAGACAGAAAGGCTCGGCAAAACGGCAGTAGTCCGAGCAGGGCTTGTAGGGACAGGCGCGGCCCACAACGACTTCGGCCGCCGGATGCAGCGGCGCAAACCACTCAGGTAGCTGAGGACCGAACAGGGTGAAGGTCGGCAGACCACAGCTCGCCGCCAGATGGCCGGGGCCGGAATCGTTGCCGATAAAAACCCCGGCCCGATCGAGGCAGGCCAGCAGTTCCGTGACGTTGCGCGGGCCGGCGGCAGTTTCACCCTGGCGCTGCCACCAACCCAACTGATCTTCATCGCAGGCCACCTGAACGGCAACGTTTTTTTGACGCAGGCGCCGCACTAGTTCGAAATAATTTTCCAGCGGCCACACGCGCAGGGGTAGACGGGCACCGGTGTGAATAAACACCACTGGCGGCAACGCCCGCGGCCCGGCGAAAATTTCTGAGCGCGGCGGCAAAACCAGTCCCAACGCTGCTCCCACCACCCGCCAGTATTCATGCCGGTGGGCCAGCGGGGTCGGGCGCACGAGTTCCTGCGTGAGGTAGCGCCGGCTTTTCAGGCGCGAAAAGCCCAACCGTTCGCGGGCACCGGATAATTTCAGGGCGAGGTGATCGCGCGGATCCCAACGAGCCGAGACGCCATAGTCAAAAGCTTTTTCGCGCAGCTGGCGACGGAGTTGGAACAGCTCCGGCCAGGGCCAGCGCCAGACCTGATATTTGGCGCGAAAGGCGGTCCACGGCACGCTGAAGGGGATGACGGCCACGGCCGGCCAGAGGCGGCTTTGGAGTTCCAAGGCATACGGCTTGGCCAGCAGGGTGACGTCATATTTTTCCGCAGCAGCGCGGAGGAACTGCGTAGCAATGACGAGATCGCCCAGTCCCCAGAGTTCCAAGACCAGCAGGCGGGGCTTCATGCGGGCACCACCAGTGGAATTTTGAATGCAGAATTCAGAAGGCAGAAATGGAACGTGGAAATTAAAAAAGCTAAAAGGCTGAAAAACTGAAACGCTGAAAACGGGGAAGACATGCGAAACGGATTGAAAGAATTAACTCGAATGAAGATTAATTTTTGGATTTCAAGTTTAAGCGTTTTAGCTTTTCAGGATTTTAGTTTTTCTCTTTACGCGGGTTGGGGGAGCGGAACTGGCAGCGGCTTGATGCGCAGATTGGGAACCGGCTTGGGGGCAGGCCGACAGACGCCCCAATTTAGAGCCACACTAAAACCAATCGCCCTTGTTAAGTCTGCCACCGCGCCCTCGAAGGCCCCAAAGATGAAAAAAAAGCTGAAGATACTCCAGATGGTCGAGGCCAACATAAAATTATTAAGTGTTTTGATTTCTAAATCGCCATACCAGCAATTGCGATAGAGGACGAAAACGCTAACGGCCATCAGCCACAGAATGCCAATGGCCCCCCAAATGCCAAAAGGAATCAGGGTGCTCAAAGGGCCGCTGTGATAATCCCCGGAAAGCGCCAAAGCCTGCTGCGCGGGGTCAATATTACGGATTGAACCCGCAAAAGCGCCGTTACCCATCATTTGAAAATCTTCGGAACTCAGACTATGCCCCTTACCCAGCAACAGATGTTCGGATACTTGAGGCCAAAGAGCTTCCCACATGGATTCCCGCCACCCGGTGCTAGCCTCGGCGTCCGCCACCACGCTGGGATCCCATTTGAAGGGCAAGAAGCTCATGGCGCGCTGGAAAGTAATCGGCAATTTTTCAGAATAAAACCCTAGGGTCGGCGCTAATAGCAATCCAGCCACCAGAACGAGGGGCATCAGTCTGGTGCGATGAAGCCCCTCCAAAATGAACAAGATTACATAAATGGCAAGGGCGCCAATGAGAAAGCTGCGAAAGCCGCCGAGCATGGAAAGCGTCACCATCGGTACAAAAACAGCGGGTCGCCAAAGTTTGTTGGAAAGAAAAATCCCGCGCAAACCAAATCGGGCCAGCATATAAGTGTTTAGGCCGGCAAAAACGCTGGCCAAACTTTCCAACCGGGTAGCACCCACCGACGCCCCTATTTGGTTCAGATTGGAGGGGAAAAATAGGTTAAAGAAATGGAACGGACCGCCTAACACCGCTCCCAATTCGCCAATACACTGGGTAGCACCGGCGAGAATCCACAACGCAATATATAGATTACGATTTTCCTTGGGAATAACCCGGCTGGTCAGCGCAAAATAAGCGGCAGCACCTAGAAAAATCGGTAGATATTTTTTGCCACCCCCGGAGTCGCCGCCCAGTTGGTGCAAACCAATACCACCCGTCAGCTTGGCGGTCATGTAAGCCATGACGACAATATATATTATCGGCCAGGTGACCAGCGGAACACTCATAAATCGGCGACTACTGATAGTTCGCTCCACTAGGGCGATAATAAAGCACAACAAAGCCATTGCCTGCCATAGTGGCGGGTGACCGACCAGAAAAAAACAAATTGCCGGACAGCCCATCGAAAACACCAATAAGGGATAATGCCAGCGGATGAGAATCGGCGACATTAGAATTACAATCATAATCCCGAAAAAACCCAGCGTACCATAGTCCAAGGGGTCGGTGAGCAGGTAGCCCACTAAAATGGCTAACGGGATAATGATCACATAAGTAATCAATATCCGCATGGCGTGGGCAGGATTAGTCATGATTTAAATCAAATTGTCGGGCAAAACGTCAGAGGCGGGAAAGATAGGCGGGGAAGGTGAAAAACGAAAGTCGAAAAGCCGGGATTATGCAGGCAACCGCGGGCCGCAGATTTCGCAGATGTTTCAATTTTTAAGCGGTAGAAACCAATGCAAGCTTTGGAAGGGGACCGAGGCTGATTTTAACCGCGAAATAAACGAAATACTTGAGACGTCTGGCCTTCAGCTTTAACCGATTTAAACCAGAATTATGCAGGGAACCGTTTGCCCACAGATTTCGCAGAGGGACGCAGATATTTTCTATTTTTAAGGGGCATAAACCAATGCAAGCTTTGGAAGGGGACCGAGCCTGATTTTTAACCGTGAAATACACGAAATACGCGAACGGGAAGGACTTTGGCCAGCAGGGTTGTCCTGCTCATAACTTTGAACTCTTTTATAAGGAAAGCAGAAAGACAGGAAACGAGTGAGGATGGTGCGCAGCGCAATGTCCCTAGCGAATTTAGATTCGCAGCTCAAGCTGGTTTCATGGATTGACGACCGATAAACCGCCTGCTAAACGAACGCCTGCCGATGCACCACCAAAACCAGAAAAGCCAGATTGCCACGCTCAAGACGCTGCTGCTTGGCGGTGATGCCCAGTTTTGGGAGCAGCTTGGCCGCGCCACCCGGGAGGCGCGCGATTTTGAGGAGCTGTTCCTGCTCTCCTCGCTCCGCAAGAAAGCCCACGCGCGTAAGCTGGTTCGGCCAACCGCGTCCACCAAGACCCTTCGCCTCGCTATCCTCGGCGGCTACAGCTTATATCCGCTGCACGAACTCATCGAACATCTTTGCGAGGTGGAAAATTTTCCCGTTGAACTGTGGCAGGGCGACTACGACAATTACATTTCTGAAATCATGGATGACGGCAGCGAACTTTACGCGTTCGCACCGCACGTCGTATTTATCCTGCCGGCCGAACGCCGGTGTACTTACACCGGTCATTTGACCGACGCGCGGGAACTGCCGCAGGCCGAAGCACAGCGCACGGTGGATTCGCTGCTGGAACTCGCGCGCAAGGTGAACGAGAAGACCAATGCAGAAATCATCCTAACCAATTTCAGGCTGCCTGCCCGACACGATCTCGGCGCCTATCGCTCGCGCACGCTCGGTTCGGACTGGTCGTTTCGTAAATGGGTCAACCTTGAACTCGGTTTGGCAGCGCCCGCCTATCTGCATATCTGCGATTGGGAATTTCTGACAAATCGTCTCGGTGGCCTCGCCGCGCAGGATGAACGCGCCTGGTTTGAGAGCAAGCAGCCGTGTTCATCGAAGCTCTTGGTGGAACTTGCCCGCGAGGTTACCCAACTCATCACTTCGTTTAAGCGTGCTCCCAAAAAAGTTCTCGTCTTGGATTTAGACAACACGCTTTGGGGCGGGGTGGTGGCGGATGACGGCTTGGAAGGCATCGAACTGGGTGATAGGGGCCGTGAAATATCTACTCCTTGCGGTTCTCTGTCATCAACTCGATTACGGTTTGTTACTGGATAATCACTATCATCCTTATGTGGATTTGCCGATTGCCGTGATTTTTTACTATTTATATCTCTATCTGAATTTCTCCGGTTTCTGCGATATGGCTATTGGCGCGGCTGGCTTAATTGGCATCCCCGTCGTGGAAAATTTTAACAATCCTTTCGCCGCCCGTAATATGCGCGAATTCTGGAATCGCTGGCACATAACTCTATCCCAATGGATGCGCGATGTGGTCTTCGCCCCGCTCTCTAAATTCCTCGTGCGCCGATTCGGACCAGCCTATGCAAACCATGCCATCGCCCTGACCATCTTTGTGGTATTCCTACTCATCGGCATCTGGCATGGTGTCGGCTGGAATTACGCCGCCTTTGGCGTGGCACAAGCCATCGGCGTGGTAACCGTCCACTATTACACACTTTTCCTTAAGAAGAAACTGGGCCGCGACGGCTTCAAGGCCTACAACGAAAATCCCTGGATCAAGGCGGTGGCCATCACCATCACTTTTTGTTACTACGCCGCAACTTTATTCTTGTTTGCCAATACCTTTGCCCAGATGAAGGAGATTTTTGCTTGTCTAAGATAAACGGTTTACTGTGCTGAACCGCCGGGTTTCCTTTTATAATGTGGTGGGCATGGGGTTTGTGGAAATACTTGAAAAGCTGAAAAGCTAAAACTCTTAAATGCTAAAATAACAAACTGAAGTTTTATAACTGAAGGACACAAATTTTAAAAACGAATCCAGCCCGCCCTTCGGATTTTTGGCTTCATTTACTAGTTTCGTGTTCCTTTCAGTTTTGCCAAGGGCGCAGCGAAACCCCACAATCTGCCCGTGTCCGCCGCCCAGAATAAAAGTTCCGGCCTGCCTGCGCTGCTATCCCGCCACGCGGCGGCGCTGGGCTACGTCCTGCGCGAGGTGTTGCCGGTGATTTTACGGACTGGCCGGCGTCCGGTCATTTTCTCACGGCTCACGGGTATGGGCGACATCATTTGCACGATTCCCGCTGCGCAGGAGCTGAGAAAGCGGCATCCCGGGGCGACGTTCATTTACAACTGCCACGCTGATTTTGCCACCGTGCCGAAGTTAGCTGGACTCGCCAGCCACATCACCTCGCAGCCCGCCATCGGCCTCGTCGGCCACTGGTATGGCTGGCTGTTGGAAGGCTTTTATCATTTTACACATGGCGACGACACGCCCGGTCAGGTTGCTAAAGAACCGATGGTTGCGGAATTTCTCCGCCAGTTCAACCTGCCGGTCACCGAGGAGCATCCTGCTTTACCCGTCACTGCGGCTGGTCGGGACAAGGCACTGGCGGTGTTGGCTGAAAAAAATCTGAATCCGGCTGCGCTCGTACTCATCCATCCCGGCCCCAGTTGGACGGTGAAGGAATGGCCGCGCGAAAACTGGACCCGGCTGGTGGCCGAATTGCGGGCACGCGGTTTTACCAGCATCGGGCAACTCGGCGTGGGGCGCTATATGAATTTCGGCAAGGTGGAAGTGCTGCCGGTGCCGGGCGCGGTCTCGCTGCTGGATGCGTTCACGGTGGAGGAATGCATCGCCGCCATCGCGCAGGCGAAGCTGTTCATCGGTATCGATTCCGGACTGCTGCATATTGCCGCCGCCACGCGCACGCCGGCAGTGGGCATCTGGGGCTGCACCTCGCCGCAGTTTTTTTATGCGGAAGCTGTCCGCCAGAATTTTGTCGTCAGCACCGTGGCCTGCCAAGGCTGCTATCACCGCCTCCCGCGCCTGCACTGGGTCACCGGCTGTCCGCATGACATCCAGTGCATGAAAGAAATCACCGTGGAAGCGGTGCTGCAAGCGTGTGGGACAAAACTGGGGCTGGCGGCAAAATGAAAATTCTAGTCGTCACCAACTATTATCCGCCACACCACATCGGCGGTTACGAGCTGGGCTGCCGCGACGTCGTGGAGAAACTGCGCGGACGCGGCCACACCCTGCACGTGCTGACGGGCACCTTCCGCCACCGCGACCTAGCCGATTCGGCGGGCGAACCTGAGGTCGAACGTGTGCTGCACCTCTGTGCCGGCCCGGGCGACTCGCGCCATAATAAGCGGGCTGAATGTGCCAAACTTACTGCCACCCTCCGGCGGTTTAACCCGGACGTGGTTTATTTCTGGAATCAGGGCGGGCTTTGTCTTTGGCTGCCGCTGGTGGCGCGCTGGCACGGCACACCGGCCGCGTTTTTTTTATCGGATACCAATTTTGTTTCCTGGCGGATTGCGGCGTGGCTGCGGCGTTGGAACGAACATAACCACGACCCCCTCACCCCAGCCCTCTCCCCGTTGGGGCGGGGCGAGGGAGAAAAAGAACACAACACGGCTGTGGCATGCGTTCATAGACTTTTCGGCAAAACTTTTTTGGTGCGCGGCTGGCCGGTGGTGCGGAAACGCACCTGCCATTTCTGCAGCAATTTCCTGCAGCAGACGGCGGCCAAGAATGAAATCACCGTCGGCCCCGGCTCACTCGTCGCGCACTGGGGCATCGAGTTATCACAGTTTACCGTCACGCCGCGCGCCCGCTGGCCGGTGCGCCGGCTGCTTTACGCGGGACAGATGATTCCGCAAAAAGGCGTCCACACCGCCATCGCTGCGTTCGCGTTGGTGGCGAAGGAGCCCGGCTTGGAAGACCTGACGTTCTCGCTCGCGGGTGGCGGAATGCAACCGGACTATGAGGAGAAATTGCGCGCCCTGCCGGCCCAGCTAGGGATAGCTGGCCGCGTACACTTTCTCGGTAAAGTACCGCGCACCGAACTGCCGCGCGTTTATGCGGAGTACGACGTGCTGGTGTTTCCGTCGGAATGGGACGAGCCGTTTGCCATCACGCCACTGGAAGCGATGGCGTCTGGTCTGGCGGTGGTGGGCACCACCACGGGCGGCAGCGGCGAGCTATTCCGCAATCGTGAGACGGCCATGACGTTCACGGCGGGTGAGGCGGCGGACTGCGCGCGGGCGCTCCGCGAGCTCGTCAGCGACCGTGAATTGTTCGAAACCATTACCCACAATGCGCAGCGTGAGGTGCGGGAGAAACACACGCTGGATGCCATGGTGGACCGGATTGAAGGAAGTCTGCTCGTGTTAACGGGGCGGTCTTGAAGGCTACGATCGGGGAACCGGTTTAGTTTCCGCCAGAAGCTGTATTACGGAAGCAAAGACTTTTTCCGCAGACAGTTCCCTCATGCAACGAATGTTGTGCTCACAGCTGGTCTGCCAGTGAATCTGCGGAGGGCGATGATGACAGGCAAGGCAGGCAACCTCAGAGGTGGCGGAGATGGCCGGCGTCCCGGGCGGCAGCCGGAGCCGGGGATTGATGGCACCGAACAAGCCGACTACGGGCGTGCCAACGGCACCGGCGGCATGTAACAGGCCGGAATCGATGCCGATGAAGAGATCCAATTGCGCCAGGGCGGCGGCCGTCTGCTCTAAGCTTAATTTTCCTACCCAGTCTTCCGTGCCGGGGATGCGGGGTGCCCGGACCGGACCCCGGGCGGTGTCCACATCGGAACCCAACTGGAACACCGTGCAATCAAAATTCTGCCGCAGCCGACTCACCAACCCGGTCCAGCCAGCCGGAGACCATTCCCGGACGGGCCAGGACGGACCGACGTGGATGCCAAAAAGGAATTTGGTCTGCCGGCGGAACGGGGCCAGTTTTTCTCCAAGCGCCCGAGACAACCCGGTGGACACATAAAGCCGGGGCTGACGGGAGACCGGGGTGACCTGCAGGGTTTGAGCAAAATCATCCACCAGATGGACGTGCGCGCGGCCCTGGGGCGATTCATCCTCCAGCCAGGGCTGGTAGGCAACGTCATAATCCTTAAACCGCACTTTGGGCAATGCCTCCGACCAATCATGTTCCACGATGTAATCAGCCACCCGGCCCATTTTCACGATGCCTTTGAAGGCCTGTTGAACACTGTAGACAAACACGGCATCCGGGTGCCGCGCCCGCAGCGCCAAGACCGAGGGAAAGGTACAGATGATATCGCCGATCCCGCCATGGCGCACAAACAGGACCACGGGCTGGCGGGCAATTTTGCGGGTCGCCAAAACGCCCGCCCGGTAAACAAAAGTGCCAGCGGCAATCCGCGGTTGCCGGACCAGGATTTTTGAAAAACGAATGAGGCGGTTATTGGCCAAGGTGACTTACAAGGTTTGCATGCCAAAAATCCGGGACAAGGTCGCAGGCAAAATTTATAGCCGGGCTGGTTACGGCGACCGATATTTTAATTCAACGCCGCCGAGGCGCGGTTGCACCAAAGTGACGCCGCAATCCTGGTCGATGGTAATGACAGGATAGCCGGCGGCTCGGAGTTCATCCACAAAGCGCGGCACACCCATCATGGCGAGGTTCTTATTTAATTTGTCCAAGTCCGCCTGAGTCCCTTGAAAGCCATCTTCAAAAGAACGCGGCTTACCCTTCGTTTTTAAATCCCAGATAGTGTCGTGAAAAACAACGACGCCAAACTCGCTCAGGTACGGTAAAAATAATTCCCAGTCGCGCTTCACGCCTTCATAACTGTGGTCGCCATCGATGAAAATCAAATCAATCTTTTGTTTCCAATCTTTAGCAGCGTCGACGGATGTTTTACGAATGATCTCAACAAATTCTGCCACACCAGCCGCCTGCAAATGCCGGTTTATAATGGGAAATGAATCGACCGCATTGGTATCGTTCCAATCAGTCGGGTTGTGCGGATCAATGGCATAAAGCTTGCCGCCACCATTCCGCAAAAGAGCCAGGCCAATGAAACAAGCCGACTTGCCGCGGGCGGAACCAATCTCCACACAGACTTTTGGTTTTTTGGAACGAGCCAGGCCGTAGAGCAGCCAGGCTGAATCACCGAGTCCGGAGTAGAAATCAAACCGCTCAACACGAAATTCACGGGAACGTAGATTGGGGAACAGTCCCGCCAGTTTGGAAATAATAGATTTCATAAGTTTTGATTTAACGTTTTCAGATGATGATTTTCGACTAAGATGGACCAAAATTCCAATTCCAATCGCCCTTGAGCCGTACTCCGGCGCCAGGCACCGCAATATAGCCGGGAGTTTTGGGACCCATAATCACCTCCACTTGCATGGCTTCCGGCAGATAATCCAGCCCGAAGGCGTCACCGGAACGGCACCCGACGCTGAGGTTGTAGAACCCCGGCGCCAGCGGTAATTCGGCCAGGTTCACATCAACATAGCACGCGCTGCCAGCGGCAATATCCGGACGGTGGCCGGCTTGAAAGTCCGTGTCGTAGCTCAACAGGCGGGTGCCTTCAAGGGTGGAAAAGCCGATACCGGTGGAAACCTCATGCACTTCGGCGCGGGTATGAAAATGGACGCGCAGCGAGCATTTTTCGCCATGCTGGAGGGGCAGGCCGGAGAGCCATTCAATCTTTTTGATCTGCAACCGGCGACCCTGGTCGCCGTGCCGGCGGATAGTGGAAAGGTCCACCACGGTCTGGCGGGTATCGGCATTGACGGTGAGATATTCATCCACAAGCTGGCGGGCAGGCCCGGTCTTGACCACCCGGCCCTGTTGCAACCAGATGCCGCTGCGGCAGAGCGTGGTGACGGCACCCATGTTGTGACTAACGAACAGGACGGTGCGCCCCCCTTTGCTGACGTCCTGCATTTTGCCGAGGCATTTCTTCTGGAAGGAGGCGTCGCCCACCGCCAGCACTTCGTCCACGACCAGAATTTCCGGCTCCAGATGGGCGGCCACGGCAAAGGCCAGCCGCATATACATTCCGCTGGAATAACGTTTGACCGGGGTGTCCAGAAACCGTTCCACCTCGGCAAAAGCCACAATCTCATCGAACTTGCTACGAATCTCGGTCCGGTGCATGCCGAGGATGGCGCCATTGAGGTAAATATTTTCACGCCCGGTCAGCTCCGGGTGGAAGCCGGTGCCAACCTCCAGCAAACTAGCCACGCGACCGCGGAGCCGCACCCGCCCTTTGGTCGGCTCGGTGATGCGGCTCAATACTTTCAGCAACGTGGATTTGCCCGCGCCGTTCCGGCCAATGATGCCCACGGCTTCGCCCGATTTCACCTCAAACGAAACGTCTTGGAGCGCCCAAAACTCTTCCACCGATTTATGATTGGCGGTTTCGGATTTGCGATTTGAAAACAGAGCTTTCGCCTTTTCAGCGAGGACATCGCGCAGGGCAACGTACCGGCGGCCGGACGCCTGATGCTTAATCAGGTACTTTTTGCCCAGCCCTTCTACTTTGATGGCGTAATCAGACATGCGTCAGATGATGTCGGCGAAGTTCTTTTCCGTGGCGCGGAAATATTGAACACCGGATAATAGCAGCAGAACAGTAATCGCCACAGAGACGAGCAGGTTGGTTTCCAGACAAGCATCGGCCTGGCCACCCACGGCCCAGCGGAAGCCGTCAATCACGCCGACCATCGGGTTCAGACAGTAAAACTGCGAGAACGTTGCGCCCAGCTTGTCCCGGATCACGCCGCTGGTGAACATTACGGGCGAAATATAAAGGCCAAACTGGACGATGAAGGGGATGACATAGCGAAAATCGCGGTATTTAACATTGAGCGCGGCGAGCCAGAGGCTGACACCGAACGAGGCGAAAAAGGCGAGCACGGTGAAGAGCGGGAGCAGCGCCAGCCGCCAGCCGGGGGTCACGTGATACCACGCCATCAAGGCGACAAGGATGACGGCGGAAATCAAGAAATCCACAAAGCTAACGATCACCGAACTGGCCGGAATCACCAGCCGGGGAAAATAAATCTTGGAAATCATATTCGCATTGGTGATGAGGCTGTTGCTGGCCTCCGCGAGCGAGGAGGAGAAAAATTGCCACGGCAGCATGGCCGCAAAAACCAGCACCGGATACGGCAGCCCGTCCGAAGGCAGCTTGGCCAGGCGGCCACCGATGATGGTAAACACCACCGTGGTCAGCACCGGCCGGATGACGGCCCAGAGCACACCGATGACGGTCTGCTTGTAGCGCACCAGAATGTCGCGCCACGAGAGAAAAAAGAATAGCTCCCGGTAGCGCCACAGGTCGGCCCAGTAGTGGCGCTCGGTCTTGCCAGCTTCAATGACGAGTTCATCCATGATTGAAAAAACATTTTGCCAGCCCGCGCGGGGAAACGGAAGCCGAAACCAAATCAAAAGCCGAAACTGGGAACAATCCAGAATTCTCTGAGAGGTTACCCGCAGATTTCGCGGATTGGCGCAGATTTTTTCCATAAGCTGCGGATAGAACCTAGGCAAGGTTTTGGGGCAGGGCCTAAGCCGAATTTAACCGCGAAATACACGAAATACGCGAAAGGGAAAGGGTTTTGCCGAAAATGCGGGATGAGGCAGGGGGCCGTTTGCCCGCAGATTTCACAGATTGACGCCGATTTTTTGATTTTTAAGCAGGGATAGAACCAAGGCAAGGTTTTGAGCCAGATTTTAACCGCGAAATACACGCCGGCCGCGCCAGAGGCTGACGAAGGCGGGAAATACGCTAACAGGGAGGGTTTCAGGTTATGGGCTCCGCCCGATTCCGCTGGCCATGGGCAGGGAAGCGCCAGCGGGGACGGCGCAGCGCACCGTCCCTACCATGGTGGCCATCCCCAAGGATGGGCGCGGCGCAAGGGCGCGCCCGCATTGGGACTGAAAAATCTTTGCCGTTTTTACTTGGAAAAAAATTTGGCTGGCGCAAGAATGCGTTGCTCTTTGAAACCGGCGGGGCAGTTCCCGCCACATCGCAGTCAAATGTCTGGGAACCCGGTGTAAATCCGGGACGGTTGCGCCACTGTAACGGCTACAAACTCCCAAGGCCACTGAGCGAAAGCTCGGGAAGGCGGGAGTGAGGTTTGAAGCCGAAGTCAGGATACCGGTTTGATTGCACTCGTCCGTTCCGAACGTTTCGGAACACTTCTCCGCAAAGAGAAGGATGAGGCCAGTCCGCCCAAACCATTTTTGGGCGGCTCGTCGAATTTACCTCCATTCCTCGTTTGCGAAGCTGGAGGTTTTTTATTTTTTAAATCCTTCCGCCTCGCGCTGGTCTCTCAACCAAAACCGTTCCGCAAAGTAATTGTTTGCGGAGCAAAAAATTGAAAGATCAGTTCTTGAAGAAAATCTACGCGCTGGCCGTGGCCAGCCTGTTTGTCCTGTCGCTTGCGTCCACCGCCGACGCCGACACCATCATCAACGAAAAGTTTTCCAGCGATCCGCTGGCGAACGGCTGGCAAATTTTTGGCGATACGAATCTATTCCAATGGGATGCCGCCAGCCAGGCGCTTGACGTTACTTGGGATTCCTCCCAGACAAACAGTTATTTTTACCATCCCCTGGGCCAAACGTTCACGCTGGCGGACGGCTTCTGCGTGCAGTTCGACTTGAATCTGGCGGATGTGAACGCCACCAACTACTTTCAAGTCGCCATCGGCCTCTGCAATCTGGCCGAAGCCACCAGCACCAACTTCTCGCGGGCCAATGGCGCTTCGCCGGACTTATTCGAATTTGATTATTACCCGGACGGACCGGCCAGCGACGGCCCTTCACTTGACGCGACGCTCGTGGACAGCGCCGACAATTTTTATTTTGCTTTCGACGCGACGCAGCCGCTGCTCACCAATACCGACTATCGCGTCGTGCTTATTCACCAGCCCGGCGCAGCCGCCATCAGCGCTACGGTCTATACCAACGGCCAGGTGTTCACGAAATTTCCATCGGTTGCTAATTATGGCCCGGGCGATTTCAACCTCGATACCCTGGCCATCGAAAATTACACCACGCTGGACGATATCTACGGCGACTCGCTGCTCGCGCACGGCGTGGTCAGCCATCTTTCGTTCGCCTCGCCGCTACCGGTTGGCATGACGGCCACGCCCGCCGCCGGGCAGGTTCAGTTCATCAGAGACACCAACTGGCTCTACACCCTCGAACAAACCGCCGACTTCAAGTCATGGACACCGGCGGCGGCGGCCAGTTTTGGCAATGGGACCAACCTCACATTGCAGGCGACCAATGCGCCGGCTGACAAATCATTTTATCGTGTGCGCGCCGACCTGCCGTAAGGCCGATGTTTTTACATAATCCCAATCAATGTCCGTTGTGCGGCGGCGAGAACGAATGCCAGCTCTGTACGCCCGCCGCGTACAAAGGCCAGTGCTGGTGCGCGCGCTTGGAAATGCCCGCCGCCCTGCTGGCCCGGGTTCCGGAAAATCTGCGCGACCGCGCCTGCATCTGCCAGTACTGCGTCGAAAACTTTCAGAGCGAACTGCCGCCCACGCAAAACCCAAAACTCAAAACTCAAAACTTTTCAGCCTTCACCCTGATCGAACTGCTCGTGGCCATCGCCATCATCGCCATTCTGTCGGCGATGCTGCTGCCGGTATTGAACAAGGGGAAATTAGCGGCGCAACGGGCCAGGTGCGAAAGCAACCTGCGCCAGCTGGGACTCACCACGGAAATTTATCTCGCGGACAACAACAATTTATTTTTCAACCGTTGCGCCGCACCAACTGCCACGGGCCAGCAATGGTGGTTTGGCTGGCTGGCCACTGGCGCGGAAGGTCAGCGCGCATTTAATCTCGCCACGGGCAACCTGTTTCCGTATCTGCACGGCAGCGACGTGCGCCTTTGCCCCTCGCCCGCGTGGAGTTCTGCCCAGTTCAAGCCCAAGGGCACGAACGTTATTTTCAGCTACGGCTGCAATGCGTACTTATTTGCCGCGCAAAACCAACATCCCATTAGTGCCAATAAAATTCTGCGGCCGGCGGGCACCGCCCTGTATGCCGATGCGGCACAGGTCAACACGTTTCAGCCGCCGGCGTCCCTAACCAAACCGATGTTTGAGGAGTTTTACTACCTAGACTTGGAGACGAACTACGCGAACCCGAACAACACGCCCAACGGACATTTCCGCCACGCGCAAAACGCCAACGTTACGTTTGCCGATGGCCATGTGGATTCGGAGAAGCCGGTAGCCGGTTCGCTGGACAAGCGGCTGCTTAATCAGAGCATCGGCCAGTTGCGCCCGGAGATTTTAACCGTGCCGTAGTTCAGCGGTCGGACGCGGCAAATTGCTTCGGCGGAACCTGCGGATTGCTCCCTTTCGCCGTGGAACCTGAGCTTTTAGCCCTAAAAGGCTCAATTCCGATGATAACAGGTGCAAACCCAGTCGCTGGGGGCGCAAACCTAATGGCTAGGGGCGCGAACCCAACGGCTGGGGGTGAAGGAGTAACCATTGGGGGCGCAAACCCAGTCATTGGGTTTGGTAAAGTAACGGCTAGGGGCGCGCCCCCGGCGATTGGGTTTGCAAACCTAACCGTTGGGTTCGTGAACCCAACCATCGGGTTTGCGAACCTAGCGGTTGGGTTTTCATCCCCAACCGCTGGCGCTCAAGCTTCCGCGAGCCATGTTTCACCCCCAACGACAGATGGTTGAGCGGCAGCAACGGTTGGTTCACCTTTAGCGGCGGCGGCGACACCATGCGTCAGGGAAAGTCGAGGCTTCGGCGTTGATGGATGAGTTTTAGCGCGGGCGACTCAGCCAGGAGCTGGAAAAGGACAGTCTAAACCCCGATCTGCTGCTGAATCGCGCCGCAGATTTTCTGCGACCAGCGTTTCAGCACATCGGCATCGCGGCCTTCCACGAGCAACCGCGCCTTCGGCTCGGTGCCGGAATAGCGCAGTAGCAGCCGGCCGCCTTGCGCTGATAATTCTTTTTCCGCCGCAGCCACCAGTTGGTCCACGCCGTCGAGCTGTGCAAACGGCTTTTTCTCGCGCACCTTCACATTGGTCACCAATTGTGGGAAGCGCGTCCAACATTTTGCCAGTTGGGAGAGGAACTGATTTTTGGCCTTGAGGATGCGGAGAATTTGCAGCGCGGCCACCAAACCGTCGCCGGTCGTGCCGTAATCGCGGAAGATCAAATGCCCGCTCTGCTCGCCGCCGAAGTTGAAGCCGCCGCGCAGCATTTCATCAATCACGTTCTTGTCGCCCACGGCAGTGCGCAGCATCTTGCCACCCGCGTTGGTGATGGCGGCTTCGAGCCCGGCATTGCTCATGACGGTCGCGACGAGGGTATTGTTCGCCAAAGTTTTTTCCGCGAGCATCTCCAGTGCGGCGATGGCCATGATGTCGTCGCCATCAATCAGCGCGCCGGTTTCGTCGCAGAGCAGGACGCGGTCGGCGTCGCCATCGTGCGCGATGCCGAGGTGCGCGCGGTGCTCGACGACTTTCTGGCACATGAGTTCCGGGTGCATGGAGCCGCAGTTCTCATTGATGTTTTTGCCGTCGGGCGCGCTGCCATAGACGATGACTTCCGCGCCCAGCTCGCGCAGGACGCAGGGGGTGGATTTGTAGGCCGCGCCGTGGCCGCAATCCAAGACGATCTTCATGCCTTCGAGCGTCAGACCTTTGGGAAAACTGGATTTGGCGAACTCGATGTAGCGGCCGAGCGCATCGTCCACGCGGACGGCACGGCCGATCTGCTCGGAACTGGGCCGGACGGTTTCAATCGCGCCGGTGAACACGAGGTTTTCAATCTCGCCTTCAATCTTGTCGTCGAGCTTGTAGCCGTCGGCGCGGAAAAATTTGATGCCGTTGTCGGTATAAGGATTGTGCGAGGCGGTGATGACGATACCGGCGTCCGCCCGCAAACTGCGCGTGACGTAGGCCACACCCGGCGTGGGCAGGGGCCCGATGAAGACGACATCCACCCCCATCGAAAGAATGCCGGACGAGATGGCGTTCTCGAGCATGTAGCCGGAGAGGCGCGTGTCCTTGCCGATGACGATCTTGTGCTTGCCGCGCCCGCGCGACTGGCGTTCCAGGTTTTTGAAGACGTGGGCGGCGGCGCGTCCGAGCTTGAGGGCGGTCTCGGCGGTGACGGGCTCGACATTGGCCGTGCCACGCACGCCGTCGGTACCGAAGATTTTTTTGGGCTGGCTCATGAAATTATTTTTGATCAGGGCGACGGTGGCACGATGATGCCGACCTTGGCGGGTTCGACGCTCACGACCGTTACGCCCGCCGGCACGGAGATGTCCACACTGCGCTTCAAATCTTTCGCGGAGTCTATGCCGGTCAGATCTACGGTGGCACGAATCTGGTTGGCTTGCAGCGTGGCGATGACCTCGGGCGAACCGGTGACGGTAACCTTGACATTCTCCGGCACGACGCGGTAGAGGTGCACATCCGCTGCTGTCGCGACAATGAGCACCGGCAAATTGCCATAAGTGAGCGTGCTGCCGCCGCTGTTTTCAACCGGCATGGCGGATTCGAGCAGGATTTTGTGGACGGTCAGCCAGATGGCGACGGCGAGCAGGAGCGAAAAGATTTTCCAGCCGATGTCCTCGACCAGCCAGCTACGAAATGCGGAGAGAAATTTCATTTGCCAGTGGGTTTGGACGCCGGACGGGGCTCGTGACGCGTAATGACCGCCGGCCCGGTGGGCTTGTGGCTTTCGCTAAAGTAGGCGCGCAGCCACTTGATGATGTTGTTGGTCCGCGCTGGCCGCAAAATGACGGAGACCAGGAACGCGCGCAGTTCTTCCAACGTCACGCCGCGCACGAGCTGGCCTTTGTAGGCGTGGGAAATCATGCCGTTCTCCTCAGACACGATCACAATGACGGCATCGGTCTCCTCGCTCAAACCGATGGCCGCGCGGTGCCGCGTGCCGAGCGACTTGTTCAAGTCGGTGCGTTGCGACAGCGGAAAAATACAAGCGGCGTAGGCGATGCGGTCGCCCTTGATGATGACGCCGCCATCATGCACGGCATTATTCGGGAAGAAAATTGTCTCGAGCATCTCGGAAGTCACGTCGCAGTCCACCTTGATGCCAGACTCGACGGCCTCTTGCAACTGGATGGACTGCTCAATGGCGATGAGCGCGCCAATCTTGACGTCGGCAAGACGCTCGACGGTCTGGATGATAACCTCAATGCTTTCGCGCTGCTCGCTCGTGCTGGCGAAGAGCGGTAGATTGCCCAATTCACCGAGGATACGGCGGAGTTCCGGCTGAAAGATTACCATGGCGCCCAAGGCGATGAAGACGGAGGCACTGCCGAGAATCCAGCGCAGCACCTTCAGATCTAGGATGGTCGTCACCGCCGTTAGCGCGAGCAGCACGACGACGAAGCCGATGACGACCGGCCAGCCGCGCGTGCCGCGCACGAACTTGAAAATGAAATAGATTAGCACCGCGAGGATGAAAATCTCCACGGCGGGTCGCCAACCAGATTCTAAATCAGTCCACATTTTTTCTGCGGGAATAAATTGCTTCCGCCATCCGCACTGCCTGCACCGTTTCTGCGACGTCGTGTGTGCGGATGATGTTCACGCCTTCTCCGACCGCTAACGCGGCGCAAGCGAGCGACGCGGGTAGCCGATCAAACACCTCCGCGCCAAGCAATTTCCCCATGAACGACTTGCGCGAGACACCAACGAGCAGCGGTCGCCGCCATTTGTTAAAGGTTTTTAAGCCGGCGAGCAAAGTTAAATTGTGTTCCAGGGACTTGCCGAAGCCAATGCCAGGGTCGATCACCACCTGTTCCAGCAGCACGCCGGCCTCGTTTAGCAGCAGATTGAGCCGCTCAGAAAATATTCCACTGATGTCGCCCACGACATCGTGGTAGGTCGGCTGCGCCTGCATCGTCGGCGGCAGACCCTGTGTATGCATCATAATATAACCGGCGCGGCTCTCGGCGACAATTTGCCCCATCATAAAGTCTGTGCGGGTGGTGGCAGCGATGTCATTGACGATGCTCGCGCCGGCGTCCAGCGCGGCGCGCGCCACGGCGGGCTTCATGGTATCAATTGAAATGGGAACCTTGACCTGCGGCGCGAGCTTTTCAATGACCGGAATCACGCGGCGTAATTCTTCTTCCTCGCCGACAGTGGCCGCACCGGGCCGCGTGGACTCACCGCCCAGATCGAGGATTTCAGCACCCTGCGAGACCAGCGCCAGCGCGTGCGCAACCGCTGCATTCGGTTCCAGAAATCTCCCACCGTCGGAAAATGAGTCGGGCGTCACGTTGACCACGCCCATAACGAGCGCGGGCCGAGGGAAAATAAATTGAAACTGGCGCGCGGTGAAAATCATCAAACTAATTTACGATGCCGTAAATCAGAGACCGCGTAAATCGTATATCTTAAATCAGAGGTCGTTTCAGACTTTCGTGCGGAAATACGCGATGGTGTCCGTCAAACCATCGGCAAGCTTCACCTTCGGCTCCCATTTCAAAAGTTTTTTGGCCTTGGTGATGTCCGGCTTGCGCTGCTTGGGATCGTCCTGGGGCAGCGGCCGGAAGACGATTTTGCTTTTAGATTTCGTGGCCTTAATAATCTGCTCGGCGAACTGGAGCATGGTCATCTCCGTCGGGTTGCCAATGTTCACGGGCAAATCGTAGTTGCTCATCATCAGGCGATAAATGCCTTCGATCAGGTCGGCATAATAACAAAAACTTCGGGTCTGCGTGCCCAGGCCGAAAATCGTGATGGGTTTGTTGGTGATGGCCTGACTGACAAAGGCAGGGACGACGCGACCATCGTTGATCCGCATGCGCGGACCGTAGGTATTGAAAATCCGGACGATACGCGTTTCCACCTTGTGCTCACGGTGATAGGCCATCGTCATCGCCTCGGCGAAGCGCTTGGCCTCGTCGTAGCAGCCGCGCGGACCAATGGTACTGACGTTACCCCAGTATTCCTCGGTCTGTGGATGGACGAGCGGGTCGCCGTAAATTTCGGAAGTGGAGGCGATGAGGAAGCGCGCGCCCTTGTTTTTCGCCAGACCGAGCGCCTTATGTGTGCCAAGCGAGCTTACCTTCAGTGTTTGAATAGGAATTTTCAGGTAGTCAATCGGGCTGGCCGGCGAGGCAAAATGCCAGACATAGTCCACCGGGCAGTCGAGGAAAATGAATTCCGTGACGTCCTGCTGGATGAACTTGAAGTTTTTGTTGCCGCCGAGGTGGGAGATGTTGTCCACCGAGCCAGTAACAAAATTATCGAGGCCGATGACTTTGTGGCCCCGTGACAGCAACAGGTCAGTGAGATGCGAACCAAGAAAGCCGGCCGCGCCAGTTACGACGGAAGTAGGTTGTTTTTTATTCATATAGGATTATTGGTTAATCATTATTTTGCTCCGGTGCCCCGTATCACGGCGGCGGGCGTAAGCAGTAGGATTTGCAGGTCAAGCCAGAAAGACCAGTTGTCTATGTATTCGAGATCTAAGCGGACCCATTCCTTGAAGTCGGAAATCTGGTTACGCCCCTTGACCTGCCAAAGGCATGTCAAGCCGGGTTTGACGCTCAAGCGGCGGCGGTGCGCCAAGTCGCTGAACCGTCTGACTTCATTAACGGGTAATGGGCGCGGGCCGACGAGGCTCATTTCTCCGCGCAGCACATTAAACAGTTGAGGCAATTCGTCCAGGCTCCATTTGCGGAGCCACTTGCCAAAGCGGGTGATGCGGGGATCGTTAGTAACCTTGAAAACAGGGCCGGACATCTCATTCATCGCGGCCAGCTCGTGTTGTAACTGCTCGGCATTCGTGTCCATGGTGCGGAATTTGAGAATCTCAAACGGAGCACCGTTGACCCCGGAGCGCTGCTGGCGAAACAATACTGGGCCGGGGGAGGTGAGCTTCACCAGCAAGGCAGTGGCCAGTAGTAGCGGCGACGTAACTACCACCAGTGCTAGTGCCCCAAAAAAATCCAGCAACATCTTGGCGATAACCTGCCACGAGGTTTCCGGCGTGGTGCGAAATACCAGCAGCGGATGCCCAAACATTTCGTCAAAGCTGGCGCGCGCAATTTGTGTCGCAAAAAAATCCGCGACCAACCACGCTTCAACGCCCTCGACCTCGCACAGTCGGAGAACGGCCTCAACCCGCTCGAGTTGGGCGTGCCGGGCGGTAACGAAGACACCGCTGACGGAATGCGTGTGCAGCAGATCAATAAGTTCCTGTACCGGGGCACCCGACAAACTATATTCAGCTACAACCTCGATGCCTTCGCCGGTGTGGGCGTTGATTTCACGATGGAGTTTCGCCGTTTCTGCCGGGGTTCCGGCAAGGATAACGCGACGGTGGTACTGGGCTTTGGCCAAACGGCTGCGCATGGCGATCGCGACGGCTTCTTCCTTGAGCCAGACTAAAATAAAACTAATGATGCCAAATAGCACCATTACGCCGCGCGGTGCGAACTCAGATTTTTTAAATAGGAACACCAGCAATACCAACCCGATGGTCACAATGAAGCAAGATTTTAGCAGCGGCCAGAAAATTACTGGGCGCCGGCTGATAACTGGGCGGTTGTAAAAGCCCTGCGACTCCAGCACGAGGGGTGCGGCTGGCACCAGTGCAAAGTAAAGCCATACAACTTCTGCGAACGCCTCCGGTTGGATGGTGTCGAGGCCGAGAGATTCGGAAAAAAACGGCATAGCACGGAGGCAATATGCCAACCAAAAACTCATGGCAAACAGGCTCGCGTCGGCGAACTGCTGAACTTGGGTCCGGATGAGGCGGTCGCGTTGGAGCATTAAAACTTCTTCAAGGTTGTTCGAAGATAGCCTTCAGAAATAGCGAACTCAATTCATTTTGCCGATGCCGGCGGCAGTTGAAATTCCGGCACGGCGGCAACAATAAGCGGCTCCAGTCCCGCAAACGCAGCGGATTCACCACCGGGACGGCAAACAGTGAAAAAAGAAACGTAGGCCCAACGCTGCAGTTCACCACTGGTAAGCTGGTGGAACAACATGGATTTGAGCATCGCCGGGAAGCTATCTGTGGTTTGGTGCTCGGTGACGAACCAAAAAACGTAAATACCGCTCACTTCTTGTTTGGAACCGTCAGATGCGAGATAGGTATTGCTGACAATCCACCTCATCACCGGCAGTTCATAGGAGTGGCGGCCGAGGATGTTCAGTTTCACCTCAGTCTGGTCGCGAATCTGCCAACCCTGACCAGGTAGACAGTAATCTGGCCGATGGATACTCGTGCGGTCTGCGCCCATCAAAACGACACTAGCCTGTGCCCACGAACCATCTGCCGCAGAGTAGCGACGTGACGCATAGGACGTATCTTTGGGTAAATAATTCAAAACGACCGACGACTCGGGCACGTTTGTGGAAGTGAAATTCAACACGCGCTCCGGCAATGCAATCAGCATCATCGCACTGTTCGGTATCGGGGTGGCCACAAGTCCGGTTGCGCCAAGCCGCTGGTGGGTCTTCAGCCAAGTCAACGCGCCCGCCGTTCCCGCCAGCAGCGCCAACGTGAGAACGAACAGAAAAACTTTCTGCCGGCTGGCATTCATTTGGACACTGGCTCCGGCTTTTTCTCCAGCCACCGGCCCACGAGCATTAGTCCCGCGATAGCTGGGATGTAGGGGATCATGCTGAAGATGCTGCTTTCGTGAACATAATTACCTGTGGACTGCCCACCAAGTTCCGCAGCGAAAATGATACACAGCATCCTTGCCAGATTACCCAGAACCGAGAGCGGCAGTGCCAGCGACATCAGTAATAGCCGCCGGCTAGGCGAGCGGAACATTAAGAAGCCATAAACCGTCGCCAGCAGAAAAATTGCCACCAAGCTGCGCATGCCACTGCACGCCGCCGCCACCTCATATTGGTAGCTACCATCCGGCCCGAACAAAATTGTACCCTGTCTTACCACATGAATCGTCAACAAGTTTGCTATGATTGTGACCAGCCACGTCACCAGCAAACGTAACGGAAAGGTTACCGACGTCAGCAGCGCCGATAGCGGCACACAAAAAATAAAAAGCCAGAATGGAAAGATGGTTTCTTTGAGCCAAGCACGGCCCCACGCCATACCCATCAACCCGTAAATGCCAGCGAACATACCCACCACCGAAAATCGAGGCTGCTGCACGGCGAATCCGAAAAGGTGTAATAAAATTCCACCCATTACAAAAAAAATCCCTGGTGACCATAAAACTAAAGGCAATTCCAGCAGTTCTTTCCGCTTCCACCAAAAGAGACCGACAACCAAAAACGGAATCATATAGCCGTGACCGTCATCCGACACTTGACTGCCGCCATGATAGGAATTATCCAGCCATATGAACAGCGATGGCGAGTGGATATAGCCCAAAACGGAATTGCCAAAGTATTGGAATAGCAGTAGCCAAACTGAGAGTAAGCTAAAGAAAAAAAACTTATTAGGCAGGCGTTGCCAGCATATCACGAGGTCCGGCCAAAAGCCGGACGACACTTCTTGTTTGGAGATTTCAATCATGCTTGCGCTGTCCAGGCTACAGATAGCTAATCCGCTACATTCACTCAAACAAAATCCGGTTAAATCACGGTGACGGATATTTTCTCAGGCCGGCCAATTGTCCGAAATATTTTAAGAGGAACAGCGGGTTGTTACGGAAATATCGCCACGCCAACCGCCGTGGCTCGCAACATAGTCGATAAAACCACTCTAGGCCGCTGCGCTGCATCCAGTGGGGTGCCTGTCTTACCCGGCCACTATGAAAATCAAACGCTGCCCCCACACCGATCATAAGGGTCGTGTCCAGCTTCGGTAAAAATTCGTTCATGAACTTTTCCTGCTTAGGCGTACTTAGGCCGACCCAGATAATATCTGGTTTTGTCGTGGTAATCTGCTCTCGTAATTTCTTGTCCTCTTCCACATTGAGAGCACGGAATGGGGGGGTGAAGGTGCCAACTACGTTAAGCCTCGGAAATTTTCCTTTTAATTTCTGGGACAGCAGTTCAGCTACGCCTTGCGAACCACCAAAAAAAAAGTGTTTCACACCGTTAGTCTGACTCCACGCGCAAACATCAAGCATGAGATCCGGTCCATAGACCCGGCTCATTTTGCGGTGGCCGGCGATTTTCCCCGCCCAAACCATCGGCATACCGTCCGGCGTGCAAAGAAATGCGCCATTGAGGATTTTTTTGAACCCATCATCAGACTGTGCCTCCATCACGCCATGAACACCGGTCACGCATATATAGCCCTTACGCCGTTCGCGCACAGCGGAGGCGATAGCCTCCAGTGCCGTGCGTAGATTGAGGACGCTGATGCCGACACCGAGAACATTGACACGTTCGTTGGACATTGACAATTTAGCCGACAGCATAGTTTTCCAGTATTAGAATACCAGCCGAAGTCGAATACCCCCAAACTATCGTGTCAGTCGACGCGCAACTCGCACCAACTTCACTGCTTCCGCGGGGGTACCGATGGTTATACGCAAATAATTACTGACTTCAGGAGTGCTAAACCAGCGGACAAGGATTTTTTGCTCGCGTAGTTTCTGCAACCATTCATGTGCCGAGAACAGCGGTGGTTTTGCGAGTAAAAAATTTGCCTGACTTGGCAAAACATGAAAGCCGCATTTCGTCAACTCATCAGCCAGCCATTCCCGTGTCGCAATGATTTTCTTAAAATTAGCGCGGTAAAACTTCAAATTGTCCAGTGTTACCTCGGCGGCAATCTGGCCAAGACCATTTACATTATAGCTATCGCGAATCTTGTCCAAGGCAGCAATGAGGTCTGTATGACCAATAAAATAACCGACGCGCTGGAAGCAAAGTGAGTATGCCTTGGAAAAGGTCCGCGCCACAAGGACGTGAGGAAATTTGAGCGCGAGCTTTTGCGCGTTTTCAATGGCAAAATCTACATAAGCCTCGTCCAGAATGACTACGCCCTGCTGCGCACGGCATAGCTTTTCCAGCTCGGCCGTATGGTAGCCTCGCCCGCTCGGAGCATTCGGTGACGTCACGCAGGTCAGCGCGGCGTTAAACTTCCACTCCATACCGCGTTTCAATTCCGGAACGCTTGGAATTGAAAAATCTGATTTAAGGGGCACTGCGGATTTTATGGCACCATGAATATCCGCCAGCACTGGATAAAGCGAGTAGCTAGGTGTAAAAAATTGCACTGTAGCCTGAGCCCGTTCTGAGTTTTGGTCCTTGAATTTTGATTTTGGTTCGACAAATGCCCGCACCGCGAGAGCCAACAATTCGTCCGAACCATTACCGACAATAATATTTTCAGGCTGGCAGCCGTGCAGCTCTGCCAGTTTTACGCGTAGTTTTTCAGCTGTCGGATTCGGATACAGCCGCAGGCGCGCATCGGTTGCGTTTTTTACCGCCTTCAGGACTTTAGGTGAGGGCGGGTAGGGATTTTCGTTTGTGTTAAGCTTGATTAGACCTTTAATTTTCGGCTGCTCACCGGGTACATAGGCGTGGAGGTCGTGGACAAGCGGACGAATGAATGGATTTTTTTTTGCCATGCGCTGGGATTATGCCAGCACATGACTTGGCCGGAAATAATTTTCAACCGCCTTCGCAAGCAGGCATTTTATATTTATGTAACCAGAAAGTTTCACGGGATAGCATGATTATCGTTGACACAATTTTTATGCTTGAAAAAATCAACTCAAGTTTCAGGGAAATTTTGACAACGCTGTTCATATATTCTAACCGCAGCCGCCATTCCGGCGGAAACTTCACCGTCCGTTTTATTTCAAAGTGAAAAACTACATCCTCGACACCAACGTCCTCCTCCACGACCCAAACTCGCTCGTTAATTTTAAAGAAAACAACGTCCTCGTGCCCATTGAGGTTATCGAGGAAATTGATCGATTCAAGCGCGAGTCCACCGAGCTGGGCCGCAACGCGCGCACGGTCTCGCGGATGCTTGACGGTTTTCGCGGCGAAGGCAGTCTTAGTGCGGGCGTGGATTTACCGAACGGCGGCAAATTAAAAATCGCCTTCCAGAAAAACGGACACGGCGATACGATTTTTCCTAAAGATTCGGTGGACAACCGGATTCTTGCTTTGGCAGCTAGCATTCAGCGGACGCAGCCAAAAAATGCAACCATTCTTGTTTCCAAAGATATCAATTTGCGTATCAAGGCCGATGCCATTGGCGTCATGGCGGAAGATTATGAGACCGATCGCGTGTTCATCACCGATCTTTATACCGGGATGGTTGACATGACCGTATCAGCGGAAAAAATCACGGCGTTCCGTGCCAAGGGTGAATTTATATTGGACAGTAGTAAAAAATATTTCCCAAACGAATACTGTACGCTGACCGACGAGGCGAACCCGAAGAAGGCCGCACTTACAAAAGTCGACGCAACGGGAACAAAACTCATCCCCATTATGGACTGTCGTGAAGGCGTCTGGGGCATCAAACCGCGCAATCGGGAGCAGCATTTCGCACTCGACGCACTGCTCGACGACCGCGTGAAACTGGTCACCCTGATGGGCAAAGCCGGCACAGGCAAAACTTTAGTGGCAATGGCCGCCGGTTTGAAGCGCGTAGTGAACGACCGCGAATTCCGGCGGCTTGTGGTTGCTCGCCCGACCATTTCAATGGGCAAGGAGCTCGGTTTTCTTCCGGGCTCACTCGAAGAAAAACTTGCGCCGTGGATGCAGCCGATTCATGACGCGCTGGAAATGTTGAGCGATTTGAATATGGGTCATGACCATCGCCGCGCGGCGGATTTGATGCGCAGCGGCAGCATTGTGGTGGAGGCGTTGAGCTACATTCGCGGCCGCAGTATCGCCAACCAATTTATGATTATTGACGAGGCCCAAAACCTCACGCCGCTTGAGGCGAAGACAATTGTCACGCGTGTCGGCAGCGGTACAAAAATTATTTTCACTGGTGACCCGTATCAGATTGACAACCCATATGTGGACTCCTCGTCAAATGGTTTCAATTACATCATAAGTCGGTTTCGTGATCAGGCGATTGCCGCTCACATCGAATTGCAAAAGGGAGAGCGCTCTGAGCTAGCAGAACTGGCGGCAAACATACTTTAAAGCTTTGGCGCTTCTTCCAAGCTGCGTTTTTGTCAATCGCATGAATATGCTGGCTGCTCAGTCGGTATTACCACCTTTGTCGTTTGACAATTTTCAAAAATCGGTCGAATTTAAGTCTTAATAATATTAACGGATTTATGATTTCGAACGAACGCCCCTCGCCTTACGGCCGCCGCCCTTATCAAAGTCAGGGCTACGGTACGCCCAAATACAACGCCCAACCCCGCCCGCCAGTCAACGAAGACACCTTGAAAACCGTCGAGTTGCAAATTGAGCGGAAATTCTTTGTTCTGACCCTCAAGGAAAACCCGCGTGGACGCTTTCTGCGTATCACCGAGGATGTGGCCGGACGCCGTGACACAATTATCATCCCCTCGACTGGGCTTGCCGAGTTTAAGAAGCTCGTTGACGAAATGGTCAAGACCTCAGAAGAGATACCTGAGAAAAACCCGCCACCAACCAACACTGAGACTTGAACGGGACCTGAACTAAGTTTACTAGAAGCTCCGGTGAAATTATTTTTTCGATGGAGTTTTCTTTTTTGGTTTGGCCGTTTTCAACGGCTTAGCGTCACCCCATAGCCCTTCGAGATCGTAGCGGGCACGTGTCTCCGTATGCATGACGTGGACAATCACGTCAAAATAATCCAGTACCACCCAAGCACCAGAAACCATGCCTTCCGAACGCGCCGGGCGCAAATCATGTTCGTCGCGCAACCGGCTAGTAATTTCTTCGACGATGGCGCGCAGGTGTGGCTGGCTCGTGCCGGTGGCAATGACAAAAAAATCCGTCACGGACGAAAGTTTCCGCACGTCAAGCACGGTAATGTTTTCCGCCTTTTTGTTGTCCGCGAAATCGCGGCACAGTTTCGCCAGTTTTTTGGAATCCATAGTTACGTGGAGAATTAAACCACAGATGGGCACAAATGGACACGGCTAAATTTCCAAGGCCGGTGGGTCGCTTTGAATAGGAGCGGTTCCGCGCTTGCGTGGAGCCAAAGTAAATAATTATACTAGCGCTTGATTTTTATTTTATGAACAAAGCTCCCCTTCGCGTGGCGATTACCGGCGCGGCCGGTCAAATCGGTTATTCACTCCTCTTCCGTATTGCTTCCGGCGCGGCGTTTGGTCCGGATCAACCGGTTATCCTGCACCTGATCGAAGTACCGGATGAAAAAGCCTTGGCCGCGCTCAATGGCGTCTGCATGGAACTGGACGACTGCGCGTTCCCTTTACTCAAGGGCCTCGTGCCGACCTCGAACCTCGACGAAGGGTTCAAGGGAGTGAACTGGGCGCTGCTCGTTGGCGCCGTGCCGCGCAAGGCTGGCATGGAACGCAAGGATTTGCTTGGCATTAACGGAAAGATTTTCACCGGCCAAGGTAATGCTATAGCCAAGAACGCCGCGAGTGACGTTCGCGTGCTCGTCGTTGGCAATCCGTGTAATACGAATTCGCTTATCGCCGCTAACAACGCGCCCGGTGTGCCGAAAAATCGTTTCTTCGCCATGACCGCGCTGGACGAAAACCGCGCCAAGTCGCAGCTCGCCCAGAAAGCCAGCGTGGATGTCACCGCTGTCACCAACCTCGCCATCTGGGGTAACCATAGCGCCACGATGTATCCGGATTTCTTCAACGCGAAGATTCAAGGCCGCCCCGTGCCAGAAGTCATCAGCCACCGCGAATGGCTGGAGAAGGATTTCATCACCACCGTCCAACAGCGCGGCGCGGCCATCATCAAGGCGCGCGGTTTGAGCAGCGCGGCCAGTGCCGCCAATGCCGCCGTCAACACGGTTTACAAGCTCACGCATCCCACGCCCGCTGGCGACTGGTTCAGTGTTGGTGTCCATTCCGACGGCAGCTACGGGATCGAAAAGGGTTTGATCTTCAGCTACCCTATTCGTAGTAACGGTAAGGATTTTGAAATCGTCCAGGGCGTACCGCTCAACGAGTTTAGCAAGGCGAAAATTGCCGCAACCGAAGCCGAGCTCAAGGAAGAGAAATCGCTCGTTACGGATTTACTGCCAAAATAAATTGCCGTTTATCATTTCCACAGAAACTCAGAGAACACAGAGTGAAATTCTTCTCTGCAAACTCTGTGCTTCTGTGGCAATTTTGTTTTGAATGAAATCGCGTCCCAGAATTGGTGAAGTCGGCGAGCTAGCCATTCCTACGGACATGAAGCATGCCGTGGAATTTCACGGCGATGGTATGCCCGCCGTCGTCTCCACGCCAAACATCATACAGTTTTTAGAACGCACCGCGCGCCACGCCCTGACGCCACATCTTGAAGCAGACGAGCGTTCCGTGGGGCTTGAAATTGATATTCGACATCTCGCGCCGACGCCCGTTGGCCAGGCGATTCATTGCCGCGCGCAGGTGATTGCCGTCGAAGACCGCAAGGTCACCTTCCAGATTGAGGCCCGCGATGCGCATGAAGTCATCGTACGCGGTCTGCACAAACGCGCGATTATTCGAACAGAAAGCTTCACAAAGCGGGTCAAGGCCAAGTGCGGCTGATTTCATTTCCTTTTCCTTCGCCCTGATTCGGTTTAGTTTCAGCGGTGTATGGCTTTTGATTCCTTTCGCGATTTCGTCAACGCCCTCGACCGCGCGGGCGAACTCAAACGCATTTCCGAGCCTGTCGCCACTGAACTCGAAATTACCGAGATTGCCGACCGCGAAATGAAATTGCCCGGCGGCGGCAAGGCATTGCTGTTTGAAAAACCCACTATCAACGGTGTCATATCGCCCTTCCCCGTGGCCATCAACACGCTCGGATCGCACAAGCGCATGGCTCTGAGCATGGGCGCGGAGTCCGTGAACGAAGTCGCGAACGAACTCGGCGCGTTGATGAAAGCCAAGCCGCCGACCAGTTTCAAGGATGCCATCAAGCTGCTCTCACTCGCGCTCGATTTGCGCCACGCAAAACCGAAAACCGTGAAGAGCGGTTCGTGCAAGGATGTCATTCACAAATATGATGCCCCCGCCGTATCGAAGAGTTGGCCGAAAGCTCCGGACGTCATCAATCCCGCTTCGTTCAACCCGCAGCCGCCCACGCTTGCGAACATTCCCATTCTTCGCTGCTGGCCGCTCGATGGCGGACGATTCATCACTTTGCCATGCGTGGTCACGCGCGACCCGGACACGGGCGAGCGCAATCTCGGCATGTATCGCATCCAAATTTACGACGACAAAACCACCGGCATGCACTGGCAGTTGCAGAAGGTAGCCGCGCGCCATGGCCGTCGTTATTATGAAAAAGGCGAGCGTATGCCCGTGGCAATTTTTATCGGCGGCGACCCAATGTTTCCCTTCGCCGCGACCGCACCATTACCGGACGGCTTGGACGAATTTCTGCTCGCCGGTTATCTTCGCAAAAAATCCGTCGAACTCGTGAAGTGCGAGACGAACGATTTGGAAGTACCCGCCAATGCCGACTTCGTGATCGAAGGTTATATCGACCCCACCGAGCCGTTGCGCGAGGAAGGACCGTTCGGCGATCACACCGGCTATTACACATTGCCCGAGCCGTATCCGGTGTTTCACGTTACCGCCATTACGCATCGCAAGGATGCGGTCTATCCGGCGACGATTGTCGGCATACCGCCGATGGAAGATTTTTATATTGGCGGTGCGAGCGTTAAATTATTCTTACCGATCTTCAAAATGAATTTCCCCGAGATCATGGACATCGCGTTGCCAGCGGAAGGAGTATTCCACAACCTCGTGTTCGTCAGCATCAAGAAGACCTACCCGATGCAGGCTTACAAAATCATGCACGGCCTCTGGGGCATGGGGCAGATGATGTTCACGAAATACATCGTCGTGGTGGATGCAGATGTGAATGTTCACAACACCAGTGAAGTGCTATTCCATCTCACGGCCAACACCGATCCGCAGCGCGACAGCATCTATACCAAAGGTCCGTCCGATGTGCTGGATCATGCGACTAGCGAAATCGCCAGCGGCAGCAAAATGGGTTTTGACGCCACGAAGAAAATTCCAGGCGAAGGTTTCAAACGTGCCTGGCCGCCGCTCATCAAGATGGATGCCGCAGTGAAGGCAAAAGTGCAAAAGCTGATTGATGGAAAACCTTGATGTCGTTGGAACACGCGCCAATTATTTTGCGACAGACTGCAAATCGCGGTCTAGCGCAGCACCGTCGAAGGGGATGACGATGATTTTGCTGCCGTGGCCATCGTTCCCATGTTCCTGCTCCTTTTCCACGTCAATAACCGCGAGCGTGATGGCGGACACGTGACCGTTTTCCAGATAAACCCCGGGCCTTTCCAGTTTCGGCCAGCGGTTAACGGTGCCGTCAGCGTAGCGCACAAAATCCTGCGTCGGCGTGTACGCCAGACCGCGATAGGTCCAGCCATCAATGCCGTTGGCGGAAGTCAGGTGATAGGCTTTGCGGTCGCTCCAATTATTGACGGTGATGTGATACAGACCACCGCTGAACCACAGCACCGGGTCTTCGAGATGACGCAATTCATGCTGCGGCATGCCCGCGATGCCCGGATAAATGCTCGCGCCTTGAGCAACATAAGGACCGAGCACCCCGTTGGTGCTAAGCATGACCACGCCTGCGCGGCCAAACAGCTCGTAGTTTCCATCCGGGCGCAACAAGATGATTTCATTAGAGGCACGCCATTTGGGATTGTCTGCGACACTGATTTTTCCCAGCAACACCCACGGGCCATCGAGCGATTGTGAAACATACACCGTGCCGGGCCGCGTTTCACTGATTACGATAGCGCAGCGGCCGTCGGCTAATTGCAGCGCGGTAACATTGTGCCCTTTGCCGCCTTCGCTGTCCGGCCAGCAAAGCCCTTTATCCTGGTAAGGCCCAAAGAGATTATCGCTGACGGCATGAATGGCTTTTGACTGAACCCAGCCGTTATGGCCGCGCGCCTGCGCCCAGCGGCTGCCAAACAAATGATATTTGCCTTCAGGCCCCTTGATGATTTTACCATCCCAATAATCCCAGGCCTTCAGCGTGGTATCTTCGAGACCATTCTGCGGATCGCGCGGGCCGACGGTGGCAGCACCCCAGACGTTGGTGGTCAACGAGCTGGTTATCGGCATCGGCTGAAAATAATCAATGAAGGTTTTAGCCGGTTTGGGCGCCTCGGCCTGGCTGTAGTTGACCACGGCGACGAAGAAGGTTAACGCCAAGGGCAAAGCCCGGGCCGAGTGAAAGAGAATCAGTGACATCATTCCGAAGCTAGCTGCGGGTAGCTTTAGCGGCAAGTGGATTGTTCGCTTTTCCAGCTAGCACGGGAGATCCGGCCTTGAAAAATGACCTGGTTTCACCTCAAAAATACTAAAAAGAGGCTTCGGATGGCGAAAACGAGCTGTTTTTCACGAATAAGGGCGCAATCCCGATGGTTGTGGGTAAAAAAGTAATCATTGGCGTTGCAAACCCAATCGTTGGGGGTGGTAAAGTAATGGTTAGGGGCGAGAAAGCAGCCGTTACGGACGCAAACCCAACCATTGGGTATGGGAAAGAAGTGGTTATAAATGCGCCACCGACGGTTGGGGGCGTGAAAGTAGCCGTAGGGTTTACGCCCCTTGCCGCTGGGGGCGTGCCCCTAGCCATTGGCGGTGAACCTTCCGCCGTTGACTTTTCAACACCAGCGGCCGGTAGCGCGGCACAAGCTAATAGGTTGCCACGATGACAGCTGGCGGTATTTGCGCTATCTTCCGCGCATGGATTTGCCGCCGTCAGAGAATTTTCACGAACGCCTCAGCCATTTGCGCACGGCGCTGCTGGACCTGCACAAGGCGCTGGTGGATTCGGAACGCGTCGGCTACGAGCAGAATATCGGCACCATCCCGTCGGCCAACCATTTCCTGAAACTGCTGACCGATGACCCGTGGTTTGCCTGGCTGCATCCGCTCTCGCTGCTCATTGTGGCGCTGGATGAGGCGCTTGACGCAAAAAGTACAGCCCCGCTGACTGATGACGCGGCGGCGGCCTTGGTGAAACGGACGGGCGAACTGCTGGTGGCATCCGAGGTGGGCGAAGGTTTTGCTCGGCATTATTTCGATGCGCTGCAACGCGACCCGGATGTGGTGATGGCCCACGCGGCGGCGGCGAAGTGGTTTCGGGCGCGTCGCTGATTTTCTGTAAACTCGCAGTTGATTTTTTTCCGCGGATTCGCAAAATCGTCGCCCGGTTTTTAGCCGGGTAAAATAATTTTGCCGATCATGAATGAATTACAGACAGAAATCGCGGAGCTGAAAGAATTTATCGCTGACCTCAAAGCCGACCGCGCGGCCACGAAGGAAAAAGAAAAGCGCGAGGCGTGGACGAAGTATGTTTCGCTCTCGGTCGTCATCATCGCGGTCGTCGCGGCCATCGCGGCGCAGTGGGGCGGCAAATACGGCAGCCGCGTCCTCACGCAACTCAATGACGCGACCTTCAACCAGACGCTCGCCTCCGACCAGTGGGCGTATTATGAGGCCAAATCCGTCAAATTGAAATCCTACGAGATCGCCCGCGACGAGCTGGCGCATGCCCCTAACGCCGCCGACCCGGAGACGCTCAAGCTCATCAAGAATTACGAAGGGGCGATTGCAAAATACCAAAGCGAGCAAAAGGATATCGAGACCAAGGCGCACGACTTGGAGGCGAAGCGCGATGCCGCCCGTAGCAGCGCGACCATTGCCAGCGCGAAAGGTGGCAAGATGGGTCTGGCGATTTCTTTTTTCTCGGTGGCTGTGGCGTTGGCGTCCATTTGTTTGGTCACAAAGAAAAAGCCACTGTGGTTCGCCGCAATGATTCTGGCGGGTATCGCCATTACGGAGATGGTGCTGGCGTGGACGGCGTAAGGCCGGTCAGCCCTTCACACCCTTTTCCTTCTCCCGCAGGCAATGCGTGAGATAGGGCAGTAATTGTTTCTTGCGGGAGACAACGTCGCGCAGTTCGTAGATGCCCGGCTCTAGGCGCGGATGGTCGATGCGCCTGATGAATTTCTCGTCACCCACCACAAGCAGCAATGAGCTTTGCGTGGCTACATCGGTGACCAGTAGCGTTGAAAATAGATACGCCTTCCCGGCGCGATAGTTTTCCAAGGCGGCGAGCAGCTCGTCCTTGCGCTTCCAAAATTGTTCGAAGCCAATCTCCTCAATCTGTGCCACGCTGAACTTGATGCCGTGTTCGGCGTATTCCTTACAGTCGGTGGCGACGGCCTGCGGCGCGGGCTTGAGCGTGAGCAACGAACCGCTGGCAAACAGTTTCTCGGTGAACTCGCGGGCATTGACCTGCGCGATGCCTTCGAGCTTCTTCAAAATCTCGGCATCGCGCGTCGTCGTCGTGGGCGAAGTCAGGTTCAATGTGTCGGAAACTACACCGGCCAGTAAAAGGCCCGCGATGGGCTTTGGTAATTCCACGCCCTGCCGGAAAAAACAGTCGGCCACAATCGTACAGGTGGAACCGACCGGCTCATTGCGAAACAAAATCGGCTGCTGAGTGGCCATCGAGCCGAGGCGGTGATGATCAATGATTTCGATGATTTCCACCTCGTCCGCACCCTGTACCGCCTGGGAAAGTTCATTGTGATCCACGAGAATCAATTTGCGATTCACGGTTTTTAGGAAATCGGTTTTGGACAAAATGCCGACGGTATGGCCTTCGCCATCGAGCACGGGAAAGACGAGATAGCCAGAAGCCGTCGCCTCTTCGCGCACGGCGGCGAGCGGCGCATTTTCGCGAAAGCAAAGAAATTCCTCGTTCAGCACATGGCGCACGGCGACGGCGGCACGGCAAAGTGAGGCGGTGGTCGCGGTGTCATGCGGCGAGGTGATGACACTGACGTTTTTCCGGCGCGCGGCCTCAACGGTGTTAGCCGCGACTTCGATGCCGCCGGTGACGATGAGCACGCGGACGCCTTCGCGGATGGCAACATTCTGGATGTCCAAACGGTCCCCGACGATCACGCAGGATTTTTCTGGCGGAAACTTGTCGAGCCGCGCGGCGAAGGATTCCAGACCCATTGCGCCAATCATCAAAATCAATTCTTCTTCACGTTCAGCATCAATGCCAGTGACAAGCTGTCCATCCAGCGTCTGCGCCAAGCTCGACAATGACGAGAGCACTTCACGGGAATTTTGCTGGCCGGGATGGCGGCTGACGGCGGGAAAAAGAAATTTGCTTAACTTGAAAAGTGAAAGCAGACCGCGACATTTATGCCCGGCATCCATCACGGGCAAGATGCGGAGATTCTTTTCATCCATCAACCGCAGCGCTTCCGCCGCCGTCGAGTCCGGACGCACGCTTAATATTTTCCGCTGCATCACATCGGAAATAATGGGGGAAACGTCAGCAACAAATTTCGGCGCGGCCACGCCAAATGAGTTCAGTACAAAATCAATCCGGTCGTTGGTATCGCCGCAGCGTGCCGCGACGGCCTCCGTCATGCCGGTGCGCCGCTTGAATTCTGCGTAGCCGATGGCGGAGCAGATGGCGTCGGTGTCGGGGTTCCGATGGCCGATGACAAGGATTTCACTCATGCGAATCAGGGCGCAGGCTAATACTCCGCGCCACCCACGGCAAGCCTGTGGCTAGGGCACGACCACGCGTAGCTTTTGGTGCTCGACAGAAAACGTCGCGGGGAGGTTGCCAATCCATTCGCCGTCCAGCTCGAACGCTGCAGGCAAGTCGCTAGTCACCTCAAACTTCTCCGCACGCAGGCGGCGGACCCGCTGCTCGGACAGTTTTCTGCGCGTAATAAATCCGGGCGCGAGACTCAATATCGTGGGCAGGTTCACACGCGGAAAAACACAAACGTCTAATTGGCCATTGCTCAAATGCGCCTCCGGAAAAATGTGAAACGAACCGCCGTAGAACTTTCCATTGCCGAAGAGTGTTAACTCGCCTGCGAGTTTTTTACCATCCGCGCTGATCGTGATCTGCGGCTGTTTTTCCGCGAGCGCCTGAAATCCGGCGACGAGGTAGGCCAGCGGCCCGGCGCTTTTTTTTAATTTCCAACTCACAAGTTCGATTGCGCGTGCGTCCAGCCCCGCGCCGCCAAGCTGCATGAAATAGCGCGACTGAGGATTGCCATCTTCGATAAATTCTGCGCGACCAAGATCAATTTTTGTCTCGCGGGCTCTTTTCAAGACTTTCCAAGCGTGCTCCAGCTTTAGCGGAATTTTTAGTTCGCGCGCGAAGACGTTGACCGTTCCGAGCGGCAGTACGCCAAGCCGTGTTTTAACATATCCATCCGGCTCATCGCCAATACCGTTTAGAACTTCGTTAACCGTGCCATCGCCACCCGCCGCCGCAATGACGTCGTAGCCTGTAGCAACCGCCGCATGCGCAAACCTTCGGGCATCGCCAGGCGCAGTCGTAGCCTTAAGGGCACACTGCTGCGATAACTCATTCAAGAATTTGCGGAAACGCCGCGCCTTGTTGCCCCGCGCGGCAGGATTGAAAATGACACAGATGCGCACGTGCAAATGATTTTCATTTCCCACCGGCAGTCGAGTCGAAATATGCCGGTAGCTTGCACTTCACTGACATTTTTCGGACAATGCATGTATGAACGAAGTTTCCGAATGGAAGGTCCCCAAGTGGCCATTTCTCACCGCCAACGCCATTATGGTCATTACCGGCACCATCGTAGTAGCCAAGGCTTCCCACCCCATTACGCATTTTGAAATTTACATCGCTGTAGGCTGTGCCGGCATTGGGGCACTGCTCGGCTGCCTACCTTTCATTTTGGAATACCGCGCGACGTGCAAGCTGATTGACGTCAATGCCGTTACCACGGTGGTTGAGCAATTGCATGATTTGAAAATGTATTCTGCGCAGGTAGCCGCCGCCACAGAGCAATGGGCACGCGTACAGGATTCCACGAAGGACGGCGGTGAAAAAACTGCCGCCGCTGCCCGCGAAATTGCTGACCGCATGGCGGCTGAAGTCCGGCAGTTCACCGAGTTCCAACAGAAAATGAACGCCACCGAACGAGCCGCCCTCCGGCTCGAGGTTGAAAAATTGCGGCGCAGTGAGGATGAGTGGCTACAGATTCTGGTACGCATCATGGATCATATCCACGCGCTGAATACCGCCGCCGTGCGTTCAGGCCAGCCGGAATTAGCCACCCAGATAGGCGTCTTCCAGAACACCTGCCGCGATGTTGTACGGCGGATCGGGCTGATGATGTTTAGCGCGGAGGCCCACGAAAAATTTGATGCGCAGAAACACCGCGCGCATGGCGTGGAAAATCCGCCCGCAGACGCCAACGTCGCCGAGACACTTGCTCCGGGAATCACGTTTCAAGGCCGATTATTAAGGCCCGCACTGGTCAGTTTGCGAGCGGCGAGCCAACCCATCCCAGCGGGAGGCCGGCCAGCACTTGCGCCCAATTTACCAGCCACAAAGGGGTCTCAGTCAGCTTAAATAATTTGCTATGAATGAATCGCTCCGGCTCAAGGACCAGCCAGCGAGCGAGCGCCCGCGCGAACGGCTTGTGGCGCGCGGATCCAACGCACTCACACACGCGGAACTGATTGCGATATTACTGAGAACAGGCCTTCATGGTGTGAATGTGGTGCAGGTCGCTCAAAACATCTTACATAAATTTGGTTCGCTCAACGCACTGGCACTGGCAACGGTAGACGAGCTAAAACAGGTTTCTGGCGTTGGTCCGGACAAAGCAGCGACGCTCGTAGCGGCGTTTGCGCTCGCCAAACGCATGGAGCAGGAACGAAGCGAAGAATCGCCTGCACTGGACAATCCCGCGACAGTGGTTGATTTCATGCGCGAGTCAAATCGGCTAAAGAACGTGGAGATATTTCAAGTGCTATTGCTAAATGCGCGAAAAAAACTGATACGCGCAGAAGAAATATCTCAAGGCCTTATCGACACGCTTCTGGTACATCCGCGAGAAGTTTTTCGCGCGGCAATTGTAGCAAATGCGGCGTGCATCGTACTCGTCCATAACCATCCCAGCGGCGACCCGACTCCAAGTGAAGCGGATATCAAGGTGACTCGCGATTTAATCCGAGCGGGACAGCTTTTAAAAATTGAGGTAGTGGACCACATCATTATTGGGCGTATAACGACTGGCCGGGCAAAGGATTATGCTTCACTTCGTGAACTAGGTTATTTTTTCTAACTCCAGATAAAGAATTGTCAATGCCTTTTGGCGCCCTAAAACCGGTAAAAGTTGACCGAAGATGGCAGTAATAGTCAGTTGCCTATGTGATAAAAAACGCAGCAAAAAGGGCGTTTGCCAAGGAAAACAAACATTTTGGAAGATTCCTAAATTGGTGCCCACGACAGGACTTGAACCTGTATGATTTTACTCACTAGAACCTGAATCTAGCGCGTCTGCCAATTCCGCCACGTGGGCAACGTGCGAGTTGAAATATTACTATAAAATTATACCATGGCAAGGCAAGTGTCCTGTTCGCGCCCATCCGCCGTCATCGAATTTTTTCAACGTGCTGATTGCTTTCTGCGCCGGAATTTTTATAGTTCGCTCGTTCAAGAAAACATTCGATGAGCAACCCAAACGACGCCACCTCTCCGTGGAACACTGATGCCGCTCGCGCGCTTTATAACATACAGCGCTGGGGTGCTAAATATTTTGACATCAACGACGCCGGCCACGTTGCCGTAAGCCCATTGCAGGAAACAGGCGCGAGCGTAGACATCACCGACATCATTGAGGAAGCAAAAGGACGCGGGTTGAAATTTCCACTGCTAATTCGCTTTCAAGATATTTTGCGGCACCGCGTAGAGGCAATTAATAAGGCGTTTCAAAGTTCGATCGCAGAATTTAATTTTCAGGGCAAATATCGCGGCGTGTTTCCCATCAAGGTAAACCAGCTTCGCGAAGTAGTGGAGGAAATCCTGGACGCCGGAAAGCCATTCAACTTCGGCCTTGAGGTTGGCAGCAAGCCCGAACTCTTCGCGGGCCTTGCACTGCAAAACCAGCAAGGTGGTTTAATCATCTGTAACGGATACAAGGACGCAGAGTTCATTCGCATGGCGCTGCTTGGCATCAAGCTTGGCAAGCGCGTTATCATGGTCGTGGAAAAACTCGAAGAGCTGCGTCAGATTATCATGATTTCAAAAACCCTCAGCGTCGATCCACTCATTGGTATTCGCGCGCGCTTGCTCAGCAAGGGCGCAGGCAAGTGGGCGGAGAGTGGCGGCGAAAATGCCAAGTTCGGCTTGAGTACCGTTGAACTGCTTACCGCGACGGAAATGTTGCAGTCTGAAAATCTCGGTCATTGTCTAAAACTACTGCACTTCCATATTGGCTCGCAGGTGCCGGACATTCTCACCGTAAAAAAAGCCGTGCAGGAAGCATCCCGCTTTTACGCCAAGCTTGTAAAGATGGGTTTCGCAATCGAGTTCATGGATGTTGGTGGCGGCCTCGGCGTGGACTACGACGGTTCTCGTAGCGCGTTTGATTCCTCGACAAATTATTCTTTGCAGGAATACACCAACGATATCGTTTATTATATCGCCGACGTTTGTAACGCGGAAAAAGTGCCACATCCAGACATTGTCAGCGAAAGCGGCCGGGCAATCGTAGCACATCACAGCGTGCTCATTGTGGAAGTGTTTGGCGCAATTGAAAAAATCCGTCCGGGCGACGCTTTCAAGTATGGTGAGAGCGAACATCCGCTCGTAAAGGAACTTCTCGACATCAAAAAGAATCTCGCAAAGCTCAACAAGCTTGAGGCTTTCCACGACGCGCAAGAGCGTAAGGAAGATGCGCACAATATGTTCACGCTCGGCGTCATGGAACTGCCGGACAAAGCTCGCATTGAAAATCTTTATTGGGAAATCAGCCGCGACGTCGTCGAAAGTTTCAAGGGCCAGGCCTACATCCCGGAGGAAATTCGCAAGCTCGAAGATTCGCTCGCCGACCAATACCTCTGTAATTTCTCCGTGTTTCAATCGCTACTCGACCACTGGGCTCTCGGTCAGTTATTTCCAATCATGCCTGTCTCACGACTGAACGAGCGTCCAACGCGCGAGGGCACACTCGTAGACATCACCTGCGATTCTGACGGCGCAGTGAACAAGTTCATCGACCTGCGCGATGTACGCGACACTTTACCGATGCATGCACTCGTCGCGAACGGCGACGGCAAGCTCGAGCCTTACCACCTTGGCTTTTTTCTGATGGGCGCTTATCAGGACATCATGGGCGACCTGCACAATCTCTTCGGCCGCGTGAATGAAGTTCATGTCTTCCTCGAACCCGACGAGCCGACCGGCTATTACATCGAGGAAATCATTGAAGGTGCCACCGTAATCCATTCGCTCACTTCAGTGCAATACGATGAGAACGAACTTAAGCGGCAGATGAAGGCGCAAATGGACGAAGCCATCAAATCAGACCGCATGAAGCCAAGTGAAGCCATGCGCCTGCTGGATGATTACGAGCGTGGGCTGAAGGCCTATACCTACTTGAGCTTCTGACGCTCAATGGCCTCCTCAGCGACCAATCCGCAACTGCTCCGCTCCCTCGGCAAACTGGCCCGCGGGTTGTCCGCTTTATTCTGGGGTTTGCCCGCCGCGTTGATTATAGGCGCTGAGACCGCGCGCGCCGACTGGCTCAAACCGCTGGGTTTTCTACCTGCAGTCGCCATAAGTGCCCTCCTAATCTATGGCCTGTGGCAGATGGGTGAATTTCAAAGGCAAGAACGCCCCTGGCGGCAGGCGCTTGACCGCGCACAACTGCTCGCGCTTGTATTGCTTGGCTTATGTCCCTTTATCTACTGGCACAATAAGCGACCGGACCAAGCTTTCTTCACTGACGCCCTCATGGTTTTGGAACTGGCCAGTGTAATGTTCCTATTCAATTTAAACCTCGTGATTAAACGTCTGGGCGCGATGCTGCCGGACGAGACTTTGCGCAGCGAGACGCGCCAGTTCACCGCCTTTAACCGCTGGCTGTTAGTTGGGTTGCTGTTTTTTTTAATTATCGTAATCGCGCTGGTGCAACTGCCGCATCCGTCCCCTCCCGTCGGCAAGGTTTTGATCTGGGTCAACCGCGCGAGCAGTCTGTTACTTATCTTTTTTATCCTGCTGCCGCTAGCCATGACCATGGCGCTCATCTGGAAGACCAAGGAAGTCATCCTCGACGCAGTTTTTGGCGTACGGGGTTAAACTTTTACCCACTTACCTTTGGCCGAGGATTCCTCGACCGCCGTAAGCACGCGCTGATTCTTTAGGCCGTCCTCAAACGTCGGATGAACGGCCTTACCGTCGGCGCAGGCATTTATAAAGTCCGCCACAGCGTGGATGAATGTATGTTCGTAGCCAATTCCGTGGCCGGGCGGCCACCAATTCGCAACATAGGGCTGGATCCCGTCGCGCTGCGTCACCAAAATGTCGCGGAAACCCTGCCGGTCCTTCGGGTCTTCGCCGTTGTAATATTTAAGCCGGTTCATGTCCTCGAAATCAAAGTAGATAGAACCTTTGCTGCCGTTGATTTCAATCTCGATATGATTGCGCCGACCTAGTGCATAGCGCGTTGCCTCAAGATTCGCCATCACGCCGCCCTCCAGCCAGCCGATAAATGCAGCGGAATCAGGCGCGGTGACTTTGCCAAGTTGGCGCTTGCCCTTCGCGAGCAAATCGGCGCGTGGCCGTTTGGGAATAAACGTATGCACGACGCCGCAGACCGACGTGAATTCGCCGGCGAGATAGCGAGCCAAGTCAATGATGTGCGAATTGATATCGCTGTGAACACCGCTACCGCTTGTCTCTTTTTCAAGTCGCCAGTCGAGCGGAAATTCCGCATCCGCCAGCCGGTCCTGTGCATAGCGCGCGCGAAAATGATAAATCTTCCCGAGGGCGCCTTCAGTCAGCATCCGCTTCGCTAGCGCGATGGCCGGTATTCGCCGGTAGTTGTGGCAGACCATGTGAACACCCTTTGCTTTTTTAGCAGCGGCTAAGATGGCCTCGCATTCCTTCAAGTCGCGTCCCAGCGGTTTTTCACAGAGGACGTGTTTGCCGTTCTTCAGCGCGGCAATGGCAATCTCGGCATGCGTAAATGTCGGCGTACCGATATCTACAATGTCAATCAGCGGCGACTCGACAACTTCGCGCCAGTCAGTTGCAGCGTACTGCCAGCCAAGCTTTGCGCGCGCAGCTTGCACGGCGACGGAGTCGCGCCCGCAGATTGTATGCAATTCGATGTTTGCCTTGAGGTCGAAGAATTTCGGTGCCTGCCGCCACGCGTTGGAATGGGCGCGGCCCATGAATTTGTAGCCGATCAGGCCGACGCGAAATGTTTGGGCCATAAAAAGTTGGGGTTGAACAGAATCTTTCCGGCTTTATAGTAAGCTGAATAAATCAAGTCAATGACACTTACCACTGCTGAAATCGCCAAGCTGATTGCCGGAGAAGTCCTCGGCGACCCCAGCGCCACCCTCACCGGCTTCGCCAACGCCGACGCCGCCAAGCCCGGCGACCTGACTTTTGCCGAAACCGACGAGTTTTTCATCGCCGCCGAAAACAGTGCGGCCACCGCGATTATCGCCGGTAAGGGTTCTTCCTCGACGAAGAAAATCGTCATTCGCGTCGAGAATCCACGCATCGCGTTTGCAAAGGCGCTGGCAGTGTTTTTTCCGGAACCAAAATTTGCGCCCGGCATCCATCCATCCGCCGTCATCGCGGCGAGCGCACAAGTTGACCCGACCGCACACATCGGACCGCATTGCACGATCGGCGAGCGCGTGAAGATTGGCGCGCAGGTTGTTTTGCAGGCCGGCAATTTCATAGGTGATGATTCCGTGCTCGGCGAAGAATCAAATCTATTTCCGAACGTCACAATTTATTCGCGCACGCTTATCGGCAAGCGCGTCCGCATTCATGCCGGCACGGTCATCGGTTCGGATGGGTTTGGCTATGTTTTCGATTCTGGCTTTCACCGCAAGGTGCCGCAGGTTGGCAATGTCATCATCGGCGACAACGTGGAGATTGGTTCCAATTCCTCCGTGGATCGCGGCGCGCTCGGCTCGACGGTCATTGGTAAGGGTACGAAAATTGACAACCTTGTCCAGATCGCGCACAACGTCGAGATTGGCGAGCATTGCATTTTGTGCGCGCAGGTCGGCATCGCCGGCAGCGCGAAAGTCGGCAGTTACGTTGTGATGGCCGGCCAGGTCGGCATCGCCGGGCATCTGAAGATTGGCAATCGCGTCACGGTCGGCTCGAAGGCCGGCGTGATGCACAATATTCCCGATGGCGAGCAATGGCTGGGCGCGCCCGCGCAACCGGATAAGCAGGCCAAGCGCATCATGATTGCCATGCAGCGACTGCCCGACCTGTTTAAGAAAATCGCTGCCTGGGAAAAGAAGCTCGGCGTGAACGAGTAAAATCCGCCGCCTTTGAAAGCTGCCGACCCAGCCGGAAATCTTCACCGTCAGACTGCGCCCTTCACCGAGGCGGACGCGTGGCGCGATGTCGGCAAGGGCTGGCAGCCGCTCTTCGGTAGTTTTCACGGTGCAGGTTACAGCATCGAGTGGCACGATTTTTTTGCGAAGCGCGAGTTTGACTGGGCGGCAAGTTTTCATCCGGGCTGCGTGGAACTTTGTTTAAATCTGGCTGGTCACGGCTTCGTGGAATGCAAACACAAGCGAATGGAATTCGCGCCAGGCACGGCGGGATTTTATCATCGCAAAGATGAACCGCTCATCGCCAACCGCGCGGCGAATGAGCAGCACCAGTTTCTTACCGTGGAATTTTCCCGCCCTTTTCTCGCGAAACATCTCGCGGGCATGGAACCAATGCTGCATCCGTTGGTGCGCGCAGCCATGGAAGACCGCCCTTGCGAGCTGGTTTCCGGCGCAACCGTCCGGCTCACGGCGGCACAACAACAACTCATCGCCACGCTGCGGCAGCCGCCGGTTTATGCCGCCGCGCAGCCGCTTTGGTATCAATGTAAGGTACTCGAACTCGCCGTGACGTTTCTCCTCCAGCCGCCGCCGGAAACGGAAATGTTTTGTTCGCGCCAACAGCGCATGGCGCAGGAGCGCGTCGAGCAGGTGGTTTTTTTACTGAAACAAAATCTGGCTGAACCGCCCACGCTGGAAGAGTTGGGCAAGAAAATCGGTTGCAGTCATTTTTATTTGAGCCGGATTTTTTCCGCGCAGACCGGCCACACCATCACACAGCATTTGCGCCAGCTCCGCATGGAACGCGCGGCAGAGTTGCTAAAATCCGGCGACCACAACGTGACCGAATCCGCGCTCGAAGTCGGCTACAATAGTTTGAGCCATTTCAGCGCGGCGTTCCACGAAACCTTCGGCTGTTGTCCGGGTTTGTATCCACTCAAGACGCCAGCGCAGAAGTCGCGCTGATTTTTCACCACAGGCCAATGACGTGGCCACCGAATCGGATCCACAGCGGAATCGTCACCAGCCCAATCAAAGAAGTCCCCAGCACCACCCGCAATGCCGTCCGCGCATCACCGCCGTAATGTTTGGTCAGCACGATTGGTAGCACCGCTGCCGGCATGGCACCTTGCAGGACGAGCACGCGCTTGAGTTCGATGGAACACGGTAAAAACTTCGCCAGCAGCAGAAACAAAACCGGCATCACGCCCAGACGCACGCACGCCGCAACGCTCACCACCCGCACCGCGCGCCCGCCGCGCGCCTCGTCGAGGTGATCCGCCACAATTGCGCCAATCATCAACAGCGCCAGCGGAATCGAACTCTGCCCGAGCCAGTGAACTGCAATTAAAATGGTTTTTCCCACGAAGAGCGCCGACGCGGGCGGCGTCCAGACCATTCCAATAAAATTTAGCGCCAGCGCCAGCAGCAGCCCGGCGAGCGGCGCGTTGATGATTTTTTTCCAGCCGCCAACCGGGCCGCGGCCCGAAAGCATTGCCACCCCCAAAGTCCACATGGCGGTTTCCGGCCCGACGTTGTGGACGAATAGTACGCCCGTGGTGCCGGCATCCTGATAGACCGTGATGCAGAGCGGGATGGCCAGGTAGCCGTAGTTTTGCAGGCCGGTCAGAAACGCGAATGTCCGCTGCTCCGGCTTCGTCGGCAACCCGGCCGCGCGGGCGAACAGCCAAGCTACGCCCACACCCACCGCGACCATGCCAAAGCCGACGAGCGGCGGCAGCAGTAAATTTTCCGGCCGGCGCAAGGCCGCATTGCCGAGGACGGAATCGAAGATAAGCGATGGCAGCAGCAGGCTGATGGTCACGCGCATCAGGCTCGCGTCGGCGTCGGCTGAAAGCCAACCGCGCCGCCGCAGCCAGAGACCGATACCCATGATGCCAAATACCGGCAGCACCGAGGTCAGTACTGTGAGAAACTCATTCACCGGCGGGATGAAACCAAATTTTAGCCGTCGATGAAATCACAACCTATGTACGGTAATGAAGTGATTTTTGGTGATTTTTGGCTAATTCGTTGTCATTAAGCATGATTTCTTGTTTTCATCGCCCAAAACAGTGGCAAATAACGAAGATTTTCGGTCGGATTTCCTCAAAATCCTATCGGCGGACGACGATTTCTTATCAGCGAACGTAAAAATCCGGTTGGAAATTGACGATATCTTGTCGGATTTTTGCGTTAGCTGACTGGATTTCGGGGATATCTGTCTAGCAAACGAAGATTTCCAGCCAGGTATTTGAGATTTCCAACAAGCGAACGGGAAAATCCTGCCAGATTTTGACGTTCGCTAGCGAGCGGACGACGATTGCTATCCAGCGAACGAGGACATCCGACGTCCAAATACCTCCCAGCCACCCCGTCAAACGGTTGGACGCGGGGGTTGCACCGCTGGCATGACCGGCGGTTTGGGCATAGCCGGTGCCGCCGGCGGGGTCTTGTCCATCTTCAATCTCAGGCCCTCGGAGGAATGGGCGGCCTGCTGGGTCTTTTTGATATAATCAATTCGCTGATGCATGGCCGACTTGTTAATGCAGTTAAGCAGCGCCGTTTCCTCCGTAATCAAATCCTGTTCGAAGGCTTTGACCAAAGATTGTTCAAAACTGTGCCAGCCGGACGTACTGCCCGCCTCGATGATGTCGGCGAGCCGGCGATTCTCATTTTCGCCCAGCGCGATGGCTTCGCGAATCCGCATATTGCTGCCCATCAATTCCGTCGCGAGCATCCGGCCGCCGCCTTTTTTGGGCACCAACCGCTGGCTGATGATGTAACGCAGCGAGCCGACGAGCCGCTCGCGCACCTGCTGCTCCTCGTCCTTGGTAAACATGCCGAGTATGCGGTTGATCGTCTGACCAGCGCTGATGGTGTGCAGCGTACTATAAACAACGTGACCAGTCTCGCCGGCCGTCAGCGCGATCTCCATGGTGTCGCGATCCCGGATTTCGCCGACGAAAATAATCTTCGGCGCCTGCCGCAGTGCCGCGCGCAAGCCGTCCGGGAAATTGAAAAAATCCCGACCCAGTTCGCGCTGACTGAATGTGGCCTTGAGATGCGGATGTAAAAATTCAATCGGATCTTCGAGCGTAACAACATGCGCCTCTTCATGCTGATTGATCTCGTTCAGCAGCGCCGCGAGCGTGGTGGTCTTACCGCTGCCCGTGCCGCCGGTCACAAAGATGAGGCCGTTCTTTTCTTTGACGACTTCGCGGAACACGGGCGGCAGGCGTAGCGCGTCCATTGAGGGAATCTTCGATTGGAGCCGGCGCAGCACCATCGCGTAATTGCCGTTCTGCCGGTAAATGTTGACGCGGAACAGGCAGTTGTCTTGCAACGAATAGCTGCAATCGCAGGAGCCGCGGCCGATCAAATCTTCGAGCAGGCGCGCATTGTTATTAATGATGGCGCGGGCCAGCGATTCGATGCGCGCGCTGGTCAGCACCGCCTCAGGGGATTCGGGCGCGTACGGCTTGAGCCGGCCATGGACCTCCACCTGCGGCATCCGGTTGGCTACGAACAGAAGGTCGGAAATACCTTCGGCGCTCTGAATCATGTCCGTGAGCAGCCGGTCGAGTTCTTGCGTGGAGATGGGTTCCATCGTTGTAGCAGATTCTTATCGGAAAAACCTTTTAACGCAATTATTTCTCCTGCTTGCAATTTCCAACGGAAAGGTCAAAAACCGTTTTAGCTCCCGCTCACATCATTTCGTAGCAGCCGGGTCGGCAGCGCGAATCTTGGCGATGAACTTGGTCGGATCCTTGTCGAAATCTTTTTTGCAGCCCTTGCAACACAGCTTCACCTCTTGTCCCTGATAGATGAAAACATACGGCTTACCCATGTCGCCATCGAGCTTCTCACCGGACACGGGGCAGGTCGTGAGCTTATCCGGCGTGGGCTTGGCGTCGTCCGCACGCACAGCGAGGTTGGCGGCAAAGATGATTCCAGCAATCAGGGTCAATATTTTCATGGTCTTATTTTTATTGATGGCAAACTCGCACAAACCTTTCGATCGCGCCAGCGGATTTACGACGGGAGAATTTTAACCCTCGAACGCCGCCAGTTCTGCGCCGGCTTTTTCCCACTCCGCATTGGCCGCTTCCAAGCGGTCGGACACATGCACCAGCTCGCGGTTGATTTGCGTGGCGCGGCCGCCGGAATGATACGTCTCCGGTTTCTCCAACTCCGCCGCGTAGTCGCGTTCCTTCGCTTCCAGATCGGCAATCTCTTTTTCCAACGCGGCGATGCGCTTCTGGATTTCTGACTTCTTGTTCGAGCGCGCCTGACGCTGCGCAGCTTCCAGACGCTTTTGTTCCTTGCGATCAACTTGCGGCACAACCGCCTTAGCGGCCGAGGCATTATTAAAGCTCGAACTCGTCAGCGCCGCGCGGGCCGACTGCGCCGTCTTGTCCAAGTAATATTGATAACCGCCGCCAAAATGTTTCAGCGTGCCCGCCTCCACGCGCACGACATGCGTGGACAGCGCGCGGATGAAATGCACATCGTGGCTGATGAATACCAGCGTCCCCTGATATTGCTTCAACGCCTCAATGAGCGCGTCCACGCTCGCCAAATCCAGATGCGTCGTCGGTTCATCCATCAACAGCAGGTTCGGCGGATCAAGCAGCAACTTCACGAGTGCGAGCCGGCTTTTTTCGCCACCGCTCAACACACTGACCGGTTTGTAAATGTCATCGCCGCGAAATAAAAAGCTGCCCAGCACCGTGCGAATGGCCTGCTCCGTGATGCGCTGCGGCGTATCCAGCGCCTCCTGAAACACCGTGTTCTTAGGATTCAACATCGCCGCGCGATGCTGCGCGAAATAACCAAACTTCGCGTTATGCCCAAGCTTGTGCACGCCCGACTGCGGCGTGAGCACCTGTGCGAGAAGTTTGAGCAACGTCGATTTACCGGCGCCATTCGGCCCGACGAGCACGATGCGCTGGTCGCGTTCGACTTCGAAATCAATTCCGTCGTAAATCAGCTTCTCGCCGTAGCCGAACTTGATTTTCTCCAGCGTGATGACCCGCTGCCCGCTGCGTTGCGGTTGCGGAAAGCGAAAACCCATCGTCGATTCCGGGCCGTCCGGCACCTGCACCATGTCTTCCTTGATCCGCTCGATCTGCTTGCGCTTGCTCTGCGCCTGCGACGCCTTGCTCGCTTTCGCACCAAACCGGTCGGCAAACAATTGCAGCCGGTCAATATCCCGCTGCTGCGCCTTCGCCGTCGCGATCAAGGTCTCCTCCATCGCCGCGCGCTGTTCCAGATACTCATCGTAGTTGCCCGTGTAGCGCATGATCTTCGACGCGCGCAACTCCGCGATGTGCGTACACAAGTTGTTTAAAAATTCGCGGTCATGCGAAATCATCAGAATCGCCCCGGGATAATATTTTAGATAATCCTGAAACCAGATCAGCGTTTCGAGGTCCAGATGATTCGTCGGCTCGTCGAGCATCAGCAAGTCCGGCTCCTCCGCCAACAAGCGCGCCAGATGCGCGCGCATAATCCAGCCGCCGGACATCTCGCGCGCCGGCCGGTCATGGTCGGTCTGCTTGAATCCGAGGCTCGCGAGAATCTGTTTCACCTTCGCGATGAACTGGCCATCGTGCTCGTGTTCGTGGGGCACGGCGACTTCCATGACCGTCTCATTGCCAGCCGGCTCGCTTTCCTGCGGCAGATAGCCGACGCGCGTGCCCCGGATGAACGACACGCTGCCCCCATCCGGTTCCTCCTTGCCGAGGATGATTTTGATGAGGGTCGATTTGCCCGCGCCGTTTGGCCCGGTGATGGCGACGCGATCGCCCGACATGATGTTCAACGACACATCGTCAAACAGCTCGCGTCCACCAAATGATTTGCTAAGACCAGCTACAGTTAACATGAAATATAAATTCTAAACGATTCAACGCCCGGCGCCCCTCCCCTCCGGGCCACAGACACCGCTTTCCCGATAAAAAATCTTTTGCTCCCCATATTTTCTCTGGCCGCCCCCTTATTTTGGACAACTGCCCCCCATTTGCCAACCACCGCCCCCTTATTTTCATAGGTTGCCCCCATAATTTTTGGCGTTGCCCCCCCCTTTTCTGGATGACTGCCCCCATTTTTTCCATCATCGCCCCCGATTTTCCGGACACTGCCCCCAATTTTTTTGCCTTTGCCCCCATTTTTCCGAACGTTGCCCCCATTTATTTTAGGGCTGCCCCCATTTTTTCTCCAGCCATCCCGATATTAAAAGCTACTGCCCCCAAGCCACTTATGGCAATTCAGCGAATTTTTGTAGCGGCGACACGGTCGCGCGCCACAAACTTGGCTTGGGATGGCAGCGCTCAGCCGGGCGCCGCTACGGGCAGGTTACTTGGGCTTCAATTGCGGGAAGAGAATCACGTCGCGGATGCTTTCCTGACCGAGGAGCATCATACATAGACGGTCAATGCCAATTCCAATACCGCCAGCCGGAGGCATGCCGTGTTCGAGGGCGACTAAAAAATCCTCATCCAGCTTCTGCTGTTCGCCGCCCGCCTGATGTTCCAGCGTGGCGCGCTGCTGAATCGGATCATTCTGCTCGGTATAACCGGGCGAAATCTCCTGTCCATTGATGCAGCACTCAAACACCTCGACCGTCGTCGGGTCCTCCGGCGAAAGCTTGGCGAGTGGCACAAGTTCCTTGGGCAGATGCGTGACGAACGTGGGCTGAATCAACGTCGGCTCAATGAATTTAGAGAACACGGCATTCGTGACTTCAAAATCTTCAAACTCTTTGCCGATTTCCGCGCCCATATCATGCGCGCGCTGGCGACGTTCCGCCGCAGAAATAGTGAACCAATCCGCCCCGGCTTTTTCTTTGATGAGGTCGTTGTATTTCGCGCGGCGCCAATTAGTGAGGTCAATCGTCTTTACAACTTTGCCCTCGGCATCCTTCGTTTCGATGACGAGCGTGCCGAGAACTTTCTGCGCGACGTGTTTGATGAGCGACTCGACCGTTTCCATCATCGTGTTGTAATCGCCGAACGCCTGATAGGCCTCAAGCATCGTGAACTCGGGATTATGCCGGCGCGACAGACCTTCGTTGCGGAAGTTTTTGCCAATCTCAAACAGTTTATCAATACCGCCCACGAGCAGACGCTTGTGGTAAAGCTCCAGCGCGATGCGTAGGTAAAAATCGCAGCCGAGCGCATTGTGCTTGGTGATGAACGGCGCCGCCGCCGCCCCACCGGGAATACCTTGCATCACCGGCGTCTCGACTTCGACATAGCCGCGGTCATGGAAAAAATTTCGAATCTCGCGGACCACGGCACTGCGCTTAAGCATCACGGCCTTCACATCGAGATTCGCGATGAGGTCGAGATAGCGCTGGCGATAGCGCGTCTCCGTGTCTTCGAGGCCATACCATTTCGCCGGCGGCGGACGCAGCGACTTGGCGAGGATGGTAAATGCTTCCAGTTTGATGCTCGGCTCGCCGGTCTTGGTGCGGAAGAGCGTGCCGGTCACACCGACAAAATCGCCGAGGTCGAGATGCGTGAACGTATGAAAACTGTCGTCACCGAGCACATTTTTCTGCGCATACACCTGGATGCGGCCGCTCTGGTCGCGCACGTCAATGAACATGGACTTGCCCATGTCGCGATGCGCCGTGATGCGCCCGGCAACCGCCACGCGATGACCTTCGGGCAGCGCGCCGGAGTCGAACCCGCTGCGGGCGGTATTGCATTCGGTGTCCGGCGTGAACTTATTTTTGAACGGGTCAATGCCTTTGGCGCGCAGGGCGTCGAGCTTTTCGCGGCGCTGCTTAATGAGGGAATTCTCATCTACCGGCTTGACCGGATTTGGATTTGTCGGATTGGCTTCCATAAAAGTGCGGCGGACATTAAACCACAAAAACGGGGATAAAACCAAGCAGCAAAAGGAGCCGGCTCATATTGAAAAGCTGGTGGGGCGAGCGTCCTCGCGCGCCGCTTGGGTAAGGCGACGTCCGGCTCGCGGGGACGCTCGCCCCACCAAATTCTGGCGCTACCTGGCAAAACGGATGCTCAAAGAAACTCCCAATGCGAGAACATCGCCGCCTGGCCGCAGGGTTTTCCATCCGCTGAAATCAAATTCCACACCGTCGCCTGCGCAATGCGAAAACGGCGGCCGTGCTTGGAAATGCGGATGCCGGAATAGTCATCAATGAAACCGCGCGCCGTGACGGCGGCGAGCAAACGCGCACGTTCCTCGCGATTCGGCGCCTCCGCAGTCAGCCGCGACGGCGTGCGCGTCAATTCTTCCCACGGCATTTCCCAGAGTGCGAGCGCGGCGGCATTTCCGTAATTCAAAACCGGATCGGCTTCCGTACCGTGCGAGACGAGGACGAATGGCGCATGAAAAACTTTCTCTGCGAATTCCGCCGGCGAGAAATTTCCGACCAGCAGTTCGCGCCCGGTAAAATGTTTCAGGCTGCGCGCGATGGTTTGCGTCTGGGCGCTGACGGATTCGTTCTGCCAGATATTGTTCACCCGTCGATGGTGAATTTTCCGGTGCCGGACGGCAATGCGTTTTACGGGCTGGCGGGGAAAATTGGTTTTGTGTAGAGTGCGCGAAATTCTAAAAGATTATGGCCGCCAAAATCCAGATTCCGGACGATTTAAAAAAAGATCTGCCACCCTCCACCTGGGGAAAAATCCTCGGCGCGACGCCCATCGTGATGACCGTCATCGCGACCATGCTCGCCGGCCTCGCGTCCAGCGAGATGACCAAGGCGCAATACGACCGCTCGGCGGCGGCACAGCTCCAGTCCAAGGCCGGCGATCAATGGAGTTTTTATCAGGCCAAGAAACTGCGGGGCGCGATGGCGCGCAATTCATTGGACCTGCTGGCCGCCACGGTGGACCTCACGCCCTTGACGGCGGAAGTTTTGCCCAAAGCGGATGCAGCCACAATCGCGGCGCTCGTGAACAATCAATTACCTGCCGCCACACCGGCAAAGTTTGAGGATGCCGTGAACACAGCGATTACCGATGTCGCCAGTTCCGCTCCGGAAGCGGAGACCACTGCCGTGCTGGCGAAAATTAAACCCGCCGCGCTGGCCGATGCGCTGACCGCCGCAAAAGACGCGGCAGATGCTTTTGACAATGCAACCAAGTCGGTCAACAAAGCCGTGGATAAGCTGGACGAGTCGCTGATGACGGGTGACAAAAATGTATTCCGTAGTTTCTCCGCCGCCCGTCTGCGCTACACGGCGGAGCGCTACGAGGCCGAGGCAAAACTGAACCAGGCTGTCGCAAACGTATATGAACTACAAGTGCGTCAGAATAATTACACTGCTGAAAAGCATCACCGGCGCAGCGGAAAGTTTTTCTATGGAATGCTCGCCTCGCAGATGGCCGTGATTATCTCGACCTTTGCAGTAGCAGCCCGGAAACGGAGTTTCCTCTGGTCCATTGCGGCGGCCGCGGGTGCGCTGGCGGTGTCATTCTCGATTTACGTTTACCTTTACGTTTAACACGTCTAGCAAGAAAGGCAGGAGCCGGATTATCCAGCTCCTGCCTTTTGATTTTTTAGCAACGGATTATTCGCTGACGGTAATGGCTTTGGGCTTGGCTTCCTCAGCCTTGGGCAAGGTGACAGTCAGAATGCCATCCTTGTACTGCGCCTTTACCTTATCGCCCGCAACCGCCGATGGCAGAGTCAGTGCCCGCGAGAAGCGGCCGTAAAACCGCTCTTGGCGATGAACTTCAGTGCCTTCGTTAACCTTCTCTTCCTTGCGTTCGCCCGAGATGATGAGCGCGCCATCTTGGAGCGAGACCTCGATGTCTTCGCGCTTCATGCCCGGCAGTTCCACGCGGATGCTGAAGCTGTCCTTGTCTTCGTGGACATCCAAAGCGGGTGCCCAGCCGGTCAAGGGCGATTCGAACAGCCGATCCAGTTCATCTTGCAAGTTTGCCAGCCGGCCAAAAGTCGGCCAGGCAACCGAGGGACGTTGATATTGCATTAATTTCATAATCATTTTCCTTTCGTTAATGGTTTAGTTATATCCGACACCTTCCTTTTAGCTTGAGCAATGCCAACGGTGCGAACCGCAGAAAAACGCTGAAATATCAAGAGGTTTTGAAGAATTCGCCGTTCGGCGTGAAGCAGACACTGGAAATTTTTGGCACAACAAGTGTGCCAGCGCCGGGCGCAGCTGGCACGGTTGGCACAGCCGTAAAGACAAATTATTTTCGGAACATCCCCGGCATCGCGCCACCCATCTTGCCCATCATCTTGGACATCTTGCCCATCTTTTTCATCATCGTCTGCATCTGGAAAAACTTGTTCAACATGGTGTTCAACTCGGTCACCGTCACGCCACTGCCGGCGGCGATGCGGCGACGGCGGCTCGCGTTGAGGAGCATTGGATTACGGCGTTCCTTCACCGTCATTGCGCAAACCATGCCTTCCATCCGCTTGAATTCTTTCTCCTGCTTGCCAAGGTCAATTTGTTTCAGCGCGTCGCCGCCGCCCGGCAACATCTTCATAATACTTTCGAGCGAGCCAAACTTCTTCATCGCGCGCAATTGCTCGAGAAAATCCTCCAACGAAAATTCGCCCTTGCGCATCTTTTCCTCCATGCGCTTCGCATCTTCCTCGGTGACAGCCTCAGCGGCGCGTTCAACGAGACTCACTACGTCGCCCATGCCCAGAATCCGCGACGCCATGCGTTCGGGATGAAACGGTTCAAACTCGTCCAGCTTTTCGCCGACACCGGCAAACTTGATTGGCTTGCCGGTGACACTTTTCAGACTCAAAGCCGCACCGCCGCGCGCATCCCCGTCGAGCTTGGTGAGAATTGAGCCGGTAATGTTCAGCGCCTGATCGAAATGCGTGGCGACATTCACGGCTTCCTGACCGGTCGCGGCATCGAGCACGAGCAAAATTTCCTGCGGCTTCACCAAGTCGCGCAAGCGGACGAGTTCCTGTACGAGCGGCTCATCTATCTGCAACCGGCCAGCAGTATCAAAGATGACGACATTGCAATTATTGACACCGGCAAAAGCCAGCGCCTCGCGCGCTATTTTCAAAACGTCCGTCTCGCCGCGCTTAATAAACACCGGAACTTCGACTTGTTTACCGAGCGTTTCGAGTTGATCCATCGCCGCTGGCCGATAAACGTCCGCCGCCACGAGCAACGGCGCGCGGCCTTGTTTTTTTAGAAGTTTAGCAAGCTTGCCAGCCGAAGTCGTTTTGCCTGCGCCATGCAGCCCAACCATCATCAGGCAGGTGGGATTTCCAGAAAGGTTCAACGCCGCGTTTTGTGAGCCGAGCAAGGCTGTCAGCTCGTCGCTGACAAATTTGATGATCTGCTGTCCCGGCTGGATGCTGGAAATAACTTCCGCACCGAGCGATTTAGTTTTGACCCGCTCAATAAAATCGCGGGCGACCTTGAAATTCACATCGGCTTCAAGGAGCGCCATTCTTACTTCGCGCAGAGCGTCACCGACGTTGCTCTCGGAAATTTTACCGAGGCCGCGCAGGTTCTTGAAGGCGTTTTGAAGCTTGCTGCCTAACGAGTCAAACATTCGGTCAGTCTAAAACAAATTTATTTAGTGCACAAATTCAAAGGCGACGTTGACCACCATCTTAAATTCGAGCTCACGCAGATTGACAAATGCGCTGCGGCATGGCTTAATTATCGTCCCTTTCGTGGTAGGTTATCCAAGTGGCTAAAGGGTGCAGACTGTAAATCTGTCGGCTTACGCCTTCGATGGTTCGAATCCATCACCTACCACCACTTTCATTTTACAGAATAAATTTAGCGGTCTGGCGAGACCTACATTTTTCATGATGTTTAATGCTTAACTAAGTTACCTCCATTCGGGTTTTGACTGCTTTTAGTCAGAGTTAGTACGAATTAGACTTTCCGACAAATGATTTCTGGTTGGGAAATAATCGGTCTGGCGGGATCGGCGGTCGGAGCGGGCATGATTAATGCCGTGGCCGGCGGCGGCACACTCCTCACCTTTCCGACTCTGCTCGCCTTTGGAACCTCGCCAGTCATGGCCAACGCCACCAGCACGCTGGCGCTAGTCATTGGTACCAGCGGCGGCATGTTTGGAAACCGGCAATACATCAAACCCGTTCTGCCCTGGCTGAAGCGCTTTCTGCCAGTCAGCCTGCTCGGCGGCTTACTCGGCAGCACCTTGCTGACCCATACAAGCAACCAGATTTTCAGCAAACTCGTTCCCTTCCTGATTCTGTTCGCGACACTTCTCTTTCTGGCACAAGGTATCTTCCGGCGCTTTGCAGGTTCGCATCTTGATGCCAAAACCAATTCGGTTCATCTCTGGGGAGCTATTTTCTTCCAATTCCTAGTTGCCATTTACGGCGGTTACTTCGGAGCGGGTATCGGCATCCTGATGCTGGCCACGCTGGGGTTTATCGGTATGCACAACATATATGAGATGAACACGCTCAAGACGATTTTGGGTTCACTTATCAATCTTATCGCAGCTGTTTGGTTCGTCGGGGCTGGACTGATCGACTGGCCGCGAGCCGCCATCATGACTGTAGGCGCCGTGACTGGCTATTATTTAGGCTCGCATTATTCCCAACGAATTTCACCGGCCCGAGTCCGGCAAATCATCACAGCCATTGGCTTCACCATTTCTGGGATGATTTTTTTCAAACAATTTGTGCGTTGATGCTTGACCGGATTTTTCCACCAGTGCCACTCCAATTCACTTTCGTCAACGCCCCGGCTCTGCCATCCTTTCAACGTGACGCGTACAGAAAAACTGCTGGCCGAACTTATCGCTTTGCCGAGCGTCAATCCCGCCTTCCTGCCGTCTCGTCATCCACTCGCCGGCGAAAAGAATGTAGCAGATTTTCTAGCTGCCACCGCCGCCCGCGCTGGCCTGGAAGTGGAGCTTCAAAAAGTTTTGCCAGGGCGTTGCAACGTCATTGCACGGCTACTACCAAAAAATAAAATCCGGCGGACTATCTTACTTGCGCCACATTTGGACACCGTCGGCGCAACTGGGACTCAATTTATTCCGCAGCGCAAAAACGACCACCTGCATGGGCGTGGTGCGTGTGACACTAAAGGTTCCGTCGCCGCCATGCTGGCGACGCTATGTGAACTCGCAAATTCAAAATCGCGTCCACTGGAAACAGAAATAATCTTCACCGGCTTAATCGATGAGGAACACGGTCAAGCCGGTTCACGCGCGCTCGTAAAAAATAATTTCAAAGCCGACTTGGCCATCGTCGGCGAACCGACAAAACTGCAAGTCGTGACGGCGCATAAGGGAAGCCTGTGGCTTGAGCTTACCACTCGTGGTCGAGCCGCACATGGCGCGACCCCGCACCTCGGCAAAAATGCAGTACATGAAATGGCGCAGATTGTTGATGTACTGGAATCGGATTACGCAGGGCACTTAAAAAAGAAAAAACATGAACTGCTCGGCACCGGCACAGTGAACGTAGGAAAAATTCACGGTGGCACCCAGCCAAATATAGTGCCGGATACTTGCGTGATTGTAATTGACCGGCGCACACTACCGGGCGAGACGGAAGCTTCCGTTCGCCGCGAAATTTCCAGGCTGTTGCATACAAAGAATCTGTCCGCAAAAATCTCCAGCACCAAACTCGCACCCGCCTTGCCGCTGGAAACAGATTTTAAGCTGCCGCTTGTCCAAACATTTCTCCAAGTGATTGGCCAAAAAAAACCACTCGGTGCAGATTATTTTTGTGACGCGGCCGTGCTGGCATCCGGCGGGATTCCCAGCATCGTGTTCGGGCCGGGCGACATTGCGCAGGCACACACGGTAGACGAATGGATTTCGCTGGCGGAACTCGAAAAAGCAAAAAATTTGCTAATCAGCTTTTTCAAGTCGCTACCTTAATTGATTTGCCTGAGAATTCTTAATAAATAATTCATGAACGCCGAAAAAAAACAAGCCCTTCCGACGGTTGATCATAAACCGCACGCGTCATTTTTCCGCCAGAGCGGCTGGCTTATGATTGCGAATATCGCGGGCGGCGCGCTGACATGGGGTGTGCATTTTCTTTCGAAATCCATCCCCGAGTCGGAATACGCAGCGTTTGGTACATTGCTGATGGTCGTAGCGTGCCTACCGACGATGCCGTTGCAGATGATTTTTGCGCAACAGACAGCACTCGCGTTGGCGGCAGGGCGAGAGCGGCAATTGTCCAGACTGATTCGGGTCGCGTGGCTGTGGACATTCCTCGTTTGGGCGATTGGCGCGGTGATGGTTCTGATTTTTCAAAAACAAATCGTCGCGGGTTGGCATTTGCCGGATGCGCTCGGCCTGTGGGTAACCCTGCCGTTGATTCTAGCGGCGCTGTGGGTCCCGATGTTTTCCGGCGTGTTGCAAGGGAGACAGGATTTTTTCTGGTTTGGCTGGTCGGTGATTTATGGCGGCGCGGGGCGGTTTCTAGGCGCAGCAATATTAGTGTTGGCACTTGGCATGGGCGCGGCGGGCATGATGGCCGGCGCACTGATGGGAGTGGGTTTGGCTGCAGGCATCGCCATCTGGCGGACGCGGGATTTGTGGCTTCCGAAGCCGGACAAATCTGACACGAAAGGTCTACTGCGCGAGGTAATACCACTTCTGTTTGGCTTCGGCGCATGCCAGTTCATGTTCACGGCTGACACGATGTACGCGAAGGCGTATTTCACCGGCGACGAGATGGCACCGTATGTAGCGGCGGGCACCTTATCCCGAGCACTGCTTTGGCTGGTGTTGCCTTTGGCGGCGGTGATGTTCCCGAAAATTGTTCACGCGGCAGCAAAATCCCAAAAAAGTAATTTATTCAATCTGGTTGTCCTTGGCACAGCTGTGCTAGCGATGGGCGGCGGCATCGGACTGTGGTTGGTCGGACCGGTGATGGTGAAAATTGTTTATAAGACCAGCTATGTGGCGGCTACCACGGCGCTACTGCCGTGGTATGCGGCGGCAATGGTACCACTTGCACTAGCCAATGTGATGGTCAATGATCTTTTGGCTCGCGGGCGATTTGCGGTAGTGCCGTTCATGGTGGTGCTGGCGCTGGCTTACGGCCTGACACTGCCGGTAATGCTGAATCATTTTCACCGCCTCGATGTCGTGTTACAAACACTCGGTGGGTTTAATCTCTTACTCTTCGTTGCCTGCTCCTGGTTCACTTGGGGAGTGAAAATCCAAAATTTAAAAGCTTGAAACCAACTGGTTAGTCCGCTTTAGGCTTTGGACTCTGAACGTCAGACACTGAAAGCGGCTGCGGCGCACGCAACTTTTTATAAATCCAGCCTTCCAGCGGACGCAGCGGACGCAACAGTTGGTAAAACGGCGAATAAATGAGACGCACACGGACAACCGAGAGAAACATTGTCAGCGATGAGCGCCCGAGCGCAACCTTCGAACCGGCTTTATCCGTCCACTCCGTGGGCACTTCAAGAATGCGGAAGCCCGCGCGCTTCATCGAATAAAGCAGGTTGATGTCGAACGCCATATCGGCGATTCGTAACGCTGGGTGAATTTTTTCTACAACCTCGCGCCGCATGACCTTCGCACCGCACTGGGTATCACGGATATTCATCCAGAACAAGGACTGAACGATGAGATGAAACACACGGCTGGCAAACTGCCGGTTGCCCGTCTGCGACTGGTGGATCACGGCACCAGCCAGCCAGCGCGAACCGATTACGCAGTCCACCGCACCGATTTTTTTTACTAAATCGAGATAAGCATGCGGAGGCGTAGCGCCATCTGCGTCTACATAGCCAATGAGGTCCGCGTGGCCGGCCAGTTTAAGCCCTTCAATGAGCGCACCACCTTTTCCAATGGCCGCTGGAAAATCCAGCCAACCGATACTCGAAAAATCCTTAGCCACACGCTGCACCACGCCAAGCGTGTTATCACGACAACCATTGAGCACGACAACAAGTTGGAATTGGCCAGAATAATTACGACCGAAAAAATCTGCAAAGTCACGCAGCACCGGTTCGATGCGCGCTTCTTCGTTGTATGCCGGGATTAGTAGCAACAGGCTGGGTTCAGACACCCCAATTCAGTAGCAAAATTCTGATTAACAGGCAATCTCGGTAAACATTCCTTTTAGCCCCATAACTGTCGGTCGAGCGACCGAAACTGAATTGCCTCGCTGATGTGGTCGCCGGATATATTTTCAGTACCTGCCAAATCAGCAATCGTTCGAGACACCTTCAAGATGCGGTCGTAGGCACGCGCGCTCAAATTATATTCGGTCATCGCATGCTTCAATAGATCCCGCGTCGTCTCGTCTAATTCGCAATAGGATTTTAATTCCCGCGCTCCCATACGCGCATTGCACGTGATTTTAGGTTTGCCGGCAAACCGCGCGTGCTGACATCTCCGCGCAGCGATGACTCGTTCGCGGATTATCGTAGACGTTTCACCAGGCTGTGCGGATGACATCTCGCGGAACTTTACCGGCGGCACCTCGATATGTAAATCAATCCGGTCAAGAAGTGGCCCAGAAATTCGGCCGAGATAATTCTGAATCTCACGCGGCGAAGATTTCGATTCGCCCGGCATTTTCCCATCTGGCGTTGGGTTCATCGCGGCAATCAGCATAAACTGCGATGGGAAAGTCATCGTGCCAGCCGCGCGCGAAATCGTCACGATGCCTTCCTCAAGCGGCTGGCGCAAGGTCTCCAAAACATTGCGCTTAAACTCCGGCAGTTCATCTAGAAACAAAACGCCGTTGTGCGCGATGGATATTTCCCCCGGAGTTGGATTGATGTTGCCACCAAGTAGACCAGCGTCGCTCGCTGTGTGATGCGGCGCGCGGAACGGCCGCTGCGTCACCAGCGCCTGCCCTGATTTCAACAAACCGACGATGCTGTGTATCTTCGTCGTTTCCAGCGCCTCAGCTAAGGTAAGCGGCGGTAGAATGGTCGCCAGCCTTTTTGCCAGCATAGATTTGCCGGTGCCCGGTGGGCCAATTAAAATCACGTTGTGCCCCCCTGCCGCCGCGATTTCCAGCGCTCGCTTTACGTTCTCTTGACCTTTAACCTCGGAGAAATCGTGCTCGTCATCGTTCTGATGTTCGAAGAGTTTGACCAAGTCTACTTTTGTTGGCGCGATTTTAATTTCGCCCTCTAAAAACTGCGCAGCTTCGCGGAGATTTTGCACCGGGATCACATTCAAACCCTCCACCACGGCTGCTTCGGCCGCATTTTCTATCGGCACCAAGATTCCCGTTTTTCCGTCCGCCTTTGCGCGCAGCGCAATTGGTAAAACGCCCTTGCATGAACGCACTGCGCCAGTTAGCGCGAGTTCGCCGACGGCAACGAAATAATCAAGCTGGTCGGTTTCCATTTGCTCGGATGCGGCGAGCATCCCGAGGGCGATGGGTAAATCGAAGCTCGGCCCCTCTTTTTTTACATCCGCCGGAGCAAGGTTGATAGTGGTCTTACCCATCGGAAATTTGTACCCGGAATTTCCCAACGCGGTGGAGACGCGATCCTTTGATTCCTTAACGGCCGTGTCAGGCAGCCCCACAAGCGCGATAAAGGTTTCACCATAGCCGCAATCCACCTCAACTTCGATGGAGTAAGCGTCGATGCCATTGACCGCCGCTGAAAAGACCCTTGCAAGCATTAGAGACTTATGCGCTAACGCACGTCAAAGCGCAATTTACTTCGCCTGGTAATTACTAGCAATCGCCGTTGGTTTTAGTTTCGCGTCGCTTGAAAATGACCGTGTGAGAGGGATGATGGACACTGGCTCGCGGCATGATGAGTTTGGCAACTAGGCCGGTCCAGCCGGTTTGGTGTCCGGCACCTATGCCGCGCCCGGTATCACCGTGAAAATATTCGTGGAACAAGATGTAATCCCGGAAATGCGGATCGACCGCCAGCTTGGGATGATATTTCAAGACAGGTCGCTGGCCGTCTGCGCCCGGTTGAAATAGTTTCACCAGTCGGCGTGACAACTCGTCCGCGACCTCGTTGAGGTTCAGAAAATTGCCTGACCCGGCGGGACACTCGATCTTAAATTCGTCGCCGTAGTAGTGGTGGAATTTCTGGAGCGACTCGATGAGCAGGAAATTCATCGGTAGCCAGACCGGGCCACGCCAGTTGGAATTTCCGCCGAACAGGCCGCCCTCAGATTCGCCCGGCCAGTAGCGGACCTCGTGAACACTATCGCCGCAATCCAGTCGATACGGATCCTCTTCGTGGATTTTAGAAAGGGCACGAACCCCGTAGTCGCTCAAGAATTCCGACGCGTTGAGCGTGCGCCGAAGCAGGCATTTCATGCGATGCCCCCGCAAGAGCGAGAGTAAATGGCGTTCACCTTCACCATGCTTCTGCCAACGCGAAACCAAATTTGCAAGATCCGGTCGGTGGCCTAGAAACCATTCCAGTCGGGCGGTGAAGTTGGGCAGGCACTTCAATAATTCCGGCTCCAAAGTTTCGACTGCGAACAGTGGCACCAGCCCAACCATCGAACGAACTTTTAGCGGAATCTTTTTGCCATCGGGCAGGCGGAGTTCGTCGTAATAAAATTCATCCGTCTCATCCCAGAGCGCGAGGCCTTCATCAGCCAGCGCACCGTGGCCGTCGCTGACGCCGTTGATGGCCGCGGCGATGCTCAAAAAATGCTCGAAAAACTTGGTCGCGATATCCTCATAGACCTTGTTGTGCTGCGCGAGTTCGAGCGCAATGCGCAGCAGGTTCACACAATACATCGCCATCCAGCTCGTACCGTCGGCCTGGTTGATAAAGCCACCGGTGGGCAACGGCTGGCTGCGATCGAACACGCCGATATTATCGAGACCGAGAAAGCCACCCTGAAAAATATTTCTGCCCTGAGCGTCTTTGCGATTAACCCACCAAGTAAAATTCAAAAGTAATTTGTGGAAGACACGTTCAAGAAATTCCACGTCACCCTTGTCCTGCTCGTCTTTTTCGCGACGATGTTTGCGATCCATCTGGAACACGCGCCACGTCGCCCAGGCGTGGACGGGCGGGTTCACGTCGCCGAACGCCCACTCGTAGGCGGGTAATTGTCCATTCGGGTGCATGTACCATTCGCGCGTCAGCAAATCGAGCTGCTGCTTGGCAAACTCTGCATCCACCAGCGCGAGCGGGATGCAATGGAACGCCAGATCCCACGCGGCATACCACGGATACTCCCATTTGTCGGGCATGGAAATGATGTTGGCGTTGTTCAGATGCGTCCACTCAGAATTGCGGCCGTGTTTGCGTTCACGCGGCGGCAGGGGCTGAGTCGGGTCGCCGTTCAACCAAGTCCGTACGTTGAAATGATAAAACTGCTTTGACCAAATCATGCCCGCGAGTGCCTGCCGTTGGATGGAGCGGACATCTTCGTCCGCCAAACCGTGCTGCAGGTCAGCATAAAATTCATCGGCCTCAGCGATGCGTTTGGCAAATACAACGTCAAAATCCGCAAATGGTTTTGCGTCAGACTTGCGCGCGAGGCGCAGACGGATTTCGCGCGAACCACCAGGGGGAATTTCCAGCTCATAATGCGCACACATTTTGGTGCCGGTGCGCTTGGGATTCACGGCGTCCTGCTTTCCGTCGATGAGAAATTCGTGGAACGCATCCTTGAAAAAGCCGGGGGCCACCTCGTTGCCAAAAATCCGGTGCGCGTTCGTCTCGTTCTCCGTAAACAAAAGTTCTGGCAACGTATTCGCGTCGTCGAGCACGCCAGGATAAAACTCAAATGTCCCTAGTTCCTCGTGTTCCACCACCACCGCCGAACCGCCACGCACCGCGCGCAGTTTGGGCTTCGAATGTTCTTTTTCCCACGACCAGGTGTTGCGAAACCACAGATGCGGCAGCACATGAAGGGTCGCCGCCGCCGGCCCGCGATTGTGGATGGTCACGCGCATCAGGATGTCCTCCGGCGTGGCCTTGGCGTATTCCACAAACACGTCAAAGTAGCGGTCGTCGTCAAAAATGCCCGTGTCGAGCAGTTCAAATTCCGTCTGCGCTTTGCTGCGTTTCGCGTTTTCCTCGACGAGTTGCGCGTAGGGATATTCGCGCTGCGGATACTTGTAGAGCAGCTTCAGGTAGGAATGCGTCGGAGTCGCGTCGAGATAATAATAAATTTCCTTAACGTCCTCACCATGGTTGCCCTGCTCGTTGGTAAGACCGAAGAAACGCTCCTTCAAAATGGAATCCCTACCGTTCCACAACGCGAGTGAGAGGCAGAGCAGCTGTAAACCGTCGCTGACACCGGCAATGCCATCCTCGCCCCAGCGATAGGCGCGGCTGCGCGCGTGATCATGCGGAAAATATTCCCACGCCGTGCCGCCCGGCGAATAATCCTCGCGCACCGTGCCCCACTGGCGCTCGGAAAGATACGGGCCCCACGCCCGCCAAAGATTTTTCAAGCCGCCGTCCGCAGCGAGCCGGGCTTTTTCAGCGATGAGAGCAGCACACATTTCTTTGCTTTATTTAACCGTTTCTTGGCCGGCAGCAAGCGCAGATTTTTCCATAAAACCAAGTTCCAGCCTTTGTTTTCAATCCTTTTGTGCCGGCGGTGGGGCGGCGCGGTAGATTTTTCCGTCCGGGCGCGCTCCTTGACTTTTGGCCGACCAGCGCAATGATGATTACACGGATTCTCGTTTTTGCCAATGTCATGCACGAATTTAGTATCATGCAGGCTGCGCTCGAAACCGCTGGCGAAAAAACCCGCGCGGCGGGAGCGACGCAGATTCACCGGCTCACCTTGCGCGTCGGCGCGCTCTCCGGCGTGGTGCCGGAAGCATTGCGCTTCGCGTTTGACGCTTTGAAAAAAGAATCGCTCGCGGCGGCGGCCGAATTAGAAATTGAAAATGTTCCCGCCGCCGGCTGGTGCGCGAACTGTGCGGCGGAATTTGCCGTGACGGAGATTAATTACGAATGTCCGCGGTGCCATCAGTCGAGCGGCGAACTGCGGCGCGGCCAGGAAATGGATCTGGCGTCGCTGGAAATTTCCTGAACCAACCACAAATTATATTTTATGTGCCAAGAATGCGGCTGCTCCAAACCCGGTCCCTACCAGATTGATGGCCGGCCCACTGAACCCCACACGCATAGCCACACGCACGCGGATGGCACGGTGCATACGCATGCGCATCCGCCTACGCTGCGCTCCGGCGCGACCCGTGACGACCACCACGCACATGATCATTCACATGGTCACGAGCATCATCATCACGACCACGACCACGGCCACAGCCACGCGCATCCCCATCAGATTTTGAATCTGAACACCGGCATCCTGAACGCCAATGACCGCGCGGGGGAACAAAATCGCGGCGTCTTCAAGGCGTTGAATTTGCTCGTGCTGAATATGGTTTCCTCGCCGGGCGCAGGCAAAACGGCGTTGCTGACGAAAACGCTCAACGAATTAAAAGGCCGTTTACGCGCCGGGGTGATTGTCGGCGACTTGGCGACGGATAACGATGCCGCGCGGCTTCGCACCACCGGCGCGCCCGTGGTGCAAATCGCCACCGGCACGCTCTGCCATCTGGAGGCCGGGATGGTGGCCGAAGCGATGCGGCAACTGGACTTGCGCGCACTTGATTTGCTCATTATCGAGAATGTCGGCAACCTCGTCTGCCCCGCCGCGTTTGATTTGGGCGAAGCCGTTCGCGTGGTCGTGCATTCCGTGACGGAAGGCGAAGACAAACCGCTTAAATATCCACCGATGTTCCATTCTGCCGATGTCGTCGTCGTGACGAAAACTGATATGGCAGCGGCAGCGGGTTTTGATCGGGAACTGGCTTTGAAAAATATCCGGCAGGCCAGCCCGCGGGCGAAGATTTTTGAACTCTCCGCACGCAGCGGCGATGGCGTGGCGGTGTGGTGCGATTATTTGGTGGCGCTCAAAGCCGGTGCGGCGAAGTCGCGCGGCTGAATTTAGTTAGGTTTTCACATCGTCGTTGCCAACGACTACGGCCAATAGATAATCCACCCACACCTACCCCGTCGGTCACGGCAGCGGAAATGACAGCAAAATAGCAAGTCGCTGGATTTAAGAAGATTAGGACTTATTCCCGCTGGAACGGTGATCATTCCAGCGGGAATTGTCATGTTTCCGGGTGGAAGCGAGGCCATTCCGACCGGAATGGAGGCAATTCCAGTCGGAATCATGGCAATTCCGGTCGGAAGGGAGGCTATTCCAACAGGAATGGTGATGATTCCGACCGGAAGCGTCACAATTCCTGTCGGAAGCATGACCATTCCAATCGGAAGCAAGGCGGTTCCGGCTGGAAAAGTGACGCTTCCCGTTCAACCGAGGGGGACGAAAAGTCCGGTGAGGTTCAGGTGGTGCCAAGCGATTGTTTTTGGCACCAATCGCGCAATTGGGTCACGGCTCTACCGGCCTCGAGGTCGAGGCCAGCCAACGCCGCAATCACCCGGGGCGCTTCCGCCAGACCAGCGGCTTCTTCGACGGCCAGCAGCTTTTCCGATAGCGGGCGAAAGCCGTAGATGGCAAACAATCCTTTCAGCGAGTGCGCGGCGCGCTTGAGGTCGGACCATTGACCAGCCTCGTGAAGCCGGTGGATTTCGGTGAGCCGGTCCGGCAATTCATTCAAAAAATCGCCGGCCATATCGACCACCGAGGCGCGGCCTTGTTCGCTGCTAAGTAACTCCAACGGGGCGGTATCAAAAAAACTTTTGTTGTCAGCCGGCAGCGGTGCGGCGGCGAGCAGCGACTGATAAAGCTGCTGGGTGGTGAATGGCTTAGGCAAGTAGTCGTCCATGCCGGCGGCCAGGCAGCGCTCGCGTTCCCCGGCGAGGGCGTTGGCGGTGATGGCGATGATGCGAACGCGCGGTGTCAGATTTTTTTCAACTTCAATATGGCGGATGGCAGCAGTGGCCTCGTGGCCGTCAAGCTCGGGCATATTGCAATCCATGAGAATGGCGTCGTACTGCCCAGCAGAAAACTTTTCCACCGCCTCGCGGCCATTCTCAGCCCAATCGGCGTGCGCACCAAAGCCGTCGAGCATGAGCTGCCAGAGCTTGCGGTTGAAGGGATGATCCTCGGCGGCCAGAATGCGTAGCTTGGAAATGGGCGTGGTCTTGGCGGCAGCTTCGCGCCGGATGATTTCGGTGTCGCCGGGCAGATGGACGGGGCGCAGGGATTCCGGTTTTTTGCCGGCAACGATATTGACGAGCGCGTCGAAGAGCGGTTGTTCGCGAACCGGCTTCAGGAGGACGCTCGCGAACGGGGCAAATTCTTTCTGTTCGTCGCTAAGCATCGCCGTGGGACCCGCGAGTAAAATGCATTGGATATTGCCCTGATCGGACGTCAGCAGTTGGCGCAATGGCTCGCCGCCGAGCGCGAGCATCTCATCGTCGCACAGCACAACCGGCAAAATGGTTGCACCCAGTTCGTGGTTGATATGGCGCACCAGTTCCGTTGCGGACCCGAATTCGCGACAGTCCACGCCCCAGCCGCGCAGACGTTCGGCGAGCGATTCGCGGAGGCTGGCGTTGGGTGCAGCAATGAGCACCTGCGCAAAGACGAGGCCGGGAAAACTGCGCTCAATGGCCGGCTGCGGCGGCACGGGGAAAGGCAGTTCGAACCAGAAGGTCGAGCCCTTGCCGGGAGCGCTTTGGACGCCGATGCGGCCGCCCATCAGCTCGGTGATTTTCCGCGAGATGGCGAGGCCGAGGCCGGTGCCGCCGAACTTGCGCGACGACGACGTGTCGGCTTGAACAAACGGCCGGAAGAGTTTTGAGATTTGCTCCGGCGTGAGGCCGAGGCCGGTGTCGGCGACTTCAAACCGCAGCTTGATGCGACCGTGCGCATGGGACTGCGGATGAACGCGAACGATGACTTCGCCCGATTCGGTGAATTTAATGCCGTTGCCAACGAGGTTAAGGAGCACCTGCCGAAGCCGACCAGGATCGCCTACCAGCAAGTGCGGTACGTCGCGCCGGATGATGGCGGCGAGATGGATGTTTTTGCCCGGCTCGCGGGTGGCGGCATTTTCGAGTACGCCATCCACAATGTCGCGCAGCGAAAAGTTTTCCTGCGCCATGGACATCTTACCCGCTTCGATCTTGGAGAAGTCGAGGACGTCGTTGATGACGTGCAGCAAGGCGTTGGCACTCTCAGCGGCAGCGACTGCGAACTCCTTCTGGCGCGAATCGAGGCGCGACTGAGAAAGCAACTCAACCATGCCGAGGATGCCGCTCAGCGGCGTACGAATCTCGTGACTCATATTCGCGAGGAATTCGCCCTTGGCAGTGTTGGCACGGTTCGCCTGTTCGGCAGCCGCATTGGCCGCCTCGGCGGCCAGCCGGAGTTGAAGGTTCATTTTTTCCAATGTGAACTTGGCCTCTTGCAACGCCAATTCCGCCTGCTTGCGCGGTGTGACATTCTGGATGACGGCCTGATATTCAAAACTGTTTTCGCCGTCACGGGCGAACCGGCGTAAGTCACATTGCTGCCATTCCACATGGTCATCGCCAGCCACAGCACGGCGGTCAAACGTCCAGACCGGATTTTCCTCCGTCAGCGAAGCCAGCTTTTCTCGTAATGTCGCTGCTTCGCCGGCCGGAAACTTTTGAAAAAAATCCGCACCGAGGAGCTGGGTTTCTGCCTGGCCGTAAAATTCGCAGAAAGCCGGGTTCACAAAGGTAATTTGACCATCCGGCAAAAACCGGCAAATCATGTCCGATTGTTCGGCCAGCAGGGTGCGTAACCGTTTTTCATTTTCAACCAGAGTGATTTCCGCGCGTCGTCGTTCCGTTGCTAACGCACCGAGCAGTAAGTTAGCCGCCGCGATAAAGCTGGGGTAGATGCCTACTAATTGAAGCATTGCCGGGTTGTCATCGGCTAGTCCATGCCCTTGTAGCAAGAAATAAAAGGTCATGACCGCCACAATCAATGTCCCCGCAGAGGCTCCGCGTGGACCGAACCGGAACGCTCCCCACAATAGGAATGGTATTGGCAGGTAGGCCAGCAGGAAATTGTGAAGACCATAGACATACCAAGCCGAAAAAGATACCAGCGCGCAGACAGCCAATCCAACCGCGCAGACCGCCGCCTCCAGCGCCAGCCGGAAATTCCAACGCCACAACGACGGCACCGTCCAGAACGTAATAACTGGCGTAATCACCAACACCGCCAGCAAGTTCGGCACCCACCAGTCCAATACATTCGTTAACCATGACGCCCATGAAAACTTATTCATCCATGCTAGACCAACGGCATCGGATACGGCATTAAGGGTGGCGACTAAGACGCCCGCCACGAGCAAATACGCCGTCACGTCGCGCAGCCGCTCCTGCGAATCTTCAAATTGAAATAGCTGCCGCAACACAAACGCGCCAAATGTCGCAGCCAGTGTACCGCCGACCGCCGTGGCCAAAAGAAACCACCCAAACGGAATGCCGCCGGCCAGCCCAAATAGGACAAAACCTAAAGCAATTCCGAGCCAGAAGCGGTATCCGAGTAGCAGTAACGCCGCCAGCGCTATGCCAGCCGGTGGCCAGAACAAATTGGCATGTTCATAGGTCAGGGAAGTTTTCTTGAGCAACAGCCCGCCCAGTGGAAACAGCGCCAACAGCGACAGCAGGCGCGGTAGCGTAGGTATGACGGGATTTTGCTTGGATCTCACACACAATTTTTTTAGCAGATTTTCCCCGCCGCGCCTAGAGCTAACTGTCCCAGGCATTGTGGTCATTTAGTCAAAACCATATAGTAGCGTTATAGCTTCGCTGCGCAAAAAATGTTTTGCTAGCAGTAAAAAAACGGGCATTGTAAACAGCCAAGGATACGATCACAGGATCGAAAATTACCATGAACAACCAGTTACCCGCACATCTCATTGCGCATATTAACGTGAAGCTTGCTCTTATCGGCTGCTCGCCGGTGCCACTGGCCGGTGACCGCGAGTTTGTCGAAATCGCCACTGCCATGGCCGCGCAGTCACGTGAAAAAGACCGGCTGCTCGGCCAGCATCTCTGCCCAGTAGACCAACGCATCCAGACTTTTCTATACGACTATTTGCAAGACATACCGGTGCCGAAGCTGCCCGCACGCACCTTCACGCTTGACCGCGCCGGCCTTGCCCGCGTGCTGTCGCTGCCAGTGGACCGCGAGGATTTTTCTTCGGACATCATTAACTCCTATCGCGTCAAGCAAGGGGTTTTACATAATCCTAAGAGCGACCGGCGCACTACGGCGGGTATTTTCCACATAGCGGAAGGCGGATTACCCATCCCGGACGACAAACTGGGTGTGCCTAAAGTAACTTTCTCAAAAATCCTCCAGTTCGCACTCACACCACCAAAGGAACTGCTGATGCTGCCGTTCACCGCTACACAACCAGCACCGGCGGAATGTTTTGTCTCGCTGCTTATCAGACCACTTGTATGCCCGGAGGTACCTGGGTTCACGCCAGAAAAACGAATGGAAGTACGCTTTTTCGTACCGGGCAACCTTGTAAGCAATTTAGATTTCGTAGAGACGATTTTTGAAAATGGTGGAGACCCACTGCTGCCGGAGAACGACGCTGCACTGGACAGTGAACATTGGACCGGCCATACCGGCTGCATCATCCTCGCGCCGCATCTGACGAAGATCACCAAAAAATCCGCCGGCCTGCCACCTTTCGACCAAGCCACGGAACGCCAACGTCGCGACGGTATGTGCTGGAAAAAAGAGGACGAGCTTTATAACGGCGGTAACGCCTTCAAGCTCACGGCGCGCGACGAGACCGGCGTGATAGTTACCATCATCGCCGACAACTATTTTGGCTACTGCAAAAAAGAGGTAAAGACGCAGTTGAGCTACGCGGCCAATCTATTCGGCCTGACGGAAGAGGAGCACGCCGGCGGGGCGCTGGTGTTTGCGAGCTACGATCTCGGCGAAGAATTCAATGGTGACGTGGTTTCGAGGCGTCTACCGCATTCGTTCGTGGAGATGACCGCAATGTTTGGTTCTATCATGGATGTTAAGCCGGAAGGTTATGCGGTGGACAAGAAATTTCCCGAAATCATTTATGTTCCCGCCTCGGCACGCTTTGACTTGCACACGCAGAAGATTTCCTGGACCAATCCAAATTCCGGCGAGCAAAGCATTCGGCTCTCGCCTGAAAAAACCTACGTGCGACCCTCGGGTTATAAAATACGCATGGAAAAACCGCCCGGCCACGGCCGACAGTGGCGGCTGGTAGGCACCGTCGCCGAAGGAACTTTCTGTCATAAGCCCTGCACCGTTTCCGGCGGGGGCAAATCAGAAATTTCCAAACCTATTACTGATGCAATTCTTACCGGTGCAGTATTCGTGTCAGACTTAAAAAATGATTTTGACCGCGTGGCTGAGCTGATTGATCACGACTACTCAGGCCGTTTTGCCGACATTACACGTGCGGACAAGCGGACAGTGCTGGACGCCAACCGCTCGCTGGGCTCGGTCATCAAGCTGCTAACACCGGACGAGCACGATTACACTCCAGCATACAATGCTTGGCTGGTTAGTCTACCTCAGCACGTCAAGGAGCTGGTTTTCGTCGTAAAGCGCTATTATAAGCCGGAATGGGGCGCGGACTGGCGCGAGCATTTTAGCGTGGATATTATTAACGGCACACCCGGAAATGAACTAAAATGTGACGGCCGCAAGCTTGTCACAACATATCTGCGCGTCGGCTTCGATGCCGACGGTGCTTGGCGGACGTTCGGTTTGCGTAAAGATTTTTACCCAGCAGTGAAGGTGCAAATGGAGGACGATATCACGGCGTCAACGGTGGTTCCAGCTGGCGAGTTGGAAAATCTTCCGGAAGGCACGGACAACAATGTGTCTATAAAATTTGCGCAGAACTGCGAACAGCGACTGTTCCAACGGCCGGATGATGCAATTCATCGCGGCTACGACAAGCAGGCGGAACTGGATTTCGTGCAGCCAGACAATTTCTTCTCCAACTACGAACCGCTCACACCAACGAAAGCTCGTGAAATAGTCAGGGACGCGCTGGGATTCAACCAGTTCACCGAACCGATGCAGAAATTTATACGCGATGTGGCGGAAACGGGCGCGCCAGATTATTTCGTCTGCACTGCGAATCCACGTCTCGTGGACGGCAAACCGACAAAAAATCCGCGGTATTTGCAAAAGCGCCCCGATCTTGTACGTGCTAGCGAGACGTATCTTGCGGAAATTTCTGCGCGCCTACGCCGCCGCGTGTCGCCAGGCAAGCCGCTGTACACGCCGGTCACAGCCGTGCTTCCGGGACGCCGCAACAATCCACCGGAAAATGGCGTACGCCCACTGGCCTGCTACAACCCGATTCATTTCATGGAATTGCCGGAGCTATTCATGGAAGTGATTTGCAGCATGACCGGCAAATCACCTTCGACCACCGGCGCGGGTTCTGAAGGCGCTTTGACTAAGGGACCATTCAACGCACTGCCGCCGATTATTGATTTAAACAACGCGTTGGTCTCGTTTATCCTCTGCGACCACCACGCTTACATCACCGCCGCCGGTTATGTAGGGCCAAATCTACGGGTAGACCACGACGTGAGTTTAATCGTGCCAGAAGTGTGGTGCCGGCTCTCGGATGAAGAACGCAACCCTCAATTTCTAATTTCAAATCGGTTTCTGGAAAAGTGCGCAGACTTTGAATATGGCGGCAAAAAAATTCTCGCAAGCCGACTAGGCTGGCGCATCAACGCGCGGTTCGTACATAACTTCTTCGGCCGAGTGTTCAATCATCCACACGCCGTGTTTACCGAGTCAATGCTCAAACCGGAATTACAAGATAAAGACATTTTTGCGGACGGCATAGATAACATCATAGCTACTCAGAAACGCGTCGCAAAAATGTATTTTGATGACGGCAGCATAGCACAAGCGAGCCCGCCACTGAATGCATTATTGCACATCATGCTTTACGACGAATGGGAAGGCAAAGGGCTAGAGCATCCCGACGTACGAAAGCTGTTCACGCGCGAAAGCTTGATGACCAGCGCGTGGTATGCTGCACGACTGCTAGCCAAACAGAAGGTGGACCGGGCCTTGTGGAAGCGCCACGTAGAATGTTTAAACCAGTTTCTGCGCCGGCCGAATTACACCGACGTTTCAGAAAAACTGCAAATCGCCGCGCGACTGACTGCCGCGAGAAAAACTTTAGAAGCCGTCGAGTCGAAAGACTATCTTAAGAAACTGGTGGGGACACTCGGCTCGGAACCAATTGAAAATTACATAGTTTCTATTTGAAGCTTATTCAAATAGAGCCTGCATCCTCGCAATCAAAAGGAAAATGTTGCGTCTATTTTAATAGTGGTGATTTAATTTCCACTCACGAAAGCACCCAGCCTGCACGGTTGTCACGCTTAATATACGAGGCAGCTGCTGGACAGTTGGTGGCGCGCATGCCTGGACCGTCCCACTCGATTTTCTGGCCAGCGCGCAAAGCGACGCAGCCGAGCAACATGATCTCGGTGAGCTGTGCGCCGACGGCGAAACGCGAGTAACACATTTCCAGTTTGCCTGCCTTGATTGCAGCGATCCACTCGAGGTGCTGACGATGGTCGTTGTCGCCCTTGAACAAGTTGCGTGGCAGACTTTGCGGCACCGATATAATGGTTTCATGTTTTTTGTAATGAGTAAATCTCCTCTCGTCGTTGAGCCGAATGAAAAACTGCTCACCGTAGTCATCTGGGGAAAAGATTTTTCCCTTATCGCCAATCAGTAGGCAGCCGCTACCGGGAACCTCACCAAACATCTCTGCAATATCGGTTGTGATTTCCTGCGGCGGCTTGTTGCTACCGTCGTGCCGACCAGGTTTATCCACAACTGGTTGGCCGCCGTCGTTCCACCACAAGGTTACTGGTTCCAACGACAACGTATCGTGCTTGTGAAACAAAGATTTATGGGCAGCGGGCACGGAAATCTTTCGAGCTGGAAATTCGAACCGGATTTTGGACGCAAGCGGATAAGTTTGCTGATTGATGCCGGTAATGGCGGTGGCCTCAATCTCCGTTGGGTAGCCCAAGCCAAGCGCGCGGAACGGCATATTAACTGTGTGGCATGCCATGTCACCCAGTGCACCGGTGCCGAAATCTAGCCAACCACGCCAGTTGAATGGATTATAGACGCCTTTTTTGTAAGGCCGCTCGGGTGCCGGTCCAAGCCAGATATCCCAGTCTAAAGTTTCAGGAACCGAATCACTACCGTCCGGTCGGCCAATACCCTGCGGCCAGATTGGACGATTCGTCCAAACATAAACTTCGCGCACCTGGCCGATAATTCCAGCTTGGACACATTCCACCGCCCGGCGCAAGCCATCCGCTGCACTGCCCTGATTGCCCATCTGGGTGACAACGCCAGTCTCGTGCGCGAGGTCACGAAGATAGCGCGCCTCATAAATTGTCTGCGCGAGCGGCTTCTGGCCATACACATGCTTGCCTAGGCGCATCGCGGCCGTTTCGGCGATGGCATGGAAGTGATCCGGCGTAGATACGGTCACGGCGTCAATACCCTTGCCCATCTCGTCAAACATTTTCCGAAAATCTGAATAAAACTTCGCAGATGGGTATTTTTTTATCTGCCCGGCACATCGGACGGTGTCCACGTCACACAGTGCGACGATGTTTTCGGAGGTGCAATGGTCCGTGTCGCTGGCACCCTTGCCACCCGCACCGATGGCAGCGATATTTAATTTGCTATTGAGGTTCTGCCCACGAAGTAGCGTGGGCACGCCAAACACGACCGCACCACCAGCTAGCGTGGCGGTCTTGAGAAACTTGCGGCGATTCCATTGGGTATACGTAGACGATATGGGTGGCTTCATTTAAAAAATTTAGCAACTGGCTGGAATGTTTGAAAATAAAAACGGTTTGCACAACACCTTTGCGTGAGCCACCTGACAAATACCGGCCACCACCGGTCCCCATCCCATTGGTTCCTTGCATTTTTCAACTGATTTGAAAAAGTGGTGGAACAATCCGCTAACAAATGAAAATCAAATTTCCTACTCTCGCCGCCATTTTTTGCATCTCGGGTCTCACCGTATTCGCCGCGCCGATTCCAGAAACCTGCCTTACCAGTGGCCTCGCGCTAGGCTGCCAAGCATATACTTTCAAGGCTTTTTCCGTCTTCGAGGCGATTGACAAAACTGCAGCCGCCGGCGGCAAGGTCATCGAATTCTATCCCGGCCAGAGCTACGGCCCAGAAAAACCCGGCGTAATGTTCGACCACAACGCCACCGACGAAATGATTGCCGCCATTCAAGCTCGCCTAGCAGAACGCGGCGTCCGAGCAGTCAATTACGGCGTAGTGGCCATTCCCAAGGACGAGGCCGCCGCCAGAAAGATTTTTGAGTTCGCCAAAAAAATGGAGTTTTACGGCATCACCACCGAGTCAGTTGAAGCGATTACTACCATTGAAAAACTAGTCAAAGAATACGACATCCGGGTCGGCTTCCACAACCATCCGCGCCAACCAAAGAATCCCAGCTACAAAATGTGGGATCCGAATTATGTTTTGAGCGTAGTGAAAGACCGTGATGCGCGCATTGGTTCCTGCGCAGATGTCGGCCACTGGTTTCACTCCGGCTTAGATCCGGTAGATTGCCTGAAAATTCTTCAGGGCCGCATCATAAGTACCCACTTGAAAGACGAAGACTCGAAATTCGCCGTAGTTCCGTTTGGGACGGGTAATGTTAACATCGCAGTCATCCTCGATGAGTTGAAGCGCCAGCACTTCGTCGGCAATGCCTCTATCGAATATGAAAACAACTGGATGGACAGCGTTCCCGACGTGGCCCAGTGCGTCGGCTTTGTGCGCGGCTTCGGCGCAAGACACTAATAGGATTTACCAATTGAACAAAGCCAAAATGAATCAGTGCGGACTGATCATATCCAAGCTTTCTACCGCTTGATTGCGAATAGGTGAAGCCGGAAAGCTTTGTACCCAGAAGGCAGTACTAGCTAAATCATTTTGCGCCCAAAGCTGAATCACGCCGATAACGGCGCGGTCAAGGCCAGGACCAGGGGAAATATTTTGCACAGCGAATTGCGCTGCGCCTGCCCCATCCTGTTTGGCTTGCACCGTCGCCACGGTGGACAAAGCTTCGTCGCGCAGCGGACCTTGACGCAGCGAAAGGGCCAGTTGCTGCGACTGTTGGGGATCCGACGACGCATATTGTGCCAGTGAATGAAGTAGCAGACCGTCAGTATGGTCACTGGCTGGTAACTGACTTGCAATTTGCAAGGCATCAACCGGATCAACCCGTGCTACTTCATAGCCAAGGTCGGTCAGCGCCTGATGTTTCGTCGCACCATCCGGGAGCGATTCGACCCAAATCAAGGTATTCGGCATATCTTTTTCCGACCAGGCAACCGCTGCAACATCCACCAATTCCTGGCGCACGCCCGGGTCGCTTAATTTTTCAAGCCAGTTAACAGCTGCAGCCGGATCAAGCTCCACCCAACGGCGAAGTAGTAGCCGACCAGTATTGCCGGTCAGGTCCTGAGTTGCGAGAGCACCAAGCCATTTGAAAACTTCAGTTTCGCTCAGTTCGCTGATTACTACGGCGATTTTTTCCGGATCCTCTGCGGTCGGCACTATGGTTCCAACATTCGCAACAGGCGGGAAATTAGTCTGAGCAACATTTTCGGACGGAAGTGCTCGGGCGCTGTCAATGTAGGCTGGAACTTTCTGATTGGTCGCTACCGTCCCGCCACCGGCGGAACTAACAATGGAAGACTTATTATGAAACAGAGACCTTGAGACAATGGCAGCAACGATTCCTATCAACGCAATCCAAATTAATTTTTGATGCGTTTTCAATTCGTGAGGCGAAAATATTTACCCCGCCAAATTTATTCGGTCAGGGAACCACGGTGACATTGGTAAAAACATCGCTATCAAGAACATTTGTATTGCCGGAAGTTGCAAACAAACCAAAAATGACATTAGTCGCCATCGCAACAGCGTTTGTCTGTATTGGAGTCCACACAGAACCATTGATAGAGGTCAAAGCAGCTATGTTGGTTCCAGTCCGTACTAGTTGCACCCAGCAGCTGGCCAAAGTCGCGTTGGGGACGTTGGTGCTGGTGGTGGCTCCACCCGTACTTGGCCGGCTACGGACGACTACGGGGCCATTTCCCTCACGGGCGGCAAATACATAACGCGAGCCGGTCGCTGTAGTTTCACGAATCATAACCCCAGCGTACCCGTTGACATTGGTTCCGCTTTGGTTGGTGACCCGAGCCGCAATGGATCCGTTTCCTGGCATAGTCTGATAAATATAGTGAAACTGGTCAGCCGCCGCGCCTACCAAACTGGCACCCGATCCGTTCACCGTGTAATTATTGGAAATACTGTAAGCGCTGCCAATCAACCCGACGTTTCCAATGTCAGCCGAAACCCAAGGAGCCGCCAAGGTAGCTCCGGTCGGCGGTTTTACATTTAGCGTTGCAGTCGCGCTATTAACCGTTCCAAAAGCATTCTTTACAGAAACAAAATAAAGTCCGGCATTGGAAAATTTTGCGGTTAAGGTATATGAGCTGCCCGTCGCCCCGCTGATTAAGACGTTATTAAAATACCACTGATAGCTCAAAGTTGTCCCAGTCGAGGCAGCCACTGAGAAAGTGGCGTTACTACCCGCTGAAACCGTTTGGCTTAATGGCTGGGAGGTAATCAGCGGCGCAGTCCCGGCGAACGCGTTGGCGGCAAACATCAAGCTGCCTAGCATGACGCCGTAGCGACAGGTGCGTATGGCTGAGCTAAAAAATTTTGTTGTAGTCATAAAATTCAATACCAATCCTAACATTAAAAAAGCAATTTGCACGCCATTATTAAATGAACCTGCAATTTTTTTAAGACTGACCCGCCCAGTCATCCCAAACGACATTCCTGAAATATATGCCGGCTTATTTTGAATTTTTAGTCTGGCAAGTGATTGGTTTACATGATGCTGTGTAATTAAGGAGGCCAAAAATAGAACGTCTGATTTCGTCGATAGTTACAAAACTTGCAAAAGCCTCAGCATTGTCTGTTTAATGACTTGGTTTAACGAAAACAAGATGTGGCAAATTTTTGGACACATACCGGCTAGAATATGGACACTGGTTCAAATTTTTAAAAAAGGCTGGCATTAGGAATCAGGCACCGAACGATAGATAGAAGATGGGAGGTGGTCAAAAAGCGCCAGCGGGTGCTAGTTTCGCCGATTTTCAAAGAAAACCATCAACTTTAGCTTTTTTGTGTCGGGAGAGGCGTTGCAAATCACGTTTTGCATAGTGCAAAACGCTTTTTGCACACTGCAGAGCTCATTTGGCTCCAAATAGAACGGTTTATGCGGCCAATATACCGTGTCTCGCAGCGAGGAAATCCCGTTTCACCGGCAACTTAACGTATCCTGCATCGAACAAATAATTATCCGCGAGCAAAAGGACGGGTTCTGCAGCCATGAAAAGATCTCTTGATACCCAGAAATTAGGTACTGCAGCCAATAAATCACGTAGGCTGGGTAAAACTATCCGATTATTTCACTTTTATACCCGATATTTTGTCAATCTGGCGATTTTTAGACAAGACCCCGCAGCTAGCTTGGAAAATCCTAAGCTATCGGGAAATGATGGTTAAGTAAAATAACGAGGTTACCGACGTGTTGCGGAGCATCGTTCTGCCTTTTTCCTATTAGCCGACTAGAAATTAGTCGCGATAAATTTTCAGGGATACGGATTGATGGTGGTTTATTAAGAATACGTAATTCCATTCCTTTGGCGCAAATAGTGCTGATTTAAGGCAGGTTTAAGCACCGGCGGGTAGTGGTTTTGTCTTAATCTTTGTCTGTTTGCAGTTCTACCATAAGCCTTGACCGCGTGCTTCGAATGGACAAGGAACGCACAAAAATCTAAAGTCAACGTTGTCCAAGCAAAAATTTCCCGATGATTTAAATATTGAAGCTGAATAAAATTTAATTCTTGTGAACCGCATGCACCTGAAGCTAACGCTTAAAACTGGGCTTATCAGCCTGGTGCTGGGCTGGTGCGTCGCCATTGCTAAGGCAGACAACAATACTACGGAGTTGTCGGCGCTGAAATCGATGAGTCTTGAAGACCTTGGGGAAGTCCAAGTTAATACCGTGGTCGCCGCCTCGGGGTTCGAGCAGAAAACCACGGAAGCGCCCTCCTCCATATCCATCGTCACGGCTGAAGAAATTAAACGTTATGGTTACCGGACGTTGGCGGATATTTTGGCGAGTCTACAAGGATTTGACGTCTCGTATGACCGCAATTATGCATATCTGGGGCCAAGGGGGGTTAATTTGGGTGATTATAATAACCGCATTCTGCTCCTCGTGGATGGCCATCGTGTCAACAACAACATCAATGACGGCGCCGCCATTGGCACTGACTTCATTCTAGACATAGATTTGATTGACCATGTGGAGGTCATTCGCGGTCCCGGCTCGGTGCTTTACGGCAACAACGCTTTCTTCGGTGTCATCAACGTCGTGACCCGCAAGGTGGACGGCGTTGAAGCTTCCGGCGAATATGGCTCATTTGATACTTACAAAGCCCGACTCTCTTTTGGTAAGACCTATACCAACGGGGTCGCGTTTCTCCTCTCTGGCACTTACTACCAAAGCGATGGGCCAGATCAGCTCTATTACAAGGAATTCAACACTCCGACGCAAAACAACGGTATAGCCCAAAACATGAATGGCGATTCCTACGAGAGTGTTTTTGGCTCAATCAGCTACGCGGATTTGATCCTAGAAGGCGCCTATATTAATCGCGAGCATACTGATCCCACCGCCCCGGTACCATTGACCTTCAATAATTCCAAAGCCCAGATTGTACAGGAGCGTAGTTATCTGGACTTGAAATTTAACCATGAGTTGGCAGGCGACTTGGATTTGTCCTCCCACCTCTATTACGACCAAAACCAAATCAATTCCGGCAATCCGCTTGGCACCCCGACAATAACCCAATTTCAACAGCAAAATACGGGTGGGGAATGGTGGGGCGCTGAGCTACAAGTGAGTAAACGACTCTGGGAGAAACATACCATCAGCGTGGGCGCAGAATACCGTGATGATTTCAGCCAATATGACAAAGTCACTGTTGCTGGGTCGACAAAGCCAGTTAACAATATAAATTCCAGCCAACAAAGCCATGGGGTCTACGCGCAAGGCGATTTTGAGTTGCGCAGCGACCTACGCCTTAATGCCGGAGTACGCTATGATCAATACGGTGATTTTGATGCCACTTTCAGTCCTCGGGTGGGTTTGATTTACAACCCATTCCAGCAATCCACCTTCAAGGCCCTTTATGGGACCGCGTTTCGCGACCCTGATTTTCTGGAGCTGGAAGTCAACCAAGACCATAATATCCAGCCCGAACAGATTCAGTCCTACGAGCTGGTCTACGAACAGGGAATCGGGCAGTTCTTGAAGTCTTCGGTTTCCGGCTTTTACAACCAGATGAACAATCTCATCGTTGTTGAAAACGGATCGGACGAAAATATTAATGCGGATGCGCAAGGCATGGAGCTGGCCTTGGAAGGATGCTTGGACCCCGTTCATTAGACCACTTGTGATGAGACAGTTTCCGGTGGTTTCAGT
>CAIPKV010000059.1 GCA_903865745.1 uncultured Verrucomicrobia subdivision 3 bacterium | reverse complement strand
GGATCCGTATACGGCGCCACCGTGAGCAACGGCCCAATCGGCTGACCGGTCAGCAGTTGCAGGTTCCGATCATATTGCACCGGCGACCAATTGGTGAACACCGGACCGGTATTCGTGTACGGCCCCGCCAAGTTGGTGAAAAAAGCGCTCGTATTGGTGGAAACCTGAGCCAAAATATTGGTGGTGACTGATAGGAACGTCAGGCCGGGATATTCCGCCAGCAAGGTGTTGGGGTCGTTGGTGGCAGCCTGGGAAAATAGCAGGCTAATTGGCAAAGTACCCAGCGTTTGGGGCTGTGCCACGTTAGTTTGTAACAGGACACCGCCGCTCGGTGCAGTGGCTTCCCAATTGATATTGTTAGTGCTCAGTAAATACTTCAAGCCCATGGCGTCGTCCTCAGTGACCCCGGTATAGAAGCCGCCCGTTCCCAGTCCGCCTCCCAACAACCCTCCGGTGGCCACCGCCGTATAAGCATATGAAAATGGGTCAGCCGGATAAGGTTCCGTAATGGCGGTATAAGGCGGGGGATGATTTCCACAGTTCTCAATAATTTGAAAATAATACAACGCGCCATTTATGTAGGATGAGTAGAAATTATCTTGGGTCACGTCGAAATTTCGTTGAACAACATAATACTCCACATCTCCGGGACACTTGGGATTTTTCAAACCCAAAGGGTTGGGCAAACGGTCGTGAAGGGTCCACACGTAGCGGCTGGGATCAGCCAACCCCAATTCGCCAACCACCTCGTGCAACACGTAAGATTTAATGTCAAACAGCCCCAGTGATTGGGCGGTGTAGTTCCACTGCTCGGAAATCGGCGGGAACTCGGACAGGCTGGGACTGTAACTGTCCAGCCCATTGCTGCTGGTCAAGGTTAGCGCCGTCCCACCCGGGTAACCGTTCGCGGCCATGGTGACACCATTGGTGGGGCTGAACAAAAAAACCGGGGTATTGGTCAACCCGCACATGACACCATTCAAGATGCCGAAGGCCGCATCAATGTTAGTAAGTCCCGCGGATCCGAAATAACTGATGTAGCTGGCGTCGCTCGCGTAATACTCCACTGGCACGACCGGCCGGTATTCCTCAAGGATGTTTTTTGGTGCGACTGAGTCATTGTAGCCATAGCCAATGGTGATGGTCTGCCAGGAATCACCCTTGTTACCAATCGGCCCGGCCGGGGAAAAGCCCCACACGCAAGGGAGTGACAGCAGAAAAACTGCCGCCAGGAAAATATTTATAATTGATTTCCGCATACACATTTTATTGGCGCAACAAGACCACCCGGTAATAACCGTTCGCACTGCCGCCAACATAAATTGAATCCGTCATCCCGGCCGCAAACCGGGCAGAACCGGCATTAGACCACGTCACCAAATCCGTGGTGGTCTGCACCTGGTAGGTCGCTCCTGGCGAAGTGTTCCAAGTCAGAAAGAGCCCTTGCGCCGTCGGCGTCAGCACCGTTTTCAGCCAAGTTGCTGACTGGCCAGGATTGCCACCACTCAAGAATATCTGATACACCGTCGGGCTGCCAGCGGCGGGCCGGCTACTTGAACTTGGCCAGAGGTTGGTATTACTCCCATAATACAGGACCATCCATTCGTAAGGTATGCCTCCCCAATTTAGTCCGCTCCAGGCAATACCGGTGGCGGCCGGGGATATTGGGGAGCGTTGGCTGGTGGTTAAAACATAATCCACCTGGAACGTATTAGTGCTGCCAGCCTTCAAACCATTAGCCGCCGTTAGCGTCCACTGATTGCTAGAAACGACGCCAACCGGATTCGTGGCCCCATTAACATAGACTTCGTAACCCAGAACCGGCAGTCCCAGCAACGGCGGCCAAGAAACCACCAATTGCGGTTGATAAACTCCGTTACTTAACACAAACGGAGCCCAGACAAACGGCGCAGCCATGGGCGGCAAGACGGCCGCCGTGCTCAAGTAGCGCTGGGCATACAAATCAAACGTGTTGGGGTAACCATTGAAACTGGTCCAGACAGCCACAAACTGAGCATTTCCATCCGACGCCACGGCCGGCTGCATTTGCTGGCCAACAGCCGTGGTATTAACACGAAATTCAGAACCGGTTAGGGATCCGTCAGCATGCACAAACTGGCCATAAACGCCCTCGCGCGAACTGTCCTGGCCCAGGCTCGTCCACGTCACCAAATAGTCCAAACCGAGCGCGCTTACGCGGGGCACATACTGGTCGCCGACATGTGTGGAATTAACATAGAAAGCAAGACCACCCATCCCGTTCGCGGAAAAAATACGCGCAAAAACATCCAAGTCATTGGATGTATTTACCATATCCCGCAACGTCCAAGTGATTAGGAAGCTGCCATCGGCAGCAGCCGCAGCGGCCGGATTAGAGCAAGGATTGCTGTCCGTATTTACCAGAAATTCACTACCAGCGGCCGTGCTGTCTGCGTTGAACAGACGCGCATAGATATCGACACTTGGATTCATGGTGCTGGCTGAGCTTACGTAGTTAGTATTCGCACCCGCTGCGGCGGCTATTTGCCGCTCCTGCTCGGAGACCCAGGCTACCACAAAACCGCCACCGGCCAAGGCCGCTACTGAGGGGGTACGCTGATTAAAACTAGTGAACTGATTCACTAGAAATTCACCACCAATTTTTTGACCGGCAGGCGAAAACAACTGACCATAAACATCCAGCATTGAAACAGAACCCGCCTCATTATCGCTGGCCCAAACCACCACCACATTGCTGTTGTTTAAAACGGTTACTGCGGGAGTAATTTGGAAATTGTTAGGGAAGGTATTCACCATGAGGTCGTTCGTGGTAAGGAACGTATTGGTGGATGTAAGAAAGCGGGCATAAATATGCTGTTTACCCGGCTGACCGCCCTGCCAGACAAAAACTGCCCCACCATTCTTCAGCAAGGCTACGTGTGCGTTTTCCTGATTACCTGCTCCCTGGACATTCACACGGAAAGTGCCGAAGGTGCCAGAAAGAGTCGAATCCAAACGCCGAGCGCTGACACCCCAACCATCACCATCCGTGGCATTATCCTGCCAGACGACAAAGCCGCCGTTGGTGGAAATCGCCACATCGGGAAAAACTTGATCACCCGGAAGAGAACCAATGATGGAATATTCAGTTCCGTTAGTTGTAAAATTATTAGTTTGCGCGGAGGCAAGGCTGTCAGCCGCCAGCGCAACGATGGCGCAGACGGCAAAATAACGGGTACGCATGGGCGCGGGCATGATGATATTACGATAAAATAAACCAGCCTGGGGAATTTGTCTAAAAATTCCCACCGTTATCGCCGCGCGTTTGAAAGCACCGGCCATTAAGTTAATGCTACTGAGCAAATTCATTTTTAAATCAGTTCTGCCTGTTTCGCTTCAGGCACTTCCAATGCCGCCAGCATGCCCTTAAATCCCCAGCCGGCCAGCAAACGACGCAACTCCAACCGGTTGCCGGAATGCATTTCTAATTCTTCCGGCACCAACTCGCACGGAACTTCCGGCAAGCGCACCACTTTCTGGTTGCGAATCACGACTGCAACCGAAGCGCGCAAAGACTGGCGCAGCTTTTCCGACTTCACTTCATCCAACCGCGCCAACAAATTTTCCAACGTGCCGAATTGCTTTAACAAATCGGTCGCGGTCTTAGGCCCAACCCCCGGCACGCCGGGAATATTATCCACAGCATCGCCCATCAGGGCCAGCCAGTCAGCCACTTGCCCCGGCTCCACGCCGGTTTTGGCCAGCACTTGATCTCGCCCCCAAATCGCTCCAGTTTTGTCGTTCGGATTCAACAGTCCAATCCGTTCCGAGACCAACTGCAGAAAATCTTTGTCAGAGCTGGCAATCACCACGTCCCAACTCTCGGCCGCCGCCCGCCGCGCCAAACTCGCGATATAATCATCCGCTTCAACGCCATCGGCGCGGTGGCTGGCGATACCGGCAGCCGCCAAAAAACTCTCAAGTTCAGCCAACTGCGGCCGCAAATCAGTCGGCATCTCCGGCCGCTGCGCCTTGTACTCTGGCAAGGCTGTCAATCGTTCAGCGCTTAAGCCACCATCCCACACAACCATCAAATGCGTCGGCTGAACTGTTGCCCGCATTTTCTCCAGCATCTTAACAAAACCATAAATGGCATTCGTTGGCCGACCATCCGGCGCCCGCAATTCACGGATTGCATGGAACGCGCGATAAGCGTAAGCGTGCCCATCAACAATCAGCAGGCGGCTCACTGCTTGACTATGGGCGGCGGAACTGATTTCACGGTGTCCGAGGTCACACCGGCACCTGCTGGCTGAACCGGCACTGCAGATTGCGCAAATGGCAGTTCGTCGTCAGAATGCACGCGGTTACCCGCTGGATCCACAATCGTGGCAGTCACAAAAATTATGAGGTTGTTTTTCACCGTCGCCTTGCTGGAACTTTGAAACAAATTACCGACCAGCGGCAGGTCGCCAATAACAGGGACCTGTTGTTTAGCAGATTGGGTGGTTGATGAAATAAGACCGCCGAGAACAACGGTTTGTCCGTCCCAAACATTTACGGTGGTGACTACCTGACGCACGGTGAACTGGGGTAAAACCACCGGCAGCTGAACTACATTAAGATTACCGGTCACATTAGGTATTACGGGGGGAGTTTGATAACCGTCAAACACCGTGACAGAGGGTATGAGCGCCATGTTGATGGTGTAGCCATCGGAAAGCACGTAAGGCACCACATCCAGAATCGGCCCCGTCTCAACCGGCTGGGTATCATAGGTAATCGCAGAGGTACCGGCTTGGTTATTAATGTTCTGAGCGAAGATGGCAAAAGGCATGGCTAGTACCATCAGCGTAAGCTTTGTTCTATTTAGACGAGGTAAAATTCTCATGATGAGCTTAATCGTTATTAAAATTATGGAGTGGTATTGCCAGTATTGCCGGTATTACCGGTGCTAGCCGAAGCCCCCTGCTGATAATTGACACCAGTGATGACCGTTATGATTTGGGTAGCACGCATCTGGGTCTGACGACCGCTAGTGGTGGTCACTTCTGGTTCGGCAAGCGATTCATACCCTTGCCGTTGTTGGAGCGCATGAATTACGACTTGAAAATTAGGATCGGTCAAGATGCCGGTTATCGTGGCGGTAGTGGAGCCGCCGCCAGAAGCCAGCCCGCTGGAGAATAACTGCTGTCCCTGATCGGCAATTGTATTACCCGTAGTTGCGCCGGGAAATGCGCCAATCGGATTGGCAGAATTGGCCGGCACATTGAGCGAACCGGGGTTGCCACCTTGAGCCACGACACTGTGGCCAAACTGACCAAGATACCAATCAAAACCAAGTTCACGGTTATCACTTTGCTGAACCTCAATGAAGCGTGCCTTGATATGCACTTGCGGGGCGACTTCATTTAACATTTCAATGGCACGTTCAATGGTGTCCAAATCAGACTCGGTGGCTTTTACAAAAAGTTTTCCCAGCCGGTCATTAAAAAACACAGCTTTTGGAAAATCAAGGTTCAGCCCAAGCGCGTTGAAAAATGCCCGCGCGGCTTCACTAGGCGTAGATGCCAGCGAGATTTGGGTAACATACTGCAAACCACCGTTACCGCCAACATTACCACCACCGCCGCCACGACCAGCACCGCCAGCCGTAAGTGGATTAACCGCCCCATTCTGTCCACCGCCGCCGCCGCCGCCGCCGCCCTGACCATTTCCACTGCTGCGGAGACCACCGGCACCGGCAAAAGCATTCACTACACCAACCACGGCACCGTTGTTATTATTATTGCCACCGCCACCACCGCCGCCACCGCCACCGCCACCGCCACCACCACCGCCACCACTACCCCCATTACCACCGCTGTTCACGGATCCGAAACTTTGAGCACCGACACTTTCCAGCCCAGAATAGAAAGTATTCGGATCCACTTTAAAGATACGCGTGAAAAGCTGGGGGGTTTCCGCCGCTTTTGCGGAAAACACCACGGCAAAATCTTCCACCGTATATTTTATAGGGTGGTCAGTCACCAAAACAATGGCGTCCAATACATCTGCTAATCGCACATCTTCTAATTTTGGAATTTTTACAATAAACGCACCCACATCAACCGCCTCGCCACCGGCAGCAGCGGTCGCGGGATTAGCCGCCGGCAGCCCAGTAGCCGGATCAATTGCTGGCGCGCCTGGACCGCCTAACCCACCACCCAGTCCGCCAGCTGCTTCACGCGGTGCTACAGCCTGACCGGATAGGTCAGGATTGGGATTAACCAAGAAATTAACCCCTTTGTGTTCCGGGTCGCGTAGTTTTGATTGTTCCGAAAGATTGCGAAGCACTTCGCTCAATGGCAGTCCGTCGTAAGAAACGGTATCGAGGCGTATTCGATCCAATTTGGCAACGATGGCTTGGCGACCTGGGCCTGTGTAAATCAAACTATTCGTTGCGTAGGGATTAGGGCGGTTTGGATCCAAAACTTTCGACGTAGGCATTATCCATTGTTTCTCGACCTGCGACATGCGTTTTTGTGTATCCACAGTGTGCATGGCCGCTTCACGGGCAAATTTTGCCTGCTGAATCAGGTTCAAATAGTAAAAAGCCGCCGGATTGTCGGGATTAAGCACTAGCGCCTGATTTAATTTAGTCTCAGCATCATCAAGCTTGCCCATTTCATAAAGTAACCGGCCATCTTGCACCAGGGTGCCAGCATCCGTATTTTGAGTCGCGATTTGCGATGCCTGCTCCATGGTGTCCTTGCTGGGAATCTTACCCTTTAAAGCGGCTGTCATCTGATCATTTTGTTTTTTGAACGCCAACGCGGCGGCATTATTCGGGTCTACCCGCAAAACCTGCTGCGCCTGCGTAGCCGCCTCGAGTAAGTCTCCGTGACTTTGGGCGTCGCGGGCTAGAGCCAGCCGGTTACTCGCTAGACCATTGATGGCCTGAGCTGTTTCTGCGTCAATGCCGGAGCCAATTTGCTGACAGAGCCCACAAGCTTCCTGATACAGCTTGGCGGCATCTACGGTGTCGCCAGCCAGTTCGGCGTGGTGTGCTTCGGCCAGTTTCTGTCGCAAGACAATCGTATTGGCCTGACGCAGCACGGCTTCGTTTACCGCTATCGCGGTGGAATTGTCTTGGGCGGTCACAGTCGCGGGCACTGCAACCAAGACGGAGAGGCCGAGTAAAAATAGGGCGGCTTTTGTCATGGCTATATGAGGTTCTTCAAATTGGCGCGGTTCAATGTAAGATTTTTAACAGTCAGGGGGCAAATGGCAAAGGAGTTTTTTTCTGATTCGACTGATCTTGTAAATCTAATTCGTTCTGGTTGAGGTCGGCTACTTGGTAATCCGTGCCGTTAAATGAGACTTGGGAGCCGATGCGTAAACCATGAAACACCTTCTTTTCCGGATCATACCGTAAATCTGCACTGTAAGCATCAACCCGGCGAAAAGGCTTATCGTGCGTCAAGGCAGCAACCTCGCCAGTATCTAACAATTTGAGGAATAATGCGTCCGGATTTTCTGGAGCACCCTTAACCTCTATTAATTGAAATGCGTCATTTTTGTCCCCTGAAGAAACATAACGCTGCTGTTTATGACGCTTGGAAGCAGTTGTTGCCGCCTGCCTTTCCACCCCGATGACGTAGCGGGAACCCAACTCATTGGTCATCACTGAATCCAGAGTCAATACTAGGTATAGCGGAGTAATGTTCGCCACCACGGCCATTTGTGGGCCGGTTTTGGTATCTTTTCTGACCAATAAATTGTCCTGAGTTTTAACCCACTCGAAGGGGTTGAAAACCTTGTTACCGGTTTCAAGATCCATAACCAAGGGTGACTGCAGCCGCGTAACCGCGGCATTTTTATCCGTCAGGTCCAAATCCGGTAATGGCTTGACCGATAGATTGATGATGTCATTCACGTGCTCTTCCATAGCCTGCTTGTCCGCCGCGATAAAAAACAACATGAAGACCAGCACACCAACCAAACTCGCCAGCACCGCGCCCAGCAAGATTTTTTCGTAATGTTTTTTAAGAAATTGCATTTTAACGCTTCGGCAGCAGTTTCACGATCTCAACTTCCAGAGACACGCGCAGCAGCTGCTCTTTCAATACTGTCTGGAGGCCTCCCTTTCCGACTACCGGCTGAACAGGTGTCGCAGGCAACATATTATTATTTACCCCGGGATAAAATCCACCCGGCATCGTTCCAGGCATCGTTCCAGGCATCGTTCCAGGCATTGCGCCTTGGGGATTGGGCAAAGCCGTTGTAGCAGATCCAGCCGGCACGACGTTTATGGCCTTTATCAAAAAAGTATTCGAGGCGGTCGCCAAGGTGCTAACGACGTGCGCGAGGTCTGGCGTAAAACAGCGGATTGTTACCAAATATGGCGTGAAAACCACAAGATCGTTGGTAACTGCATGGTCATCAATATAGTCACCCGCCGGACCACTCGCGTCATCATCCGAAACCCGCACTCGCTGAATACTGTCCAAGTCGTTTACATGGGCAGAAAAAATTGCCTCAGTAATGGCCTTTACCTCACCCAGCTGCACCGACAGTGGCTCCAAGCTGCCGGGAGCAAATTTCACCAGCGGTCGCTGGGCAGAAAACGAAAAGTCATATTTGGGGGGCAGAGCAACACCATCGCTGTCCGCCTCATGCTGCAACATATCAATTGTGCGACGCAGCTCCCCAGCATAAGCCTCACTGGTTAGGTTGTCCGCAGGGATTGGCGAAATGGGCTGGAAAAATTTCCCAGCAGTCTCAATCCATTGGCGCAACTGTTGGTGCTGTTCCCTAGCAATCTTCGTGTTGTCAATCTTTTGGTTGCCGGGCGCGGGCTTCTGTTGCTGGAGACTTTTTAGTGTATCGTAAATCTCCTGTAACTTGGTTGATGCGTCCGAGTTCCGGTTCCAGCCCTCGTAAATGTAAAAGCCGCCCGCACCGAGCAACCCCAAGGCCACGACACCACCAACCACAAAAAATAAATTTCGCTTGATCCAGCCCATATCAAAAATTAAGCGGGTTAAGCGGCGTCACGTTCACGGTGAAAGTAAACGTGCTGGTGGTGTCATCCGGCGTTATCTGGCCGGTCAATTGGGTTGCCTTGGGATCCACCAGCGAAGAATTCTTCACTTCATTTTCTACTGCATAAGCAATCTCGGTGTTAGCCGAGGCATCGCCACTAGTCTTGGTTAGATCCACCGCTCGAAAAATGAGCGTGATTGAATTGTTAATACTCCCAGCCGCCGTCTGAACATTACCCCCCGGTGCCATTCCCGGTGCCATTCCCGGTGCCATTCCCGGTGCCATTCCCGGTGCCATTCCCGGTGCCATTCCCGGTGCCATTCCAATGCCAGGCATTTGCCCAGAAGAAATATTTCCTGAGGACGAGCCAAGATTCGATGCGGAAATCATCTGCTCAATCCAAATGCCCACATCCAGATTGGGTTTTTGTGCAGCTAGTTTTTTCTGAATGTCCGCCTCGGAACGAATTAGCGCGAGCCGTAATTGCGCCAAAAAATCGGCCCAGTAATAACGCTGTTGCAGCAATGTCGCAACCTGATCCGCCTCAGTTTGTGTTTGTTGGAGTTTTTTGTAGGCCGCGTTAAATTTCTCAACTTTGGCGCTTTTTTCAGCGACGATCGGATTCAGCCGATCAATTTCCTTCTCCTTATTGACCGCCAGCTTTTGAAACAAAAATCCTACGCCGAAGGCCACCAGCACCAGACTGAATACTGCCGCGACAAAATAGGGCTTCTTCTGGTTCATCGCCTGCCAGCGCAGCGTGCTGTCTGGCATCAGGTTCATTTCCACCGGACATGTCGCCAGATTACGCAAGCCGAGGCCGACTACTTCGCCCAATCCGTGCGCTACGCGCGACAGCTCTTCAAGGTTGATGGCCGGGTCAATCTGCACGTTGCGGAACGGGTTGAAATACTCCACTGGCACGTTTAGTTTTTCTGCAAAGAACTGCGCCGTGTAGGGCATGATGCTTGCACCGCCTGACAGAAACAACCTTTGCGGCGCCGTGCCACCCTGTTGGCCACGATAGAACTGCATGGTCTGATTGACCTGAATGTGCAGTTTAGTCATAAATTGCCGGGCGATCTTTGATATAGCCGCCTGATTAGGATTATCCGGCTCCTCATACGCACCGCCAAGGCTTACAAAGCCTTCTGCAATTTTCAATTTTTCCGCGTCATCAAACTTTAATTTCGACTCAGTAGCAAAATCCTGAGTAATGATGTTCGCGCCTAGATTGATACTGCGTGAAAACACCTTACCCTTCTCGAAGAATAGCAAATTACTCGTCTTGGCACCGATGTCGAGCAGCATGGTGCAGTCTTCCAAATCGCCGTAATTATAGCGGAAGGCATTGCACAGCGCGGCGGGCGAAGCGTCGCACAATTGCAATTTTAATTTTGCCTGCTCAGCCACGCGAAACAAACCTTCAACGATTTCTGACTTGATGGCTACGAGCAGCACTTCCAATTCACCGCTCGCGGCAGAACCTAGAATTTGGTAATCCCAGACAACCTCGCTCAATGGAAAAGGCACGTTCTGCTGGGCTTCGTACTGGATAATCTGGCCGACCTTGGCCGCATCTACCGGCGGTAGCTTGACAAATTTTGAGAAAACGTGAAAGCCTGGCGCACAGACATTAATGCTTTTGGACTTAAGCCCTTTTTCGGCGATCGTGTCCTGTAACGCCTGCAAAATAATTTTTTCGCGGGTCGCCTCCTGTGAGCCTTCCTGCCCGAGCGACTTAATTGCAAAGTTTTTCAGACGCAAACCACCCGCCTCGTCAATTTCAAACTCGGCGAGCTTGAGACTGCCGGCTCCGAAATCTACGGTCAAAAATGACTTGGTGTTCAGCATGAATTACACAACCAACCACACATACAACCCCGACTTGTCAGATTTTATGTGTGGCAGCACGAAGTGATTACGTTATATCCCTCAACCGGTCAAACCAAAAAGCGAAAACATTGCACTGAGCTGCCAAAAAACATTGCATCTGGCCCGCTCCTTTGGCTTCATCCAGCCATGCCGCAGACTATTCCTAGCACTGCCCGCCGCCGGATGACCGTTTTTTTCTCTGGCCGGGTACAGGGCGTCGGTTTCCGCTATACGGCCAAGACCACCGCCGCTGGCTTTGAGATCACTGGCACAATAAAAAATTTGCCCGACGGTCGCGTTGCTCTCGAAGCCGAGGGCTTGCACACAGAACTCGACGCTTTTCGCGCTGCCTTGTATGATGCAGGTCTTGCTGGATTTATCCGCGACGAGCAGGTAATTTGGGCAGACGCAAAAAATGAGTTTCGGGGATTTGAGATTGTTTGTTAGGAAATGAAATACGCCATCATCGCCGATATACACGGCAACCTGGAGGCCTTACAGGTCGTACTCGAGGATATCCGTGCCCAGAGCGCGACACACATTGTGTGCCTTGGCGACGTGGTTGGCTACAATGCCAATCCGAAGGAATGTCTGAAAATCGTCCGTGACCTGAACATACCTTGCGTCAAGGGTAACCACGACGAATACTGCTCCAGTAACGACCATCTCGAAGGCTTCAATCCGCACGCCGCCGACGCCGTCCACTGGACACGTAACCAGCTAGACGACGAGGAAAAAGCCTGGTTGCGTGACTTGAAATACTCCCGTCTGGCCGCAAACTTCACCATGGTACACGCGACGCTGGACGCGCCTGATCGGTGGGGTTACGTGTTTGACAAGCTGGCCGCCGCCGCCAGCTTTCCCTACCAGAACACGCAGCTATGCTTCTTCGGGCACACCCACGTTCCGGTTGCGTTTATGCGCGACACCGTTGTCCGCGGCGGCACCTATTCAAAATTCAAAGTTGACCCCTCGAAGAAATATTTCATCAACGTTGGGGCCGTCGGTCAGCCGCGCGACAATAATCCCAAGTGCGCTTACGTCATTTACGACATGGATGCACAGACCATCGAACTCCGCCGCCTGGACTACGACATCGAGGCCGCTCAGGCAAAAATCCGCGCTGCCGGACTCCCTGAACGCCTTGCCGAACGGCTCGCCTACGGCCGTTGAAAATCCTCATCCTCAAACCCAGTTCCCTCGGCGACGTGATTCAGGCGTTGCCCGTGCTTCGTCTGTTGAAGCTACATTACCGAGATGCGGATATATTCTGGTGGATTGACTCGGCTCTCGCACTGCTGATTGAAGGTGATCCAGACTTAACCGACATCGTCCGTTTCGCCCGTAAACGCTGGGCCAAACCGCAACACTGGCCCGAAATGCTCCGCAGCATCCGCTGGCTCCGCGCCCAAAACTTCGACCTTGTCATTGACCTGCAATGCCTCGCGCGCAGCGGTGCCTTCGCCTGGCTAGCGCGCGGAAAATTCCTCATCGGACTCGATGAAGCCCGGGAAGGCGCGCGCGGCTTTTACGATCTGGCCGTGCCTCGCAAAAGCTTCCACACCCACGCAGTGGACTGGTATCTCTCCGTGCTGCCGCCCCTCGGCGTGCCCGTTCACAAGAATTTTACTTGGTTACCTGAACGCCCGGCCATCACCGCCGTCATAAACTCAAAACTCAAAACTCAAAGCTCAAAACTAATTCTGCTCCAACCCGGAGCCCGCTGGAAAAACAAGTGCTGGCCGGTAAAATATTTTGCTGAAGTCGTCCACACGCTCTCTGAGCAATTTCCCAACGCACACTTTGGCGTCATCGGCGACCGCAACGACCAACCGCTTGGTGAAATCATCTCCCAGGCGGCGCCCGAAAAAGTTTTGAATCTGTGCGGCGCGACTTCCCTGCCGGAAATGATTGAATGGATTCGCCGTGGCGATTTGCTGATTACAAATGACACCGGCCCGATGCACGTTGCCGCCGCCCTCGGCAAGCCGCTTGTCGCGCTCTTCGGCCCAACCTCACCGGAACGTACCGGTCCCTACGGCCAGCTCGAAAACGTCCTGCGCCTCAATCTCCCCTGCTCGCCCTGCCTGTCGTCGCGCTGCGCCATAGAGCAAACGGACGAGTGTTTGCGTGCCCTACCGCCGGCGCTCGTTTGCGCGCGGGTGGAAAAACTGCTGACGCCGCACGCTTGACTTGCGGGTCAAGCCGGATAATTCTCGCCGCATGAAACCTGTCGTGGCATTGATTCTCCTAGCCTTGATGTTGGTGCAAACCATACTGGCGCAGGATAGCGATGCAGCTTACCCGCCACCGCGCGCCCGCGAAATGTCCGTCGCGCTCTTCAACCAGAAGGATTTTACCGGCTGGACGTTTTGCATGAAGGACAACGCTGACCTGCTCAAAACCTGGAACATCACCAACGGCGTCATTCATTGCACCGGCAAACCCATCGGCTACCTCCGTACTACGCAGGTTTACAGCAATTATTTTCTCACCGTCGTCTGGCGCTTCGTCAAAATTGCGCCCAAGGCCGATAACACCGGTGTCCTTGTCCACATCCAGCCGCCCGACAAAGTTTGGCCGATGTGCGTCCAGGTGCAGGGCAAGCACGGCCATCAGGGCGATTTGTTTTTGATGGAAGGTGCGGAATCCAAGGAGCACAAGGGCATGGATAAAAACACACCCATCCCGCTGCGCGGCGATTCCGTCGAAAATGCGGTTGGCGAATGGAACAAGGCCGAGACTATCTGCATCCACAACAAAATTGAGTCCTTCATCAACGGCAAATTCGTCAACGAAACGACCGAATGCACCCTCAACGCCGGCTACATCGGCATCCAGAGCGAAGGCGGCGACATCGAAATCCGCTCCATTGATTTGTGCCCGCTGAAGTATTAGGCCAAAAGTTTTTGCTTCACCCACGTTTCCGCCTCGGCCGGAGTTTTTAATTCATCCGCCAATTGCAGCTCGCGGATTTCCGCCAACAGCGCGCCGAGTTCTTTACCCGGCCTCACCCCCAGCGCCATCAAATCATCACCCGTCAGCAACGCCGGACGGATTTGCGGCTGATTTTTTAATTCCTCCGCCTGCTCCAACAGAAAGTTGTAGTTCTCCAGATTGCCCGAGGACCCCAGGCAATCCAGCCGGTGCAAGGCCAGCTCCAGCGGGAAGGTTTCGCGCAGCAACAATCGACGTAGCGTCGCCTTGCGCATCAGCTTCACGTCCTTGAATTGCATGTGATGCCGCACCGCGGCGACGATTTCTTCCGTCGGCCGGTTCGGAAACTTCAGGCGCTGCAAAATCATTTCCGCCATTTCCGCGCCAACTTTCTCGTGGCCATAAAAATGAATTTTGCCCGTCGCCAAATCCTTTGCCGCCGTGACCGGCTTGGCGATGTCGTGCAATAACACAGCCCAAGGCAAAAGTTCCAGCCCGCCTGCCGCACTGGAGTCGTCTGACGGCGAAGGCTGGGCCGGAAGTTTTTCCAGCATCAGGCGGATGTGGTTAAACACACTGCCTTCGGGATGATAATCGGGCGACTGCTCGCAGCCGACCGTCGCCGCGAGTTCCGGCAAAACATGTTCCAGCAACCCGCTGTCGCGCAGCAAAACCAAACCGCGCGCGGCGTGCGGCGGCAAAAATACTTTAAGCAACTCATCGCGCACCCGCTCGGCACTGATGATTTTAATTTTCGACGCCAGCGTTTTAATGGCGGCAAAAGTTTCCGGCTCGATTTCAAAATCCAACTGCGCCGCAAACCGCACCGCGCGCAGCATCCGCAGATGATCTTCGCCAAAACGCTCCTCGGGCCGGCCAATGGTCCGGATGATTTTAGCGCGCAAATCGGTTTCGCCGCCAACCCAGTCGTGGATTTTATTCGTCAGCGGATCGTAGAACAGCCCGTTCACCGTGAAATCGCGGCGCGACGCATCCGCCTCGGCGTTGGCGAAAACCACTTTCTCCGGCCGGCGACCGTCCTGGTATTCCGCCTCTGCCCGGAACGTGGCGACCTGAAATTGCTGCCCGCCCGCGACCACGATGATCACGCCGAATTTCTTGCCGACCGGAATGGTCTTGGCGAAGAGTTTTTCGACCGACTCCGGTTTGGCATCCGTGGCGATATCAAAATCCTGCGGTTCGCGGCCGAGCAGGAAATCGCGCACACAACCGCCCACCCAGAAGGCGGCGAAGCCAGCCTGTTGCAAGGTGGCAACAATATCTCTGGCGATGGCTCTGGACGACGCGGCGGTCATTTACGATTTACGATTGACGATTTACGCGCAAATGGCGAGACAACTTCAATCCAGCCTCGCCGGCAGCGAAAGCGGGTTCGCCGTCGCCACCGGCGGACCCGCTTATGCAAAAAGCGACGTCGCCGTCGGGAAAGGCGGAGCCGCTTATTCAAAAGGCTGACCCGCCTTTGCCAAAAGCCGCGTCGCCGTCGGCCAAGGCGAACCCGCCGTCGGCAACTCTGGTCCCGCCTACGGGAAAAGCGGAGCCACTTATCCAAAAAGCCGACCCGCCGTCGCCGTAGGCGGACCCGCTTTTCCCGAAAGCGACGCCGCTTTTACAAAAAGCTGAGCCGCTTTTTGAATAAGCGGCTCAGTTGCTACCTTAAGTTGAATGACTTGCGAAGAATCGTCCCATTCTTAGACAGTAACCGGCGGAACGGGCGCGGGCGTACGATGTTGCGCGGGGATGTTGAGGTGCATCCGGTAGTTCAACGCCTGGTGGGCGAGCGGCGTGGTCTTGCCCAACGCACCGGAGATGGCGTCCACCAGGCTGCTAAAGGCGGTGTAGTTAGTCGCGGCCGCTCCGGCAAAAGCCTGCTGCGCGGTGGTCAGTTCGGTTCTGATTCCGTCACGGATGTCTTTCGTGCCTTTGAGTCCGTCGCGGATGGCCGTCAGCTTGGTGGTAACACCGACGGGATCCAAGTCACCGGCGGTGATGGCGGCGGCGTTTTTGCCGGTGAAGGTGATCAAACCATCCAGCGCGCCATGCAATTGATCAGGGTCGATGTAGCTCATAATGTTGTGCTCCTTCGGCAAAGACCCGCAGGCAGGGAGTCGTTGTCGAAAACCAACATTTGATTACAGCCTACTACATCCCGCCATTCAGCGGGGAATGCTCCGATGCTCTGCCATTTATTTGAGACCGCAAGCTATTTAATTATGCCTCGCCCCAGATACGTTTCAGATGTGCGACGCTGGGGCGGACGGAATCCACCGGCACCTTGGGGCTTAACTCAAACACCTTGATGTGCTCCGGTTTCACGAGCGGCGCGAGTGCGGCAAAATCAATGTCGCCGCCGCCGGGTGGAAAATGGTCGCGGGCAGGAAATTTCACGTCGTGGATGTGGAAGCCGGCCAGCCGGTCGGCACGCTCGGCCAGAAACTTCGCGTGGTCGATGAACCCGAAGTCGGACTTGATCTGCGCGTGGCCGACATCGTGCCAGTAATAAACGACGGGCGCGGGAAACTCCTTCAACAGGGCGGCAAAGTCGGATTCAACGGGCAGTTCCTCGACGGCTTCGCGGATCTCAATGCCTAGCTTTAGTCCGCGCGCCTTGGCTTCGCCATAAAGCTCGCGCAACGTATCGCGGGCATGGTCGTAGGCTTTCTTCTTCTTCGCCTCGCGCGCGGCATTGGCCTCGGCGACAACTTTCAATATTTTCGGCGAACCTTTTTCGCCGCGTTCGAGGAGTTCCTTGAGTTTGCCCGTGTAATCCTTCAGGTCCATGCTGCCAAAGTGCAGCACGACGAGCGGCGCGCCGACCTTCACCGCAAAGTTAAACGTGTTGAGGGTGTGCTTCACGGCGAGCTGACGGTCGCGCTCTTTGTCGGAGGAAAACTCAAAAAGATTCGGCGACGGCTTGTCAACGCCCACTGGCAGGGGACAGAAATTGTGCAGCGTGGAAATCTTAATCTCGCCCGCTTGCACGGCTTCGAGAATACCTGGAACGAGGCTGATGCGGATGCCGTGGCTTAATTCAGCATATTCAAAACCCAGCTCCCGAATCTCACGCAGCATGGCGCGGCCATCGGTGTGGCGGGCGGAATTCCAGCAGGTTGAAAAGGAATACATAGAAAAACCGGGCGCATCCTAGCGGACACGCCCGGCGCGGGAAATGCAAATCGCGGCCTAGTCGTCGGCGTGGCGCGCGGCGAGCATGGCGGAGAAGCGGGAAACCTTTTCCTTGCGACGGCGGACGGCGCTCGGTTTCTCGAACTGCCGGCGGCTGCGCACGATTTTGAGAGTGCCTTCGCGGTCGACTTTTTTCTTCAGCCGACGCAACGCACGTTCCACAGGTTCGCCTTTTTTCAGTTTAATCTCTGTCATTCTACTCACTTCCTTCCGGGGGGCGGGGACAACTGCACTGGCAGTTCCCGCGTAATTTTAGGAATGCGGAGCATAGGTTGTTAACGCTTTAAGTCAATCTTGTTTTCTGAGAAAAACCGCTGCTCCCCCGCGCAATCGTCACCCCCCATCTCAAGGCGATGAGGATCAGCAAACAACGGTGAAACAAGGTTTGATTCTTCATTCTTCATTCTTCATGCTTGCTTGGCATGAGCCTTTCCGAACATCGTCAGGCGATTGACAAGCTGGACACGCAGATCGTCCAACTGCTCAACGCGCGCACCCGCCACGTTCTCGCTATCGGCGAAATCAAGCTCGCGGCCGGTGAGGAAATCTACGCGCCCCACCGCGAACGCACGGTGTTCGACCGCGTCTGCTCGCACAACAGCGGCCCGATCACGAACGAGCAACTCCGCGCGATTTACCGCGAAATCATGTCCAGCGCACTTGCGCTGGAAAAGACGATGACCATCGCGTATCTCGGACCAGAGACAACCTTTACACATCAGGCGGCAATGAAACGCTTTGGCTCAAGCCTTCAGTACGCATCACAAAAAACAATTGGCGATGTTTTCATTGAAGTCTCTAAAAAGGATGCTGATTACGGTGTGGTTCCGGTAGAGAATTCAACCGAGGGTGTCGTCACACACACGCTAGACATGTTTGTGGATAGTGATTTGAAAGTAGTTTCACAAATTGTTTTACCGGTATCACATTGTTTTGCGAGTCGTTTTCCAAAAGACAAAATTACGACTATTTATGCCCACCCTCAAACCTTTGGCCAATGCCGGAATTGGTTGCGTCAACATTATCCTAATGCGGTGATTGTAGAGACGACTTCTAATGCGGTGTCAGCGGCAATTGCGAGCAAACCAGTTAAATCATGGCAAACAGAAAAAGCAAATGTGGGCGTCAAACTTGAAAAAAAGGGTCCCGAAATCGCCACTGGTGCTATTACGACCGAACTTGCCGCAGAAAAATACAAGCTGGCGATTTTAGGGAAAAATATTCAGGACAATGCCGCTAATGTTACACGTTTTCTCGTTCTAGGCCGCCAATGCAGCCCGCCAACGGGCGATGACCGCACCAGCCTAATGTTGAGCGTGGCGGACAAAGCGGGCGCGCTGCACGAGGCCATTGCCGCATTTCGCAAATTCAAGATCAACATGACGAAGATTGAATCCCGCCCGAGTAAGCGCAAGGCGTGGGAATATTTCTTCTTTATTGACTGCACCGGACATTATCAGGACGCGAAGGTGGCGAAAGCCATCCAACACCTCGGGAAGCACTGCAACTTCGTAAAAATCCTCGGCTCGTATCCCAACGTGGATTAAAGCGGTGGTAAATCAGCCACGCAGAAGAAAACGAAGCGCACGTTTCAAGGTGGGGATGGCAAGCCGCGCGGGCGGATAACGGAAAGGTAAATCCAACCAAGTGGCGCGCCGCAGCACAGAACGCTGGTGTGAAAAGGCATCAAATCCGGCGCGCCCATGATAGCTGCCGAAGCCGCTCTCGCCCAAACCGCCGAACGGCAAACCGGTTCCAACCATTTGCGAGATGACATCGTTCACACACGCGCCGCCGGAGCGCACGGTGTTGAGGATTTTGTCTTCCAGCGAACGATTTTCGGTGAATACATATAACGCCAGCGGCGTGGGGGCAGCTTGCAGTTGGGTCAAGGTTTCGTCCAAGTCGTCAAATTCGAGAACAGGTAGAACAGGTCCAAAGATTTCTTCCTGCAACACCGGCGACTTTGGCCGTACGTCGGTTAAAATTGTCGGTGCGAGATATAATTTCTCCGCGTCATTTTCACCGCCGTGAAAGACTTTTCCATCCCCGAGGTATTTCAGCAGCCGGTCAAAATGTTGCTGGTTGACGATGCGACCATAATCGGCACTGGCAGATGGGTCTTCCCCGTAAAACTCCCGCAGCGTTTTTTTAAGCGCCGCTAAAAATGGCCCGCGGATACTCCGATGAACCCAAACGTGATCGGGCGCGACGCAGGTTTGACCAGCGCCAATAAATTTGCCCCAAGCAATGCGACGAGCGGCGAGTTCCACCTTTGCGTCTGCGCAAACGATGGCGGGACATTTGCCACCCAGTTCCAAGGTGACTGGCGTCAAATGCCTAGCCGCCGCCGTCATCACTAGGCGGCCTACCCGCGCGCTCCCGGTAAAAAATATTTTGTCGAACTTTTCCTGCAACAACGCCTCGGCAACTTCCGAACCGCCATTGACTGCCGAGATGTATTCCGGCGGAAAAGTCTTGGCGACTAAAATGCTGAGCGCTTCGGCTGTGCGCGGTGCGAGTTCAGACGGTTTCAGAATAATCGCATTGCCGGCTGCGATGGCGCTGACCAATGGCGCTAACAGCAGTTGCACCGGATAATTCCACGGACCGAGAATCAACACGACGCCGAACGGCTCCACTTGCACCCAACCGTCTGCCGGCGCGACGAGCCACGGCGTGCGCCGCTTCGATGGCGCAGCCCAACTTGATAAATGGCGCAAGGCGTGATTGATTTCCGCATGCACCAGACCCAGTTCGGAAGCCAGCGATTGGTAAGGTGATTTGCCAAGGTCAGCTTGCAGTGCGGCAAGCAAAGCTGGCTCATGTTGTCGAAGCGCGGCGGAAAGTTTGTTTAACTGTTCCCGCCGAAATACCACTGGGCGCGTGACACCGGTCGCGAAATAGCTGCGGGCGCGAAGGACAGCGGTGTTGAATTGCATAAACAATTTGGTGAAAGTTGTCTCGCAGCGTATAAATTGGCAAGCGATGTTTCATCTTTTGATTTTGAGCGTATTGCTCGGCTCGTTTTCAATACGCGCCGACAACGTCACCAACCCGCCTTCCACGCTGGCCGGGATTGCTGAATTTAACGCCGCGTTTCAGGCCTGGAATGGTGAGCGATTCTCCCACGCTGGCGAAATATTCCGGGAGGAAACCTTACGCGAACCAAAAAACGCGACGAATTTCTACTGGCTAGGCGTGACCGAGTTCCACCACATGCTGCAATTACGCAGCACTCCGGGAAATGATACTGCTGCGGAAAAAGCCGACACCGCTGCCTTGGCCGCGCTCAATGAAGCCCTGAATTTAGATGCGCATAATGCCGAAACCCACGCGCTCCTCGCAACGATTTACGGCATCAGGATTGGGGAACACTGGATCCGTGCCGTGACGCTGGGCCCACGCGCCATGAGCCATTCCAAAAAAGCGATGAAAGAAGGTGCCACCAATCCAAGGGTGCGTTACTTGCTGGCCACGGGGGAATATTACATGGCCAGTGACGAAGCGGATTTACGCAAAGCCTTGAATGATTTACTGCTCGCAGAAACTTATTTTGCAGACGAAGCTAGCCGCGCCCAAAATCCACTCGAACCGCACTGGGGGCGTAGTAGTTGCCACACTTTTATCGGCCTGACGTATGAAAAACTTGGCGACCGCTCGCGTGCAGCGGAGTTTTTTCACAAATCACTGGCGGAACATCCTGCGGATAATCTGGCGCGAACCGGGCTGTTTCGCATCACTAGCATACAAGCTATAATTAATCCATGAAGCAGAAAAAAGTTGTTGTCATTGGCGCGGGTTTGGGCGGCTTGTCCGCCGCGATTTCCCTGCAACAGGCCGGGTATGCCGTCGAGATTTTTGAGAAGAATCCACAAATCGGCGGCAAACTTAATTTACTTCAAGCGCAGGGCTATACTTTTGATCTTGGGCCTTCCATATTTACTTTGCCGCATATCTTTGAGCGGCTGTTTACCAATAGCGGCAAGCGGATGAGTGATTATTTTACGCTGCGCCCACTTCGTCCACACTGGCGGAATTTCTTCGAAGATGGCGTTACACTGGATTTGTATCCGGAACCGGACAAAATGGCCGCCGAGGCACGCAAAGTCGGCGAACCGCCAGAAAATATCGAGCGCTTCCTGAAATATTCCGCTGACCTCTACGACCTGACCAACGACGGTTATTTTGAAAACGGCTTGGACAACTGGCGGGGCTTTGCCAATCACTACGGTCCGTGGAAGTTTTTCCAGTTCGATCTCTTTCGCTCCATGCATCAAGGCGTCGCAGCCCATCTGCAAACGCGCTATTTTCGAGACATCTTTGATTTCTTCATCAAGTACGTCGGTTCGTCAGCGTATCGCGCGCCGGCGTTCATGAATTCACTGCCCACAATCCAGTTTCGATATGACCTTTGGTATGTGGACGGCGGACTTTACAACATTGCGCGCGGGCTTGGCCGCCTGCTCAACGAACTCGGTATTAAGGTAAATCTTAACGCTGAAGTCGGCGAAGTGCGTCAGGAAAATGGCCACGTCACCGGCCTCGTTGCCAATGGCAAATTTAACAGCGCCGACATCGTCGTATCAAACATGGAAGTCATTCCGGCTTACGAAAAATTATTGCGCGCGGATAAAACCTTCATTGCCTCGCTGGAGAAAAAACTCGAGCCCGCCTGTTCGGGGCTGGTACTGGATTTGGGACTTGATTGCCAATATCCCCAACTCGCGCACCACAATTTCTTTTTCACTGATCACCAGAAGAAACATTTCAAAACGGTTTTCGAGAAACACGAATTACCAACCGATCCAACGATTTATCTCGTGGCCGCTTCCAAGACTGATCCGAGCGTCGCGCCGGCGGGATGCGATTGCCTGAAGATTTTGCCGCACATTCCCTATATCAATGACCAACATCCTCTAACTCGCGAAGACTATTTAAGATTCAAGGATCGCATCATTGATAAACTCGAACGCATGGGTCTCAAAGATTTGCGAGAGCACATTGTGTTCGAGCACGTACTGACGCCAATCGATATCCGAGAAAAATATAATTCCAACAAAGGTTCAATCTACGGCGTCGTCAGCGACCGCTGGAAAAATCTCGCGTTCAAAGCACCGAAACAAAGCACTCTCTATCCGAACCTGTTCTTCGTCGGCGGCTCGGTGAACCCCGGCGGCGGCATGCCGATGGTTGTGCTCTGCGGTCAGAATGTCGCCAAAAAAATTGTCGCGTGGGACAAGTCATGATGACTTTGATAGTCCTCGCACTATTCTGGTTGGCGGGTTGGGCAACACTAGCCCGCATCAAGCCCTGCCGGGCGGTCGCCGACGGCACGGCGGGAAAGATTGAAAAGCTATCAGTCATCATTCCAGCGCGTAACGAGGAAAAAAACCTCCCGCGCTTACTGCGCTCATTGCAAAACCAGTCGTTTCCACCAGATGAAATCATTGTTGTCGACGATGCCTCCACCGACCGCACCGCGGCTGTAGCGGTGGAACTTGGTGCGCGCGTTGTCAGACCGCCGACGCTACCAGATGGCTGGCGCGGAAAAACGTGGGCCTGCCAGCATGGCGCAGCGCAAGCACATGGCACTTGGCTACTTTTTTTGGATGCTGACACGTGGTTTGAGCCGAACGGACTGGCAGCCGTGCGAAGCGAATTTTGCGCTGTCGGTGGCGGAGCCCTGTCCGTTGCTCCGCTTCACCAAGTTGATCGATTACATGAACAGTTTTCTGCATTTTTCAATCTAGTGATGCTCGCGGGTACGGGCGCCTTCACACTGCTAGGCGACCATTTAGTGCCACGTGGATTGCTCGGGCAATTCTTGTTGATTGAAAAGTCGGCTTACTTTCGCGTGGGTGGTCACGAGGCAGTGAAGCAGCAGGTGCTGGAAAATTTCTGGTTGGCAGAGAAATTACGTGCCGCTGGCGTAACATTGCATTGCCGCGGTGGAACAAACGTCTTTTCTTTTCGCATGTATCCGCTTGGCTGGCGTGAAATGATAGCTGGCTGGATAAAAGGTTTTGCGGCAGGCGCGGGCAAGACACCACTACCCTTGCTGCTTTTGGTAATCATTTGGATGAGTGGCCTCATTATGGCAACCAGCAATCTGCTCCTCGCCCAAAATATGCCAGTTTATTTCCTAGTCTATGCGGCTTACGCAGCGCAGGTTGGTTTGTTATTACGGCGGGTTGGCACTTTTCATTGGACCACGGCGATGTTTTTTCCCGGACCTTTATTTTTTTATTTTATCATTTTCACCCGTTCGGTCTGGCGCGCTGTGCGCAAGCAACCGGTAGATTGGAAAGGCAGGGAAATTCGTGCTGGTTAAATTGCCCATCTTCTGGACGGTGCTACTGAATGTTCTGGCTTGGCTGGGCATCCAACTTGGTTTGGCTTGGACGATGACGCAGATTTTGCCAGAACAATTCAATCCACGCTGCAAGTGGGCTCGTCTGAGGCTTTGGGAAAGCTCCGGGGGTGTCTACGCAAGATTTTTTGCTATTAAACTCTGGAAAGACTGGCTGCCCGACGCGGCCAGTTGGTTCAACGGTGGTTTTGCCAAAGCAAAACTCCGTGCGTACACGCCGGATTTTTTAGAAAGATTTTTGCGCGAAACTTGGCGCGGCGAACTGACGCATTGGCTGGCATTGCTGACATTACCGGTGTTTGCTATTTGGAATCCTGGCTGGGGCATCGCAGTGAATGCTGGCTATGCAGTGGCTGCCAATCTTCCGTGCATTCTCGTCCAACGCTACAATCGCGCACGGTTTATGCGAGTGTTGGAACACGCCGCCAAACTGAATTAAATCAGCAAGCCACCCTGATTCGTTCATCACACTTGCGTATTCTTGGAAATAAATTCCACCCCATGCGCCCTGCTAATTAGGTTTGCGGCGATACGACCAGATTCATAAATTGTCGGCAATCCGCTACCAGGATGCGTGCCGCCTCCGACAAGATAGCAATTGCCAAGTTCCTCAAATTTATTGCGCGGACGAAAATAAAGCATCTGCGACAGCTTGTGCGCCAGGTTGAAAGTGGCACCTAAATGGATGTTTTGGTTTTGCCATCCATCTGGGGAGAGAATGATTTCTTCACGGATATGCTGGCGCAAATCTTTCATCCCGCCACGGGTTTCCATTTCTTCAAGCAACCGGTTGCGAAAAGATTGTTTCTCTATTGACCAATCAATCGCCGCCGTCTTATTCGGCACGGGTACGAGAACATAAAGCGCCGAATGCCCTGGCGGCGCAAGGCTTGAATCAGTCACACTGGCATTGCGAACATAAAACGATAATTCATCCGACAATACCTTGCGCTGAAACACGTCTTCGATGTTTTTCCGGTAATCCTTGGAAAAGAATATTGTGTGATGCGGCAGGTCGTAAACTTTGTCCAAGCCAAGATAAAGCATGAAGGTGGAACAGGAGAACTCCTTCTCGCTTACTTTCTCCGGCGTGTATTTTTTCAAAACGCCAGGCGGTACAAGATGATTCATCGCGTAACCAAAATCGGCGTTCAGCACGGCTTCATCGCACAGGATTCTTTCACCGGATTCCAATTCCACGCCACGCACATCACGGCCGGCGAGGACGAGTTGTTTTACCGGTGAATTCAGGCGAATATCCACGCCGTATTCGCGGCATACCTTGGCCATCGCCTCGGAGATTTCACTCAAGCCGCCCTGCGTGTGATAGACGCCATAAGCATGTTCCACAAAGGGTAAAATCGCAAAAAGGCCGGGACAATCCCAAGCCGACATGCCGAGATACTTGGCCTGAAAGGTGAAGCAGAGCTTAAGCCGGTCCGGCTTGAAATAGCCGCCCAGCACATCCATCACCGACTTACCAAGCGAGAGATGCGGCAAGGCTTTTAACAAGTCAGTAGATAAATAACTAGTCAGCGAACTGTAATCTTTCTGCAAGCAGGGATACATTTTACGAAAGCGCTCCTGCTCCGTCTCTAGAAAATGCCAGTAACCTTTGGCATTGCCGGGAAATTTTTCGTTAAGCTGCTTGAGCATGGCCGCGTGGTCGGTCGTCGGCTCAAACGCCATATCCTCAAACTGCAAGCGATACATTGGCTCAAGCTTGACGAATTTCAGATAGTTCTCACTCTTTCGCCCAGCTTCCTCGAAGACTTCGTCCAAAATGAACTTCATCATTAAGAACGTCGGTCCGGTATCAAACTTGTAGCCGTTACGTTCAATGGCCGCACTGCGTCCACCAACGCGGCTGTTTTTTTCAATGAGCGTCACTTTGAAACCGCGCGCGCCCAGCAACATCGCCGCCGTCAACCCACCCGGACCGGCACCAACTACGATGATATGCTTCTTAGAATTGAGTGAAGGATTCATGCCGTTGAAATAAATAAATGCCCTTTCTTTTAGCATAACTTCCATCCAGCAGCAAACGGCCATTTCGCTTCGCGGTTGAAATCCGGCGGCAATGCGGGCAATCTCCCCTGCGTGAGCCATCTTGCCAAAGCCCGTGAAGTGTTCGACATCGAACTCGCCGCGCTCAAAGCCGTCCGCGCGCAGCTTGATAAATCTTTCAACAGCGCCGTCGAGACCATCATCGCCGCTCTGAAACAACGCGGCAAAATCGTCATCGTCGGTATCGGCAAATCCGGCAATGTCGGCTCGAAAATCGCCGCCACACTTACCAGCACTGGTTCTACCGCTGTGGTACTCAACAGCGTCGACGCGCTACACGGTGATGTTGGAATCGTCAATGATGGCGATGTGATTCTCGCTTTGAGTTATTCCGGTGAATCCGAGGAACTGCTGAATTTGCTGCCCGCGCTGAAAAGGTTTTCCGTCAAAATCATTTCACTGACCGGCAATATAAATTCTTCCCTTGCGCTGCATAGCGACCTTTCGCTTAACGTAAAAATCGCAAAGGAGGCTTGCCCATTCAACCTCGCACCCACGAGCAGCACCACCGCCACGCTAGTCATGGGCGATGCGCTGGCGATGGCGATTTTGCAGGCGCGCGGTTTTAAGCAGAAGGATTTTGCCAGGTATCATCCGAGTGGCGCAATTGGCCGCGCGATGCTACTCAAGGTTGGCGAAATTATGCGTCACGGCGAGCGCAACGCGATTGCCAGCGAAAATCTATCGGTAAAGGAAGCCTTGCTCGTGATGACGCACGCCAAATCCGGTAGCCTCGCGGTCGTGAACGCGCGCGGCAAGCTGGCGGGCATTTTCACCGACGGTGATTTCCGACGGCACATGGCGACGGATGAAAACCTACTATCGCAACCGCTCAAGAAAATCATGACGCGAAATCCTATCTGCGTCCGCGATACTGCGCTAGCCGCCGAGGCGCTGAAAATCTTCAACGAGCGGAACATTGACGACCTCATCGTCGTGAACGCGAAAAACGAACCGGTTGGCTTGGTTGATTCGCAGGATTTGCCAAAGCTGAAGATTGTTTAAGCTTCACGTGCAAATTTCAGATAAATCACCTTCAAATACTCAGCTTCTTTGAAGCCAGCGGGATGATCCGGCGGATGTAGTTTCATTGCCAGCTCGGAAAACTTCCGGCCTGATTTAACGGCCGCGCGGCGCACGGCCTCGAAAAACTCCACCGCCGACACGTGCGCGGAACAAGAACCAGCTACTAGGATACCCTCGCGCGTTAGCCGGTTTATCCCAAGCATATTCAAGCGTTCATAAGCGCGAATGGCACCTTCGCGCTCGGTGGCGCGCTTGGCCAATGACGGCGGATCGAGCACAATCAAGTCAAACTTGGCGGAGGTTTTATCAATCCACTCGAACGCGTCGGCCTGTACCGTTTTATGTTCACAGGCGGCGACCGCAGGATAATCTATATTGAGGGCGAAATTTCTATTAGCCGATAACAAGGCGTGCGCGCTGATGTCCAAATCAGTCACGGAGACCGCACCGCCGCGAGCGGCATAGACTGAGAAGCCGCCAGAAAAGCTAAACGCGTTCAGAACATGTTTTCCGCGCGCCAAATTTTCCACTTCTGCGCGGTTCTCACGTTGGTCGAGAAAGAAACCGGTTTTCTGCCCGCGCAATACATCGGCTTCGTAGCTAATCCCGTTCTCAGAGAATACCACGGCATCTTCCAATGGTGCCCCAATGAGTATCTGGCCATCCCGCCGCTTGAATTGTTTTTCCGCGAACGGCTGAATATTCCGACTCAAACGCAGGACGATGCGCTCGCAAGAAATCTTTTCTTTGAACAACGCCAGGACTTCATCCAGTCGTGGCAGCCAGGCGGCGGTATAAAGTTTCAACGCCAGCGTCGTATCATAGCGATCTAGCACCAAGCCGGGCCAACCGTCGCTCTCGCCATGAATCAGGCGGTAGCCGTTCGTCCGGGCATCAAACATGTCGCGTCGGACGCCTAGCGCTTTTTCTAAACGGGCACTCCACCAAGTTGAATCGATGTTCTGCGGCTTGCCGGCGTGCAGGATGCGGACGCGGATGGGTGAATCGGCATCGAACAAGCCGACGGCGAGAAACTTGTCGTTGCGGTCGAAAATGACCGCCAGTTCACCGGTCTGACCGGCGCGGTTTTGCTCGCGGACGCTGTCGGCGAAAACCCACGGATGACCGGAGCGAACAATCGTTTCCGCCGTAGCCGTCAGGCGCAGCCGCAAGCGCGCCGCAGTCTGATTTGCGGCGGGCTGGCTCATTCCAAGCCGCTCGCTTTGCGGGCGCGCTTCAAGACGGATTGCGCCAGCGTGCGCGCCTTGGTGGCACCGTCGGCGAGCACGCCGTTGACGTAGTCCAGATTGGCGGCGAGTTCGGCGCGCTTCTTCCGGGCTTCGGCGAAATGATTCCAGTAGTGCTCAAACAAACCTTTCTTCAAATCACCGTAGCCGAAGCCACCTGCACGGAGACGCGCCTCAAAATCTGCCGCGACTTCGGCGGGCGCGACGAGCTTGAGCAACTGGATGGCAAGGTTCTGGTCGGCATCCGGCTTGGGTTCTTCCGGCGTGCGCGAATCCATCTTGATGCCCATGACCTTTTTGCGCAGCGGCTTTTCTTCGCCGAAGATTTCCAGCGTGTTGCCGTAACTTTTGCTCATCTTTTCGCCGTCGAGACCGGGCACTTTCGCCGTCTCCCCGCGGATTTGCGGCTCAGGAATCACAAACGTCTCGCCGTACGCCTCGTTGAACTTGACGGCGATGTCACGCGTGACTTCCACGTGCTGTTTCTGGTCCTGGCCGACCGGCACGATGTTGGAATCATAGATCAAGATGTCCGCCGCCATCAGTACTGGATAGGCGAAGAGACCATGATTGACGGGCAAACCTTTCGCGGACTTGTCTTTGAAGGAATGACATTTCTCCAACAAGCTCATCGGCGTCAGCGTGGATAGAATCCACGCCAGCTCGGTGACTTCCGGCACATCGGACTGGCGGAAGAAGACGGATTTCTTCGGATCCAAGCCGCACGCCAGGAAGTCCAGCGCCACATCCAAAGAGTTTTTACGCCGCTCAGCCGCGTTGAACAGCGAGGTCATGGAGTGGTAATCCGCGATGAAATAAAACGCCTCGCCTTTTTCCTGAAGCGCGATGGCGGGCTGCATCATCCCGAAATAATTTCCGAGGTGCAACGTGCCGCTGGGCTGGATGCCGGACAAAATACGCATGAACCAAACATAACGGATAATGAGGAAAGCAGGAAAGCAGGAAACTACTTACGCAGCTTACGCAAACAAGCGCAGATTTTAAGAAGTCATTTCTAATCTGTGAAAATCGGCGTCATCTGCGGGCTAAAGCTTTTGCAAACTTCCCGTCTTCACCTGCCAGCGCTGTAAATCTTTGTTGAGTTCGCTCGGCCAGTTTTCTTCAGTACAGGTCATAAAGACCTGGCCGCTGCTCTTGCGCGCCGATTCCAGCAAGGGCAGGAAGCCGCAGCGCCGCTTCACATCCAGTTCACCCATTACGTCATCGATCAGCAGAATCGGCGGCGAGCCGTGGATGCCGGCGAGAAATTCTGCCTGCGCCATCTTCAAGGCAATGGCGAGCGTGCGCTTCTGGCCTTCGCTGCCGAACTGCGCGGCGGACTTCTCGTTCTGCAACAATTGTAAGTCATCGCGGTGCGGGCCGACCAGCGTGGCGCGAAATGTCCGTTCACGCGAACGCGACTGCGCGAGTTCCACGGCGAAATCCTGCTTCACGCTCGGCGAATATTCGATGCGCAGTTCCTCCGCATCCTTTGAGATGCGCCGATAAGCGAGCCGCGCGAGTGGTGAAAACTTCGGCACCAAGGCGCTGCGGGCACGGATAATTTCATTACCCAGCTTCACGAGTTCGGTGGAAAAACTTTCGAGCGCGGCTTCATCTACCGCACGCTGCTTGAGCAAGGCATTGCGGGCGCGGACGGTGTGCATGTAGCGCTGGAGCAATGGCAAATAGCTGGGCTGCGTCTGCGCCAGGAGCAAATCGATGAACCGCCGCCGCGCGCGCGCCGTGCCTTTGATGAGTTGCAAATCTTCGGTGCAAAACACCACCGTGCGGAGCACACCCAGATAATCCGCCAGCTTCTTCACGGGCTGGCCGTCGAGCGTGAGCTTCCGCTCGCGCAATGCCCAATACATTTTGATCTCGTGGTCGCCCTGCCCCACGACATTGCCGCCGACGAAGTAGCCTTTCGCACCGTGCCGGATCATTTGGGCACCGCCGACGCCGCGGAAGGAGCGCAGGGTGGCCATGAGATAAACGGCTTCGAGAATGTTGGTCTTGCCCTGGGCGTTGTCGCCGAGCAGCAGGTGAAAGCCGGGCGCAAAATCCACGTCCAACCGCGCGTAATTGCGGAAGTCACGAAGTCGCAAATGGGCCAGATGCACGCGGGGATTTTAGCCACAGATGGACCCAGATGAAACACAGATATGGAATACCGGCTGGCCCACGCGGGGACGGCAACTGCGTGTTCCTTTGGAACATCCGCGTGTTTGTTTATGGCAATCGCCTATGCGATTGTCGCATCCGCATATGCAATTGGAGCATCTGCGTATGCGAATGCCCCAATGGCATATGCACTTGCCCCATTTGCATACGCGAATACCGCAGTTGCATATGCGGATGCCACGTTTGCATATGCGGATGGTCTATTTGCATATGCGTTTGTAGCAAACGAATACGCGCTTGAGGGTGAAACGGACTCATTTATGGGTTTTTCGACGCGGCAATGGCAAATCTATGGGCGATTGGGGCGGCGCCGGTTCCGGTAGCCGCGCCGGACTTTTCAGTGGCGACCTACTAAACTGGTTGTTTCTTTAGGCGAATTTCTTCATGCTTATTTCTATGTATTCGCCGACTGCTGCTGAATTTTTGAAGCTCACGACGCAGGGAAATCTCATTCCCGTCGCGCGTCGCATCCTGGCCGACCTCGAAACGCCGCTCTCGGCTTATCGCAAAATCCGGGGTCAGGGCGAATCGTTCCTGTTCGAGTCGGTCGAAGGCGGCGAACATGTGGGGCGCTACTCGTTCGTGGGCTGCAACCCGCGCGCCGTCATCCGACAGGACGGCAGCCAAGTCCAAATCTTCGAGAACGGGCGCGTGACGGAAAGTTTCGTGGTCGGTCGCGACGTGAAGGACGGCTTGGAAGTGGTCGAGCGCGTGATGAAGAAATTCCGCGCGGTGACGACGCCTGGTCTGCCGCGCTTCACGGGGGGTGCCATCGGCTTCATCGGCTACGAATTCATCCATGACGTGGAACCGTCCGTGCCGCGTCCGCCGGTGGATGAATTGAAGACGCCGGTGATGTATTTCCTTATCGCCGACCAATTGCTCACCTTCGACCGCGCGCAGCAGACGATTACCATTCTGGTCAACGCGGTCTTGGAGGACGCTGAATCGCCCGCGGAGGCCTACGAAAATGCGACGAGCGAGATTGACCGCATCGTCTCGCTGCTGGAACAGCCGAGTGAACATCAGCCGGTGACGTTGCCAGCGGAGGTGCCGCCGATTTCCTTTGAATCCAACCAGTCGTCGGAGAAGTTTTTTGCGAATGTCGAGGCGGCGAAGAAATACATTCGCGCGGGCGACATCATACAGGTGGTTGGTTCGCAACGGTTCTCCGCGCCGGTCAAGGCGTCGCCGGTGGATATTTATCGCGCAGTGCGCAGCATCAATCCTTCGCCGTACATGTTTCTGCTGGAGCTGGATGGTTTCGCGCTGGTCGGGGCGTCGCCGGAACTGCACGTTCGCTGCGAAGAGGGCAAGGTGGAGATTCGCCCCATCGCCGGCACGCGTCGTCGCGGCAAGACGGACGATGAGGATAAGGCGTTGGAAAAGGAACTGCTCGCCGACCCGAAGGAACGCGCCGAGCACGTGATGCTCGTGGATCTGGCGCGCAACGATATCGGCCGCGTCTGCGATTTCGGCAGCGTGTCGGTGAAGGATTTGATGATCGTGGAGCGTTACAGCCATGTCATGCATATCGTGTCGCAGGTGGAAGGGAATTTATCCGCCGATAAGTCGAATTATGATTTGATGCGCGCGACGTTTCCGGCCGGCACGGTCAGCGGCGCGCCGAAAATCCGCGCGATGCAGATCATCTCTGAATTCGAACAGACCACACGCGGCACTTACGCGGGCTGCGTGGGCTATTTTTCCTTCAACGGTAATCTGGACACCTGCATTACCATTCGCACGGCGCTCATCAAGGACGGCCGGGCCTTCGTCCAAGCCGGCGGCGGCTGGGTGAACGATTCGACGCCGGAAGGCGAATATCAGGAGACGGTAAACAAATCCATGGCAATGCGGAAGGCCATCGCGTTGGCGGAGGGGTTTGGCAAGGCGTGAGCTCGACTACGGAAGGTCAGGACCCGGAAAACGCCACGTGCGAGCGGTGCGGGAGCTTTGAGGTGGTGGAAATGGCGGGGCAGACGCTTTGCAAAGATTGCATTGAATTAGCCGGATGTGGCTGTGCCGGGCATGGCGAGAACGCTGACGGATAATTGGCAGCCGTGGAAAATCGTGCGATTTTGCTTTTCACGGCTTGCAATTTTTCTTTTCGACGGCAAATTTTTAAGCAATTGAGTTTTAACCCTTCAATGAATTAAAGGAGCCATGAGCAATCAAGCCAAACTAGAACTGGACGGAAAAGTTTACACCCTGCCCACCCTGACGGGCAGCGAGAATGAAAAGGCCGTGGACGTTTCGGCGCTGCGCGCGACGACCGGCTACATCACCATCGATGATGGCTATGGCAATACCGGCTCGTGCGCCAGTAATGTGACGTTCATCGACGGCGACCAGGGCATCCTGCGCTACCGCGGCATCCCCATCGAGGAGATGGCCGAGAAATCCAATTTTATCGAGACGGCGTACCTGATCATCTATGGCGCGCTGCCGAACCGCACGCAGTTGAAGACCTTCTCCGACCTGCTGACCGACCACCAGTACCTGCACGAGGACATGAAGTATCACTTCGAGGGTTTCCCGTCGGGCGCCCATCCGATGGCCATCTTGTCCTCGATGATTAACGCTGCGAGCTGCTTTGACGAGGGCTTGATGAACTGGAAGTGGGGCAAGAACAATCAATTTGATATCTATGTGGCGAAGCTGATTTCGCAGGTGCGAACGATTGCGGCGTATTCGTATCGCAAGTCCAAGGGGTTGCCGCTGATTTATCCGAAGCAAAACTACAAATACACGGCGAACTTCCTGCACATGATGTTCTCGATGCCGTATGAGGATTTTGAGATCAAGCCGGAAGTGGTTAAGGCGCTGGACTTGATTTTTCTGTTGCACGCGGATCACGAGCAGAACTGTTCCACCTCAACCGTCCGCATGGTGGCGTCCAGCCAGGCAAATCTATTTGCGAGCTGCGCGGCCGGCGTGTGCGCACTCTGGGGCCCGCTGCACGGCGGCGCGAACCAGGCGGTGCTCGAAATGCTCGCGGACATCCACAATTCCGGCGACGACGGTTCAAAATTTATTACAGCCGCCAAGGACAAGAACAGTGGCAAGAAACTCATGGGCTTCGGCCACCGCGTTTATAAAAACTACGATCCGCGCGCCACGATTATTAAACAAGCCTGTGACGAGGTCCTGTCCAAATTGCACATCACTGACCCGTTACTGGACATTGCGAAGAAGCTGGAAGAGGCCGCGCTGAAGGATCCTTATTTCGTCGAGCGGAAACTTTATCCGAACGTGGATTTCTATAGCGGCATCATCATGCGCGCCATCGGTATTCCGCTGGAGATGTTCACGGTCATCTTTGCCATTGGCCGTATGCCCGGCTGGATTGCCAATTATAAGGAAATCATGGAGGAGCCGAAGAGCCGCATTTACCGGCCCCGCCAGATTTACACGGGCAAGACGATTAATCCTTACATCCCGCTGGAGCAGCGGAAATAATTTGAGGCCAGTCTTTCGCAGTAAAACGGGGTCGGCGGCGCGAAAATTGCTTTCTTAGGCAAAACATTGCCCATGAGTAAGATTCTAGTCATCGATGACGAAACCTGGCTGCGCGAAATGATTCGAATCGCGCTGGAACAGCAGGGCTTTGAAGTCATTGAGGCCCATAACAGCACCGATGGCGTTCAAAAGGCGTGCCATCATTTGCCCGACCTCATCCTCTGCGATGTCAACATGGACAAGCACGGGTCGGGCTACACCACCTTGGAAAAACTGCGCGGCGACGCTTCAACGGCTGCCATCCCATTCATCCTGATGACGGGCATGGCCGATTCCGCCGGAATGCGCCACGGCATGGAACTCGGCGCAGACGATTACCTGCCAAAGCCGTTTAAAGTGGACGAGCTTTATGCCGCCGTGAACGCCCGGCTTCGCAAGGTGAAAACAGTTCGCGACGACGCCGAACGGAAACTCACCACGCTGCGCACGCACATCTCGATGATGATGCCGCACGAACTGCGCACACCCCTCAACGGCATCATCGCCAACGCCGAACTGCTGGTTACTTCCGCCGACACCCTCGGCCCCGCCACCGTCGCCGAGATGGGTAAGGAAATATGTAATTCAGGACTGCGTCTCGAACGGCTCATTGAAAACTTTTTGTTTTACGCCCGGTTGGAAATGGTTGCCACCGACGCCGATAGCGTCATCGCGTTGCGCTCCGCGAAAATCACCGCACCGTCCAACACTGTGCGACCCGTCGCCATGTCGCTGGCGGAAATCGCCGGACGCCTGCCCGACCTGACGCTTGAGCTTACCGATGCCCCGCTGGCCATGGCTGAGGAATACTTCAAAAAAATCATTTCAGAGCTGGTGCAGAATGCCTTCAAGTTTTCTGAGTCAGGCTCGTCTGTTCAGGTCACCCTGAAAACCACCGGCGAAGACATCGAGTTTTCAGTTCACGACTATGGCTGCGGATTTTCCACCGAACACATTAGGCACATAGACGCTTACGTCCAGTTCGAACGTAATATGAAGGATGAACAGGGCCTCGGCCTCGGTCTGGCCATTGCCAAAAAACTGGCGGAACTTCATGGTGGCCGACTGTCGCTAACCAGCAACAAAGATACCGGCACCACCGTCACCGTCAGGCTGCCCAAGTCGAAGATTGCGTGACGACGTTCAAATAGGCAGGCGAGCGTAGAGAATATTAAGCAGGCGCGCGGCAAATTCCGCCGCAAGAAATATCAGGCCGATTACAATAACCGGGGCAAAGTCCACCTTCCCTGCGCGCAACGGGATTTTTTTCAGCGGTGCCAGAAATGTCTGCGCGGTCACGTTAAGGTATTTCCAAAATGGATTTCTTCCGAAATAAATATAACTGTTCAGCAGGTGCAGCGTAAGGATTGCACCCGCTGGAAATTTCCAGACCAGATAGCTACCCAGCCCAATGACGAACGACTGCTCCAAACGTTCCGCCATGGAAACCGGCGGTGGCAAAACCTGCAGCCAGCCAAGCAGCCAGCTAGTCAACCACCAGCATCCGGCTGTGCAAAAAAGCGGTAACAGGATTTTTGCCCAGCGTGGCCAGCCATCCAGGCGTCCCAGCGGGATTTTCACCAGCCCGTGAATCGGCTCCGGCCCGGCCAACAAGGACAAAAATAAAAGTCCGATGTAAAACACCCCCAGCGTCAGCCCAAAGCTCAAAAACGAAAAGAGAAGGATTCCTGAAAACCAGTCACTTCGAAACGTCGGCGCGATCACACCCAAATCCAGCTTCCCAATCCATAATGGCGCAATCCAACGGTAAAAAATGGCGCGCAAAAAAAGCAGCGCTGCGAGAAAAACCAGCAGATGCCAACGCCGCAATTTTTTGGGCGCAGCGGGCCGCAGCGTACCCATGAGCGTGGCCGGCTTACGTTTTGCGAGAGGGTCGAAACGAATGGAACGCCAGTTTAGCCATAGCAGTAGACCGGCAAGGTTCAGGATGAAATCGACAAAAGCCACAAGTGTTAATTCGTTGAAAAGTTAAATTGTTGAATCGATTCAACCATTCAACGATTTAACGAATCACATCAGCTTCAGCAGCGTGTCCGCCATCTCACTTGGCGTCACCGCGATGCCTATGCCCGCAGCCTTAAACGCAGCTATCTTCGCTTCCGCTGTGCCTTTGCCTCCGCTTACGATTGCACCAGCGTGGCCCATGCGGCGTCCGGGCGGCGCGGTCGCACCGGCAATAAACCCAGCGACCGGCTTTTTACAATTCGCTTTAATCCACTCGGCGGCTTCTTCTTCGGCGCTGCCACCAATCTCACCAATCATGATGATTCCGGTTGTTTCCGGGTCAGCGTTAAAAAGTTTTATCACGTCCAAATGAGATGTGCCGTTCACCGGATCACCACCAATGCCAACACACGTGGACTGACCAACGCCACGCGAGGTGAGCTGCCACACCGCCTCATAAGTCAACGTACCGCTCCGCGAAACAACACCAATATTACCTTTTTTATGGATGTAGCCGGGGGCAATACCGATGCGGCAGCCGCCGTGTGAATCCTTGCCTTCGCCTGGAGTGACGATACCGGGACAGTTCGGCCCGATGAGCCGAGTTTTTGTGTTCCCTTGCAGAGCGCGTTTCACCCGTACCATGTCGCGCACGGGAATGCCTTCCGTAATCGTAACTACAAGTTCAAGACCGGCATCGGCGCCTTCGAGAATCGCATCCGCTGCAAACGGTGGCGGCACGAACACCGCACTGGCGGTTGCTCCGGTCTGCTTAACCGCATCGGCGACAGTGTCAAAAATCGGCACCTTCTTGCCACCGTGCTCAAAAAACTGCCCACCCTTGCCAGGCGTGACGCCGGCGACAATGTGGGTTCCATAATCAATGGAGAGTTGCGCGTGCTTCGCGCCAAAGCTACCGGTGATGCCTTGGACGAGAACCTTGGTGGCGGGGGTGACGAGGATGGACATGGGTAATTTAAATTATTTCTTTTATTTTAATGAATGCAAACCACCGCCACGCGATTGAACCGGATTAAAGCTAAAAACAATCAGGGCGACCTTGAGCATTTCAAGGAGCGTATGTGTAGTTTTTTTTGAGCTAAAATTCAACTCTTTTCCCACAGTTAAACAACCTGACTTCAATATGTTCACTGTTTTATTTCGATTCTCACCGGACCCAGGAGTCCCGACGGCAACAGTGACGTATCCTTGGTGAATGGTTCCCACGAACTCCACGTAAACCGCTGTTCCACCGCCAGCGAAGCGTCACCGATCATGCGGTTAGGCCACTGATTCGCAACCTGGATTTCAAGCGCGTTTGCACCCGGGCGCACCGCGCCAGTAATTTCAACACGAAATGGCGGACGCCATGCGATGCCGCAGTCCTGACCGTTCACCTTTACCCGCGCCACCACCCGCACATCGCCCAAGTTAATAAACAATCTTGAACCCTGGGATACCAGCTTTGTATTGAAAAGATCGAAGGATGACCGATAGGTCGCCGTGCCGGAAAAGTATTTTATTCCGGTATCCGAGTTGTCAGCCCACGAAACCAAATTTGTCAGCGTCACCGATTCTGGGGCACCCCATTTGGGTGGAAAACTCAACTGCCACGGACCAGTGATATCAATCGGCGGCAAGACTTCCGCAAGATTCGCGCGATTCGTTAGGCCGGACGCCGTAATCCATTCGTAGCTGCCCGGTTCACGGGCAACGAGGCGCAAGTTTCCCGCTCCATCACAGAGAATTTCCGCCGGCCGTTCCGACTCCGCCACCGAACCACCAAGTGTGATTGTTTCGGGATCTTTGCCGGTGGCTTTATTAGTTTTTCCGGCAACGACATATTCCACAGCAAGTGTTTTCACAACGCCATAAGCCGGATCGCCCGTTTCTGCCAAATCCCCGACTGCAAACGTAGTTTTGCCTTGGTCAATTAGCGCTTGCACCTGCGCACGCACATCTCGTGTTCGCGACGCATCACCGGGAATGCCATAGCTGGCCTTTAGAACCTTGAAGTCATCAACCTTTGACGACGTCTCAAGCAAAGGCTGGCCGTTGCGCAGAACTCTTACCACCGGATCAAAATTACCGTTTGGCTGGCGAAACACGATGAAGGCCGACCCGCTCGGCCCAAACCTAAGCGGCACAGTGATGCCAGCCGCAGTTTCTTCGTAAGCCGCAAGCGAGGTAGTCTCACTGGTCTCTGGATTCCACCATTCCGGGCGCAGCCCCTTCACGCGGAATGTGCAGCGCGCTTCGACCGCCGCACTGGCCGGATTTGCAACAAAATATATCTCGGCACCATCGACACGGCGATGAATCCAGTTAAGGTTCACATTAGCCGTAAAATCAGCCGAAGCCTTCAAGTCAGCCAAGACTTTTTCCAGCGGCTGACCCCAAATCATTCTGCCCTGACCTGAAGCATTTTCGGTTGTCGTCTTCCCATCGCAATCTCCCCAAATCTCCCGACCCAGTTGGGCCACAACTTCATCGCACTTGGGAAAATTCTGCAAACTCGGGGAAGCCTGCGGCCGCGCACCGCTCGCAACCACCGTGGCGCCCGCGCGTGTTAGATTATTAATTTTTTCGAGTAGCGCGGGCGTCATCGTTTTTACCGGCGGCAGTACCAGCACGCGATAATCCATCCCGTCCGGCAGCATGAGTTTCCCATCCTGCACCGAGACGCGTTGTAACAAAGCCTCCGCACTGATTTCATCGAACCGATAACCGGCGGGCGGCGCTGGATTGGGCGTAAAGAATGTCTGGTTCGGCACTTCTGGCCGGAGATAGAGCAAGTCGGCCACAAACTTTCCCTGCCGGCATAAATACTGGCAGCGCGCCAGATATTCGTGCCAGGCACCAGACATTTCCCACCACGTCTGTGTGCGCTCATAATGCAGCCCCCATGGTCCCATGGTCGCGCCTGGCACGCGGTCAAGGTAGGGCTGATGCGCGTAACGATGTACCACAAAACGGTTCACGCCCTGCGAAAATTCATAATCCCCCAGCGACTTGATATCCGCCGGCGTAAGCTTCCATTCTTCCTTGTCGCCCGAGGTGAACGATTCCGCCCCAACAATTGCATGGCCATAGACGTGTGCGACAGACGCCATCTCTTCCGCCTTGGACTTGGTCGTCCTCCCGCTCCAGCCCATCGTCCAGAATTCAGTCATCGGTTCATCCGCCCGCGCCGTGTAGGTATACTCATCGCCGAAGGGCAGGTCGTAGCCTTCCAACGTGAACCTCAAACCATTTTCTCGCGCTAGTTTTTCGATCCGCCCGGAATAATTCTCAGCGAGCAGTTCTGCGATTGTTTGGTCAAAATCCCAACGGAACCGCGCCGCCTTCGCCGTACTTTCCAGATCGTGCTTAAAGGTGGTAACGGTTTTCCCATTTATTTTTTCGTGCGCCGCATCCGTGACACACGGCAGCCAGGGCAGCGGATCGTAACCGCGCCGCCTCTGAAATTCCTCACGGAACTTCGGCGTCCAGTTCTGCGCCCCCACTTCCCAACTGTCAATGTGCGTCGCCACGAGCGCCTTACCCGCGAGCGGGCCCGCCGTTTTGATAAGCTTCGCCATCATGCCGGCAAAATGCGCATCCATCGCGTCGGCACTCAGCTTGTCGCACTCCAGTCCATTACCGCCCGCTACCGGCGGCCGCGTACTCGAACCCGTCGTCGTGTGACCGATGCGCTGGATTTGCCAGGTCCCGGGCGGCACGGTCCAATTCAATTTTCCATCCGCGCCGACCTGCGCGGTCAGGTTCACCACCGCGTTAGCGGGAATAATGGCGTTCGTCGTCACCGGCCAGGCCAGAACCGCGACGTCCTCGTAGTATTCCTTGAACTTGATCTGCGAATTAAAGTAATTCTGGACTACATTGTTCAAGGCCGGCCTGGGCAGCACGGTGGCAAGATTCGTCGGCCCCGTGACTGTGAGATTGGCCGAGACCAGCTTCTGCATGGAAAGTTCCGGCGTAATCCACGGGCCGCTGCTACCAGTCCAACCTGGCCCGTTGTCCATGTTAATCTCCAAGCCAAGCCGCCCAGCCTCCTGCACCGAAAACTCAAATAGTTTTTGCCATTCCGGATTCATGAACTCCGCCGTGCCTTGCGGTGGTGCAAATCGCTCCTTCACGTCCATGATCAGCACGCCGCCAATACCGACACGCTGCATGGCTTCGAGGTCAGCGGTGATACCATTACTCGTCACGTTACCGTTGTTCCAAAACCAATAGACCCAGGGACGGGCATCAGCGGGCGGGTTTTTGAAATTTTGCTCGAGCGAATCAGCGGCTTCCGTGCGTACTGATAAAAACAGCACACCTGCGGACAGTAGAACAAGTAAATGTTTCATAGAAAGGTGAGGGGGAAATTATCCAATAAACAGACCCCGGAAGCCAAATTAAATCGCCAACAGTAACCGCTTGATTTCCTTCAATTTCGCCTTCACTTCTTTTTTGGTGAGCCGCGGAAATTTGCCACCGAACGTGATAAAATCACCATGACGCGTGATTTTTAATTTGTCTTCGTCAACTTCTATGCTCGTGACACCCTTTTCGCTGGCGAGAATTTTCAGTTCGCCCACGACCAGCAGCACCTCCACTGGCGACGGCAGCGGACCGAAACGGTCGCGCAATTCTTTTTGCAAGCCATCGAGCGCCGGCTTGTCCGTAGCCTGCGCCAGCTTGCGATAAATCTCGATGCGATGGTGCGGCTCGGTGACGTAGTTCTCCGGCAACGTGCTGGCGTCACCAAGAAAATCCAGCGCGATACGCACCTCGACGCGCGGCTTTACTTTTTCGCCTTTCAACGCACCCACACTTTGCTTGAGCAGCTGGCAATACAGCTCGAAGCCAACGGCAGTAATGTGACCACTTTGTTCCGCACCCAAAAGATTCCCCGCACCGCGAATCTCCAAATCACGCATCGCGATTTTAAATCCGCTACCGAGCGACGCGTATTGCTTCATCGCACTAATGCGTTTGCGTACATCGGTAAGCAAGCGTGCGTGGCGCGGCAGCAACAGATAAGCAAAGGCCTGATGCTTGTAGCGCCCGACCCGCCCGCGCAACTGATACAACTCGCTCAAACCAAATCGATCCGCCCGGTCAATGATAATGGTATTTGCATTCGGAATATCGAGACCGCTCTCGATGATAGTGGTGGATAGGAGAACATCCGCATCGCCGTTGACAAACTTCGTCATCACCTCTTCTAAATCATCCGCATGCATCTGGCCATGACCCACCACAATGCGCGCATCCGGAACGAGCGCCTGTAATTTTTCGCGCATCGTCTCAATCGTCGTCACGCGGTTGTGCAGGAAAAAGGTCTGCCCGCCACGATTCATTTCGCGCTGGATGGCATCGCGAATCGTACGCTCGTCATAAGGCGTCGCAATCGTCTCGACCGGCAGCCGATCATGCGGCGGCGTTTGAATGGTGCTCATGTCGCGCGCGCCGGTGAGTGCAAGATAGAGCGTGCGCGGAATCGGCGTGGCGCTCAAGGTCAGCACATCCACCATCGTCCGCAGCCGCTTGAACCGCTCTTTGTGCACAACCCCAAACCGTTGCTCCTCGTCAATCACCACCAGCCCTAAATCTTTGAACGCGATGTCTTCCTGCACAATGCGATGCGTGCCAATCAAAATATCCACCGCCCCCGCCGCGAGATTTTTCACCACCAGATCCTGCTCCCGCCTCGTGCGAAAACGCGAAAGCAGTTCGACGCGTATCGGGTAATCCGCCATGCGATCGCGAAAATTATTATAATGCTGCTGCGCCAGCACCGTCGTCGGGACGAGAATCGCCACTTGTTTTCCGTCCATCACGCATTTGAAAGCAGCCCGGATGGCCACTTCCGTTTTACCAAAACCCACGTCACCGCAAATCAAACGATCCATCGGCTTGGCCCGCTCCTGGTCCGCTTTGGTCGCCGCAATGGCAGTGACCTGGTCCGCCGTTTCCTCGTAGATGAAAGCGCTTTCAAATTCCCGCTGCCATTGCGTATCCGGCTTGCACGCATGACCAGCCTGAGTTTCCCGCACCGCCTGAATACGCAGCATTTCCGCCGCAATGTCGCGCACCGCCTTTTCAGTCTGCTCTTTCGCCTTTGCCCAACGCGTGCCGCCCAGTTGATTAAGCGGTGGATTCACCTTACCCGCGCCGACGTATTTGCTGACGAGATGCGCCTCACTGACGGGCACATAAAGTTTGGGCGCTGCTTCACCATCGTTCGCCGGCGCGTATTCAATGACCAGACATTCGATTGAATCGGCTGTTTGCGGATTACCCTCCAAAACATGCCGGCTGTTGCCCGCCGGCATCTTTTTTAAACCGCGATAACGCCCGATGCCGTGCTGCAAATGCACCACCAAATCGCCTTCCTCCAAATCCGTGAAATCAATATCGAGCGCCGAGCGCGCCGCCTGAGCATGAGAACTTTTCTGACGACGCGGCCGCTGGATTTTATAACGCCCAAAGATTTCCGCATCCGTGACCACCACCAGCTTTGCCTCGGCACAAATAAAGCCGCGAGCCAGCGAGCCGACTTGAACAGCTAATTTTTCTTCCGCGCTAAAACCATGTTCCTTCCAGATTTCCTCGAACCGCTGGCGCTCGCCGTCATTATTGCAAAAGACGTGGACAGCGTAATCCTGCCGCAGCCAGCGGTGAAGCTGCTGAAAGAATTCGCGGCGCAGGGCTTCGGCCACCTGCGGCTCCGGAGCGCGTTCAGCCAATGGCCGAAAGGCGTCGAGGTTTTCAAAGAGCGGATTAGCTTCGCCACTATCTACGGTCTCAACCAATTCAACCGCCGTAAATCTTCGCCGATATAGTTCCACCAGGAAATCCGGCCACGAAATGAAGAAGGAATCAGCCTTCGGAACCTGCTGTTCGTAAGCATCCGCTTGAACCGCGATGGCTTCCGGCTCACAAAGCAGAAAAACCGTTTCACGCGGCAAATGGTCGAGCAATGAAGCTAACGGCTTTGCATGCTGCCTTTGCTTTAAGATTCCCAACTCGCCCGCGGGCGGCAAAACCACCATGGAAATCTCTCCCCGCGAAACTTGTGTGAGCGGGTCAAACTCGCGCAACGATTCCAGTTCATCCCCAAAAAACTCCAATCGTACTGGCCACGGGTTGGTCGGTGGGAATATGTCCACTATGCCACCGCGCAACGCAATTTCACCCTTCTGCGAAACCTGCGCCTCCGGTTCGTAGCCCTGTGCTTCCAGCCACTCAATCAAATCCAACGGCGCAATCCGGTCACCGCGTTTGAAGTTACGCGTCCGTTCCTGAATCTCGCCCGGCGGAAAGGTTTTTTGCAGCAGCGCAATGACGCTCGTCACCACGAGCAGTTTTGGATTTTGAGTCTTAAGTTTTGAGTTGTCTGAAAGTGCCACGAGCGTTTGCAGACGGTCGCTGATGACGTCGGCATGCGGCAATTTCTCTTCATGCGGCAAAATCTCCCACGCCGGATAGAAGAGCAGTTGGGAGTTGGCAGTTGGAATTTGGGACGGCTCGGCTTTGGCATTTGAACTTTGGCCATTGGACTCAACCGCCAGCCACGTCTCCAAATCCTGCTGAAAGCTTTCCTGCGCCTTCAGGTTTTCCGTGACGATGACAACCGGCCTTTGCGGAAACAGCGCTTGCACCAATGCAGCGAAGAACGGCTGGGCCGTAGACGCGATGCCGGCAACCGACAGCGCTCCGCCCACCTCCAAGCGCCGTGCGAGCGTCTGCACAGCGGGAGTCTTAGCGAGGTCAGCGAACAAGGTGCTCGTCGCCTTTGCTGGTAAATCCTGCGGCAAGCGCAAAACCTTCGCAGCGAACCAGCACGCCGTCAAGTCACCGTCCGCTTACGTTTGGGTTTGACCACCGCCAGAACCTCCCCACAATTCAGCGCCATGACGATGGCTGAATTCCTGACGCTGCTGCCCTTCGTGCTATTACTCGGCGCAATGGCGGCTACGCCCATCTTTGCGCCGGGCTGGTGGCTGCGGCATTACGCCAAAGTCGCGCTCGGTCTCGGGGCCATCACCGCGGGGTACTATCTGCTGGCTTTACATGATACCCATAGCCTCGCGGAAGCGGCTCACGAATACGTCAGCTTCATCGCGCTCGTCGGCTCGCTGTTCGTCGTGTCCGGCGGCATCCACATCGGTACCAAAGGCAAAGCCACCCCGCTGACCAACGTGGTTTTCCTGCTCATCGGCGCCATTATTGCCAACGTCCTTGGCACCACCGGGGCGGCGATGCTGCTCGTCCGGCCGTGGATTCAACTGAATAAATCCCGCATTGCGGCGCATCACATCGTCTTCTTTATTTTTCTCGTGGCGAATATTGGCGGCTGTCTCACGCCCATTGGCGATCCGCCGCTGTTCCTCGGCTATCTGCAAGGTGTCCCGTTCTGGTGGGTGACGCAAAACTGCTGGCCGCTGTGGCTGCTGGGCGGCGGTCTGCTGCTCGCCATCTTCTATTTTGTGGATCAACGACATTACCTCCGTACCTTGCCCGCCCAGCGCGAGGATAAACCAGCGGGTGAAGCGTGGAAAATCGAAGGTCTGCCCAACTTATTCTTTCTCGCGGTCATCCTCGTGGCGGTGTTTGTGGAAAAACCCCTGTTCCTGCGCGAAGGCCTGATGCTCGCGGCGGCGGCGGGCTCTTATTTCACGACCAAGAAATCCGTGCATGCGGCCAACCAGTTTGATTTCCATCCCGTGCAGGAAGTTGCCATTCTCTTTGCCGGACTGTTCAGCACCATGATGCCGGCCTTGAACTGGCTGAATCAAAACAGCACGAACCTGCTCGGCCAGCATCCGTCGCCGGCTATTTTCTACTGGGGCACCGGCGTTCTTTCGAGCACGCTGGACAATGCACCGACTTATCTGGGCTTTCTGACCTCGCTGCACGCTACGGCCGGGGCGGAAGACATCCAGCCGCTGCTGGTGACCCATGCGCATCATCTGCTGGCCATCAGCATCGCCTCCGTGTTTTTCGGGGCGGCCACTTATATTGGCAATGGCCCGAACTTCATGGTCAAGGCCATTGCCGAACAGAACGGTGTGCCGGTACCGTCATTCATCAATTATGTCCTAAAATACTCCCTGCCCTTCCTCCTGCCAGTGCTGGTGATTATCTGGCTGATCTTTTTCCGTACGAATTGACATAGGCGAGGGCGGAAACCGATATACCGCAAAACTCCCTAAATATTGGATAATCGGAGGGTAAAACTTTAGTTGGAGACAGAGATTTCCTAACAACCACCTTATAAAACCCCACGATGCCACCTGACACAGGCTTGGCAATGAGTTCCGCCATCATTTTGCCACCTGCCACGACGGCTCTGACAGGTGGCAGCCTAATTAAGCCAGGTGACAAAGCAGTTTTTAAAGTTAAGTCAGTCGTTTTGACACATGGCAAAGCGCTTATGTCAGGTGGCGGATTTGTTTTGCCAATTGACAGCGAGGCTGTGAACGGTGGCAAGCGGGTTTCTTTAACATCCACTGGCGCTTTACCAAGTGGCTTACGCGGCGGGTCAGGTGACGAAATGCTTTTAACAGTTGTTAAAAGTCTTTCCCAACCGAGTTAAACGGCGGGAAAACTAGACAGCCGGGCGGTCACCGTTCGCAGACACGCCGAAAGTATTCATACAATTGTCTCGCATAGTGAGTCTGCCCCACCAACACTCAACTCATAGCCCATCTTTATGATTGTAAAACCTTCCATTCGTTTCCTCACCCGGCGCACTGATACCGATTTGGTCTTGGATATCAAAAAAATCCTCGCCGGCATGACCGGCAATGCGGCCTATCCCAAAGCGGTGGCGTTGCTGCTGCTGATCAAGGCGGCGCTGGCTGAATTTGAGCGCGCGCTAGTGGAGGCGTCCGATTTTGCCCGGGGCGCGATTTCGCTTAAAGTTCAAAAACGGCGGGCGCTCTATCCCTTGGTCCGCTCACTCGCCTTGGATGTGACGGAGGAATGTCACGGCAACCTCACGGTGCTACTGACCAGTAATTTTCCCATTCAAAAGCCGCTACGTTTCCGTATTGGCGACCTGCCCAAACCGACGATGCCCGAGCTCTCCCGGGGAACTTACAGCGGGGATTTGGATGCCAGCGTGGCGCCGGTCTATGGCACGCTCATTCATAATTGGCGGCTGGCGCTCGCTGCCAACCCGGATGTAATCCTGCAAACCAAGCAGTCCACGGCGACCTACACGACGTTTAGCGGTCTGATTCCCGGACAGATTTATTGTGTGCAAGTGAGCGTGGCAGGCACCGCCGGCACCAGCGACTGGAGCGCGTGGGCCATTCTCATGGTAGTGTGAACCGGCACAGCCCTGGCGGCGGGCGTTAGGGTTTTTCCGAAGTTGAAATCGGGTTACGATTCTGTAACAATTTTCTGCACCAGCCGTCGGCCCAAGGCTTAGCGGGGCATGGGAATTTCAAAGTGCGCACACTCTATAACATACTGTTCCTGGTATTTTTTATACTGGCATCGCCGTATTATTTCTGGCGCATGCGGCGGCGCGGCAGCTGGCGCACCGGTTTCGGCGAGCGTTTTTCCAAATACGATGCGGCGCTTAAGCAAGCCCTCACCAACCGCCACGTGATCTGGTTGCACGCTGTCAGTGTGGGCGAGGTCAACCTCTGCACCCAGCTCATCAATGCGCTGGAAGCGCGTGCCCCAAATGCCAAGATGGTCGTCTCCTGTACTACCACCACCGGCATGTCAGAACTGCGCCGCCGGCTGCCGACGCGCGTCAGCAAGATTTATTACCCGATTGACCGCGCCAAATATGTGCGGCGCGCGATGTCCACCATCAACCCGCAGGCCATCATCCTCGTGGAAGCGGAAATTTGGCCGAACTTTCTCTGGCGAGCCGCTACTTTGAAAATTCCAGTCTTCCTCGCCAACGCCCGGATCTCCGATCGCTCTTATCCGCGCTACCTGAAGTTCGGTTTTATCTTCCGGTCCTTGTTCCAATCGTTCACCGGCGTCGGCTGCCAGAATGAAGCGGATGCCGTGCGCCTCCGGGCTGTGGGCTGTCGGGAAAACGCGGTAAAAGTGGTGGGGAACATGAAGTTTGATGCGGCCAAGTTTAGTGAAGTCAGCCGGTTAAACGTGCGCGGTTTGCTCCGCCAGATTGGCGTGCCGGACGATGCGCTGATTCTGGTGGCCGGCAGCACGCATGACGGGGAGGAAATTATTCTAGCCGACATGGTGCGGCGGCTGCGGGTGAAATTCCCCAAGCTATTCTTGATTTTGGTGCCGCGCCATTTCGAACGCGCCAAAGACATCGGGCATGGCCTGAAAGTGCGCGGTGTGAAATTTGTCTGCCGCACTGAAATTTTTGCGGACACGCATCTGCCGCCCGGTGGACTGGAGTGCCTGCTGGTCAATTCGACGGGCGAGCTGAAATTTTTCTATGATGCAGCCACGGTGGTGTTCATCGGCAAAAGCCTCACGGCCATCGGCGGCCAGAACCCGATCGAGCCGGCCGCGCTGGGCAAGGCGGTTGTGTTCGGCCCAAACATGCAGAACTTTGCCGACATCACCCGCGCCTTTCTCCAGAAAAACGCCGCGCTCCAAGTACCGACGCCGGAAGAATTGGAGCGCGTTATCGGCGAATTACTCGCGGACGAACCGCGCCGCGTAGCGCTGGGGCGCGCGGCTCTGGCATTGGTCGCCGAAAATCTCGGGGCCGTGGAGCGCACGGTGGAGATGATTCTGCCCCACCTCGAACGGCGGGGCATTTTGGTAGAGAAAAAAAAGTGAGCGAACAGCGTTTCGCCGCTTGACGTTGTCGTCCGTAGTTTTCATATTCGCAGCCCACCGGATTTTTTATCCGTGCCGGTGGTGGCATGCCCAAAACCAAGCCCAAAAAAACTTCCCCGACCGCGCCGCCCGGGCTGCCGGCCGCCGCCGCGCCGGTGGATCGCGCCACGGAGTTGGCTGCGAAAATCCGGGACCTGGTCCTCCTCGCCAAAGAACAGGGGCACCTCACCTTCGACGACATCAATGAGGCGCTGCCCGAATCATTATCCACGCCGGAGGAACTGGATGAAATTTTAACCAAGCTCCGTGAACTGGAGATTGAAATCCTGGACCACGCGGAAGCGGGCAAGGAGGCGGAAGAGGAAGAAATTGAATCCCGCCACCTCGAGGCGCTGGACGACCCGGTGCGGATGTATCTCCGGCAGATGGGCGCGGTGCCATTGCTGACGCGCGAGCAGGAGGTAGAAATTTCCAAGCGGATCGAAAAGGCGGATAACGAATTGTGCGTGGTGGTTTATAGTTTCGGTTTTACGGGCAAGGAACACATTGCGCTGGCGGAGAAGCTGCTGGCCGATCCGCCGCGCGAACGCTTTGACCGGGTGGTCATCGATAAACATATCGCCAACCGCGAGACGCATTTGCAGACGCTGCGCAAATTGGTGGCGCAAGCGCGCGCGCTGGACGCGGAGGTGGACCGGCATTTTAATCTCTGGCGCGCGGCGCATCAGAACGCCAAGCGCAATCGCGAACACGACGAGTTTCTCAAGCTGGACAAGAAACTGGCGGCGCTTTTTCCGAAATTCTGTTTCAAGCACAAGGTGAACGAGGAGATGGCGCTGGTGGCCGAAAACATCCACGAAAAAATCCGCTACTCACTGCGGGCGCTCGCGGATGCGCAGGATCAGCGCGAATCTTCGGCGCAAAAACATCTCGTCGAGGCGGAACAGCAGAAGCTGCGGGCGCTGGAGGAATTTGTGCGGATGCCGGCGGCGGATTTCCTGGAAGCGTTCGACCACCTACGTGATGCGGCTACGCGGTCGCTACAGGCCAAGACAGAAATGGTGGAGGCGAATCTGCGCCTGGTGATTTCCATCGCCAAAAAATATACCAACCGCGGACTGTCGTTCCTGGATTTGATACAGGAGGGCAACATTGGTTTGATGAAGGCGGTGGATAAGTTTGAGTATAAGCGAGGCTATAAGTTTTCGACCTACTCTACTTGGTGGATTCGGCAGGCCATAACCCGCTGTATTGCGGATCAGGCCAGGACTATTCGCATCCCGGTCCACATGATTGACATCATTAACAAGCTGTTGCGCGCGCAGAAAAAGCTCTTCCAAGAGCTGGGCCGCGAGGCGACGCCGGAGGAAATCTCGGAAGAGATGCAGCTATCAGTTCCCCGCGTGAATGCGGTGCTGCGGATGGCGCAGCAGCCAGTGTCGCTCCAGTCGCCGGTGGGTGACGGCGACGAGGCGAGCTTCGGCGATTTCATCGAGGACAAGGCGGCCGACAATCCGCTGGACATGACGAGCTTCAGCTTGTTGAAGTCGCGGATGGGCGACGTGCTGTGCAGCCTGACGGAGCGCGAGCGGCAGGTGCTGGAGTTGCGCTTCGGCCTGGGCGACGGCAACGCGCGCACGCTGGATGAAGTTGGCCAGCAGTTCCGCGTGACCCGCGAGCGTATCCGCCAAATCGAGGCGAAGGCGCTGCGCAAGATGCGGCATCCGACGCGACTCAGGCAATTGAATGGATTTCTAGACGTCGAGGAACCAAAACTAGGCGGCGAGTAATCTTCATTTTACCGCATAATATTTCCCGGTCCGAACTGTCATCCTTTTTTATTGAAAGCTCACAAGTTTAGTGCAACGTTTCACGATGCAATTCCATCGTGAACTGCACCAAATAGCCGGAGATTTTATCATGAAACCATATTGCCGTCAGTTGTCGGTTCATTTACCGCTGTTGTGCTTGATTGTCGCGCTAACGGGTGCGACCAACACCATTCTGGCTGCCACCAAGCCCACGGTATCCTTCACCAACCTCAAGTCGGGCCAAACATTCACCAGCGCTGCTTACACCATTACCGGCACGACCTCCGGCAGCGCCGGGATTTCCAACGTGGTCTACTCGCTAAATCAAGGCAGTTGGAATAATGCAACAGGTGCCAGCCCATGGACGAGCTGGTCCGCCCCGATTACTTGGATTCCGGGAACCAACACCTTTGCCGCCAGCGCCTTGGATAACACCGGGAAATCTTCGGCGACCAACACCGTGAAGGTATTTTACTCCGTGAGCACCGCTATGACCGTGGCAATCAACGGTAACGGCACCGTCACTCCGAATTACAACGGCCAGCAACTGGTCATCGGCAAGAGCTATTATATGTCGGCAAAGGCAGGCAAAGGCACCCAAAAGGGCTACGGTTTCAGGAACTGGACGGACGGTAACAGCAACGTCTTGACCACCGCCGCTAAGGTGACGTTTCTCATGACTTCCAACCTCACCCTCGTTGCCAACTTCGGTTATCTGGGCAAGCCGACGATCAGCGTGGGGAGCACACTTCCTAGCACCAACGGATATCCTGCCGATTTTGTCATCCAAGGCACCACCTCGGATAAAGTCGGAGTAACCAACGTGTATTATCAACTGAACAGTGGCTTCTGGCAGTCTGCCGCCACCACCAATCACTGGACCAATTGGACGGCCAATGTCCGTCTGTTACCTGGTGCAAACACCTTCAATGCATATGCCGTGAATTCTAGCAATAATCCTTCCGCGACCTTTGTTGTCAACTTGGTTTATAACAGTGCGCCGGCGAGTTTAGCGGGACAGACCGCTGGCGTAACCGATGTGAGTAACACAACGCTCTTCACGGTCACCTTAGGCAAAAGCACCTTCAGTCAAGTTTCCCAGAATACCAACTACCCTGACGGGGTGGGCACGTACACTTACACTCCCTCCGGCGGCGGCGGCACGTTGCGGTTCAAATACACCGCCCCGCCTAGCATCGTTAATAATCCGGAGAATTTTAGCATGGCGTTTTACACCCCCAGCTTTGCACAGGTCGGCATCACCAACTCCACTCGGACGAACACCGGCTATATGCAGTTCACCGCTGCTTCCAATTTCGCCCCGGCAAACGTTACTGGCAAATTAATCTGGTCCATTGGCAGTCAGGGCGACGGCAACGGCACACTTTATAATACCACGACCTACACAACGACCGGCCTGATTTCCGGGGACACCAACTCCGGCAGCTACACCTACACGCAATACAGCCCCATTGGCGCGCTGCTCAAGCTGACTGGGACCAATGGCACGACCTACCTAATAGCCAGCTTCGACGCTACCAATTATGGTGGGTATTCCGAGTCTGATTACACCGCCAGCGGCCAGACCAATGGCACAGACACCGGACGGTTTTTCATCGACTCGCAAGTGGCTGGCGGAGACGCACCGCTTACGGTTAGCAATCGTAGCTTTCAGATTTATTCCGTGGATGGCAGTTTCAACTTGCAGTTTGGCGTGGATACTTACGGTCAGGCTTCGGTGAACACCAACTTTGACAACGACGTGGGCAATTACACTTACAACCGTGCCGCCACCAACATCGGGCAACTCAATCTTACGGCCACCGAACCACCCATACTGTCTGGGACCAACAGCACCGCCCGGCTCATTTTCTTCGCCCCCAATACCGGTCTATTCACCAACGGCGACGGCACTCTCAGTTCGTTTGTGATGACGACCGCTTCCAATTACGCGCCGGCCAGTATCACGAACCTAACTTTGCCAATTGGCTTCTATGCCAACATCCAATTCACCAATACTGGAAGTTTTGTCTACACCATCTACAATAATCCCTTCTTTCCCAGCACCTATTCTGGGAACTACACCTACACGAACTTCAGTCCTGGTACTGCCATGGTGCAATTGAGCTATCTTTATTCCAATACTGTCATCGGCACTGACTGGTTGCAGCTAAACTTCAAGAATACCAACGCCGGTAATATTCTTTGGAGCCAGTACGATACCAATAACGACTACGTTGATATTTACTATCGTGGCACCTTCACGACCCACTAAGCCTACGCTGTAATAAACCGGGTTCCCAGGAGATTAGTTAACTGCCCAGTGCCTAACCCGTTTTGGCGATACCACCGGTTGACCTACTGGAATAGTATTTGGCCATTATCGCATGGCGCAGGACCGCAGGGATTTATTACCCTGTCGCCAACATCAATTTATGAACCAATACCTACGTCTCGGCAAATTCTCCTTCGGCATGGGCGACCGCTTTGGCCATCAGGGTAAGGCTCAACTTGCTGCTTGCGTCAAGGCCACGGAACTGGGCGCGGAATTCATTCCCGTCTGGAACAAGTCCAACCGTGAGCACACCTTTATCGGCACCGAGCCAGCCAGCCTCAGAGCCGAGGCGGATCACGCCGCGGCCTCGCTCGGCTGGAAGAAAAGCTATCACGTGGATGCCGACCACATCCGGCTCGAAACGGTGGATCGTTTCATTGCACCGTCTGATTTCTTCACGATTGACGTTGCGGATTCCATCGCCAAGCCGGCGGCGGCGGCGGCGGACGTGCAGGCGTTTGTTGACCGGCATCCCGAACTCATCGGCCAGATTTCCATCCCGTACATTGACCGGCCTTTTGAAATCAAACGCGCCGAAGTCGAGCGTGTGGCAAATAAGTTTTTGCTCGCCGTGCAGGACGCCGGAAAAATTTACCAGCACATCGCCAAAGCCAAGGGCGCGGCAAACTTCATCACCGAAGTTTCGATGGATGAAACCGACAGCCCGCAGACGCCGCCGGAATTGCTGATCATTCTCGCCGCGCTGGCAGATGAAAAAATCCCGCTCCAAACCATCGCGCCGAAGTTCACCGGCCGGTTCAACAAGGGCGTGGATTATGTCGGCGACGTTAAGCAGTTCGAGCAGGAGTTCAATGAAGACCTCGCGGTCATCGCCTTCGCCATTCAGAAATATGGCTTGCCGCCATCGCTTAAGCTGAGCGTGCATTCCGGGAGCGATAAGTTTTCTATCTACGAGCCGATGCGCAAGGCGCTGAAGAAATTCGACGCGGGCGTGCATATCAAGACCGCCGGTACAACCTGGCTTGAAGAACTTATCGGTCTTGCGGAAGCGGATGGCGATGGGCTTGAGATCGCGAAGGAGATTTACGCCTATGCCATCGAGCACGTGGACGAATTTTGCGCGCCGTATGCCAGCGTCATTGATATTGATAAGACCAAACTGCCAGCGGCAGCCAGCGTGAACGGCTGGAGTTCTCAGCAATTCACCGACGCGCTACGACACGACCAGAAGAATCCGGCGTTCAATCCCAGCTTCCGCCAGTTGTTGCACGTCAGCTTCAAAGTCGCCGCCAAGAAAGGTGACCGCTACCTCAATGCGTTGAAAAAACACGAAGCCATCATCGCCAAAAACGTTACGGAAAATCTTTTCGAGCGGCACATGAAACCGCTACTGTTGGACAAATAAGCCATGAAAGCCTTCATCAACGATGATTTTCTGCTAGGCAGCAAGCCCGCGCGCCGGCTGTATCACAAATACGCCGAGGCCGAACCCATCTTTGACTATCACTGCCACATTTCGCCGAAAGACATCGCGGAAAACCGGCAGTTCAAAAACCTATTTGAGATCTGGTTGGAAGGCGACCATTACAAATGGCGCGCGATGCGCAGCAACGGCGTTGCCGAAAAATACGTCACCGGCGATGCCACGCCGGATCAAAAGTTTAATGCCTGGGCAAAAACAGTTCCGCACACGCTGCGCAATCCGCTCTACCACTGGACGCATCTTGAGCTAAAGCGCTACTTCGGCATCACGGATTTGCTGAACGAAAAGACCGCCGCCAAAATCTGGAAACTGGCCAATGCCAAACTCGCCACGCCGGCATTCACCACGCATGGCCTGCTGAAAAAGATGATGGTAAAGGTCGTTTGCACCACGGACGATCCGGTGGACAGTCTGGAGTATCACCGTGCTTTCGCGAAGAGCGGACATCCGACGAAGCTGTTGCCGGCGTTCCGGCCTGACAAGGCGCTGACAGTCAACTCGCCTACGAGCTTTAATAAATGGGTGGAGCAGCTTTCGGCAGCCGCAAATACGAACATCAACGGTTTCAGCGCCTTCATCAACGCGTTGGAAAAGCGGCACGAGTATTTCCATTCGCAGAATTGCCGGCTGTCCGACCATGGTTTGAATCATTGCTTCGCGGACTTTTGTTCGGAGAAAGTAGCGGCGGGAATTTTCGACAAGGCCCGGGCAGGGGTGGAGGTTTCGCCGCTGGAGCATTCACAGTTCGCCTCATTCATGATGGTGTTCTTTGGTCATCTCGACGCGAAACGCGGCTGGACGAAACAGCTCCACCTCGGCGCCTTGCGTAACAACAACGACCGACTGCTCAAACAGCTTGGACCCGACATGGGCTTTGATTCCATCGGCGATTTTCCACAGGCGCAGACGCTCGCGGCGTATCTGAACAAACTGGATTCAGACAATCTGCTTCCAAAAACGATTATCTACAATTTGAATCCGGCGGATAATTATGTATTTGCCGCGATGATTGGAAACTTTCAGGACGGTACGATTCCCGGAAAAATACAATACGGCTCTGGCTGGTGGTTTCTCGACCAGAAGGAAGGCATGGAATGGCAGCTCAACGCGCTCTCGAATCTCGGGCTGCTCTCGCGCTTCATCGGCATGATCACTGATTCGCGGTCGTTCATGAGCTATCCGCGCCACGAGTATTTTCGCCGGACACTTTGCAACCTCATCGGTCGTGACATCAAGAACGGGTTGATTCCCAATGATGAGGAGCTGGTTGGCCCGATGATCAAAAACATTTGCTACGCCAACGCAAAGAAGTTCATGGCGTTCCCCGGCGTGAAGTAAACCGTGAAAACCGCTGCGTTTGCCTTTTTCTGCCTGACATTGACGGTCTTTGCGGAAACTGCTGAATGGTCGCAGGTACCAGAAATACTTGCACGTATCAGCCCCCCTACCTTTCCCGCGCACGACTTCAATATTACCAATTTTGGTGCGGTGGCGGATGGCCAAACGGATTCTTCAAAAGGGATTCATGAGGCGATTGACACCTGTACACAAACCGGCGGCGGACGCGTAATCATTCCAGCCGGAGATTTTTTGACAGGTGCAATTCATCTGAAAAGTAATGTGGAACTGCACCTTGCAACGAATGCGGTTTTAAAATTTAGCACCGACCCGCATGCATATTTGCCAGCCGTCTTCACACGATTTGAAGGCACCGAATGCTACAATCTTTCACCACTCATTTACGCGCTCGGTCAGTCCAATGTCGCGGTCACTGGCACAGGCATATTGGATGGCCAGGCAAATGCCTCAACTTGGCTCGCGTGGGGCAAATCTTCGGCACGCAAGCGGCTGGCAAAAATGGCCGAGGACAATGTGCCGGTGGAAAACCGTCAATTTGGCGAAGCCGATCATCTGCGCCCAGACTTCATCGAGTTCAACCGCTGTCAGAACGTGCTGATCGAGGGTATAAAAATTCGTCGCTCCCCGATGTGGGAAATTCATCCATTGCTCTGCACGAATGTCACTGTACGCGGCGTGGACATTTTTTCGCACGGCGCGAACAATGACGGCTGCGACCCGGAAAGCTGCCGCAACGTACTCATTGAAAATTGTGTTTTCGACACCGGCGATGATTGTATTGCTATAAAATCCGGGCGGAATAGCGATGGCCGCCGCGTCGGGGTGCCGGCGAAGGACATCATCATCCGCGATTGCAGCATGCGCGACGGCCACGGTGGAGTAACGATTGGCAGCGAGATTTCTGGCAGTTGCAGCAATGTTTTTGTTGAAAACTGTGAGATGAGCAGTCCAAATCTGACCTGTGCGCTGCGCCTGAAATCAAACGCCATGCGCGGCGGCACACTGCAAAATATATTTATACGGAATGTGAATGTCGGACAGGTGAAAGATTCCGTCTTGCAGATTGATTTTCTTTACGAGGAAGGTGCTGTGGGTGAGTTCAAGCCAATCGCAAGAAATGTGATTATGGAACACATACTTGTCTCACAAACGCCACGCGTTTTGAACGTGCGCGGCTTTCCTAAGGCGGAAATTAGCGGCGTGCGAATTTACCATTCAACTTTCAAGGGCATCAAGAAACCAGACACCGTCATTGACGCAGACGTGAAGCTGGTGGATTGCAGTATTGAGTCGGCGAAATAGCTATTCTTTTGCAGCAAGCTTTTCATTAAGCCACGTCACCGTCTTTTTCTGCCACAACGGATCAAACTGCTCCCATTCCACAATGCGATGACTCGCGTTGGTGAGCGTAATGAAATCGCACGGAACCTTGGCCGCCCGCAATTTCTTCGCGAAGGCCTCGGTGAAATCATAAGCCACCGAGTGGTCCGCATTACCCTGAATTAAAAAAAACGGCGGCAACCCAGGGCGAACGTGATCGACCGGGGAAATCTCTTTCATCAAAGCCAGCGTTGGTTCGTCGAGCGCACTCGCACCGAGCAGATTTTTCATCGCCGACCATTTTTCCAGACCGCGCCGGGTGGCGTCGCCATAGACATCTGCCGGCGGCGCGAAGCCGACAACAGCCTGCACGCGGGTATCAGCTTCGGCTAGCGTGCCTGATAATAGAGCCAGTTGCCCACCCGCCGAATAGCCCATCAGCGCAATACGTTCTGGGTCGCCCTTGAATTCCACTGCATGCGCCTTCACCCAGCGGATCGCCAATTGGACATCGTCAAAACATGCCGGCCAGCGGTTAGTGGGCGCGAGGCGGTAGTTGATTGTAAACCAGGTAAAATCTGTCAAATAAGGAGCAAGCACGGGGACAATGTCCGTCTCCTTGTCCCCACCGCTCCAGCCACCGCCGTGGACAATGAGTACGACTGGAAATTTTCCGTCACCCGTCGGAACGTGCGCGTCGAGCATTAGTTTTTCACCACCCGCCTCGCCATATAGGAGATTTAGGCGGTTGGCACTAAAAGACTGGCTCAAATCAGGATTCCAGTTATCTACGCCAGCAAGAACATTTTTCACTGTAATACTTTGAGCATCGGATTTTTTTAACTGCTTCGTCCAATTTGGTCGGTTTGTTGGATTGGCACCGGGACCGGTGGTATCAAATTCGGCGTAGCGTGCCATTGCGTGAGCCTCCGGTTTTTTCCAATCATTCCAACCTTCGGGCCGGACAACTTCGGACATTTCGCAGTTCAAATAAGTGGTGCTGGCGTGAATTCGCCATGGGCGGCCAAGATAAGTTTTCACGCCTGGCGCGCCGGTGATTTTGCAATGCGAGAACACAAAGCCGAATGACTGATCCATCGGCGTCGAAGCGGCGGTGATGTAACCGTTGCCGGCACAGTGGATATTACAGTTTTCAAACCACGCCGTTGCCGCGCCAAAAATGAAGTCTACTGCGCCGGTGATAGTACAATCTTCAAAATACTGCCGACCACGGTTCAGCAAAATCGTGTCCTGCCAGCCGAGAAAGCGGCATTTGCGGAACACGGCCCGGTCGCCATCCACACGAATTGCCAACGCCTGACCAACCGCACCAGCGGAGTTTTCAAAAGTGAGGTTCTCTGCCGTAAAATCGTCAGCATCAATCGTCGTCGAAGGCGTCTTGAAAGTGCCAATGGGTTTACCTTCAGCGTTGGTGATGCTGGCGTAAAGGTTGAAGGTCAGAATGGTGTTCGTCGGATTTTCTCCGACGAGCCGAAAGAAAGATTTTTCGCGCTGGATATAAACTAGCTCCCGATAAACGCCGGGCGCGATGTGAATGACCACTGGATTTTCGCGACTTCCCGAAGGCACAGCCATGATAGCGTCCTGTACCGATTTGAAGGGTGCGCTGCCGTCAGCGGCAACATAAAGATTTGTCTGCGCGAATATATTAGTGGCGCAAACCAGCAAAGCGCCCACCCCGGTGGAAAAGCTGAGGTTCATGAGAAAAAACTAGCGGATACAGCGATACACTACCATCGCGAAAAAACCCGTCAATTAAACCCTCAGAATTACCGATGCTTGCAGATCACTTTGTCTCTAACCGCAATTAAGACAACATCCAAAGAAACTTGTATTTTAAAACCTTTGAAAGTGGTTTGGACCTTTCCCAAGGAAGCATTAACTAACTTCGCCGGATTAATGCCGAACGAGGCTAATTTGAATAACAGACACAAGACGTCTGCTATTCAGTGGCTAAGCCCATTTTGGTGATGTCGAGCTGGCGGAGGGTGTCCATGACATTAACCATGACTTGATAGTCAACCTCGTCTGCTCCCTTAACCACGACACCAAAGTCCGGGTTATCTGACTTGAGTTGAGCCAGTCGATCTTTCAACTGCGGCACCGTCACCACCTCATCATTCAATGTAATCTGACCAGCCGCCGAGACATTGATACGGCTCGGCGGTTTCGGCTTATGATCTACCGGCGGTTTTTTACCTGAGGGCAGGCTAATTTCCAGATTGTTAACTAGTTGCGGCGTCGTAATGATGAAAATCACCAAGAGCACGAACACCAAGTCCAACAACGGCGTGATGTTCAACTCATTCATCGTGCCGTGACCGCGCTTCGTTGTTTTTTTCAGGCTCATTGGTTCAGCACGGGTTCCATCTCCTCCTCCTGCACGTCAAAACGGATCGTTACGTTCGGCGGAAAATTTGTCGGCGGCGGCCGTCCAATGTTGGATACCGCCTTGAACACGTCCTTGACCGTCTGGTCCCACTTCACGTTCCCTGAGCCTTTCAACCATTGCGCCTGGCTTATGTTGCCAGTGCGGTCCACGTTGACCGCGACTTCGACAACATATTTGTCGTCCTCCATATTGTCCGGTCGGTTCCATTTTGAGCGTAGGGTGTATTCGATAAACCCTTTGTAAAGCTGGACTGGGTCGTTCTCTGAGACCACTTCCTTACCATAGAAACCTTCAATCGCCGGAGCCTCCGCCGCCGGTGGAGCCACCACGGGGGGAGCCGTGTTCGCTGGGGCGGGCTTCGGAGCTTCTGTAATTTTTGGTAATTCTTTTGGGGTCTCTTTCGGCGGCTCGGGCTTTTTCTCGGGTTCTTTTGGCTTTTCCTTCGGCTTTTCCACCTTCGTTACGGTGATACTTTGAATTTGATGTCCCAAAATCCCTGACCGCGCAGCGAAATAGAACATCACCAGCAACAGAATACCATGAAACACCGCCGAGATGATTAGGTTTACCTTGGAATTATTCTTTGGCTTCTTGGGCTGGGACTGTGGAATCACTTGTTCACCTCCGTGGCTAGATCCACTTTCACGAAGTTGACCTGCTGACAGATATCCAGCACTGCGCGAATCTGCTTATATTTCGTCTTAGCATCGCCACGAATGATGACATTAACCTCAGGGTCCGCTTCCCGGACAGCAAGCAAACGAGTCTGTAAATCGCTCAACAGACAGTCTTCGCGGTCAATAAACACGTTGCCATCCGCTTGAACTGAAATGTATTTTGCCTTGTGCGGTGGATCCTTCTGGTGCTTTGAAGCCACGGGCAGGGTCAAGTCCATCTTTTTTACCGGCGGAATCGTCGAGATAATGAAAATTACGAGCAACACAAACGCCAAATCCAGCATGGGCGTAATGTTTAGCTCCGTCAGCGACTCGTGCGCGGTATGCGAACACTTCTTCATCGAAGAACTCCTAGAACTGCGCAGGAGCGGGTTGTTCATGGCGCTTCAAAGCGCCGGCAATCTTGTCCTCGATATCGCGGTTGTCCACATAGGCATGTTCAATCTGGTTGGCATAGCGCGTGGCAAACCCGTCCAGTTCCTGCGTAATGTGCCGGATCGTCGTCACCATGAAGTTATAGCCGAACATCGCTGGAATGGCGACGAGCAGACCAGTAACGGTGGCAACTAGTGCGGCAGCCACACCCGGAGCCATCGCAGTCAGGCTCGCTGAGTTCGATTCGGCGATGCCGGCAAACGTCGACATAACGCCCCAAACCGTTCCCAACAATCCAATGAAAGGCCCGCCGGCCACCGCCGTTGACAGTACGATCATGCCTTTTTCCAAGGACATCGCCTGGGCCGACGCTGCCTCTTCCAAGACCACTTTGACCGCCTCGTAAGACGCGGTCGTAATTTTGGTGGTATTCGCCCGAGCCAGGTGATCGGTATTCCCTTCACCCAAACTTTGTACCACTACGCTACCCTTCACTTCAACGGGGTTGTTCTTTAGATGATAAAGCACTTCCTCTGCCCCGCGCTCGTAAAGGGCATACGCCGGCGCCCCTTCGAATTCCTCGCCGCGCTTCTTGATGTCCAGCGGGTCGCGCGTGCTCGCGTAGGCGGCCATAAACTTCTTGGTCGAGCTGCGAGCAATCGCTAGCTGTCGAATCTTGGAGATGATAATCGTCCAACTGAACAGCGACAGCAGCACCAAGACGGCACACGTGGTTTTGCCCTCGGCGGTGGCGTTCTTGATGGCATAGACGGCCGCATTGGCCAGAATAGGTTGCATGATCATGGTTTTTTAGGTTTTAATTTTAAAGCCGTATTGATGTTTGTAATTTTTTCTTCGGACATTTCCCAACGGTTGGTTTCTGAATTGACCGGGGCAAACCCGGCGTCCGTCCGGAAATTATTTGGCGCCGAGGCATTGTTCCGCTCGCGCCAGGCGCTGGGCGTGAGCCCAAAGCGTTTTTTGAAGGTGGCGTTAAAAAGTCCAAGATTGCGATAGCCACTTTCAAAGGCAATGTTACTGACCTTGTCGTCGGTCTCTTCAAGCAGCTGTTGAGCCCTTTGCAGCCTTGATTCTATCTGCCGCGTTCGCAGCGATACGCCAAATTCCTGAATAAATAGGCGCCGGAAATGCCGCTCACTGCAGTCTAGCATCCCAGCCAATTGCGGCAACGACAAACGTGCCAGTTCGGCATCCGGCATTTGCGCTAGCATTTGAATAAACCGCTGTTGCAATTTATTCCCGTTATTATCTCGTAATGGCTGTGTCAATAGAGTGGTCACGGCCTGTGACCAGAATTGAACCAGCGCCGCTCGGGCCGGCAGACTTTCCGGCTGCGCCTGATGCACTAGCCGGGAAAATTTTTGTCCCAAGGCGTCGGTAGCGGTAAAAAACACAATCGGAACCTGTGATTGGCTGACGATTTGTTCCAGCCGATTTTCCTCAGTTACCGTCAGGAGGCCATTGAGCAGCGAAGGCTGAAGCAAATAAAATTCCAGCTTCAAGATTCCCAGCTGGCTGGCGCGCACCGCCATGCCCGGTTTACTGGCCACCACAAAACCGTCGCCCTCTTTTAACTCGCGCACCTGTCCACCATGCATCCAATAGCCGACCCCGGTAGCAATCCGGACACAGGTCCACCCCTGTGTAGTGGGCGACCACTCCGCCGCTGGCGACAAAACGGTGCTTTGCAAAATCAAATGACAGTCTGTCCTCATTAAGTTAGCGCGAAGGATACTCGCGCCTTGTGTCATTCAGGTTTCAAAAATATTACATTCCCGAAACAACCGGTTTATAGGTGAATTGACAACGTCTGCTGATTTCTTAGTTCCAGTCGCTGATAATGACTGACCGCTTAGAATCTGACACCTAGATCAAATTGAAAGATGCTGTAGCAGTTCAGCGGATTCATTTGCGGAAGATCGCCGCTGCTGCCACCAGTACCCAGTTGGTCATTGATACGCCGGGCATAGCCGTAGCGCACCGTCGCTATCACATTGTCAAACAAACCATAGGCAATTGCGGCATAGACGCCCTGTTCGTTTTCGGTGGCATTAAAGAAGTCAGAGTCAATCAGATTGGGATCCAGTGAGTATTGTTCGATATGCTGCCAGTAGGTTCGCACTTCCCAAGCGTTCTTTTTTGATTCGTTGCCGTAAACTAATCCTTGTGACGGCCCATAAATGAGATTGGTGCTGCCCACGCCAATGCCAAACTGATAAGCGCGAATATCATGCGTTTGGGGTGAATTAATCGGGTTGATCTGCCCCGCGCCGGGACCGTTGTCCGAGAAGTAGAATGAATTAGCCGCATTGTACGCGGCATCGGCACGTTCTTTACCCTGAAGGTTCTGGGCGTAATCTCCGTAGAAACGCACTTTTACTTTTTTAAGGTTTACGCTGACTTCCAAAGGAATATCGAGAACCAACAGATCGTTGATGCCGGTTTGATTCGCATAATAGCCGTCAAAGCCCGGAGTGCTACCGGCCAAGTTATAGGAAGCCGGCACACCATTTACCCCGACTTTTTGTCCCTGACCCACATAGGTTCCCGAAAAGTCCGGGCTGTAATAAGCACCATTTGCGGACGGGTTCTGGCCGTTTTGATAACGGGTGTAATAGTACAAAACGGGTGCCACCTTGAAGTTTACCGTTTTGGTCAGGTGATAGTCGATCTTGCCTTGGAAGGCCATCAAAAAAGGCTGGCTGGAATTATTCGCGTTCTGCGGCAAAAACCCTTGCGATGACTGGTTGGGGTTGGTGGCCTGATAAATGAACTGGCCCAAGGTCACGGATAAATCCATATCGCCCACCGCGTGGGTCAGAGTTTCGGCAGCACCAGAGGGGCTTATGGCCGGACTCCAGACCATCGTCGAGGTAAAGAGCGGATTGGGCATCTTGCCCATCACTACATCCAGCCAACCACCATACTTTAAACCAATATAGGCCTCACCAACATTCAAGGTCTCATTGTTTTTAGTGAACGGATTCGGATACTGGGCAGTCGACGAGCCGGTGGGCGTACCCAACGTGTTGAAGGACGAGCGCGGGTTGGAGGAAGTTTCCAACCGGAAACCGTAATAAACATCATCAAAGACCTCTCCCCGCATACCTAGGCGCAAGGAATAACGCAGCCGATCCCAAGTTACCTTGTTACCTTTGGGGTCTTGAATTTGGCGGTCTTCGTAACGCATCCGGATATCGCCAAACAGCTCGATAGATTTGTCGCCAGGATTAATTTTCCATTTAGCGGCCGGCAAATAGCTGGGTACGGCATTAGTCCGATACGATTCCTCGTTGGCTTTGAGTTGGGCCACATCCGCCTTGAGCTGTTCGGTCTCGGTCTTGTACTGCTCCGCCTCAGCCTTGTATTGATCTAGTTCCGCCTGACGCTTTTCCGCCTCAGCCTTGACTTTTTCCGCCTCGGCTTTGCTGACATAGCCCTTTTCAATAAATAAATTCAACAGCAGATCGCTCGCATCGCTGGCATTGTTGGCGCTGGCAGCATCAGCACACAAAGCGTTATCTGCGCATAAAACCGCCGGAATCAGCAGCAGGCTGGTCAGCCAGGCAGCCTGGCGATTCGTTTCGTTCTTTCGCATGGCGGGCAATGGTGCAAACACCACGCTACAAAACCATGTCAGCTTGGTTACAAATGTGTGACAATCAGCCAGCAAGCCTGCGACATAACAGCTCCGGTTAACCGCGTCGGCCAATTCCGCCGAAACCGCAAATATTACTCTTTTTAATGGGCGCATTTGGGTTCTTCGACAGATTAACCAAGGCGTTAGATAAACAAAACCCCCTGCAAAAATCAATTTTGCAGGGGGCGAATAAAGCTAAAGGTCAGCTTACGGGTAAACCAAGCGGTAATACTCGTTTGTCACGCCCGTCTTGATGATGGCGATATTCGTGGAGGTAACGCTGGTTGATCCCGTCACCGTGCCCCAGTCACTGCTGTTTCCACTCACACCCTTGCTCAGGTTATTCGTTTGGACCAGCAAGCGGTAGCCCAAGTGGTCAGCCGCCCAGCTCAGAGCGAGGTTGCTGCCACTGACGCTGTTCGTCAGCTTCGGCGCGGTCAGGCTTGGCTGCTCAACAATGTTCACAGTGTAGGTCTGAACCGTCACACCGTCTTGCGCGGTCACCTGGACTTGCGCCACGTTCGTGGAGCCCAAGGTCAGGGCCAAACCAGCGCTCGGCGAACCAGAGGTCAGCAAGTTGGTCGTGCTGTTATAAATCAACTGGTTGGTCGCCGTCGTGTCGGCGTTCACCACCGTAACGGTGGGCGTATTGCCGTAGGCGTTGGTAGCATAGTAGCTAAAGGTGTTGGACACAAAGGTCGAGGTCAAACCCGCCGGGCTCAACACCAGCGAGGTGAGGTAGGCGTTGGAGCTGACCGAGGTCGACGGCGTGGTGAAGGTAAGAACGCCCGTGCTGCTTAATGCAAAATTGCCCAGCAGAACCGGCGACGAATTATTGTCACGAGTCGAGTAGAAAGGAATGGAAACCGTTCCGACCGTACCCGGATAGGATGCCGTGCCGGTATAGGGGCTGAGCTGATTTCCAACGTTTCCCACAACTGAATTCCAAGAATAGGTCAAACTGTGATCAACGACCACAAAATTGCCCGCTCCGACGGCGGAAAAATCATTATTCACCAGGGTGCCAACCTGGGTGTTAATGGCACCCCATGCGGGGCTACCGTTAAAATTGTTGGGAGTTCCGGTGGCTTGGGTCTGGTCGCTATATGCTAATTTTGCAGCTATGGAGCCGGTATTGTAGGTGGCAACCACACCCCAATTCACACTGGCGAGGCTGTTGCTAAGACTGGCACTTGAAAGGGCTGCGCCCAAACTCCAGCTTTGCCCGTTGGTAAATGTCGTCGGGCTGCCCAGGTCGTAAACCAAGTCATTGCCACTGGCGGTGGTGAATCCTACCAGCGCGTCGCCGTTATAGGTAGCGGCCTGAACGGTCGTTATACCAGCCAGACCGAGGGCTGCGATTAATGCAGCTTTAAATGTTTTTTTCATCTGTTTTTTGTTTTGCGTTGTGTGTTTTTGGATTTTCTCCCAACATTAGGGAGGCATACAATACTGGCTTTAAGTGGGATGTTCTACCGCATTTAAGACATTGACAGGCTATAAAATGACAATTTTAAATTTGTTGTTATGATTTAATAATCAATTATTTGCACCGCATTTTAAGATTAGTTTTTGGTTTTAAGTCATTTTGCCAATCAATTGTAACCTTGCTGGCAGTCTTCGTAACCTCTTTGTTGCTTTATGCCAGCGTTTTTTACCTGACAATGCGGGCTTACTTTTGTCAATCAGAGACGTGATTATGAAAAATTTAGCTATAAAATTCCTGCGGGTGGCGATGATTGGTTCGGTTTTGGCCATATTTTCAATACCGGTTTGTGCTGCCGCAGGCGAGCAAAGCTACTCCATAGTCACGGCCTTGGTAGCTGCCGGTCAAGGCGATGCCAAGGCCCAATACTTTCTGGCCATCCATTATGCCAAAGGCGACGGAGTGCCGCGTGACATAACCAAGGCGGCGGAGTATATGCAGCAGGCAGCTGCGGGCGGTTACGCCTTCGCCCAGAATGATCTGGGCGGCTATTACCTTAGTGGCAAAGGGGTAAAAGTAGATCCGCAAATTGCTGATCAGTGGTTTCAAAAGGCAGCCGCGCAAGGGGACCCGCTGGCTGAATTCAGCTTAGGCGTTAGCTATGCCACAGGACGTGGGGTGGCCCCGAATATTTCCGAGGCCATCAAATGGTATCAAAAGTCGGCAGCGCAAAATCAACTGGAAGCACAAACTGCCCTGGGCGATCTTTATTATTTTGGCGACCAAGGCGTCCCCCGAGACTATGCAACCGCTTTTAAATATTATCAAATCGCCGCCACGAACGGCTGTACAGCTTGTCAAAATTCGCTCGGGTTCATGTACGAAAATGGATTCGGAACAACTCAGGATATCCATCGAGCCATCCAATGTTATCAGGTAGCCGCCGAGAATATGAATGGCCAGGCCATGTTAAACCTCGGCTGTCTTTATATGGACGGCCGGGGGGTGGCCAAGGATCCGGTGGCAGCTTACAAATGGTTTACTTTGGCCCTGCGCAATCGAGTCGGCATGGCAAGACATTACCTGGAGTTGATGGCGGGCATGCTGCCTATGAATAAAGAAAGATTGAGCGCCGACGAGCGGGCCGAAGCGATCCGGCAAGCCGATGAATTCAAAGCAAATACGGAAAAATCTCCGGCCAAATAGGCACTAAAGGTTTATTATCGCGGCCAACTTATCGCTTTACGGAGTTACTGGCACCGCCGTACTGGGATTTGCTCGGGCCGCAATTTGGTAGCTTTGAAAGCCGGTCCAACCCAGTAAATCCCGCAACATATTGTCCGCGGTATCCTGAGCTTCCTGCCAACGTTGCCGATAGGCCGGGTCATTGGGATTTTGATTTTGACCGCCAATCTGGTTCACAAAACTTTGCTTTAGATTTTCGACGGCCTGCATTTGGTCGGGGCCTAAATGTAATGAAGTCAGGTCCACATTTTGGAAAACCAAGGGGTAAGAAACGGAATTAGCCGCCAGATTGTTTTGGCCGTCGGTAGCTGGCAAAGGCATGGCGGTAAGTTCTGCACCCGCAGCGGTTGTTGCTGAAGCCCTGGCGTAATCCGAAGCCGATCGAATGGCTGGTACCACTGGGGCCGAATCCGTACCCGCCGACGTTATTGCCGAAGCTTTACTCGCATCCGAGATCGCTGCCACCGGCGCTGGCGCCAAACCCAGCAGGTACGCGACCTCAGAACTTTCTTCCGCCGGCATTTTTTGCAGGGCAGCCTTCAATGCCTGCTGCTCGGCATAGGAGGCCAACTGGACCGACCAAGAGCCATTGGCCAGCGCGGCCAACTTCTGTTCTAGTTCATGGGTTTTGAGGCGGTAAACGACCGCTACATCGGCCGTGACGATGGCGCGCACGGTTGCTTCGGGGCAGCCGCTGTTTCGAAGATTGCGGACATAGGTGCGGTAATCAGAGGCTTCCAACTCGTGCCAGCTAAAAGGTTTGGCTTTTACCGGTGCTACGACTGGCGCGGTGGTGGTTGCCACCGGTGCTGATTCACCGCCGGCCGCAGTGGGCGGTGGCAGGGGGCGCTCACTGGGCTGCTTTCGCTGGGCGAACAGGAAGACGAGGCTGCCAGCTAGTGCCAGGTTCAGCAGGGCGGATACGGTCAAGGCTGTCTTCATGGCTTGAATTTATACTTCGAAATTATCTCTGGAAACTAAAAACCGGCGTGAACCTCTCGGTTCACGCCGGCGTGAAAAACTAATTACAAATTAGTTGTGAGCCGGAGCCGAGATCGGGCTGTTCCGGGTGCTGTGCATCCAGGTCAGGTCGATACCGTTCGGGTTCGAGCTGCCCGTAGGATAGCAGAACGACGGGGTGTTGGTGATGATGGAGTTGTAAACCGCGGTCGCATCGGTCGAACCGACCGTGTGGGCCTTGACGATGTATTCATTGCCCCAGAAGGTGTAGGTGCCTTCGGAGATCGCGGCGGGCGAGTAGCCGACACCATTGAAGGCCAATTCCGTGGCGCCACCACCGATAGCCGTGGCGGCGTCGTTGTAACCGAGGTAAGCAATGACCGAGAAGCCAGTGAAACCAGCGATCTGATCAGCCGAGCTGGTCGTGCTGTTGGTCAAGGTGCCGGCCAAGGTGCCGCCGCTGCTCTGACCGAAGTCACCGGCATAATAGCTGTAAGCAGAATCAAACGCAGCGTTGGTAATCATGTTGCCGGAGCCGTTGAGGATGATCTGGTGCGGTGAAGTGAAGATACCATAGCCAGCGTTGGCGAAGGCATTCACGCGGGTACCCGACTGGTTATCGCGACCGGAGACGTACACCCAGCTGTTCGTGTCAGCCGCATTGCCAGTGAACGTGGCGAGCGGCGTACCACCGGAGAGGGCCTGTACGACTTGAGAATCCGTGACGTTGGTGTTAGCACCAGTCCAGAGACCTTTGTTGCGCACCCATTTGAACGTTACAATCCCAACCTCGGCCTGGGCGCAGGAGTTATAGGCGCTGGGGGTGCGTGAGTACTGGATGTCGTTGTCAGCCATCGCCAAGTCAACCGGGAAGTTGGCGTAGGTGAAGTTGGTCGCGTTAAGCGCCGAAACCGAGTTGCTGGTCACGTTGATGCCGGAATTCAGGAAGCTGGCATAAAATGCCGTCGCCGTATTGGAAGCAACGTTTGCGATACCGGCTTCAGAACCGGACCAGGAGGTCAGGATCGTGGTCGTGCCGCTGCCACCTTTGAGCGTACCAACGAAGGCCATGTGATTGGCGCCGCTGGGGCTGGTGCTGTCAGCCGTGACGGCCGGGATACCGTTGAAAACGGTGTTGGTCGCAGACAGCACGTTATAAATCGTGCCGCGCATAGCCGTCGAACCGGAGATGTAAACGGTGCCGCCGAAGCTGGAGCCAGCCACGCCCAAAGCGAGGGCAGCCGTAATGATTGCATTGTTGATTTTCATATTAATTTTCTAGTTTACTAATTTTACTTGTTTGTTTTGTTTTAGGTTTTTTTAGGATTGTTGTTTGCGACCAAATTTATTGCGACCAACGAGCATCAGGAAACCGCCGCCCACGGCCATCATGGCGTAGGTGCCGGGCTCCGGAACGGTTTCGAACGTCAAGACACCAGCGGAGGAGAGGCTGAAACCGCCAACATCCGTAGCCGGTGAACCACCAGCAACCTGCTGGTAAATTGCTTGAAAGTAATTGAAACCCGTCGAGTTCGGATTAGCGGAAACAGCTGAGAACGCCGTGCCGGTGGCGGCACCGCCTTGGGCCGTTTGCTGATTCCAGCTGTAGGTAAGCGACGAACTAGGAGTTCCGTAATTGCCTGCGCCAGCCGTGCTCAAAGAGTTGTAAATGGTGGCCACGCCGGTATTAATTTTGTTCCAAGCCGTGATGCCGGGAATGCTGTTGGCGCTATTGCCAGTGATATAAGCGTAACGGGTGCCGCTGACGTTCTGGGCACCGATGATACCCCAGAGCGTGGAACCCGTGAGGGAGAGGCCGGCAGCGGAAATGGCCGAGGACAAATCCCAGGTTTCGCCGTAGGTGAGGGAGGAGTACGAGCCGAGGTCATAGACCACGTCGTTGCCGCTCTGCGTGGTGAGGCCGATCAGCAAGTCGCCATTGTACGAGGCCGCTTGCACCGCCGAGACACTGGCCAGTCCGAGGACGGCGAGTATCGCAGCTTGATACATTTTATTTTTCATTTTTATTTTTTGTTCCGGTTTTTGGTTTTCTACGTAGCTTGACCCACCCAAGTGGGGCTTCAAGTCCGAACACTCTAACAGACTAGCGAAACAAAAACTTCATGTCTTAGGACATGCTGCGCCGATTTTATGACGCGTTAAAATATATTGTAAAATATTGAATTTATGTATTTTATAAATATTTCATTCTAAAATGAAGGTCCACTTCTGGCTTTGTCACCAAAAGTTCACTTTGAACGTTTTTAGATTTTGTTGTCGAATCGGGGTTTTCCACTTAGCTGGCAGTGGTTTCGATTGCTGAAACTAAAATCTACTGTGGCAACCACAGAGAATACGGAATTGATTTGTTTGAATCATAAAATTCATTCTAGGTAGAAAGAATCGCAGTGTTCATACCCAAGGCTGCGCAAGCCGGACAAGCTTGGGCTGGTAATTTGATCTTTTCAGGATTCGCCAGAACCAATTGGCCGGTCTCGCTCCACCTGTCATCCCGCGTCTTGGCGTCTTCGCGCCTTGGCGTTAAATTCCCCCGGCTGCAACTGTCGCTATTTGACCATCTGCCAGCGAGAAAAGAGCAAATTTCAGGGTTTTATGCGTTTTTATGACGAAAAAGCCACTTTTTGCCCGTTTGGGGGCCACAAACACTGCAGGGTTTGCCACGCCGACTGTAAGCGATGCCACGAACACTGTAAGGTTTGTCATCCCGAAGATAGTGTTTGCCACCGTTCACTGTTGAGTTTGCCTTGCCGAAGATTTGGTTTGTCATCCCGACTACAGGGTTCGTCACGAACACTGTAAGGTTTGTCATGCCGACTACAGTCATCGCCATGCCGGGAGTAGTAAACGTGGCACCGACTGTCGTCGCCGTCATGCCGACGGCGGTAAATCTGCCGTGGCTGGCAGGTTTTGTGGCCGCGCTAATCGGTCAAGTCACTGCGCTTGCAGTCAACTTGGCTGGAAGCATCGTCAATTTCATTCCGCCTGGCATAAAATATATCTGCCCGAAAGGTCGTGATTGCCATTGACGTGGGGTTGCAGACTGTTAACACAGTAGGTAGCAATTAACAATCCAACGCGCTCGCATCGGGGGTTTCGCCGGAACGTTCATTGAGTAGACGACGGGAAACTTCTGATTATGAAAACTAAAAACAAAATCAAACGCGCGTATCGGCTGCTCACGGGCGCACCGCTCGCCAACAAATCCCTGGCGGTGAGTGGCAAAATGAACGGCAACATCAAATTCATCAAGCCGGACGTAGACCCGGCGCTGATGGATACCACGGCTAAAGACCTGATTGCCGCCACGGTGAAAACGGAGCAAGGCACCATGGCCGATACGGAGCACAAGCACATCCTCGAAGCGCTGGTCATCGGGCAAATGGATACGCAAGCCAACTATGTCGAAAACATTGCCCAGAATGATGCGGAAACCATTCTCTCCTCCGGCTTCGAGCTTGCCAACCTGACCCATAATGCGTCGATTGTCACGGGTTCCTCCATCACCGCCATCGCCAACGTGGCCTCCACCAAGCTCGGTCTCACGGTGGTAATCGACCCGGAGGCGTGGACGTATCAAGTGGAAATCAGCACGGTGGCAGGCGTTTGGGGCCATTGGGAAAACTTCACCGACCCGCATAATATCGTGCTGGCAGGCCTCGTGCCCGGCCAGTTATATGGCATCCGCATCCGCGTATTGGGCGTGGGCAACCAGCGCAGCGAATGGAGCGAGTCAGTCAGCCACATGAGCACGTAGAATTAACCACCAAGACGCCAAGCTCGCTAAGCTCGCTAAGTAAAATTCAAACAAGAAAAGCCGGAGACAGGGAATTAAAAACCCGGTTCCGTCTTTTCCATTGTCCGGATTCAGTCCTGATCGGCCAAGACGACTGGACGGTTAAAAAACAAATCAGCCAAGGAATGTTGGCGCTAATTTTTATCCGCAGCTGACGCCGCTTAGTGCGCTGGCACTGCTGAAGAGAGGAGGACCGTGACCCGGCTTATCTTGTGGAGGGCCGGTTTCTTTTTCTTCTTACTATCATCGTCAGAATTGCCGGTGGTATCCTGCTGTGTGCTCGCCTGGCTCGATTGTTGCGCGGCCGCCTGGCTGGAAGCCGTGGCGCCGGAACTGGTGCCCAAGGTGCTGCCGAGGGACGCACCATTCGCCGAAACATTCTGGCCGAGCAATGACGCCGTCACCCCGCCGCCGCCAGCGACATTCACTGCCCCAATGCCGACAATGGTGCCGGAGGTGGTACCACCCGATGAAACATTGGCGTCGCCGCCGGACAGCAACGTGATGCCGACGTTTTGCTGGGCGGAAACATTGGCGTTCTGTCGGGAAACGATTAAACCTTGAATGTTGCCGGAAGCGGTAAGATTGACGGTACCGCCGACTACCCCGCCCTCGCCCAGAATAATGTTACCCTGATCTGGAGTAGCAGTAACGCCCTTCGTGCCAGCAATTAAATTTACGATTGGGCCACCGGCGATACTGCCATCTAAGGCGAATTGGGAAATACCACCACGGCTGGAAACAATATTACCTTTAGGCGTAATCACCGTAATATTGCCCGGCAGGCCACTGCCGCCCGGAGTCTGATATTTTTTGGTAGGATACTCTGCTAAAATACCGCTGCCATACGGGGCTGGATCTAATTTCAAGGCCTCAATATCCGTAAGGTTTCCGTATTCCGTGAAGGCTGGCTGGCCATTCGCATCAAGATACGCACCTTCTACGTAGAGGGCCCGGTTTTCCCCGCTGCCAGCGTTTACCGACCCAGTAAAGGATTCAACAAAGACATTGCCGCCGTTAAAGGTTCCGATGCATCCGCCCCCTACATCGATGTCGCCACCGGCAGTCACGTTGACATCACTATGCCCGGTAGTGTAGATGCCATAGCAGGTGCTGTTGGCAAAGTTAAAGGTGCCCTCGCTAAGAACCATCTGACCGCCGGCGTTGACGTTCACATTGCCACCATCCAGCGAAGCAATCGCCGAGGTAACCAAATTGATATCGCCCCCCACCATCACATTGACGCCAGCCCCGCCTGAGGCAAGGGTGCCTGTCACGGATTGCAGGCTCGAGTAAGGTCCACCGAAGCCAAACGAAAGTATTCCAGGGGAAAAACCTAAATCTAAGGAAGCGGCCGAAATATTAAAATTGCCAGGACCGCCAATCAAAAAACCGAGGGCTTGATTTAAGGTTGAGTTTACGCTTTCGGAATCCAACTTGGCTATGGCCGTTTGCCCAGCAAATTTATAGGTGGTTACTTGGATGTGGCCGTTAGCATCCAAGATGGGTTGGCCTTGGGTATTTGCCACGATAACGGTGAACGTGCCACCCTCCAAAGCGGCAATCTGGCTAGCAGACAGCACGCTAGACATATTGCCTCTAAACGCCAACTGTTTGGAACTAGGGTCATATAGGAAGCCAGGATTGATGCCATATTGAGAGCTGGAACCCAGCCCGCTGGGAAAAAGCAGATAACCTGCTTGTTTCATGTAGTAGGCCAGTCCATTGGCAGCAATCTGGGGATTATTTTTGGTGGCGTCAAAACTCGTGATTTGCGAGACCAAGGCTGGGTCCACCGCCAAATTAAAGACCGAATCCCACAGCCCAGGCTGTTGGGGGTTGGCACTCACGATGGTATTATTACCGATACTGGCAAAGGTATAAATCGGGCTATTGTAAATTTTACCGTTTACTTTGATGGTGGTGATGTCGCTGGCGTGGAGGTTTTCTCCCGCAAAACCGGAATTATTCAAGTCGCCGCCCACGGTCATATGCGTTACGTGCGTGGTGTAAAGATCGATATAATCCACGTTTCCACCGACCGTAATATCAACCGGGTTAGGGTTGTTGACATTCGGCGGGCTGGCTGCGTGGTCGCTTGTTCCAAAGGTGGTTGAGTCAGCAATCCAGCGAACGGCGGCGCTGTCGGACATTTCCAAGCTAACAGCATTAGCACCATTGCCGCTCATAAAATTTCCGCCAATATTAAGATTTAAGTTTTGATTGGCTGAAGAAAAGAGGATGACGGAAGTGTCCATTATGAAATCGCCGGAACCGGTGATGACCGAAAGTGACGGAGGATACAAAATCGGAATGGTTAGGCCACCTCCGGAAGGCGGTGAGTCCGGGGCGTCGTTGCCGGTGAATTCAACCGAATTACCGGCATTAAACTGCACCGAGGCGTTGGGGTCATAATTAAAATAATGATAACCCGCATAATTGTTCGGCGAAGAATTCGCGGATCGCTCCCCAAAAATCCCGTTTGGATTCCGCACTTCCTGCACATAGATGCTGCCATGCGGGGCCTTGATGCTCCAACTGCCCGAAATGAGGCTGAGGGCAAAACCGTCGGAAGGATTGGGGTCAGTGAGGGGTGCGCCGATGTTGCCGCCCGCCGTGATGCTGCCCACGCCATTGGCCAATACGTAATGGCCAATTACGTTGCCGCCGGCAGTAATGGTGACATTACCGGGTTGGGAACCAAAAGCACCAGTGCCCGCATCATTTTTAGCGGCGGCATAATTACTCTGAATGGGTAAAAAGCTAATGACATCTCCACCGGCAGTGATGTTGACATTGCCCCCAGCCGCTGTGCTGATGCCGCCCAGATTACCAGAATTTACGATATAATAAGGTGCCTTTCTCTGGCCAAAGGAAAAACCGTTGATGTTATTGCCAGAGTTCACATCTCCGTATTGCGCCGTCACATCAATATTGCCGCCACCGACGGTCCGGATGGCACCGTTTTGGACAATAACTTCATTAGCAGTCGAAAGGGTCAAGTTGCCATTCTGGGATTGGAGATAAGCACTTCCGTCGAGGTATATGCCGTCATTACCGGCGGTTATTTCAGATTTCATTGTCACTGCGGTACCGGCGGTCAGACTGACATTCCAGTCTTGACCGGCTTTGATGGCCGATCCGTCATTCAGAGTGATGTTGTTACCAGCGGTCAGGCTCAAGCTGGCGGTGGCGGATTGATCGGCCAGATTCCAAACGGTGTTTAAAGTGATATTGTTATCCGCCAGGAGGTTAATGAGCGACAGGCCGCTAAAAGAATTAACATCAATAACTGTGTAGCCGCTCGGCGCACTGGAATCGCTGGACGAGGAAGCCAGCCAGATATTCGCCGGGTCAATGCTTAAAGCCCCCCCCAGATATCCGGCCGTCGCCTGACCGTTAATGACTGATTGTACCGAATTCATCGACGGCGCGCAGATGGAAACCTGTCCGCCGTTACCGCCTTGAACACCGCCGGAAATATTGATAGTGGAACCAGCCTGATCAGAAAAACTTGTGTCGGACTTGATAGTCACTGTTCCGCCCGCACTCGAACCCTGGCTGTCACCCTGCGCGGAAATTACGGATTTGGCTCCCAGATTGACCGAATCACTTGCCACGAGCTCGATGGTTCCGTTTACGTTTTGAACGGAGTTGGCTTGGACCAGTCCATTTTGATTCACCATTTTGGCCTGAGCGGCAATGCTGCCGCCATCAGCAACCAAATTGCCCTCATTATCAACGGAGCCTTGAGGCAGCGTCACTTGGGCACTCAAGCCGCGGCCATCCGGGCTCATGGAAACTAAAACGGTTTTGCCGGCATAAAGGCCGATTTTTCCACCCGGTGCCGAAATCGTGCCGTTGTTTTCGATGTCGTTGGCAATCAAATAGGCGGAGCCGCCACCGGCGATGTTAATCTGTCCGTAATTAATTATTTTGGCGGTAGGCGGCGGTGCACTGAAAGACCAGGCACCCCCGCTGGAAAGATCCAGAGCGGGCGTAGCAGCCGTGGTCATAACCAAACCATGGGCAGAAATGGTGGCCGCACCGCCGATGGTGAAACCATTGGGGTTTTGCAACACCACGTACCCATTGGCATTAATATTTCCGTTGATACTGGAGGCGCTGGGGTCACTGATGTAATTCCAAGTCACCGAGGAGGCAGAAGGCTGATTGAACGTCGTCGTTTCGCCGGCTCCGATGTTGAAGCTTTGCCAATTGATAAATGCGCTGGCGGATGATTGATTAATCGTCGTCTGGGAGCCTGCCGACGAAATCGAAGCGGTGCCTTGGGCGACCGTACCACCGACAGGATTGGCTCTCGTCTGGGGCGGACAAACCAGCCCAGCCAAAAGGAGCAGGGCAGCACCCGGTATCTGGTATACCTGATTTTTAAAAAGCTTTTTCATAAGCGTGGCATTAAATACTTTTGCATCGATTCTAACACATTATTCAAGAGTTTCTTTCAACTTGCCGGACAAAATTATCCTAAATTAGGACTTCAGCATTTTGCCATCTACCGTTCATTTTAAATCCAAATTAGAACTGCGCGGTCAGGACAAAATTAAAAAATGGCTCATCTTGTTGCGTGGCACTGGTCCCAATCAACGGCAGCGAAACTAGTAAGCGGGATTGCCAGTGCGCACCGACTGAGGCGGTCATCCCCATTCCAGTGCCCCAGAGTTGAACGCAGTCTGGCCGACCTTGGGGGTCCAACAAATAGGCGGCCCCATAATCCATGAATAGCGTGCCCCGAACCGTGAGCGGCGTATTGCCGTAGGCCATGCCGATGACATGGGCCGGAGTCTGCTGTTCGAGCGAGACATGCCAACCGGTATCGCCGAATGCCTCCCCTTCGTGATAGCCGCGCACGCTGTTGACACCACCGATGCCGTATTGCTCGTTGCTAATCAGCGGTTCGCTAGCCCATTGGCCGTCAGCCCGGAGGGAGGTGGGCCAATTGGTATAGAACTGAAAGTTGTGGGAAAAGGCCGGCGTCAACGCTACCCAATAACCAGTGGACTCTTTGGAACCCGTGATCTCTTGAAGTGCCTTCTCGCCGTAAGTATTGATATTGGTAACACTGGACGATTTTGACACATAACTAGAATACCAGACGTTGGCACTCAATCCCAGACCAAGGCTGGCGGTGCCCAGCGGGTCGCGCCAGTTGAGATTATAACTGGCAGCCAAAGGAAGATATTGGATTCGTTTTACAGTAAATGGAACCGGGGAACGGTCAGTCGAAACTACAATGTTAGTTGAGGGTGGGGTGGTGTTGTAATTAATCTCGGAACTGGTCAGCGTAAAAAGGTTAGTCTGGGCACTGCTCAACCGGTAGGTCTTGAAATCCAAGCCCCCGGAGAGCGTCGTTTGTAAATCAGCCGAAGTCTGTAGCGGCCAGTTCAGGCGCGTACCAAAGTCTTGATTAACCGTGGTGTCTTGATGATCCACGGTATTAACCAAGCTGTTGCCGTTGGTGTTATAAAGGGTAGTTTGGGACAATACCGTTACACCGTCATCAATGGTCGAGCGGCTGGCAAAAAAGGTCAGGTCAGGCCGGCCGGTCGGCGGCGGCAAGTTAAACTTGTGGGTGGCTTCATCGTAACCGAAATTTCCGGGTTTATTTGCGATTAGATTTTCAATCGGCTCAGGGTTACCCAGCGGCAGGCGGTAAAACGTGCTGTAATTGGCCACCGCTGGCACATCGTAAAAAGGCCAGTCGCCCGGCTTAAACTGACCGGGTGCAAAACTATACTGAACGCCCAATGAATGCTCCAACTGCCATAGGTTGTCATCCACTAGAGATGCGTTTACCCGCATTACAGGTGTGCCGGGCGAACTTTGATTATTTAATTCTAATTTGCCGTGAATTGGCAATTGGTCCTTCACCTTGAGGTTGAGCGCGCTGGTGCCGGGGTCAGGTCCGGGACTGATGACGGGATAGATTTGCCGGTCTTGATTGGCATTAGCCCGGTTTAGTTCCGCCTGAAACACCGGGCCATCGAGAATCACATTGGTATGCAGACTTGGCAGCGAGCGCATAACATTGTTGGAGCTAAAATAATGGTTTCCAGTGACGGTAATAACGACAAGACGACCTTCGGTTACCGCGAGTTTTACGACGGCATTGGTAAGCTTCTGGGGCGGCACAGTTACCGACACCGTTACATAGCCGCGCTCCCGATAGGCCCGCTGAAGTTCTGTGGCAGCGGTGATAATTCCATCAAAACTAACATTTGTTCCGAAAGCTCCATCGATGTTAGTAAGGGCAGTGGCCATGGCTTTCGGCGGCAGGATGGAATTGCCATCAATCAGGTATTTGTTAACGGCAAATCGGGGACCAGCATTCGTGGACGCTACGTGAACCCGAGTATCGTTAGCCTTTAGTTCGGCAGTTTTCTCCTCGACGCTCAGGTCAGCCATCCGTTGGGCTAAAGCGGCACGCGCCGCAGCCATTTCTGCCGGGGTAGCTGGCACGGTCGGAGGACTATTAGTAAACCGGAGATAACATTCACCAGACACGACAATCTGAGGAATGGCCGTTTGAAAAACATTCAACGTAACAATGCCGTTGGTAATTCGATCTTTGGCAATGGCGACGCTCATGAGGGGATACCCACGCTTGTAAAATTCCCAGTGCAAGCTGGTGGCGACGTTTACTACGTCTTCGATGCCGATATTATTGCCCGTGTATTTGGTAAACAGCGGGACTAAATCGTTTGAGGAGAGCAGGGTGCTACCTTCAACTAAATAAGCGGTGACATTGAAACTGTGTGAAGTAGCGTCAGTGCTAATGACACCGGCATTGCTTGAGATGTCTGCTGCGGACAGCCTCCCATTTGCTGCCCAACAGCAAATCGACAACAGCCAGAAAATCATCAGCCAACAAACACGCTCCCCGAAATGTGGGCCGCATTTGTCGGTCGGCATGAATTTAAACAGGCTCATTTGGCTGGAAATTTGCAATCCAGCCCGATGCTCAGCCAGACTAGCAAGAAATCAGTCAAAACAGCACACTTTGCCAGCCGCACGGATTTTACGCCTTGGCGGCTTGAGGCGGCTTTGCTGGTGAACAAAGTAAATATGTTCATGGTTGCCTATAATTTGTTGTCCGGCGGTCCGTTCGCAATCGGTATTGTTAAAAAACAGCCAGCCTACAACAAGGCCAGGCACTAAAGTTTACGACCACTTCCTTGCCGTTAATGGCAGGATGCATCTAAAAACTCTGCGTCGGGATAGGCTGGGCATTCTATATTACAAACTCCTGTCAGAATGGTGACAATCCGGTGACAAAAAAGTTCTAACCAAACTATTTCGACATAAAAACCTACAGACCACGCCGCATATTTTTGGCGATGGGTGAAACTATAAAATGATTTAATTTATTGGCGCAGGCTAAAAAACTGTTGAAAAGCCTACGAAACAGTTTCCCATCTGTTGCCAAACCGACATCGGTTTGTAACAAATCCTAACTATTTTTTATGGTTTAAGAATAACTCTTGCTGCCAGATGGGACAAAAACCCGGCTGGCTGCCGGCCGGAGACACATCTGCATAGGCGGATGAACTAGGTGCATTTTTAAAAACATCTACGTCATGAATAAACCAGATTACATTTATGAGCCGCATCTGGAGATTAGGGAGTTTTCTCTATCGGCCGGAAAAGAGTGGCGGCCAAACCTAACTGGCTGGACTTTACTTCAAATCGGGAGTGGTAGCGGCTACTGGCTACAAGAGCAATCTCGCACAGAACTGGCGGCTGGAACAGTATTCATGCTGGCTGGAGAGATTGAGGGACGCATCCTTGCCAGCCAATTAAACCCCATGTGCCTGTTCTATTTTTCGGTTTTTCCGGATCGCCTTTCAGGCTTGATTACGCTTGGCGAACGAGACTTTTTCAAGCAGGCGGCAACTCGAAAAGACTTTGCCTTTCGGTTACTTCCACCAACCCACCCGGTCGCCCTCAAAATGAACGAGCTGTCTGCCAACCGAACCCAAAGAGGACTGTCATATCGGCTGGCCATGCTCCAGCTTTTGGTCGAGACGGCTGGCGACGAATTGAACCGAGCCTCATCCGGCCAGGAAAACACTGATGCCACACAAAGACTGCGGTTATTCCTGAAACAACACCCGCAGGATATTATATTGGAAACAAGTTTCAATGAACTGGCGCAGATGACCTGCTGCACGCCCCGGCATCTAAGTCGGATTTTTCAAGAAGTAGTGGGGATGTCCTTCAGCGATAAGCGGGCTGAAATTCGGTTGGGACGCGCGCGTGACCTACTAGCTACTGGCGAGTCCAAGGTAGTCGAGGTGGCCATGGAAAGTGGCTACAAATCCCTTAGTTCTTTCAATCTTATGTTTACCCGCCGCTTCGGTATCAGCCCCGGCCGGTGGCGTAAAAAAAACGGGGCGGAGGCTGAAAACATAAGCCAGCAAATCACCAAGGCCTCTCGATTGGGTATGGGCAAAGCCCGTCGAATGGAAATGGGACAAAAGTGAGGCTCAGGTCTTCCGAAAAATACTAACGTGGCCACATGAATTGTTTTTTCTTACTTGCTCCAAAACTACCGGTCGCCGGTTACTATTTAATCGTGAAAGTATCAGGCAAATTCAGACATTACGGTATCACTAGATACTTAAGTATCTATTATGGTTTTGTCATCTTAAACTCCCGGTCATAATAATTAACATCGCTATGCCCTCGTTATTACGTCGTCTTCCCGTGCAGGTAACTCTGGCTGCGTTTTTCGTCTATGTACTCACGTTTAGCCACGGTGTGACGCTAGCCAGCCTGTCACTCACAGCCAAGATTGCTGGCTGGGACTGGCAGCCAATGATAGGTCAGCCGTTACTGTGCCTATTGACGTTGCCACTACGCCTATTGCCAGCAGGTTGGGTTATTCTAGGGTTAAATTTATTTTCTGCGCTTTGTGGCGCGCTGGCTTTGGGTGTTCTGGCGCGAAGTCTCGAGTTGGCGGATTGGGATCGTCCGCTGACCACTCTCGGCGTATGGCCGTCAAAATTACCAATAATTTTCGCCTGTACCGTTTGCGGCTTGGAATTTAACTTTTGGCAGGAGTCCACGGCCGGTACCGGCGAGATGCTACAGAACCTACTTTTGGCCTCAGCTATTTTATGCGCGCTTAATTTTCGCAGCGCCCGGAATATGCGCTGGCTACAGATGGGTAATCAGCCGGATAATTTCATCAGCTTAGAAATGAGCGCTTCGGAGATTCGCTGGCTCCAGACAGCTACTTTCACGTGGGGTATGGGTATGGCAGAAAATTGGATGATGCTGCTCACGCTCCCGTTGTTTTTGGGCGCACTAGTGTGGCTGGGAAAATCAGAATTGCTCAAAAGAAATTTGATCATCCGGCTTACGTTGGTGGGTTTAGTTGGTTTCGTGGGAGTCTTCATGATTTCACCCCTTTGGAACACGCTTGCACCGCACTCGCCATGGGGTTTTGGCGAGGCCTGGCTCAAGTCATTTATCGGGTACAAAAATCTCCTTGCCAACCTTCGCGATTATTTTTGGCGAGGCTTTCGCATGACATCCCTAGCCGCAGTAATTTTTTATCTAGTACCAATTCTGCCGGTTATTATCAGATTGCGGGACACTGGTACTTTCGACAAATTTCTCTTGGTTGACCAATTTCAGGTTTGGACTTATCGCTGCCTGAGACTCGCCGTATTGCTGGCATGTTTGTGGCTGGCGTTTGATCCTATCGTCGGGCCACGTCAGATTATGCTCAAACAGACCGGTTTGGCGCTGCCATTCTTAAGTCTGGATTATCTACTCGGTTTGGGAGCCGGATTTCTGCTAGGTAATTTTTTGCTCGCGGCACTTGCAAAGCCAAAGGAAGCTTATCGCCCTCCAAATATATTGGAAACCTGCTTCGAACGCGCCTTCGTTCCCGCCAGCATTTTTCTGGCTGCCATCATTTCAATCGGCTTGCTGGCACGTAATGCGCCCGCCATCACGCTAGCCAACCGCCAGTCGCTTGGGCAATTTGGCACCGCCGCCTTAAACAGTCTTCCGACCAGTGGCGGCATCGTATTGAGCGACGACCCGCAACGGTTATTTGTCTTTCAGGCCGCCGCCGCTCAAAATGAAAGCCGTAAGTGGTTGGCGCTCGATACGCGCCAGTTGTCAAGCCAGTCTTACCGCCAACAATTCGCTGGCCACTGGTCAGGTGACTGGCTGACCAACCTCGACAAGGGTTCATTGAATCCCACTGGGATGATCAAGTTGATTCACGGACTCGCGCAGAGCAATAACATCTTTTATCTCCACCCTAGTTTTAATTATTTGTCCGAGGATTTTTACAGCACGCCGCTCGGCCTGACTTTTGGGCTCAACCCTTATGATGCGAAGGCCATCAATCCACCGCCGCTAACGGCCGAAACAATCGCGCGGAATGAAAAATTTTGGGATGATCTTGCTCCTCAACTCGACGCCATCGAACAGGCTTGTGCACCGGAAAGAAACGGCTTCAACCCTGCCCTGAAAAGCATTTACGCGCGCTTTCATTTCCAACCTGTGCCGCCAGTCCAGAGTCGCCGACTCGCCGTGTGGTATGCCGTCGCGCTCGACGACTGGGGCGTGCGATTGCAGCGTGCTGGACAGTTCCTAGCCGCCCAAAAAAGATTTCAACAGGCGCTGGCCTTGGACGCAAACAATGCCGCCGTTGATTTAAACCTGCAGTGTAATTCTAATCTTATAGCCGGAGCCAAGCAGGACCTCTCCGCTGTGGATACCCTTGGCGCACGGAGTGGTAGTTTTCCCAAGATGGCCAGCTTCATCAATACTTACGGGCCGGTAGATGAAACGGCCTTTTGCTACCTGCTGGGTAATGCCTGTTACCAGGCTGGCCTACCGCGCGAGTCGATCCAGCAATTTGAGCGTGTTCGTATACTGGCTCCGGATACCGAGGCGCCACAAATCGCCTTAATCCGGCTGTACACCCGCTATGGTCATGAAGCGCAGGCGCAAGAACTCATCAACCATCTCCGCACCGAAACACCGTCGATTTCTGGGACGAATTCCTTGGACACGGAACTTTCGCTGCTGGAGGCCAACACCTGGCTGGCGGAAACCAACCCCGCCAACGCCAGCAGCGTGCTTCAAACCATGTTGAAAACCCATCCCAATGATGCGCGCGTTGCGGAGGTTGTCTTGCAAACTTACTTGTCTTTCGGCGACTACACCAACGCGCTGCAATTGGTCGATCAACAACTTGCCAGCGACCCGAACAATCTCACCGCTCTGTTCAATCAGGGAACCATTTACCTGAAGCTCGGTCTATTTACCAACGCGCTGCCATCGTTTGACCGGGCACTGACGGTTTCCAACCTTCCGCCTATCCGGCTAGCGCGCGCAGTTGCCCGGGTTGAAGCCGGCCAATATGACGCCGCTGAGGCCGACTATCTGGAGTTGGAAAAAGACGCGACCAACCACCTGCCGATCGACTCCGGCTTGGCAGAAATCGCCATGCGCCGGCACGACACCAACCGCGCCATTGAGTACCTCGAACGCTGCCTGGCTGAACTGCCTTCGGAGAACCCACAGCACGACTTGGTTGCCTCGCGGATTGCCGCACTAAAGTTGCCAAGTACAAAAAAATGAAGAGAGATGGTGCGCGGTGGAGGTTTCGAACCTCCGACCCCTACCGTGTCAAGGTAATGCTCTACCACTGAGCTAACCGCGCGCAAAGGGACGAAAAGCTTGGCAGGGCGTCGGCTAAATGGCAAGCCCAAAGCCCGGCACCAACCGGTTGTCAGTTTCAACTTTGAACCGCCCCGCCGACTTGCTACGTTGCAGTCATGGCAAGAAAGTCGGGCGAAGATTCCAGTTCCAAAAACGGTTTTAACGACGTCATCGGCATTGCGCTACTCGCGCTCGCGCTGCTGCTACTCGTGGCCCAACTCTCATTTGACCGTTACGACCTCGCGTCCGTCCGCGTCCCGCCGAACAAAGACATCCATAACTGGATTGGCACCATCGGTGCCTATCTCGCGTGGTTCACTTTCTTGCCGCTGGGCCTCGCCGCATATTTACTGCCCTGGATCCTTGGCGCGTTCGGCGTCGCCTATCTGCTGAACTTTCTGGTCTACCTCCGCGAACGTCTCCGCTGGTGCGTGCTGTGGACCGTCTTGTTTTTTGTCGCGCTCACCGGGTTGCTCCATCTCGCTGGCCGCATTGACCTCATCAACGACTGGCGCACCAGCCTCAACGCCTATTATGCCGGCGGCTGGCTTGGCTACCTGACTTACGGTCGCGTGTCCAATTACGACTACGGCTTCGTCCTGCTCGGCCGGCTTGGCGCAACTATCGTCTATGCGGCGCTGGGTTTAATCAGCCTTTTGTTCCTAACCAATTTTCAACTCGGATTCTGGATTCGCGCTTTAATGCCGAAAGAAAAAGCTGCCGCAGCAGATGAATCTAAATCGGCCGAAGAAATCGCCTTGGAAAAACGTTCGGCGGAGCTCGAGAAACAGAAGCGCAAGCTCGAAGAGGAAGTCGGTCGCATTGAAAAGACCGAGAAACCCGTCACCGGCCTTGGCGCCGACGGCTTGCCCGTGCCGGAACCGACCGTACGCGACCTCAGCTATCCTCAGGCCAGCAAAGGCCCGCGTTTTCGCAAGAGCACTTTGCCCGAACCGTCCAAGGAAATCACGCCGGCCTCCGAACCCGTCGAAGTGGGCGAAGTCATTCCCGCCAGCGAAATCCGCCCGGCGACTACCGACGATATCCTCGGCCGCAAGTCCGAGGAGAAAAAGCCGGTGGAAGAAACCAAGCCCGAGCCCGTCTTGGCGGAAAAGGTTGAAGCGCCAATTGAAGATAAGCCCGTCGAACCCAAACCCGAGCCGGTCATCACGATTGCCGATGGATCTGCGGCCGCCGTGACCGCGCCACGTGCGCGCCCCACGCCGAAGCGGCCCAAGCCGATGACCGTCGCCTCCGTGCCGATGATTGGCAATTATCAATTGCCGCCGATGGATTTCCTTCAGCAAGCGGACATGACCATCAAGCCGACCGAGTCCAAGGAAGAGCTGATGGCCAACGCGCGCATGATGCAGCAGACGCTCGCGCAATTCGACATCGAGGTGTCGCTCGGTGACATCACCAAGGGGCCAACGATAACGCGTTACGAACTCCATCCCGCGCCCGGCGTTAAGCTGGAAAAGATCACCGCGCTCTCGAATAATATCGCCGCAGCGCTCAAGGCCGAACGGATACACATCCTCGCGCCTGTGCCGGGGAAATCTTCCGTCGGCATCGAAGTCCCGAATCTCATCAAGACCAAGGTCATCATGCGCGACCTCTTCGAGTCGGACGAATGGCGCAATTCCAAGGCCCGGATTCCCATCGCGCTGGGCAAGGATGTCTATGGCCACCCCATCGTCGCCGATTTGGCGGAGATGCCCCACTGCCTCATCGCCGGCAGCACCGGTTCCGGCAAATCCGTCTGCATCAATTCCATCATCGCGTCCCTGCTCTACCGCTTCTCGCCCGACCAGCTCCGCTTCGTGATGATTGATCCCAAGGTGGTCGAACTTCAGCAATACAATGCCCTGCCCCACCTCGTCGTTCCCGTCGTGACGGATCCCAAAAAGGTTTTGCTCGCCTTGCGCTGGGTCGTCAACGAGATGGAAAAGCGCTACAAAATCTTTGCGCGCGTCGGCGTCCGCAATATCAAGTCCTTCAACGAACGGCCGAAGAACAAGCCGTTGCCCGAACAGGAAATGGAACTGCCGCTCTCCGTCAAAAAGGAAAAAGTCGAGGCCGGCGCGGGCGGGTTCGCCGTCGAGGTGGATGAAGAAATCGTCGTGCCGCGCGAGGAAGACATCATCATTCCTGAAAAACTTTCCTACATCGTCGTCATCATTGACGAACTGGCGGACCTCATGCTCGTCGCGCCGGCCGATGTCGAAATGGCCATCGCGCGCATCACCCAGATGGCGCGCGCGGCCGGCATCCATTGCATCGTCGCCACCCAGCGGCCGTCCGTGGATGTCATCACCGGCGTCATCAAGGCCAACATCCCCGCGCGCATCGCCTTCCAGGTGGCGAGCCGCGTGGACTCGCGCACGATTCTCGATGCCATGGGCGCCGACAAGCTCCTCGGCAAGGGCGACATGCTCTATCTGCCGCCCGGTTCCGGCAATTTGAAACGCGCGCAAGGTGCGCTCATCACCGACAAAGAACTGGAAGACATCGTCAACTTCATTGCCAAGCAGGGCAAGCCCAGCTACGAGATGGAAATCCATCAGCAACTCTCCAAGCCCAGTGCGAACACCGACATCGAGAGCGGCACCGACGAAGACGAGGAACTCATCCAGCAATGCATCGAAGTCATCCGCAGCGAACAGAAGGCCAGCGTCTCACTGCTCCAACGGCGGTTGCGGCTGGGCTACACCCGCGCCGCGCGCATCATGGACGAGTTGGAAGGCCGCGGCATCGTGGGCGAGAGCAAAGGCGCCGAGCCACGTGAAATCCTGATCGACCTCGACGGCGGCGGTGCCGACGGCGGCACGCAGACTGCGGTGTAAGCCGGGAAAGACTTTAACCGCGAAATACGCCAAATACGCGAACAGGGCAGGACAATCTTTCCCTCCGTTCGCGTATTTCGCTTAGTTCGCGGTGGATAATCCGCTCCCCTAACTCCCCAACTGTAGCTATTTAGCCACTATTCCCGCCGGATGCGAGCCTACCCGCGTCAAATATAGCTGATACACCAAACGGTAAACGTCTGCTCGGGGGGTATAAACGTCCGAGTGTGGGGTGTAAACGTCTGCTTGGGGGTCGTAAACGTACAAGTCTGGGTGGTAAACGTCTGTTTGTCCCTCGTAAACGTCTGCGCGGGGGGTGTAAACGTCTGCTCGCCCCTCGTAAACGTCCGGGCGGGGGTCGTAAACGTCTGTTTGCCGGGTGTAAACGTCCCGGTGCGCCCGGTAAACGTCTGTTTGGGGTTGGTAAACGTCTTTTTCCTGCCGATAAATGGTTGAGCAACCAGTCCGAGGAGAATTTGTACAGAAAGGAACGAAGCTAACTAAGGAATCTCGGTTTTTTAAATCCGAACTTCGTTTCCTTCGTTTGCTGCTGTGATTTCTCACCGGCAAAATATGGGATGATTAATATATAAATTTGGTTCTCGCTATTAAGCAGCTAGGCGGCGATAACAAGGTGTCGTAAAAAATTTATGGAATATTATCAAGTCTACCAAAACCGGGCCGTGCAAACGGCGGCTGTCGTTACCCAGTTCATTCCCACCCTCAAGGTCGGCGCCGTGGACGCTCCGGGCTTGCTCCTGCAGTCCCATGCGCTCGATGGGTTCGCGCAGAAACGCGACGACGCGATGGGCGCCCACATCGCGGCTGTGAACGCGGAGAACCTGGGTCAGTCCACGCTCCATGACCTGGTACTGCAACTGCCGCGCGCAGCCGAGGGTGAACTAAATGACACTGTGCCGGCGGAATCGGCGTTGTTGAATCTGCTCGCGCCGGTTTACGCCCTCGTTCCACGCACGACGGAGCTGACCTTGGAGCGTGGCATGAAGCTCAAGAGCGCGTTGGACCTGATCAACCCCTATCTCGCGGCGCAGACGCCCGCACGCGGACCGGTGACGAGCGGCGGCAAGGGCGTGACGGACTTGAACGCGTTGATCACCGGTCAACCGGTCTTGGTACAAGCCATCGAGGACACGAGCGCCGGGTTGACGTCGGCGCGCACGGGTTTGCGGACGCCGGCCACCGGGGTGGACCGTTTGAACAAACATTTTTATGCGAAGCTGCAATCGGAAGCGCGCACCAATCCCGCGCTGGAAGTGGCGCTTGGCCAGATTGACACGGAATCCATGAACCTGCCGGTCACGCTCGGCATCAAAAGTGTTTTGCAAGGCGGCACGGACCAGTTGCATCTGCTGGTGAACTATGACAACGCGAGCTACGACGCCACACTCACGAGCACCATCGAATGGCAGCGGGTGGGTACGGACGCTAAATTTTCAAACAGCCTGCCGGTGGACCCGAGCGGCAACACGCTGGGGCCATTCGCGGTGGGCCAGACGGTAAATGTCCGCACCCGCGTGAAGAACGGTATCGGCACGACGACGGGCAGCATCCGCTCCTTGAAGCTGCTCGCCCCGACGGCGTGAACCAGCGGGATGATTTCGCAACGCCGGGAATGAAGTTCATTCCCGGCTTTTTAGTCGCCTTAATTTATTTTCCAAGATTGCCAAGTTCGCACCAATCACGCTAAATAAAGGGAATGTCAACGGTTGCCGAACAACTCCGCTCCGCCCGTGAGGCCAAAAATCTCACGGTCGAGCAGGTCGCCGAAACCACCAAGATTCGCACCGACCACATCCGCGCCATCGAGGAAGGCAACTTCGCCGTATTCTCCGCGCCCATCTATATCCGGGGTTCCGTTAAGAATTATGCCGCCGCGCTCAAGCTGGACACCGCCGCCGTGCTGGCCGCGCTGACGGCGGAACTCAGCGGCTCGCAGAAGCTCAGCGAGCCGCCGCCGCTGTCGGAATCCAAAAAATCGTTCGTGGACCACATCACGCTGGTGCTGGCGAAGGTGAACTGGAAGGTGGGGCTGGTCGGCCTGGCGGTCATCGCGCTCGTGGCCATTTTCTCAATATCTTTCTGGGCGTGGCGGCATCATCAGAAGAGTGACCCGCTTAAGAACCTGCCGCCCGCCGTCTATCAGCCCGCCGGTGCCGACGATACGCTGCCACTGCACAAATGAAGAAGTATGAATTATGAATGTTGAATGAAGAAACCGGGCCGCATCCGGGTGGCCGCAAATTTCACTTCATCATTCAGCATTCATACTTCTGCATTTCGGCTCAAACGTCTTCGAGATAGAGCGCGCGGTTGCGCCAGAGGTAGATGATTCCCGAGAGTGCGGTCAGCAGCACGGTGAGCCACAGCATCGCGTCCGCAAAGGACGGGGCCCACTGCACAAATAAGTTCTTCAATCCATCCGGCCATTCCTGGCACGCATCCACCACGAGCAGCGCGATGATACAGATGATTTGTGAAATAGTCTTGTGCTTCCCGTAACGCTCCGCCGCGAGGACGATATTCTTGGATGCCGCGAGCAAGCGCAGCCCGGTGATGGCGAGTTCGCGCGAGACGATGATGATGACCATCCACGCGCCGACTTTCACCGGCGCAGCGGGATGCAGGCGCGTGCTTTCCACGAAGGCAATGAACGCCGAGCAGGTCATGATCTTGTCCGCGAGCGGGTCCATGAGAATGCCAAAGCTGGTGATGAGGTTGCGCGAGCGCGCGATGCGGCCGTCGAGAAAGTCCGTGACGCCCGCAAGACAGAAAAAGAAAAGCGCGAAGGTATTGCGGTAGGGAATATTCCACGGCCAGAAGAGCGCCACCAAAAAAACCACCGTCAGCGCGAAACGCGAGACGGTGAGTTTATTGGGGAGGTTCATGTGAATTTGCGATGTTAGATTTGCGATTTACGCGAAGCAATTCAAAAGGGCGCGTCGACCGCAAATCGGGCATCGTAAATTCTTCAGGCGCCGAACTTGTCGAACATCTTCGCATTCGCCTGCATGAGGCGGATGAGAAACTTCGCCGGGAAGATGCCGAGCGAGCCGATGTTCGCCCCGGTCTCGGTGAAGCGCTCCAGCTTGTCCGAACCGCTCGCAGAGGAATGCAACAGCAGCGGCTGCGGATGCCATGAATGGCCTTTCAGCGAGCACGGCGTCGAATGATCGCCGGTGATGGCGATGACGTCGGGCTTCTTTTTCAAAAGAATCGGCAGCGCGGCATCGAAATCTTCAATCGCTTTTTTCTTCGCAGCGAAATTGCCGTCTTCACCGTATTTGTCGGTGTACTTGTAATGGATGAAGAAGAAATCGTAGTTGTCGTATTCAGCGAGATAACGCTCGAACTGCTCCTTGATGGTCTGCGGGCCTTCGATCTTGACCATGCCGACGAGTTGCGCGAGGCCTTTGTACATGGGATAAACCGCGAGGCAGGCGGGCTTGAGCAGGTAGCGATCTTCGAACAAGGGAATCTCCGGCTGATGCGCAATGCCGCGCATGAGAAAACCGTTCGCGGGCTTTTCCTTGGCGATAATCGGCAGCGCGGCCTTGTAAAAGTCGGCGATGAGCTTTGCGGTTTTCTTCTGCTTTAGATTTTTCGCATCGCGCGGCTTCACGGTCGGGATGGCAAAACCTTCGCGGTTCGGATCGGCATCCGTCAGCGGGCCTTCGAGACCCTTGCCGCGGAACACGACGACGAAGCGATGCTCTTTACCGGGCTTGATGATGACTTCCGTGTCGCCAATCTTTTTGATTTTGGCGGAAAGCTTGGCCACCAGTTTCTCGCAGACTTCGGTCGCAATGCGTCCGGCGCGGCGATCGGTGACAATGCCTTTCGCATCCAGCGTTGCAAAGTTCGCACGGGCGCAGACGTCGCCGGGCTTGAGTTCGACACCGAGGCCAAGCGCCTCAATGACGCCGCGACCGACCTGAAATTCGAGCGGGTCATAGCCGAACAGACCGAGATGGCCGGGTCCGCTGCCGGGCGTGATGCCGGGCGCGGCAGGAATCATGCGGCCCTGCGCGGAATCCTTCGAAAGCTTGTCGAGGTTCGGCGTGTAGGCGGCTTCGAGCGGCGTGAGGTAGCCCTGCTCCTTGGTTGCCAGGTCGCCCAGACCGTCGAGGACAATCAAGGCGAGTTTAGTTTTGGTTTTGAGAGTCAGTTCAGAATAAAGCGCATCCAAATTCATCCGGGCATTTTACATTTTCGGCGGCGGGGTGCAATTCGTTTTAGTAACAGTCCGGCAACGATGGTGAAAACTTTAAGTAAAACGAATACTGCGACGTTTCCAGCTTCGAAGACGATGAATCCGGCGCCGACAGGTTCAAGCCACTTTACTTTCGGTGCTTCATGGCGCAATTTAACGCCACATGACGCGACCGTTTTTGAGTTTATTTATTATCGTACTGGCGGCACAGATGGCCGTGGGTGCGAACGCGGCGGAAACCGTGCCTCTGACGGCCTCGCTGTTGGAAAATGACGTGCTGCGGCTCCGCGTCGCCCATCTGACTGGCAATTTCGCAGAGGAATTCCTGGCCGCACAGCCGACCAACCGGCTGGATGGCATCGTCCTCGACCTGCGCTCGGCGGACGGTGACAAAAACGCAGCGGCAGCGGCGGGCGACTTTTTAGCAGATAAGAAATTACCACTGGTCATCCTCGTAAACGGTCAGACGCGCGGGGCGGCGGCGACGCTGGCGGTGGATTTGCGGATGGCAGGTGACGGCGTGCTCGTCGGCAGCACCAATTTCGCCGGTAAAAGTCCGGATATCGCCGTGATGGTTTCCGGCGCCGATGAAATTAAATTTCTCGCCGACCCCTTCTTTATCCCCACCGCAACCAAGCCAGCCTTTACGGCGGGTACCAATGATTTCACGGAATATGTGGATCACACCAGCGAGGCGGATCTCGTGCGCAAGCGCATCAAAGACGGCGAGGAGGAAGACACTACCAGTCCACGCGTCGCGCCTGCCCAGCCCGTCATCCGCGACCCGGCACTGGCACGCGCGGTGGATCTGTTCAAGGCGCTGGCGGCGCTGCATCCGGCGCGCGGTTGATTTCGCATTGACGATTTGCCCTTGAACAACCACCTTTTCCGTTCGCGCTTGGGATGAAAACTATTCTATTTCTTTGCACCGGCAACGTTTGCCGCAGTCCGATGGCTGAAGGCCTGTTCCGCCATGCGGTCAAGGGCCGGGGCGAATTCCAGATTCTCTCGGCGGGCCTCGGGGCGGTGGATGGCGACCTGCCCACGCACCATTCCGTGCAGGCGATGCGCGAGATTGGCATCGATATATCCAGCCAGCGCAGCCGCGCGCTCACGGCCGATTTGGTCAAGCAGGCGGATTTGATTCTCGGCATGACGCACAGCCACACCGACACAGTGGCGTTGCTGTATCCGAAGGCAGCCGAAAAAACTTTTCTGCTGCGCGAATTCGACGAAACGCTGGAGCCCTACGAAAAAGACATCAGCGATCCCATCGGCAGTCCTTATCACATTTATGTGGAATGCCGCGACCAGATTGAACAAGGCATCGTCACACTTTTGAAATTTATGGAACAACATAACTTCCTCTCGAAAGACAAAAACCCGGCCACGTCATCCGTAATCAATTTCGCTCTCGGCGCCGATCACGGTGGCTTGGAACTCAAGGAGACGCTCAAGGCCTTTTTGCGTGAACGCGGCCTGACGGTCAGTGATTTCGGCGCGACCACCAAAGACCCGGCCGATGATTATCCCGATTACGGCAAGCTCGTCGCTGAAGCCGTGGCGGCTGGCCAAGCCGAACTCGGCCTGCTCGTTTGCACCAGCGGCGTGGGCATGAGCATTACCGCCAACAAGGTTTCCGGCGTGCGCGCCGCCCTCATCGGCGATGAAGAATCCGCCACTCTCTGCCGCCAGCACAATGATGTGAACGTCCTTTGTTTGGGCGGCAAGAAGACTTCCGCCGAGCTTGGCAAAAAGATTCTCGCCGCCTTCATCGCGGCGAAATTCGAAGGCGGCCGCCACGAACGCCGCGTATTGAAAATGGATGCGAAGTTTCCTGCCGCCAGTCTGCGTTTGGCGAATGTTGATCCGGATATCGCTGGCGCCATTGAACACGAACGCACGCGCCAGCAAGAAAACATTGAGCTGATTGCATCGGAAAACTTCACCTCGCCCGCCGTAATGGAAGCGCAAGGCTCGGTGTTGACGAACAAATACGCCGAGGGCTATCCGAAGAAGCGCTGGTATGGCGGCTGCGAAAACATTGATTCCATTGAGCAGCTCGCGATTGACCGCGCCAAGAAATTATTCGGCGCGGAACACGCCAACGTCCAGCCGCACTCTGGTTCCGGCGCGAACATGGCTGTGTATTTCGCGTTCTTAAAACCCGGCGACAAGATGCTCACTATGGATTTGAGCCACGGCGGTCATTTGACGCATGGCAACAAGGCCAACTTCTCCGGCAAATTCTTTGAGATCGTCCACTACGGTGTAAACAAGGAAACCGAACTGATTGATTACGACCAGATCGCTTCAATGGCACGCGAACATAAACCGAAGATGATTACCATCGGGGCGAGCGCATATCCCCGCGTGATTGATTTCAAGCGCATGGGCGAAATTGCCCGCGAGGTTGGCGCGTATCTGCTGGCGGACATCGCGCACATCGCCGGCATGGTCGCAGCGGGTGTTCACCCCAGCCCGATGGGACACGCGGATTTCGTAACGACTACCACGCACAAGACTTTGCGCGGCCCGCGCGGCGGATTAATTCTCTGCGCGGAAAAATACGCGAAGGAAATTGATTCCATCGTTTTTCCCGGTATCCAGGGTGGACCCTTGGAACACGTCATCGCTGGCAAAGCAGTTTGTTTCCACGAAGCGCTGCAGCCTTCGTTCAAAAGTTATCAGCAACAGATTGTCAAAAACGCCGCCGCCCTCGCTGACGGCATGAAGCGTAACGGCTACCGACTCGTCAGCGGTGGCACGGACAACCACCTTATGCTCGTGGACGTCGGGGCCAAAGGCATTACTGGCAAGGATTCGCAGATAGCGCTCGATGAGGCCGGCATCACGGTAAACAAAAATACGATTCCGAATGAGACCCGCTCGCCGTTTCAAGCCAGCGGCATCCGGCTCGGCTCGCCGGCCTGCACCACGCGCGGCATGAAGGAAGCGGAGATGGCGGCCATCGCCGACATGATTTCTGAGGTGTTAATGGACATTAAGAACGTGGACGCCGCCCACAAGGTCCGCGCCCGCGTCCGCGAGTTGACGGCGAAATTTCCGCTGCCATATTAATAAGCACCATGTTTAGCGTCGGTCAAAAAGTAGTGCTCGTAGATGACAAGTGGCCGGAGACGGTTAAGCAGCTTTACCTGCAATTGCCGGTCTTGGAGACAGTCTATGTCGTTCGCGCCGTGCGCGTCGGGGTCCGGGCAGACGAACTGATCATGGACATGCGGCGTGTGCTGGAGCAATCCCTGCTGCTGGTCGGCATCTACAATCCCACCAATAAGCTCGGCGTCGAGGCGGGTTTTGCCGCCAGCCGGTTCCGCGCGTTGGATGAATTGAAGCAGTCCGCCGTCGAAGAAAAAGAAGCTGTGACCTTCTGATACGCCGTCGCGTTCCAATCCGATTTACCGCCTGAAAGCCAGACGCCCCGCGACTATTCGCGGGGCGTTTGGTTTAGGCCGGCAGGGTTTCGGTCGTACCCCGGCCGCGTCCGTGATTCAGGTTGATGAGCTGCCGGGTTTCGGCGACGTAGCCGACGATGTTGAACTTACCAATGGGCGCATGCTTTGCCGCTTCGAAGGCAGCGCCGGTGGACGGATACTGTCGGCCGGCGGCTAAAGTTTTGGTCCAGTGATTCTCGTAGTTGAGGTATTCCGGGCTGTCAGCGTTCTCGATGAGGATATTCATGAACTGGCAACCTAACAGACAATCCGCCGCAACCCGCATCATATCGCGAATTATCTTTAATCCAGCGCCACCGACCGGCGCGCGGCTTTCTTGCCGGCGTGATGCGATTTATCGGCGAGCATCTTGTTTTTGGCGCGCCGCGAGCGCTTGCGTTTCTGGCGGCGGATCTTTTCAATCTCCGCGCGCTGGGCGGCGATGAAGCCATGCTTCCGCTCTTCAATCTTGTCGAGGAGCAGCCGGCGGGCGATGAAGCGGTTCAGCCCCTGCTGGCGGGTTTCCTGGCATTTGACCGACACGCCCGTCGGACCGTGCACCAGCATCACGCAGGTGGAAACCTTGTTGACGTTCTGTCCGCCGTGACCGCCGGAGCGGACAAAACTCTCCTCAATGTCCGCCTCGCGCACGCCGAGCGCGGCCATGCGCTGCGCGAGCTGGCTTTCTTTTTCGAGGCTGACGGGAAATGCACCCATGCAGGAACTTTAACGGCATTGGGCAGCCAGCCGCCATCTAAAAACAATTTAGCGGGAAAATGCACCAGAGAAGTTTGCCCGCAGATTTCGCGGATAAACGCAGATGGAAAACAGGAGATGGCAGATGCTGGATGCTAGGTGTTCGGATTTTGCGAATGAACGTACTCGAGTTATTGGAAGTTAGTCCGAATTAGCTTTACCGCAGGCAGTGGCCGTCCGCAAGGACAGAACCGGGCGGTGGGTTGGCCAATTATTCTCTGCTCTGACGCTTGGCATGTGCCCATCGACCGGCGATTGCGCCGTGGAGATAAATCCAGTGGCAAATTTTTCTACAAGTTGTGAGTTTGAGTTATGGGTTTTGAGTTGCTTGGCGGTTTCGGCTTTAACTCATCACTCATAACCCACAACTCATAACTATTTAATCAGGTACACATGAGCGACACCGTGGCGCTCCACGGACCGTAGCGCGTGGCTCCGCCGACACCTCGGACGCGCACGCCATACACCGTGCCCGGCAGGAGATCGGTGAGGATAATGTTCTTGGTATTCGGCCAGATACCGGCATCCAGCCAGCCGCCCGTCGCCGTGCAATACTGCACGTGATACGCCTTGGCTCCGGGCACCGCTTGGAGCGAGACTCCGAGTTGCGTGGTCATGGAATTATCCAGGCCTAGGATCAACGGCGCGGTCAGCGTGATTGCGTTGTGCGAATAAGTCACTACGTCAAAGCCCGACAGCAGCACCTGCGCGGCGGAGAGGTTGAGCGATTGGATATAAGCCGCAATCACGCGTAAGGCCACGACGAGATCGGCATAGGCTTCCCGCATTGCCTGCGTATCCGGGGGACCGCCGATGGCCTGCGCGTTCAGGGCGGTTTGATAAACCTTTTGCAAGGCCTGGAGCGCCACGAGGGTTACGGGGAGGTTGGGAAACAGCAGCGCGTTTTTTCCCAGACACACGAGCACCAACAGCGCGAAGCTGTTGAAGTCGTTTTTCTTTAGTCTCGCAAAGGCAAGGCTCACCTGTACTGGTTGTAGTTTTTTCATACCATTTAGAGAGACCTGAAAGAATCCAACTGACCGCCGACAGGCAATCAATTGTGCGTAAAATAATAACGAGCATCAGCGATGCCACATTTGTGAAAAATTTCACAAACGACGTTTTGCCGGCAAAAACGACGGCTTGAGGCAAAAAGGCAGTGCAGGAAGAAAACACCGCAGTAAAATGACTTAAAAAGGCAGTAATGAGGCAAAACAGCGCAGTAATGTGAAAATAACCGGCAGTAAAATCATTTTACAACGCAGTAAAATGACAAAACAAGGCAGCGAAATGATTTTGCAACGCAGTGAAATCATTTAACAAGGCAGTGAAATCAAAAACAAAGGCAGCACTGACACAAAAACCGGCAGTAAAGTCACATGACACCGTGTTCATTGAACAAAACACCGCAGCGAAGTCAAAATAAACCGTTGTTTTGGAGCGATAACCGGCTGTGAAACGGCTAAAAAGTGAAATAAACGCTGATTTCTTCAATTTATTTTTAACATCCCGGTTTCGTCCCAGAACGGGACGGTTTTAATTTTCCCAACCGACCGTTAATGGGACACTGTAAAATAAAACGGGACACTATCGACCACATAAGGGACAGTTAAAACTCGCCGATTTCGAACTCAGAACTCAGCACTACATTTATAGATGTACTCCTATCTCCCAATTTCGATTGACCTGCCGGGGCATCGGCGTAGCCTTGGCTAGACATCTCATCGGGAAATCTGGAAACGTGGCTTGGCTATGAAAGATTACATTCTGAATAAAAAACCGGAACCGGCTTCAAATGAAATGGTCTGGGCGTTTGACCTGGGCAAAGGTTCCATCGGCGAGGCGGTGCGGTGCGGCAACGAATTTCTGCACAAGGCCTCCCTGCTCATCCCGGCGGAATTTGCCGAAACCAAAACCGCCGCCGGTCGCCGCCGGATGTTCCGCACCCGCGAGGCACACAAGGCACGCGAACGATGGCTGAATGAAGTCATGCGGGAAGCGGGAGTTGAAGTTTTACACGGACGCAATTACGACGCGGCGGGAAATTGGAAACCAGGCGAACCGGCGGGCAAACGCCTTGAGCAAGAGTTCCCCGCGCCCGGCGACGATACTTGTTACACATCTTGTCTTTTGCGGATCAAATTGCTGCGCGGTGAAAAATTGGAGCCGTGGCAAGTGTTCAAGGCATTTCATTCGGCGATTCAGCGGCGCGGTTATGATAAAGATATTCCGTGGAAAACCCGCGAAACACGAAAAGCCAAAGATGCGGACGATGACGATGCCGGCACAGAACAGCGGATGCACAAGTTTGAACAGGACTTGGAAAGCATGGCTCCGGGCAAAAGTGAATTTCACTTCCCCGCCTACTTCGATGCTTACCAAATGGGGTTATGGAATCCCACGAAGCCGGATGATTTGAAACTGCGGAGTGATTGCCACGCCAAGACAACGCGCAACCAGATTGTCCCACGCAAATTAGTCGAAGCTGAAATCCGCCAGATGGTCGAGGGCGCGGCCAAACATTATCCGGCATTGGCGGGCAAGGCGGATTATCTGCTCTATGGCATCGCCCAGCAAAGCTACGCCTCTACCAAGCCGGAACTGCGCGAGAAATTTAAGCTGCGCGAAGGCGGCGCAACCGACTGGCAAGGTGTCGTCGGCCAAAAGATTCCACGCTTTGAAAACCGCATCATTGCCAAGTGTGCTTTGATTCCCCGCTTGAATGTTTGCAAACTGCGCGAAGGTGAAAAAGGCCAGCCGCATGAAAAATCGTTGGTAGCGGTGGAAGTCGCCTTTTTGATGAAGCTGAAAAATCTCCGTGTGCAGCGTCCTGGTGGTAACGGCTGGCTATCCGCGAAAGAGATTCGCGCCATTCTTGAAAACCCAAAACGCACAGATTGGAAATTCACAAAATCTGCGTGGAAAAAGTTATGCGTCACCATCGGCGCAATCCCATTGCCCGGACATGATGAGATTGAGTCACCGCGTTTTTCTGGCCGCAGCCGGTTTTGCCGCCCGGCATTGGAAGTTTTGAAACGATTGATTTTGTCCGGTAAAAAACCGTCAGAGTTTTTGCAGGAAGAAATCGCACGCCTGAATGGAAATAAAGACCCGCTCAAAGGTTTGGTTGAAGCCGACCTGAAATTCATCGGCGACATGGCGGCAAAGAACGATACTTGGGAAGGGATTTATATTCCGAACCAGCAGTTGGATGCACTGGTAGAACTTTCCAACAATTCAGACGAAGCCATCACCCGTTTGATTGGACAGCAGAACGATCCGATTGTCCGGCATCGTTTGGGCGTGTTTTACAAACGGCTTCTTGAGCTTGAAAAGTCCACAAAATCCCGGCCTGACCAAGTGGTGCTGGAATTCGTCCGTGAAGACTTCATGGGTAAAAAAGCGAAGATTGAATATTTTAGCTTCATAAAAAGACGCGCCGAGGAACGCATTAAAGCCCGTGAGGAAGCCGCCAGCGTTGGTGCTACAGAAAAATCGGCGGGATTAAAACTGGAACTGCTTCGCGCCCAAGACGGTTGCTGTCTTTACACCAACGAAGGCTTGGTTCCTTCCAAGTTAGACGAATACCAGATTGATCACATTGTTCCTCGGTCAAAAGGTGGGCCGGATGCCGTGGTTAATTATGTGCTGACAACGCAAAAGGCCAACGAAGCCAAAGCCGACCGCACTCCTTACGATTGGTTCCATCAGGAAATGCCGGACAAGTGGGATGCCTATGTCAACCGCGTCCGCTCACGCGCCACGCATTTACGGAACAAGAAAGTGCAACTGCTTGTTGCCCTGAACGCCGCCGAGCTTGCTGACAAATATACCGCGCTGGCGGAAACCGCGTGGATTGCCAAGCTCGCGCAAGCAATCGTTGGTTTGCATTTCGGTTGGCGCAATGGCGTGGATGAAAATGGAAACAAGCGGGTCACGGTGATTTCCGGCGGACTCACCGGGCGCATCCGTCGCAAATATGCGCTCAATCAAGTCCTGAATCCGAACGCCAAAACCGAAGAAGAATCCGAAAAGAAAAATCGTGATGACGACCGGCATCATGCGTTGGACGCGATGGTGATCAGTTTTATTCCAAGCTGGGTGCGGGATGCGATGAAAGAAAAATTCTTCCGCTTCCCCGAACCCATCCACCAAAACGCCAAGGGATTTTTTGAAAAGGAAATCGCATCCGTTGTTCCACGTAACCTTTGCTTTGAAAAGGCGGCTTTGGCTGAAACCATTTACGGCGCTCGAACCGATCACGGGAAAAAAGTAATTGTCCAGCGGGCAGAGTTGGTGTTGTTGGGAATGAAACCCACTACGCCGGGCAAATCGGTTTACGATCTGAAATATGCTGTCAAACAGTCTCAATCTATCCGCGATTCAATTATTCAAGAAAGGGTGCTGGAATTTCTAACAACCAATCCAGATGAAGTGGCATGGCGAAAGTTCTGCGCGGAATTCCGCCTTAAAGGCAAAGACGATTCCAGTGGTTCGCGTGTGTTGTTCGTCACAGTGAACGTCGGTGAGCCAACCGAATATAAAGATATGTCGAAGGACGGCACGGGTGCATACCGCAAAGCATTGAAGGGACACAAGGGGCAGATTGTATATTGGGATGCGGCTGGAGAATTGTGTGTAGCGCCAATTTATCCTCACGATTCGTTATTTCAGAAGCGTGAGAAAATAAATTCCCTTGGTGGAAAATCAAAGTTCTATGGATTCTTTCAATCCGACTGTCCAGTGCGGACAAAAAAAGAAATTCCGATGGAGAGCTATAAGCTCGTCATAAGAAACGAAGCCAAACAGAAACGACGAATTGTGGCTGAAAAACCATTGCCGCCTTGTGAGTTGACACTTCGGACAATTATTACGAAGGACATGATAGGTGAACTAACTCTGGCAGATAACACCAGAGTCGTTGCGTCTCTTGATGTTTGGGTTGCGGCTGGTCTCGAACGAATCTAATAAAATTTATGAGCCACCACATCCTTCACGTTTTTCAGCACGGCGCGGTTTTGGGCCGGGAACGCGGTTTCATCACCTGCAAGGCGGACGGGCAGGCAGAACGGCGGTTGCCGTTGGATGATGTCCGGGCGGTCATCATCGCGGCGCGCGGGGTGACGATCTCGTCCAATTTTCTTTCCGGCCTGCTGGAGACGGATGCCATTGTGCTGCATTGCGACGAGCGGTATCAGCCCTGCGGCTGGACGGCACCGCTGGCGCGGACGGTGGATTTGAAGACGTTTCAAAATCAGACGGCCAAGCCCAAACGCCTGAATGAAAAACTCTGGCACGAGATGTTGCGCGGCAAGACGCTCAACCAGTCGCGCGTGTTGCAGCACAAGCAGCTTCGCTCGCCACACCTGGAACTGGCGCTCAAGCAGGAGGTGTTTGACGAGGGCAATTGCGCGCGGCGTTACTGGCAATTGTATTTTCCGGCCATCGGCTGGTCGTCCAGCCGGCGCGACCGCAAGGAGGACACCGCGCCGAACCAGATGCTCAATTACGGTTACGCGGTGCTGTCGGCGTTGTGTCATCGCGGCCTGCTGGTTCACGGGCTGCTGCCGCAACTGGGCGTGTTTCACAAGCCGCGTTTCCGTTCCGAACCGCTGGTGTATGACTTGATGGAGGCATTTCGTCCGGCGGTGGAATTGATGCTCGCGGAATTCATGTTGGAGCCGGATGTTTCCATGAAAGCGTGGGCCAAAAAGGTCGGCACGGAATTGCGCGAGCGGCGGGTGCAGCATCAGGCTTACACGCTGAAATTGATGGATGCAATTGACGCCTCGGCCAATTCGCTGGCGCGGGCGTATGAGGAAAATTCCGTGCAGCCGTTCTGGGTGCCGGAACTGCCGTTGCTGGCGGTAAATTAAGTAGCAGCCGACGTGAGTCGGCTCTGACTGAATAATGAGCGGATTGACATCCGCTGCTACGGACGGAACGGATGAACAATTCGCCTTTTAGTATGGGCTGGTTGATGGCCATGTTTGATCTGCCGGTGATGACCGACAAGGAGCGGAAGATGGCCACGCGCTTCCGCAACGACCTGATTGACCACGGTTTTTTGATGATTCAATTTTCCGTTTATGCGCGCCCGTGCGTGAATTTTGAGCAATTAAACAAGCATCTTGGCATCATTGAAAAGATGGTGCCGGAAGCAGGTAATGTGCGGCTGATTTATATCACGGATGAGCAATGGGCCAAGAGCGTGACGGTGATTGGGCCGAATTACGACCAAGGCAAGCGAGCAAACAACGCCAAAATCCCCAACCAAGTGGAGTTTTGGGAATAAAAAGAACCGAGTTGCCGTGTGCAAGCACAGTGGGCAACTCGGTTCATATTCAGTTAAGCCTTCCCCCCAGAAGTGCGTCAACTGCAACTAACATAACCAAAATCAACTGGTTCTGACAAACCTATTTTATCCGATGCACTTCTGGGGGGAAGGCAAAACGTGTGGATTGCCGATAACATCTTGCAAGCTATTTTATCCGATGCACTTCTGGGGGGAAGGCAAAACCACATCCGGCCGATAAACCACCGAGCCGACATTTTATCCGATGCACTTCTGGGGGGAAGGCAAAACATGGACTGGGTTCATCGTGCAGCCTTCGCAATTTTATCCGATGCACTTCTGGGGGGAAGGCAAAACAGCAATGTTGAATGCGGCAGAATCTTGCCAATTTTATCCGATGCACTTCTGGGGGGAAGTCAAAACATGAGGTGAACAGTAGTGGAATGAAGGGTAATTTTATCCGATGCACTTCTGGGGGGAAGGCAAAACCCGTACTGACGGGTGCCAGAATCAAAGCTCAATTTTATCCGATGCACTTCTGGGGGGAAGGCAAAACTACGTGATGCCGTCTGCACAACGCCTGCAAATTTTATCCGATGCACTTCTGGGGGGAAGGCAAAACGTTTTTTGGTCTGCTAACAGCGGAAGGTTTATTTTATCCGATGCACTTCTGGGGGGAAGGCAAAACCGGTGCCGCATCATCAACAACAACCTTCTAATTTTATCCGATGCACTTCTGGGGGAAGGCAAAACGGCCAATTACGATCCGGGCGCAATCTTGATATTTTATCCGATGCACTTCTGGGGGGAAGGCAAAACGCGGCGTGCTCACGGGCTGATCCACGCCGTATTTTATCCGATGCACTTCTGGGGGGAAGGCAAAACTGGCGTAGCTGATTGGAAAGAACCCAATGCATTTTATCCGATGCACTTCTGGGGGGAAGGCAAAACGCGGTCCAGTACGGACCCGTTCCCTGTGGGATTTTATCCGATGCACTTCTGGGGGGAAGGCAAAACTGCACAGCCCAGCACAAACGCAGTTACAGGATTTTATCCGATGCACTTCTGGGGGGAAGGCAAAACGCAAATGCGGACAGGAACAGATATTCAGGAATTTTATCCGATGCACTTCTGGGGGGAAGGCAAAACAGGACCCTCAGCCTCAAACGTCACCAGCTCATTTTATCCGATGCACTTCTGGGGGGAAGGCAAAACCATACCCCCGGCGTCAATCGCAATATGGTCATTTTATCCGATGCACTTCTGGGGGGAAGGCAAAACTCGATGGCATTTGGGGTGTCGCGAGCAACAATTTTATCCGATGCACTTCTGGGGGGAAGGCAAAACGCTTTCACCGCTTCATAATTTCCCGCCGCAATTTTATCCGATGCACTTCTGGGGGGAAGGCAAAACGTTGGTGCTCCGGGTAGCATTGTCCGATACATTTTATCCGATGCACTTCTGGGGGGAAGGCAAAACTAATACCTAAGACATCCCATGTTCCACCCCATTTTATCCGATGCACTTCTGGGGGGAAGGCAAAACGCGTTGCGCTGCCGGTAAAATTCAGTTTGCATTTTATCCGATGCACTTCTGGGGGGAAGGCAAAACGCGTGACGACGCCGACAGACGAACCGTCGGATTTTATCCGATGCACTTCTGGGGGGAAGGCAAAACGACGGGTCCACCGTTTCTACCGAAGATGGTATTTTATCCGATGCACTTCTGGGGGGAAGGCAAAACTAGGAATCAACTCACAGTTGCAGGCAGTCAATTTTATCCGATGCACTTCTGGGGGGAAGGCAAAACCGCGGGTGATTTGCAGGCTCGTGCCGTGCGATTTTATCCGATGCACTTCTGGGGGGAAGGCAAAACCTCAAATGCGTCCGCGCCGACGGCCTGCCCATTTTATCCGATGCACTTCTGGGGGGAAGGCAAAACATCGACCTTTTCCGGGTCCTGAGAAACTAGATTTTATCCGATGCACTTCTGGGGGGAAGGCAAAACGTTCACCCAGACGCGGAACAGCTCGATGCTATTTTATCCGATGCACTTCTGGGGGGAAGGCAAAACGAGTTCGTGGAAGCTGAACTGAAAGGCCTCATTTTATCCGATGCACTTCTGGGGGGAAGGCAAAACCTCGAGTTCTCATGAGTGCCACTCAGCATCATTTTATCCGATGCACTTCTGGGGGGAAGGCAAAACTAAAACCGGCGGCGGGCAAGCCGCTGCGGAATTTAAAAATTGTATTGGTTCAGCCAATTTCTGGCCGAATTATTATTAGGCAGCGGCTTGCCCGCCGCCGGTTTTAATTTCCCCCGCCCAAAGCATCTAGAATCCACAGAATCAGCGCGTTTGCACCAAGACGCGGAAGGCGCGGCCCAAGTGGTCGGGATGCGTAAGGGTCTGGAACTGTCGAACTTGCTTCGCATCCAGTGCGGCGAAGGATTTATCCGTCACAGCCTTTTGCAAGACGCTCGTGAGGAACTGCGGCTGGGTGCAAAACTGGTCTGTCTGTAGGCCCGCCGCCTCGCCTGCCTGCTGGATGGCGGAGAAATCGACGTGCGCGGTCAAATCCTGTTCCCCCGGCTGCGCCAGCAGATCATCGCTGACATGATGCCTATGATAGGCGCGGAGCGTCCCACCCGTGCGGTTGGGGGAAAACTGTTCGTCGAAGCCAAAGCCGTAATCAATGGCCAACAGTTTGCCGCGCGCCAGTATGCCTGCGGCTTCGCGCCACCAGTTCTCGGCGGCGGGTGAATCTTCAATGACGTAACCATCGGGCAGGACTTCCAAAAGCGAGGATGGAAGATGGCGGATGGAAGATGGCAGCACCCTCTCCCCGTCCGATGGGGCGAGGGAATTAGACATTCGCGTCCAAGTAAATTTATCGCAGGTGAGCGTCACGCCCCATTCGAACCAGCTTTTTTCTTTGGCATCCCAGCCAAAACGGCGGACGGGGAAGGCGTCGAGCAACTCGTTGCCGAACAGCACTCCTTGCAGTTTTGAGTTTTGGGTATTGAGTTTTAAGTTATCAAAACTGGTGAACCAGCGGACGCTTGGGAAACTTTTTAAGGTTTCCTGCTGCCATGCTTGCCGCCGTTCTGACGGTTCGAGGATAACATATTCGATCTCAGCAAGGAGTTCTGCGCGGTGCGTTTGCAGCCAGCCTAGAATGTCGCGCGCCAGTTTGCCGTCATGCGCGCCAGCCTCTACAATTTGAAATTTAAGATTTGAGACTTTAAATTCTTGGAGCCATTCGGCGAACTGAAAGGCCAACAGTTCGCCAAACAAACAGCCGGTACTGACGCTGGTTATGAAGTCGCCCGCCTGTCCGACGGTGTCCTTTTTTGTCTCGTAATAGCCAGTTTCGGGACAGTAAAGCGCCAGTTCCATGAAGCGCGCGAAGGAAATTGCGCCGCTTTGCTGAATTTCTGCACGGATGGCGTCAGTCGGCATTTTCATTGCTTGCAGTGTACCATGGCATTGGCTAGTGTCGTTTCACGAGAGAGGATTTATGGCTAAAATTGACGCGTTTTTTAATCTGATGTTCGAGCAGAAGGCCTCCGACCTGCACATGGCCTCCGGTAACCCGCCGATGATGCGCATCCATGGCGAACTCCAGCGCGTGGATTATCCGCCGCTGGAAAACGATACGCTCAAGGCGATGCTCTACGAAATCGCGCCGGATTACAAAATCAAACAGTTCGAGGAAACCGGTGACGTGGACTTCGGCTACGAAATCCCGAACATATCGCGTTTCCGCGTGAACTTCTTCAACCAGAAAAATGGTGTGAGTGCAGTGTTCCGCCAGATTCCAAGCCGGGTGCTATCGTTCGAGGATTTTGAAAAGTTGGAGGCGCCCTTGCCAGCGGTGTTTAAGAAATTCGCGATGTTGCATCGCGGCCTCGTGGTCGTTACCGGGCCAACCGGCTCCGGTAAATCTACCACGCTCGCGGCCATCGTGGATTACTGCAATCGCAACCGGAAAGACCATATCATCACGATTGAAGATCCGATTGAATTTGTCCACGAAAGCAAGAACTGCCTCGTGAACCACCGCGAAGTCGGCGTCCACACCAAGTCGTTTGCGTCAGCCTTGCGCGGCGCTTTGCGCGAAGACCCGGACATCATTCTCGTCGGTGAAATGCGCGACTTGGAGACCATCGAACTCGCCATCACGGCGGCCACAACGGGCCATTTAGTTTTCGGCACCCTGCACACGCAGAGCGCGGCCAAGACGGTGGATCGTATCATCGACGTTTTCCCGGCGGACCAGCAGAACAAGATTCGCCAGACGCTTTCGGAAGCCTTGAAAGGGGTCGTGGCGCAGACGCTTTTCAAGCGTTCGGACAAGAAAGGGCGTGTGGCCGCGTTCGAGGTTCTCGTTTTCAACACCGCCGTTGCCAACCTGGTGCGCGAAGGCAAGACGCACCAGATCCAGGGCATGATCCAGGTCGGCAAGAAATTCGGCAACCAGCAACTCGACGACCATATCATGGAGCACGTCCGGATGCGGCGCGTCACGCCTGAGGACGCCTACGACAAGTCACTCGACAAGAAAAAATTCCGCCCGCTGCTGGCCCACCCGCCGGATGACGACGATACAATGTAATTTGTTATGCGCCGACCGGAGCTGGACCAAATGTTAACAACGATGCTAGCCTCGCAGCCGGAGGTTTCTGATTTGCTTTTCACGGTGGACCGACCGCCACAGGTCGAGGCTTACGGCGAACTCAAGCCCGTAGTATTGGATCCACCGATTGAAAAACTGACGCCCTTTCAAGTTGAGACCATCGCGATGAACATCATCGGCGACAATCTTTGGCACATCGAGGACCTACTGCGGCACGGCTCTTGCGATGCGTCTTATTCGCTTTCAGACAAAGCGCGCTTTCGCGTCAACATATTTTCCCAGCGCGGCAGCTTTTCCATCGTATGCCGGCAGTTGAACGCCTCGGTGCCGACGTTGGAGAAATTAAAATTTCCAGAAATCTTCGCGGAGATACCCAAAGAGAAAACTGGTCTGGTGCTCATCACCGGCGCAACTGGCTCCGGCAAATCTACCACACTCGCGGCCATCCTCGACGAAATTAACCGCACTAAGCCAGTACACATCGTCACGCTCGAAGACCCGGTTGAGTATCTGCACAAGCATCAGGTGGCCACGTTCAACCAGCGCGAGCTGGGTTTGGATTTTGATACCTACGCCAACGGTTTGCGCGCCGCGCTGCGTCAGGCACCAAAGGTCATTCTCGTCGGCGAAATGCGCGACCGTGAAACGGTCAGAATTGCCCTCAGCGCGGCGGAAACCGGCCATCTCGTCTTAAGCACGCTGCACACTATCAACGCGGGTGAGACCATCAACCGCGTTCTAGGTATGTTTGAGCCGGATGAGCAGGAGCAAATACGTACGCGGCTTTCGGATTCACTCCGGTGGATTGCCAGCCAACGTTTGGTACCGCGACTCAGTGGCGGACGATTTGCCCTGATTGAACTGATGGGCTCCAACCTACGTACTCAAGAAACCATCCGGCTGGGCGAAAGCGAGGGCAAGACGTTTTACGAGATCATTGAGGCCAGTTATCCCTTCGGCTGGCGTACGTTCGACAATGCCTGCCTTGAAGCCTATGAGCAGGGACACATCTCCGAGGAAACCGCCGTACTCTACTGCACCAAGCGCAGCGTCGTCTCGCGTGGGATTGATAACATCAAGAAAGCTCGTGGCGAAATGAGTGCCAGCGCCAACTCGCTTCGCATGAAAAACCTTAAGGCTGGCGGCGATGCCGTGACCACACCACCAGTTTTAAAATTAAAATGAATGGCACCTTCGATTTTGTCAGCAGCGCGGACAAACCAGCGTTGATTGCTTTTTCAACGCCGGAATGGATGGATGCCACTAAAGCCGCTCTAAATGAGTTGGGCTACAAGGTCCACACCGCCGCCACACACAGTGACTTCCTAATCCGCTTCACTCAGGCGCGGTATCAGGTTGTGATTGTGGAAGAACTTTTCGGTGCCAACAAAATTGAAGAAAACCTCACGCTCAAGGCGCTACAAGAGATGCTGGTCAACCAGCGCCGAAACGCTACCGTTTTGCTCATCGGCGACTCCTTTCAAACCTTCACGCCGATGGAGGCCTTCAAGCACAGTGTCCACGCCGTCATCAATAGCTCAGAGCTATTCCTGCTCCGGCAACTGATCGAAAAGGCCGTCGCCGACAACGACATTTTCCTGCACAGCTTTCGCGAAATCCAAACCCGCATCTTGACCAGCGGCACCCGGTTCTGACGTGACGCGACTAGATCAGGCGCTCGTCGAGCGCGCCCTCTGCGACAGCCGCGAAAAGGCTAAGCGTCTCATCCTTGCCGGGGCTATCCGCGTCAACGGTCATCCCGCCCAAAAAGCCAGTGACAACATCAAAACCGACGATGAGATTACCGTGGAGGCAGCGGAGAAATTTGTCAGCCGCGGTGGCCACAAACTCGAACACGCGCTCGCCCACTTTCAAGTCAACGTCGCCGGCCTGAACGCCATTGACCTCGGCGCCTCCACCGGGGGCTTTACGGATTGCCTGTTGCAACGCGGCGCGCAAAAAGTTTATGCCGTGGATGTCGGACAAGGCCAGCTCGCGTGGAAGCTGCGGAGCGACCCGCGCGTGGTGGTCATGGAAAAAACGAACGCGCGCTTCCTTAAGCCAGAAAGTTTCCCCGCGCTGGCCGATATGGTCGTGGTGGACTGCTCCTTCATCTCCCTCAAGAAAATCCTGCCGCCCGCCGTGCCTTTGCTAAAACCGGGCGGAAAAATTGTCGCGCTCATCAAGCCGCAGTTCGAGGCGGGTAAGGCGGAAGCCGACAAAGGGCGCGGCGTCATCACTGATACCGCCATCCACGAGCGGGTGCTGGCGGAACTGGAAGAATTTGTGTCCACACAGACTGGCCTTTGCTGGCGCGGTATGGTTGAATCACCCCTGCTCGGCCCTGCCGGCAATAAAGAATTTCTGGCTCTGATTGAAAAAGACCGCTGACCATTTCCAGCGCATTGGCCTCGTCGGCAACGCGGAGAAACCCGCCGCCGCCGCCAACGTCCGCGCCGCCGCGCAGCTCCTGCGCCGCGCTGGTAAGAAGGTTTTCGCCGAAGCCATCACCGCGCAGACTGCCAAACTCAAATGCGAGATCCTGCCTAACACCGCCACGCTGGCCGGCAAGGTGGATCTCCTCCTCGTCTTCGGCGGCGATGGCACGATGCTCCACACTGCGCGACAGATTGCCGGTTCGGAGACACCCATGCTCGGAGTCAATATTGGCGGACTTGGCTTTCTTACCGCCGTGCCATCCGACGAACTGGCCACCGCTTTAAAACTGCTCTGGCGCGGTGAATTCCGCTATGAAGCCCGCGCACTCATCGAGGCCACGGGCATTGCGCATGAGAAAAAAATCAAGGCCGTTGCGTTGAATGACGTGGTCATCAGCCGTGGGGCCGCCTCTCGACTCATCGCGCTCGACGTGAGCGTGAATGGCGAACACATCACGCGCTACCGCTGCGACGGTTTGATTGTCAGTTCACCCACCGGTTCCACGGCGTATTCGCTCGCAGCGGGCGGTGCCATCGTGCTGCCGACGGCGGAGGTGTTCGTCCTTACGCCCATCTGCCCGCACGCGCTCTCGAACCGTTCCATCATTTTACCGCTATCGGCCACGCTGCGGGTAAAGGCCGTGAAGACCGAGCCAGCGACCTTCCTCAATGCCGACGGCCAGATCATCGGCGAATTGATGAACGGCGACGAAATCACCATTCGCCGCAGCCAGAGCACGGTGCGCCTTGTGCATCTCGCAGACGGCTCATTTCTGGAAGCGTTGCGCCGCAAACTGCATTGGCGCGGAACTTATTTGTGAAGGTTGAAGGAAGAATTATGAATTATGAATTAAAAGCAAAGACGACAGCCGTCAACGCGGTAATTATTCCCACTTCATCATTCATCATTCACACTTCATCCTTCTGAAACATGGTTCGTTTAAAAGATATTGCTCAAATCGTCGGCGTCTCCGTGATGACCGTCTCCAAAGCCCTGCGCGATGAGCCGGACGTCTCCGACGCCACCAAGGCCAGAATCAAGAAAATCGCGATGGACATGGGCTATGTCCCCGACTCCAGTGCGCAAGGTCTCCGCACCCGGACGACTAAGCTCTTCGGTCTGGTCATCCCGTCCACGACCAACCCGATTTACGCGCGCATCGTGTTTGCCATTGAGGAACGCGCGCATGATCTCGGCTACGACCTGCTTCTGTGCCATACTTATAACAAACCGGAGCGCGAAGATGCCTGCCTGCGCCGCCTGCTCTCGCGTCGCGTGGATGGATTATTCATCGCCCCGGTCTATCGCTTCGAGGCGGAGGCGCGGATCTATCAGGAAATTGTCGTGCGCCAGACTCCGACTGTCCTGCTCGGAGCGCCCGCACCGTTCTGCAAGAATTTTCCCGCCATCGAGATTGAAGAACTTGTGGCCAGCTATAACGCCACGAAACATCTCATCGGTCTCGGCCACAAAAGAATCGCCTACTTCACCGGCCCACCCACAGCCCCGTGGGCGCATGAACGCTTTGAAGGCTTTCGCCGCGCCCTGCGCGAAGCCAACCTCGAGGTAGACGACAAGCTCGTCTTTCAGGCCGGCAACACCATTGAGGATGGCACCAAAGCCGCGTTGCAAATGCTGAACGAAGGCATTCAACCCACTGCCATCATGGCGGTGAGCGACCTCGTGGCCATTGGCGCTGCGGAAACCCTCTTGCAACAGGGCATCAAGATTCCGGGAGACGTCTCGCTCGTTGGTTTTGGCAACATCCTGACCGCGGAACATTATCGCGTACCGCTCACCACCATCAGCCAGCCCAAATACCGGCTCGGCGTGACGGCGGTGGAAACGATGCTGAAGCTGATTCGCGGCGAAAAATTCCAGTTGAAGCGCCTCGCCGCCGAGTTCGTGGAACGCAAGAGCACTGCCCCGCCGAAAACCTGAAGAATTTGACAGTCAGGATTTCTTACCGCCGCCAAAAAGAAGGCGCAGGCTGTTCATCACCACCACCACCGTACTGCCTTCGTGGCCAATCACGCCGAGGGTCAGCGGAATCCTGCCGAACAACGCAAACGTGACCAGCACCACGACGGTGCCGAGCGAGATGAAGAGATTTTGCCGGATGATATTCCGCGCGCGATGGCTCAAACGGAACGCGGCGAGAAAGTTTTCCAGTTTGTCGTTCATCAGCACCACGTCCGCCTGCTCCAGGGCAGCGTCGGACCCGCGCGCGCCCATCGCCACTCCGATGTAGGCCACCGCCAAACTTGGCGCGTCATTCACGCCATCGCCAATCATCGCAACCTTCTGCCCGGCGGCAGTGAATTCCTGGATGGCGGCAACCTTCTGCTCCGGCTTCAATTCGGCGCGCACATCATCGAGCTTCAATTCCGTGCGCAGAAAATCGGCGGCAGCCTGATTATCACCGGTCAGCACGACGGATTTCAAACCTTCCTGCCGCAAGGCTTCGATGACCTGCGCGGCCTGCGGGCGGATATCGTCGCGCAACACGACGCGGCCCAGCAGGCCATCGGCGGCAATCCACACTTCGGAGGTGCCCACACCAGCTTGCGGTGCGGCAAATTCCCCGCGCGCCACCTGCGCCTGGACCCAGGCGCGTTTGCCAAGGAAAACTTCCTTGCCCGCCCGCTGCGCTTTCAAACCCTGACCGGTGACGGATTCGAATTGCGAGAAGTCTACGGTGGCCAGATTCGACTGTTTGCCATGGCGCGTGATGGCGCGGGCGAGTGGATGCGTGGAGAGCTTTTCCAGCGAGTAGGCTAGTTGGGCGATGTCATGCTCGCGCCCAGACGGAAAGCTTTCCACCAGTTCCACGCGCAATTCGCCCGTGGTCAGGGTGCCGGTCTTGTCGAGCGCGACAACATTGACCTCGGCCAGTTTCTCCACCGCTGCACCGCCACGAAATAAGATGCCGTGTCGTGCCGCCCACGCGATGGCCGCGAGCACCGCCGAGGGAATCGACAACACCAGCGCGCACGGCGATGACACGACAAGCAGGGTCATGGTGCGATAAAAGGCGCTGTGCGAAGCAACGGTGGAGGTGAACGCCGCCAGGCCGAAGCCATAGCGCCACACGAAGAACATCGCGAGCGACAGGCCTAGCACGCCGTAGGTGTAATAGGTGCTGAACTTGTCGGCAAACATTTGCGCGGGTGCCTTCTGGTGCTGCGCTTCCTTGATGAGCTTGATGATCTTTTGCAGCGCGCTTTCCGCTGCCGGCCGCAGGACGCTGACTTCGACCGCGCCCCACAAGTTGATGGTGCCGGCGAGCGCGGTATCGCCGATGATTTTTTCCACGGGTGCCGCCTCGCCGGTGAGATTGGATTCGTCAGCGGCGGTATTGCCACGGACGATTTCCGCGTCCACGGGAAATTGCGAGCCAGGCTTGATGAGCAGGCGCACGCCCTTAAGGATTTTTTCTACGGCAATTTCGCTCTCATTGCCATCGGCATCAATCAACGTGGCCGTCTTCGGCGCATCACGAAAGAGCGAGCGGATTTCTTTCTGCGTGCGGCCAAAGGCGTAATGTTCGAGCGCACCAGAGAATGAAAAGAGAAACAGCAACGTTGCACCCTCTGCCCACGCGCCGATGGTGGCCGCGCCAAAAGCAACGGCGAGCATCAGGAAATGCACATCGAGAATACGTTTGTGCAAACGCTCCAAAACTTCCTCGGCGGCGAAGAACGCGCCGGCAAGATAAGCGGCCGCATAGGCCAAGACCTGAAACGGCGCCGGCACGACGAACGCCGCGAGTAGGCCAAACACCCCACAGGCGATGGCGAGAACGAGCTGACCTTTCCACTCATCGATATGATGCTCGTCTTCGGGAACCTCCATTTCGCGCGGCGCGATCTTGGGAAACGGCATATCGCGCCAGCGCCAGAATTTCGGCGCAGTCGGACAGGTGACGCGCGCAATGGTCGTGACGGCGGCATCACGGCGGATGGTGATTTGTTTCTGCTCGTTTTCAGAGAGCGGCTGGTGGCAATGCGCACAATCGCTGTGGCCGGTGAGCAGCGAACAGGTTCCGCCCGCGGCGGAATTTTGGGCGGACGAAATCTTGGCAGAGATTTTAGCCGTGAGCTTTTCCACGTCAGCCCGGCCAAGAGTGGCGACGGAAATCTTCTGCTGGGCGGTATCAATCGTGACTGCCTCCAAGCCCGGCTCCTCAACCAGCGTATCCATGACGGAGCGGGCGAGGCATTTGGCAGCCTCACCCTCACGTTCATTCCTGGCAACTGGCACGGTCATGGCAGCCACATTTTAGCACAGCCGCAAACTTGCGGCGACGGTAAAGATAGCCTTCGCCCGCGAATGGTGGCTGACAAAATTGAGCAAGTTTGTAACAAAATCGGGTTGGCCATGCCCGCAAGGTTCTGGCAGGTTGCGCGTGTTGCCGGAATCAATTATCGACCAACCACTGGGGGAGGATCGGAACTTGAAACGAATAACACTATTTATATGAGCACTACCGCCACACAACCCCTCACCAAAAACGAAACCATTTTAACCTGGGTCAATGAGATCACCGCCCTCTGTCAGCCGGACAGCGTCCATTGGTGCGATGGCTCGGCGGCCGAGGATAAGCTGATGCGCGACCGTATCGTGCAGTCGGGCGCCGGTCTCTGGCTCAACGAAAAACTGCGCCCGAACTCCCTGCTCGTCCGCAGCGACCCGCGCGATGTGGCGCGCGTCGAGCAGCGCACTTTCATCTGCTCCAAGTCGCCGAAAGATGCCGGCCCCACCAACAACTGGGAAGCGCCCGCCACGATGAAGGCCAAGCTCAACGGCCTGTTCGCCGGTTGCATGAAAGGCCGTACGCTTTATGTCATCCCGTTCAGCATGGGGCCGATTGGTTCCCCCATCGCTCAGTACGGCATTGAACTTTCTGACAGTCCTTATGTGGTCGCCAATATGCGCATTATGACGCGCATGGGCGTGGGCGTTTATGCGCAGATTGAGCAGACTGGTACGTTCGTGAAATGTCTCCACTCCGTCGGCAGTCCGCTGGCGAAGGGTGCCAAAGACGTGCCGTGGCCGTGCAATCCGGAGCACACCTACATCACGCATTTCCCGGAAGACCGGCTCATCATGAGCTTCGGCTCCGGCTACGGCGGCAACGCATTGCTCGGTAAAAAATGCTTTGCCCTGCGCATCGCGTCCGCCATGGCGCGCGACGAGGGTTGGATGGCGGAACATATGTTGATCCTTGGCGTCAAGGATCCGTCGGGTAAGAAGACCTACGTCTCGGCCGCGTTTCCCAGCGCGTGCGGCAAGACGAACTTCGCCATGATCATCCCGCCGAAACATCTCAAGGATGAAGGCTGGGAAGTCACTTGCATTGGCGACGATATCGCATGGATCAAGCCCGGCACCGACGGCCATCTGCACGCCATCAACCCGGAGGCCGGCTTCTTCGGCGTTGCGCCCGGCACTTCTTACAGCAGCAATCCGATGGCGATGGATTCCATCAAGCGCGATACCATCTTTACCAACGTCGCGCTCACCGACGATGGCGATGTGTGGTGGGAAGGCATGACCAAGACGCCACCCGCGCATTTGATTGATTGGAAAGGTAAGGACTGGACGCCCGATACGAAAGATGCCGATGGCAAACCCGTCGTCACCAGCCACGCGAACAGCCGTTTTACCGCGCCCGCAAAGAATTGTCCCATCATCGACCCCGACTGGGAGAATCCCGCCGGCGTCAAAATCAGCGCAATTGTCTTTGGTGGCCGCCGCGCCACAACGATGCCGCTGATCTTCCAGGCGTTCAACTGGGTGCACGGCGTCTATCTCGGTGCGACCGTTGGCTCGGAGATGACTGCTGCTGCCGCCGGTACGCTTGGCCAAGTGCGCCGCGATCCCATGGCGATGTTGCCCTTCTGCGGCTACAACATGGGCGACTACTTTGCGCACTGGCTCGAAATGCGCCGCAAGGTGAAGCATCTGCCGCGCGTGTTCCATGTTAATTGGTTTCGCAAGAGCGCCGCTGGCAAGTTCCTCTGGCCGGGCTACAGCGACAACATGCGCGTCTTGAAATGGATCGTCCAACGCTGCCAGACGGGCGCGCACGCCATCGAGACCTCCATCGGCTGGGTACCGGAATATCAGGACCTCGACATGACCGGGCTGGAAAATGAAATGACCGCCGAGAAGTTTGCCGAGGCGCAGAAGATTGATGAAGGCGAATGGCACCGCGAACTCGTGATGCAGGACGAACTCTTCATCAAGCTCTACAGCCAGCTGCCGAAGGAACTCATCTTCCAACGCGAGCTGCTCATCTCGCGGCTCTGAACTGACCAACTTAGTTAGATACAAAACCTCCGTCATCGCGACGGAGGTTTTTTAATCGTCCGTATCGTCCTCGCTGTCGTCGTTGCGTTCGATGTAGCGCGGATGGTTCTCCAGATTCTGCGAGAGATAGACGTGGCGGATTTCCTGGCCAAAGCCGTTGCGCCGGAAGAAGGCCAGCGCCGCGTGATTCTTGGCCGCCGTATCCACGAGCATGATGCGCGCGTCGCGGTCAATGAAGAGCCCCGTCAACTGCCGCACCAGCCGCGTCGCGATCCCGGCGCGCTTGAAGCGGCGATCCACGCCCAGCCACATGAGCAGACCGTAACGCCAGGCGCTGTGCGGCTTTTCCGTCACGCGGCCGAGCGCGAAGCCGATAATCTTGTCGTCCGCCTCGGCGACGAGACACGTCTCCGCGTCGCTGCTGAACAACTGCGCCAGCTCATGGTCATCCCACGAGCGATAGAGCGTCGGCCATTCTTCAGCGGTAAATAACTTCTCGCCCAGCTCGAACACCTGCGGCACGTCGCGCAATTCCATCTCGCGAATTTCCACGGACGGCAATTGCTTGGCGCGTTTGCGACGGGCTGAGGTTGTGGTTGCCATGGCGAGCTTGAATCAGAGCAAGCTCTTCGCCTTGGCTAGCGCTTCGTCGAGCTTGGTGGCGTCCTTGCCGCCGCCGCGCGCGTGGTCGGGCTTGCCGCCGCCTTTGCCGCCAACAATGGGCGCGATGGTTTGAATAATTTTGCCCGCCTGCACCTTGGCGGTGAAGTCAGCGGAGACCGACGCGATCAAGGTGACCGCGCCATTCGCCGCGCCGCCGAGCACGACCACGCCTTTGAACTGCGATTTCAGCGCATCCACGATGCCTTGCAAAAAGTCGCCGTCCACGCCGCCGACATTGTGGATGATAGCGGGCGTACCGTTGATGGTGTGAACCGACTCCAGCAAATTGCTCGCGGCGTTGGATGCCTCGCGCTGCTGGGCAGACTTCAGCGCCTTCTCGAGTTCCTTCTGATGCGCGAGGAGGGCCTCAACTTTCTTTTCCAACTCGCCGACGGGCGAATTGATTTTGGCGGCAATGCTCTTGATGAGTTGCAACTGTTCATTGGCGAGGTCGTAAGCCGTCAGACCCGCGACGGCTTCGATGCGGCGAACGCCTGCCGCCACGGCGGCTTCGCTGACGATGCGGAACAGACCAATCTCGCCCGTCGCGCGCGTATGCGTGCCGCCGCAGAGTTCCATGGAATAGCCATCCAACTTGCCCGCGCCGCCGCCGATTTGGACCACGCGCACGGTGTCGCCGTATTTATCGCCGAAGAATTGCATCACGTCCTTGCGCGCCTTCACGTCGGCGTGGGCGACTTCCGTCCACGAGACGCCGGCGTTCTCCACGATGCGTTCGTTCACGAGCTTCTCGATGTCGGCGACCTGCGCGGGCGTGAGCGGCGCGCTGTTGAAATCGAAGGTCAGTTTGTCCGGGCCGACGAAGGAACCTTTCTGCGAAGCCTCTTTGCTGGCGACTTCGTGCAGCGCCCAATGCAGCAGATGCGTCACCGTATGATGCCGTTGGATGGCATCGCGGCGCGACTTCTCGACGGACAACGTTACGCCGGCGCCGATGGCGGGGGCATCGCCGCCCTCGACGAAGTGCAGGAAGGTGTTGCCGGACTTCTGCGTGTTGACGATGCGCCAGAGCTGGCCGCTGCCGGTCAGCTCGCCGGTATCGCCGACCTGGCCGCCCATCTCGGCGTAGCACGCGCTGGTATCGAGAATGACGGCGGTCTTATCCTTGAGCGAAACGACTTCCAGCACCTTGGCCGGCACGGCGAGTGCGTCGTAGCCGACGAACTTGGTGGGCGTGGTGGTCTCGATTTGCGAGAGGGAAATGACTTCCTTCTTCTGCGCGGCGCGGGCGCGGGCGCGCTGCTCTTCCATCAACTTTTCAAAACCTGCGGTGTCCACGGTCAAACCGCGTTCGCGCGCCATCAACTCGGTTAGGTCGAGCGGGAAGCCGTAAGTGTCGTAAAGCATGAAAGCAAAGTTGGCATCAATTTCTTTAGCAACCGAAGCAGCAACCATTTTATCACTATTCGGAATTTGTTGAAGAACCACTTCGCCAGAATTTATTAGACCAACCGCATCTTCAAACATTGCAATTCCCCTATCCAGCGTCTTATTAAACGCCTCTTCCTCGATGCGGATGGTTTCTTGCACGACTTTCTTGCGGGTGCGAATCTCGGGGAAGACGTCGCCCATGGTGTCGGCCAGCACATCCACCAGCTTGTAGAAGAACGGTTCCTTGAAGCCTAGCGTGCGGCCGTAGCGGACGGCGCGGCGCAGGATGCGGCGCAGGACGTAGTTGCGGTCGTTGTTGCCGGGCTGGATGCCATCAGCAATGGCGAAGCTGAGCGTCCGGATATGGTCCGCGATGACCCGGAAAGCGATGTCCACGGCAATTTGGTCGGCCCCAATGGTAGAAAGATTGGCCCCAATGGCGGGAGGATTGGCCCCAACGGTGGGAAGATTGGCCCCAATGGCGGCGTCATTGGCCCCAGCCGTGGGGAGATTGGACCCAACGGTGGCGTCATTGGCCCCAACCATGGGAGGATTGGTCCCAACGGCGGGAGCATTGGCCCCAATAGTGTGAGGATTGGCCCCAACCACGGCGGCATTGGGCCCAACGGCGGGAGCGTTGGGGCCGGAAAAAGGCGGATTTGCCCCACTTTGGGACACTGGGAGGGTGCTGCGATAGGTTTTACCGCTCATTTTCTCCAAAACATCGAAAATGGGGCGGAAGATGTCGGTCTCGTAGTTGGAAATCTTGGCGTTGGCGAAATCGGTGAAGTTCTTCGTGCCTTGGATGATGGAGGTCACGCGCTCAAAACCCATGCCGGTGTCCACGTGCTGCGCCGGCAGCGGGGAGAACGTGCCGTCGGGATTGGCGTTGTACTGGATGAAAACGAGGTTCCAAATCTCGATGCACGCGGGGGAACCTTTGTTCACGAGCGCGCCTTTGGTGTCGCCAGCGGGCGTGAGGTCCACGTGGAGTTCGGAGCAGGGGCCGCACGGGCCGGTCTCGCCCATCATCCAGAAATTGTCCTTCTTGTTGCCGTTGACGATGTGAACGGCGGGGTCGAGGCCGACGGAACGGAATTTCTCCGCCCAGAAGTTCCACGCTTCCTGGTCGAAGTCACTGGGGTCGTGCTTGGTCTTGTCGGGATTGTAAACGGTGGCGTAGAGGCGTTGCGGCGGGAATTTCCAGATGCCGACGACGAGTTCCCACGCCCAATCAATGGCTTCGCGCTTGAAATAGTCGCCGAAGGACCAGTTGCCGAGCATCTCGAAGAAGGTGTGGTGATAGGTGTCGAGGCCGACGTCGTCGAGGTCGTTGTGCTTGCCACCGGCGCGGATGCACTTCTGGGTGTCGGCGGCGCGGCCGGGGGTGTAGGGGCACTTGGTCTGGCCGAGGAAGATGGGCACGAACTGGTTCATGCCGGCGTTGGTGAACAGGAGATTGGGGCTGTCCGGCATCAGCGAGGACGAGGGAACGATGGTGTGCGCTTTCGACTTAAAAAAATCGAGAAAGTCTTTGCGAATCTGGGTGCTGGTGGTCATGGTTATCAGACAAAATTGAGCGAAGACGGTAGCAGAACGGGGGTGGGCAAGCGAGTGGAAGTTTTGCTCGGTGCCGGTTGCAAAAGCGGCGGGGTTGAAACATACTGCCAGCGTCAATTTATTCCCATGAACCATACCTCCAGCAAGGTGGCATTCCGCGCGAGCCTGTTATACGGCATCATCGCAGCAGTTTGGGCGTATTTTTCCGATGATCTTTTAGACCAGTTCATCAAAGACAAGCGGCTGCTGATGCGGATGGAGACCGTTAATGATGTGGTATTCGTGTTGTTCACGATGGCCATCATGTATTTCATCGTGCGGCAGGCGCTGAGGGGTGAAGCGCAGAAGATTGCGGAACTCAAGGCGGCGGACGCCCTGACGCAGCTCCAAAACCAGACGCTGCAGATGATTGCCAGCGGCAAGCCGCTGAAAGATACACTGGATACGCTACTGCGCGGTATCGAGGCGCAAACGCGGGAACTGCGGGCGTCAATTTTGCTACTGGACCCGGATGGCCTGCATCTGCGGCACGGCGCGGCGCCGTCGCTACCGGCGGAATACGTGAACGCGATTGACGGGGTGGCGGTCGGTCCGAAAGTGGGCAGCTGCGGCACGGCGGCTTACCGGGGTTCACCAGTGTTTGTCGAAGACATTGCGCATGATCCGTTGTGGACGGATTACAAGCACCTCGCGCTGCCGCATAAGTTGCGTTCGTGCTGGTCCACGCCGATTCTGGATGAGCAGAACAAAGTGCTCGGCACGTTCGCCATTTATCATGACCAGACCGGTCTCCCCGAGGACAAGGATGTCCGGATTATCGAGTTGGTGACGCACACGGCGGCCACCGCCATCATCAAGGCGCGCGCCGAGAAAAACTTGCGCGTGAGCGAGGAACGTTTCCGGACCCTGGTAGAGCAAGCCTCCGACGCGATTTTTGTGCATGGCCCCGACGGACATTTTATCGACGTGAACCGGAGCGCCTGCGAGAGTTCGGGCTATACGCGCAAGGAACTGCTGCGGATGACGGTGGCAGACCTGGAACAAGACACTCCGCTGGAAGAGCTGCAGCTGCTGTGGCGGCAAATCAAGCCCGGCCATTCCGAGACTTTACGCGGCCGGCAACGACGCAAGGACGGTACGACCTTTCCCGTGGAAGTCAGTCTGACCCGCTACGAACTGCAGGGGCAGCATTTGTTCGCTGCGCTGGTGCGCAACATCAGCGAACGCAAGGAATACGAGGATCAGCTCGCGCAATCCATTTCGCTTCTGCGCACGACTATTGAGTCCAGCGGTAGCGGTATCCTCGTGGTGGACACAACGGGCAAAATCACGACGTACAACAACCGCTTCCTCGAAATGTGGCGCGTTCCGCCCGAACTGTTGGCGCAAAACGACGAGCAGACGATTCTTTCCGTGGTGCTAGAGCAGCTTCAGGAACCGGAAGCTTTTCTAAAGCGCGTCCAGGAACTGTACCGGCAGCCCGCAGAGGAATCCTATGACACGATTTATTTCAAGGACGGCCGGATATTCGACCGCGTCTCGCGCCCGCAACAGCTTGGGGATAAAATTATCGGCCGTGTCTGGAGTTTTCGCGATGTGACGAAGCAGCTGCAAGCGGAAAAGTCCACGGAGCATGAGCGGCAGCTGTTACGCACGCTGATTGATCTCGCGCCGGATTTCATTTTTGTCAAAGACCTGGAAAGCCGCTATCTGATTGCCAACAATTCGATTGCCCGCTGTTACCGCAAGGAGCCAGCGGAAATGTTGGGCCACTCGGACGCTGAATTTTTGCCGCCGGAAATAGCGGCATACTTCCGCGCGAGCGAAGCGATGGTGCTCACATCAAAAACCTTCTGCACCAATCAGGACGACATCACTTTTCCTGACGGCGAGCACCGCACGGTGGTGACGAATATGGTGGCCTTCCGCGACCCGCAAGGCAAAGTCGCCGGCTTGGTCGGCATCGGCCGCGACATCACGAAGCAGCGGCTCGCGGAAGAATCCATGCGCCTGCTAAGCCTCGCACTGGAGACGGCCGCCAACTCGATCCTCATCACCGATGCACGGGGTATCATCGAGTGGGTTAACCCGGCGTTCACCGCGAGTTCCGGTTACGCATTCGCCGAATGCCTCGGGAAAAACCCGCGCGAACTGGTCCGCTCCGGCAAGCACGGCCGGGAATATTATCAGGCGATGTGGGAGACTATTCTGGCCGGCAAGGTCTGGCACGGCGAAATCATCAACCGCCGCAAGGATGGCAGCTATTATCTGGAGGACATGACCATCTCGCCGCTGCATGACGGCAAAAACCGGGTTACGCATTTCGTCGCCATCAAACAGGACATCACCCAGCGCCGGCGGATGGAAGAAGAGTTGCGCCAGGCCGTCGAGCGCACGCAGTTTTACATGAACCGGATGCCGCTGGCGTTCATCGCGTGGAACCGCGATTTCTGCGTGGCGGAATGGAACCATGCCGCCGAGGAGATATTCGGCTGGAGCACCACCGAGGCCATGGGCCAGCACGCCTACAAACTGATTGTGCCGCCGGAAGTCCAACCAAACATAGATAGAATTTGGAAAGAGGTTATTCAATCCGGGAACGTGGCCAGCCATTCCATTAATGAAAACGTGACCAAGAATGGACGCCGGCTGACTTGCGAATGGCGCAACACACCGTGGCGCGACGCGAGCGGTCAAATTTGCGGCTGCCTGTCCATCGTCGCGGACATCACCGACAAAATTCGCACCGAAAAAGAACGGCAAAATCTCGAGGCCCAGCTCCGCCAGTCGCAAAAGATGGAAGCCGTCGGCCAGCTTTCCGGTGGCATCGCGCATGATTTCAACAACATTCTCACCGTCATTCAAGGCAACGCCGCGCTGTTGCAGGGGCTTGATTTACAACCGTCGGAAATCCGCGATTGTTCCAACCAGATTGCGCGCGCCAGCGAACGCGCGGCCGGCCTGACGCGCCAACTGCTGATGTTCGCCCGTAAACAGCAGATGCAGCCGGTCAACCTCGACCTCAACGAGACGGTTTCGCAGATGACCAAGATGCTTCAGCGCATCCTCGGCGAAGACGTCTCGCTTCAGGCGGAATACGCGCCCGCGCTGCCGCTCGTCCATGCCGACGTCGGCATGATCGAGCAAATCATCCTCAACCTCGCCGTCAACGCCCGCGACGCCATGCCCGACGGCGGCCGGCTCACCATCCGCACCCGGGTGGAAAATTGCCAGCCGACGGACCGCGTCTGCTTATCCGTGGTTGACACTGGCACGGGCATTGCCCCGGAAATCTTGCCGCGCATCTTCGAGCCGTTTTTTACAACCAAGGAAGTGGGTAAGGGCACCGGCCTTGGCCTTGCCACCGTCTATGGCATTGTGCAGCAGCATCACGGCGAAATTACGGTGCAGAGCGAAATCGGCAAGGGTACGACCTTCAACGTCTTCTTTACCATCGTCGCCCCGGCCCAGACGGAAAAATCTGAAGCCAAGCTGAAGTCGGTGTTGCCGTGGGGCGATGAAACCATCCTGCTTGTGGAGGATGAGTTCCCGCTGCGCACCTTTGTCAGCGACCTGCTCCAACGTTGCGGCTACACCGTGCTGGAGGCTGAGTCCGGCCCGGCCGCACTGAAGATTTGGCAACAACACCGCGACCGCATTCAACTCGTGTTCACCGACATCATCATGCCAGAAAACCTGAACGGCATTGAACTGGGTCACCAACTACTGGCGGACAAGCCGTCGCTGAAAGTTATTTATACCAGCGGCTACACCGGCAATCTGGAGGGTCGCCACGCCACGCTCACCGAGGGTGTCAACTTCATCCGCAAACCGTTCAAGCCCGAGGCCATTGCCGCCATCATCCGGAAAAATCTCGACGGTCAGACGGGTAAGTGAAATACGGGTAGACACAGGGAAGAAATTTAATTAGACGCCTGTCTCACTGGCAATGCAAGCGCCAGTTTCAAAAACGCGAAAATTTTTTTGTAAATTTCACTTGAGAAAAGTGTCCGGCGGGACGAACTTCTAGGTAGTTCAGCTTGTTCTTTAAAAAATCAATTTCCCTGCCCTGTTCGTGATTCGCAACAGTCCTTGGACCGTAATTAAAACGAACTCGGGATGAGCCGCAGACGGTGGCCAGCACGTCGGCATTGCCCGAAAGTTGTAAGCCGCCGGGCGAGTCCCACATATGGCAACATATGTCCGAAGGATACAGTTAGACACGGCAATGGTGGGGTTTCTTTCAAGATTGACGCCTTGCTTCGGCACTCCGCCAATCAAAGCCCGCCACCCGTTGCGGGCTTTTTTATTTTGGGAAACAATTTACCGGGTGCTAGTCTTCCAAGCATGGCGCGCGATGAACTGTTTAAAACCCCGGCAGAAAACTTGCCGGCCAATACATCCGTGCCTGCGCCAGATACCTTCCGCAGTCAACCGCTCGCCGCCCGGATGCGCCCGCGCAACCTCGATGAATACGCTGGCCAGTCCCACATCCTCGGCTCCGACCAACTCCTGCGCCGCGCTATTGAGGCCGACCGCATTCAGTCGCTGATTTTTTACGGTCCACCGGGAACCGGCAAGACCTCGCTCGCGCAAATCATCGCGCGCCAAACCAAATCCAAGTTCGAAAGATTGAGCGGCGTGGAATCTAACGTGGCCGATATGCGGCGCGTCTTGTCCGCCGCCGCCAACCGTCTGGAAAACATCGGCGCCTCCACGATTCTCTTCATTGACGAAATCCATCGCTTCAACAAATCGCAACAGGATGTCTTGCTGCCGGATGTCGAAAGCGGCGTCATCAAGCTCATTGGCGCCACGACGCACAACCCGTTTTTCTTCGTTAATTCGCCGCTCGTCTCGCGTTCGCAGATTTTCGAGCTGCGCCCGCTGACCGAGGAAGATTTGCTTGCCTTACTACAGCGTGCTTTAGCCGACGCAGAACGCGGCCTCGGCTACTTGAAGATATTTGCTGATGAAAATGCGCTAAGCCATCTCGCCAAGATTGCCGATGGCGATGCCCGCAAGGCACTCAACTCGTTGGAAATCGCCGCGCTCACCACCGCGCCGGACGCGGATGGCGTCATCCGCCTCACCCTCGCCGTCGCCGAGCAGAGCATCCAAAAAAAGGCCGTGGTTTATGACGGCGACGGCGATGCGCATTACGACACGATTTCTGCGTTCATCAAATCCATGCGTGGCAGTGATCCGGACGCCGCGCTTTACTGGCTCGCTAAGATGATTCACGCCGGCGAAGACCCGCGCTTCATCGCACGCCGCATCGTGATTTGTGCGGCAGAAGATGTCGGGCTAGCCGACCCCATGGCGCTGGTGCTGGCGAACGCCTGTTTGTCAGCAGCGGAATTTGTCGGCTGGCCCGAAGCGCGGATTCCCCTGGCGGAAGCGACGGTTTACATCGCCACGGCAAACAAGAGCAATTCAGCGTATCTGGCGATTGACGCCGCGCTGGACGATGTGCGTTCAGGTCGAACGATTGCCGTGCCGGAACATTTGCGCGACAAACATTACCAAGGCGCCGAACGCCTCGGCCATGGTAAAGGCTATGAATACGCACACGATGGTAAGGAACATTTCGTCGCGCAGGATTATTTAGGCGTGGATAAAACTTATTACCAGCCGACCGAGCAAGGTGTGGAAAAGAAAATCAAGGAGCGCGTCGAAAAATGGCGCGCGCAATTCGTTGAAAAAAGAAAAGCCACCGGCGGGCGCAGTTGAAACTTCGTTACTTTACTTGCGCCGAAAATGGAGTAGTTATTTCGGATGCAAAATTCGATTATTCCTTATCCGACCGTCATCGAGCAAACCGCGCGCGGCGAGCGCCAGTTCGACATTTTTTCGCGGCTCCTCGTTGACCGCATTATCTTTCTCGGCACGCCGGTGGACGACGGCATCGCCAACGTCATCGTCGCGCAGCTTTTGTTTTTACAGATGACCGATCCGAAGAAGGATGTGCATTTCTACATCAATTCGCCCGGTGGCAGCGTGTCGGCGGGACTCGCGATTTACGACACGATGCAATACATGACCTGCGACATTAACACCTACTGCATCGGCCAGGCGGCGAGCATGGGCGCGGTGCTGCTGTGCGCCGGCACGAAGGGCAAGCGGTTTGCGCTGCCGAATTCCAACATCATGATTCATCAAGTGCTGGGCGGTGCGGAAGGCCAGGCCAGCGATGTGGAAATCCGCGTGAAGCACATGCTCAAGTTGAAAAACACTTTGAACGGCATTCTCTCCAAGCATACCGGCCAGACGGTTGCGCAGGTGGAAAAAGACTGTGACCGCGACAATTTCATGAGCGCCGAAGAAGCAAAGAAATATGGCCTCGTGGACCTCGTGGTGCAGTCGCGCAAAGAAATCCCCGGCGGCGAAAAAGTTTAAGGCCGCGAGACAAACGGGTTGTTCTTGATGTAAAAGCGCAGCCGCCGTTTCGCCCAATGCTTCGCGTAGTCCACGCCGATGCGCGGGCGTTTGACGATGGCAATCTTTTCGGCGGCGGCCGGTTCGGCGATGAAGAAATCGTCGTTCAACAAATCATGACCGTTCAATCGCCGGTCAATTCCCATTGCGCGGCTAAGCAGACCTGGTCCTTGTGTGCGACCGGCCAGATTCTTCACCGGCTCGACGGCGCGCAACAAAACGGCAGCCCCATGGCCCTCGCATTCAGTCACGACATTCATGCAATGGTGGACGCCGTAGATCAGATAGACATAGGCATGGCCGGGCGGACCAAACATGATTTTGGTGCGTTCGGTCAGACCTTTGGAAGAATGCGCCGCGAGGTCGTGCTCGCCGAGATAGGCCTCGACTTCGACAATTCTGCCGATGCGCTCCACGCCAGCAGACTGCCGGACCAGCCATTTGCCGAGCAGATCCTGGGCGACAACGGTGGTATCGCGGTCGTAGAAAGTGCGCGGCAGTTTGGTCACGGCGGAAGCGTGGCGCAATTCCCGGTTTGACAGAAGGCAAAATGTCCGCAAAATGGTTAGCCGTTTGGTTGCCAGCGTAGCTCAGTTGGTTAGAGCGTGGGACTCATAAGCCCGAGGTCAGTGGTTCGATTCCACTCGCTGGCACCATTTTGGATTTGGGCGCTTGGCGCAGTGGTAGCGCTGCTCCTTTACACGGAGAAGGTCGGGGGTTCGAATCCCTCAGTGCCCACCATTTCAATGCCCCGCCGGATAGCAGAAGTTTTACGGCGCTTAGCCGTCCGGCGGGCTTGGCAAACCAACACATTTCGTCGCCGTGAACTCCACTTAATCATGAAATCTGTTTACTCACTTATCGTAGCCGCCCTCGTGCTAGCTGCCTGGCCGCTGGCAGCCCAAACTCCGGTCACCATCGCTGATCAGACGCTCAAAACCTTTGGCACCATGGGCAAGGAAGTCAGACCCCTCCGCCGCGATACGGAGGCGGAGCTATACCAACATACTGGCAAAGGGTGCCTGACGCACATGTGGTTCGGTGGCGGCTGGAAAGGCTGCGATAAAACACGCATCCGCATTTATGTCGACGGTGAAACCAACGCCTCGATTGACATGGAACTCTATCTCGGCCACGGCATTGGTTTTGGCGATGAGACCGCGCCGTGGGGCGTGGCCCGCATCGGGCGGACCGGCGGCGGGGCCAATGTTTATGACACCTACCGGATTCCCTTTGGCAAAAGCATACGCGTGACCGGCCAGCTCAGTCCGGACACCACGGATAATCCGCTGTTTTGGTGGATTATCCGCGGGACGGAGAATCTGCCGGTTGAACTGGGCGGCGTGCGCCTGCCGGAAAACGCGCGATTGAAGCTTTATAAGTTGGAAAATTACACCGCCCAGCCGCTCGAAGAGTTTTCGTTATGCGACGTCAAAGGCGACGGCGCCCTTTATCAAGTTACCATGGCGGCGAAAGGCCTGCGCAAACTGACGGATCCGGCGCAGCGATGGAAAGACCTGAGTTTCATGGAAGCGTGCATGCGGGCCTACATCGGCGGCGCGAAAGAGCCCCTCTTTCTGTCCTCCGGCTTGGAGGATTACTTTCTCGGCACCTATTATTTCAATAAAGGCCGGTATGCGACGCCGGTGGCTGGGTTGACCCACTTTGACGGAAATGAGAACGAATTCTCCGCTTATCGTTTTCACGAGGACGACCCGGTATTTTTCCAGAATGGGTTGCGGCTGACCTGCCGCTGTGGTGAAAAATTTGGCGAACATATTTTTCACGATCCGCCGCCCGCCCGTTACACCACCTACGTCTGGCTTTACCAGTGGTGAATCGTTCAATCTCGCTGCTAACTAAACGCATTTAGTTGCCAACTAAAGCCGATTAGCAGCGAGCTAAATGCGTTTACTTGGCAGGTAATCCCATTTACCCCGCGGGGAAACGCGTTTACCCGCGGTATAAAGACGTTTCCCCGCAGTATAATCGCGATTATACCGAGGGTAATTACGTTTACCCGACGGGTAATTGCCTTTACCGGCAACTAAACGGGTTTCCCCGGCGGTTAAACCCGTTTACCGGCGTGCTAAACGGGTTTAGTCGGCAAATAAACCCGTTTACCCGCGAGGTAAAGGGCTTCAACCGGCAGGTAAACCCGTTCATTCGCCTAATAAACGCCTTCCGACGGCAGCTAATTGCACTCAGCCGGCCGCCGGACCGGTTTTTTGGGCAATAAAACAGTTACGAATGGCCAGTTATGAGCCGCGAGCAAGGAAAAAACGGAGTGTTTCGGGTTTCAACTCATTACTCATCACCCAAAACTCACCACTATCGCACCATCTCCGCACTTTTTCTCTTTAGGGGAACAGAAGATTGAAGATTCGGCTACCGCCAAAGATCCAGAGGACGGCTGCCAGCGCAATGTAAGGACCATAAGGCATCCGCGACGACCATTCCCGCTTGCGCAGCAAAATCAGCACGATGCCCGCCGCCGAGCCGATCAACGAACTTGCCAGCAGCGAAAACACCGCGCCCTGCCAGCCGATGAAGGCACCGATCGCCGCCATGAATTTCACATCGCCCAGACCCATCGCCTCGCGCGGCAAAACCAGTTCCGAGCAGACCACGTCCATGTGCGGCTCCGTTTCCGGATTGATTTTCTCGTCACCGAGCTTGAGCAGTTCCGGCGTCAGCCGCAGCGTGACGTTGCGATAACCGCGGTCAATCAGTTCCACCGACTTCGCCTGCAACACGATGGTGTCGGTCTTGCGATAAAAGATTTCTTCGTAAGGAATCTCTTTGTCCGGCAGGCACAGCGCAGTTTCGGTGAATACAATGTTGGTATCGCCTGGCAGTTGTATTTTCTGCCGGCCAAACAGCAGTTTGCCCAATCGCAACACCGCATAGACAATGCCCGCACCGACCGCGATGCCCAGCAGACTGCGCTCCATGCTCTCACTCAGCGAACGGGTTCCGTGCACCACCGGCAGGAAGAAGGAAATGACGAAACCGACGACCGCGCCGCCGATGGTGATTTCATCCGGGATGATGAAATGTTCGAAGTCAATGAACGTCGCCACAATCAGCCCCGCGAGAAATAGTGAATACACGGCTGCGAGCCACGGCGACGTGTGCCCGTAGGCCAGCCAGCAGAGAAGAAACGTCACGCCGGTCAGTAGTTCCACCACGAAGTAGCGAGGCGAGATGGGCGCGCCGCAGTTTTTGCATTTGCCACGCAGTGACAGCCACGTCAGCAGCGGCACGTTCAGATAAAACGGGATGGCGTATTTGCAATGCGGGCAATGCGACGACGGCGAGACGACGCTCAAATCCAGCGGCATCCGGTAGATGCAGACGTTCAGGAAGCTGCCCACGATGCAGCCGAAGGAAAAGAACACTACCGACCAGAAATGAAACGGTACGACCGCCCAATTGTGCGGATCGAACACAGCATCAAATCCCATAAACGCTCCCTTCGACAGCACGCCGCATCACGGCGATGGGAGCGGGCTGCCCCGTCCAGATTTCAAACGCTTTCGCGCCCTGCTGCACCAACATGCCGATGCCATTGGCGGTCTTGCAGCCGGCAGCCTTCGCACCGGCGAGCAATTTTGTTTCTGCTGGCTGATAAATCATGTCGTAGACGGCGCGTGACTGCTTAAGCGAAAACTGTTTTTCATCAAGCGGCGAACCATCGGACGGCTTCAAGCCGAGCGACGTGGCGTTCAGCAACAATTCCACCGGCACCTGCGGATAGCCGACAAAGACTTTGACGGCTGGAAATTGTTTTTTGATTTCAACGGCGATTTCTTCTGCTTTGCTGGCCGTGCGATTCACGAGAAAAAGTTCCGCGACGCTTTCTGCCGCGAGTTTCAGGGCCGCCGTTCGTCCCGCACCGCCGGCGCCGAGCAGAAGGGCTTTCGCTCCGCGCAACTCCACCGCCATATCCTCGCGCAAAGAAGTGACAATGGCGTCGGCGTCAGTGTTGAAACCGATGGCACGGGGTTTTCCATCGCCGTCCGATTCAAATTTGATCGTGTTAACCGCGCCCCACGTCTTGGCGGAGGCGTCAAGTTCATCCACCATGTCCACGGCCAGCAACTTGTGCGGGACAGTGAGATTGAGGCCGGCGAAGTTCATCGCCCGCGCACCTTCGATGGCCGCGCGGAGGTTTTTGGGATCCACTTCAAAGGCAAGATAGCGCCAGTTCAGGCCGAGCGCCGCGAACGCCGCATTGTGCATCGCCGGCGAAGCGGAATGCCGGATGGGCGAACCCAGCACCGCGCACAGGCGCGTGGCGGCGTTGATGGGGGCTAAACTGGTTTGCGGCACGGGCAATTTATATGCGGCCAGCGCATGACTTCAAAGCGCAAAGTCCGGCGTCCTCGTTCAATACAACCATTTTTGAATCGTGCCGCCCGCATCCAGCGCCACGCCCTGACGGCGAAACGCCCAGCACATGTAACTCACACTTACGAAGTATGATGCTGGCACGCGGTTCGCCACGCAAATCTTCACGCCCAGCAGCGTCGTCTTGCCGCCAAAACCCATTGGGCCAATACCGAGTTCGTTTGCGGTTTTCAAAATATCTTGTTCCAGCGCGTCCAATTTCGGTTCGGGATTACGGTCATCAAGCAGCCGGAGAAACTGCGTCTTGCTCAACTCATAACCCGTCGCGCGATCGCCACCAATACAGACACCAAGCACACCCGGACCGCAGCCCTTGCCCTGCGCTTGGAGCACCGCATCGAGAATCGCCTTACGACAGCCATCAAGGTCGCGGTTAGCGTGGAGGCCGTCGTCTGGCAGTGAGTATTGGGCCCCGACGTTTTCGCAGCCGCCGCCCTTGAGCGCAAGCCGCACGGAAATCTCTGGCGAGCGGTGTTGATGAAAATGAAACGCTGGCGCGCCCGGTCCGACATTCGTGCCATCATTCTTGCCAGTAAGCGAATCCACGGAGTTCTGTCGGAGAAAACCTTTCTTGGTCGCCAGCGTCACCGCTTCGCGCGCGGTTTCGGCGAAAGTAATTTGGTCATAGCCGACCGGCACATCCACGAAAAACAGCACGCTGCCGGTATCCTGACAAATCGGCTGCGACTTGGTTTTCGCGAGCGCGATGTTTTGGTCAATGATCTTGAAGGCGTTTTGCGCGAGGGAGTTCTTCTGCTCGTTCTCCAGCGAGGTGAGAATCGCACGATGAACATCATCGGGAATCTCGGCGGAGGTGCGGCGGATGAGTTCGACCAAGGAATCAAGCAATTGGCTCATAAAGTTCTTGGAACAGCGTAAGACCTCGCGGCGAAAGCGTCAATTGCGCATGACAGTGATGGCATACTGCGGCACTAGGCCTCTACCAACCGCAGTTGCAATTCGTACCGCCTCCAGTTTTAATTTGTTGGTGCAACCAACCGGCAAACCAAACTTCGCCGAGATAATTGTTACACCGAAGCGCTTTAGCATTTTTCTCGCGCTGCTGGTGTTCGCATCATTCCCGCAAGTCGTCCTCGGACTCGAAACTTTTATAGCACGTGACTTCGGTTTCTTTGCCTATCCACTCGCGTATTTTCAGCAGGAGTGCCTGCGGCACGGCGAACTGCCCTTCTGGAATCCCTACAATAACTGTGGCGTGCCGTTTCTCGCACAATGGAACACCATGCCGCTCTATCCGCCAGCATTGTTTTATCTAACACTGCCGCTGACTTGGTCGCTGGGAATGTTCTCACTAATGCATCTATGGTGGGCGGGCATCGGTATGTATTTTCTCGCGCGGCGCTGGACAGGCAATGATTTTGCCGCCGCGTTTGCCGGAACCGTCTTTGCTTTTAATGGTTTTACGTTGAATCTCATCATGTGGCCAAGTCATATGGCCACTTTCAGTTGGATGCCGTGGGTCGTGCTGCTAGCAGAACGCGCGTGGCGCGACGGCTGGCAATGGATAATTTTAACCGCGTTCACCAGTGCTTTTCAGATGTTAGCGGGCGGGCCGGAAATAATTCTGTTCACGTGGCTGATCGTCTCGGCGCTTTGGCTTCAACAATTCATCCACGGCGAATCGCCGCGCAGCGCAATGCTCTGGCGGTTCCCACTTGTGGTTGCGTTGGTCATTTCGCTCACACTGATACAACTACTGCCATTTTTCGACCTCGTCGCCCACGCCCAGCGGACCACCGGCTTTGCGGATCTGCGCTGGTCTATGCCACCCTTCGGCCTCGCCAATTTCCTTGTGCCAATGGCGTTTGGCAACAGCGCTACTGAAGGCATCTTCTTTCAGCACGGACAGTATTGGACTTCGTCCTATTATCTGGGTATCGGCACGCTCTGGCTGGCGCTGCTCACGCTGCTGTGCCTGCACGAGCGCCGCGTGTGGCTGCTCGGCGGGCTCGCGATAGCGGGATTGATTTTTGCGCTCGGCGAAAACACGCCGGTGCTGCCTACGGTAAGAAAAGTGGTACCACAATTAAGCGTAATCACTTATCCGATCAAATATATCTCAGCTTCTATCTTCGCCACACCGCTGCTGGCGGCGTTCGCGCTGGCGAATTTTTCGAAGGCGCAAAAAAGACTACTCCCGCTCGGAATCGCCCTGATAGCGCTGCTGGTGGGAATATTGTTATGGACGCAATTTGAGCCACAGCCGGGCGATGAGCCGAAGGCGGCTTTGTACAACGGATTTTCGCGTGTGTGTTTTTTTATTATCACTGGCACAATTCTTTTCGCCCTTACCCGCAAAGCAACTTCCGCCTCGCTCCGTTTCGCACCGTTGCTGCTCCTGCTCGTCGCGTGGGCGGATGTGTTCACACATCAACCGGCGCAGAATCCTACCGTCCCACCGTGGATCTATTCGCCCAATCTTGCCCGCAACAAACTCGCGCTCAAACCACAGCCCGCCCTCGGCGGCGCGCGCGTGATGGTCTCGCCGCAAGCCGCGAACGAGTTCGTCTGCTTCGCCGCGCATGAACCCAAGAATAACTTTCTCACCAAACGACTCGCCTACTGCGCGAATGCCAACGTGCTGGACGCGGTGCCAAAGGTCGACGGCTTCTTCTCGCTGACACCGCGAGAAAACGACGTGGTACTGTCACTATTTTACTCGACCACGAATGCAAATTATCCCGGCCTTGAAAACTTTCTGGGCGTCGCGCACATCACCGCGCCGACCGAAATCTTCCAATGGCGAGCGCGTGCAAACTTTCAGCCGCTTGTAACCGCAGGGCAGAAACCAGTTTTCCTAGACGACTCAAACACCTTGGCAGCCCTCACACAAAACAGTTTTGACGGCGGCAAGGTGGTTTTCCTTCAGGAACAATCCAGAATACTTATTGCCGTCACCAATCAAACCGCCGCAAATATTCTCAACTCAAGTTTCGGCAACAACAGTGTGGATATCGAGGCGGCAGCGTCCGCACCGTCGCTGGTGGTCGTCGCACAGACGTACTATCACAACTGGAAAGCGGAAGTGGATGGCAAGGCAACGCCGCTATTACGCGCAAATGTTGCCTTTCAAGCCGTGGCAATTCCGGCCGGCAGCCACAAAATTCACCTTTTCTATAAGGACCACGCGTTTGAAATTGGCGCGGCAATCTCGGTTTGCATGTGGACGAATTGCGCCCTTGCTCTTCTCTTAATTCAACGGCGCTCCCAAATACCCCCCGCCACCAAATCTGAGTAATAAAGATAACTATCTTTGAAACACCAGCTTTGAATGCAAAAAAACACCGCCAGCAAAGGCCGGCGGTGTTTGTGATAATGGAAAGATTTTAATGGCCGGCTTTTTTCTTCGCGATGGTATGCGTCGCGTGGCCGTAAAAGGCTTCGGCGCATTCCATGAGCGTCTCGGACAGCGTCGGATGCGGATGCACCGTTAGAGCAATGTCTTCCGCCGTCGCGCCCATCTCCATGGCCAGCGTAGCCTCGGAAATCAGTTCGCCAGCGCCGGCACCGCAGATGCCCACACCAAGGATGCGGTCCGTGTCGGGATCAATCAGCATCTTGGTCACACCGTCTGTGCGGTCGAACGACAGTGCACGACCGGACGCCGACCAGGGAAATTTGGCCACTTCATATTTGACGCCCTTTTCCTTGGCCTCGGCTTCGGTCAAGCCGCACCATGCGAGTTCCGGATCCGTAAAGACGACCGCCGGGATAGTTATGTTCTCGAAAACCACGTCGTCGCCGTTGATATTTTCCATCGCGATGCGCGCCTCTTTGTGCGCTTTGTGCGCGAGCAGGATGCCGCCGGCGATATCGCCAATGGCATAAATGCTCGGGTCATCAGTCTGCTGGTGGTGGTTCACTTTGACAAAGCCCTTTTCATCCAGCACGACCTTGGTGTTTTCCAAACCAAGATCGGCGCTGTTTGGTACTCGCCCAACGGCGACCAGCACGCGGTCGTATAGCTCGGTAAGTTTTTCGCCATTGTACTCAGATTCAACTTTGATCTGTTTCCCAGCGGTGGACATTTTGTTCACGCGCGATTTGAGCCGGATTTCCTTGAAAGATTTCTTGGCATTGGCAACTACCGGCCGGGCGAGGTCAGGGTCGGCGCCAGCGAGAATCGCATCCATCGCTTCAATCACTGTCACTTTGCTGCCCAGCGCGGAATAAACAAAGCCCAGTTCCATACCAATGTAACCGCCACCGACCACGAGCAGGCTTTCGGGAATGTCCTCGACTTCGAGCGCACCAGTGGACGTCATTACACGCGGGTTGCCGAGGTCAAACGCCTTGGGCATCGCCGCCAGCGAACCGACGGCAAGAACCGCCTTGTCGTATTCCACGAACTGCTGGCCTTGCTCCGTCTCGACGCGCAATTTGTTTGAGCCTTGAAAATAGGCGCGACCGGTGATGACCGTCACACCGCGCATTTTAGCGAGGGTAGCTACACCGCCACCAAGCTTTTCTAAGATGGATTCCTTCCAAGCGCGCAGCTTGGACACATCCACATGAGGTTCAGTGAAAGTGATGCCGCGATGCGCCGACTCGCGCGCACCCACAATCTGGTGCGTTGCGTAAAGCAGCGCCTTTGAGGGAATGCAGCCTCGGTTTAGACAAACGCCGCCAAGCCGTTTCTCGCGCTCTATGAGGATGACTCTCTTACCCAAGTCCGCCGCGTAAAACGCCGCCGCGTAACCACCGGGTCCGGCACCGACAACTACAATTTCAGTTTTGATGGAATCCATACAAATTAAATTTTAACAACGGCTTCGTCGAAGTTTTCAAACGCCTTGACCAAATCCACCGTGAAACGCGCAGCGCTACCACCATCGATCACGCGATGGTCGTAGCTCAATGCCACCGGTGTCAGCAGGCGAATTTCGACTTTACCTTCGCGTACGACGGGCTTAAGCGCGCCACGACCGAGACCGAGGATGGCGACTTCCGGCAGATTGATAATCGGCGTGAAATGCGCGCCGCCAATCGCACCTTGGTTAGAAATTGTGAAGGTACCGCCTTTCATTTCATCGGCGGTAATTTTCCGGTCGCGCGCTTTCGCGGCAAGCTTTTCCAATTCCTTAGACAGATCAAACAGGGATTTCTTGTCAACATCGCGGATGACGGGAACCATCAGGCCTTGGTCGGTGTCCACCGCGATGCCGAGGTGAATGTATTCCTTGAGAATTATTTCGTTGGCCACTTCGTCGAGACTGGAATTGAAGATGGGATGCTTCTTCAAGGTGTCCGCAACTGCCTTCAAAATGAACGGCGTGAGCGTAAGCTTGACGCCCTTCTTCTCGTAATCGGCGGCAAATTTTTTCCGCAGTTCGCCGAGCTTCGTGAAATCAATATCATCAAACTGCGTGACGCGGGCGACGGCATTCCAGCTCTCGCTCATGCGGCGCGCGATAACCTTACGCAACGGCGTGACCGGCTTCTTAAGAATCGGCCCCCACTGCGAAAAATCAACTTGTACCGGCGCCGGCTTGGCCGGCGCGACTTCGGCAACGAACGTCGCCGGACGCGCTGCCGCCCGGATCAACCGCGCGATGTAATTCTTGACGTCGCCGCCGGTGATGCGCCCGCCAGACTCGCTACCTTGAATTTTCCGCAGATCAATGCCGAACTCGCGCGCCGCCTTGCGGACGGAAGGCGAAGCGACGGGGTGCTCATTCACGATTTCATCAGCCGCTTCCATGACCGGTTCGTCGTCCACTGTTTCCGGTACCCGGGCAACCTGGGCAACCGCTTTCTTGGCAGCGGGTTTGGGTGCAGGCGCAGCCGCTTCCGGAGCCGATGCGACTGGAGCTGCGCCATCGGTGATCGTGATGATTTTCTGGCCGACGCTGATGCGGTCCCCAGCTTTGACATGAACCTTTTCCACAATGCCCGCACCGCTAGAAGGAATAGAAGCCACGGCCTTTTCGTTTTCCAGCTCCATGATGGGCTGATCCTTGGCGACTGCGTCGCCTTCCTTCACGAAAATGCCGACCACGACACCGGAATCGGCGCCTTCACCGAGCTTGGGAAGTTTAACATCCATAATTGAATTGTCAGTCTGCCGCAGAAGGGCGCGGTTTTCCAGCAGGAAATTTCTTGCCGTCAACTTGGCGAATATGGTTTTACTTCCGGATTAACCTTTATAGAGCGTGAAGGCACTCGCAAGCAGCAGTATTTGAGGGTTTGCCGCTACCTTAGGCAGCACCACGCGGACACGCGAACGATATTCCGCCAATTGCTCGGTAAGTGGTCGAAGGTTTTCCACCTTATCCCAATGGAGCTTGTTCAAGTCCAACACGAGTCGGTTTTTGCTGCGCGCCATTGAATCGCGAAGCCGCTGTCCCAATCCTTCTGCATCCTGGGCAGATAGCACGCCTTCGAGCCGCATCCAGACCTGCTGCTTGGCGTGCTGCAATTCGACTTTGACGGAAAAGTTTGGGCTGGCCATTTTGGCGTGAAACTCTTCCCACAAATGAAACTTACTCCAGCTTTTTTCCGGCAGGCGATAGGTCGTGCGTTGTAATTTCGGATGCTGGAACCAATCAAACTTCAAGGTGATGGCTGTCCACATCGCCGCGCCGACAGCCATGATCGACTTGATCCTTTGCATGAGCGGCGGACGGCCGAGTTCCGCGTGTATGCGCCTTTCTAGGTTGCCAATCCATTTACGTACGGAGGCATTAGGTCCAAACAATTGGCCAGGAAGGAAGACTGGGTAGGCGTAGCGCAGTTCATCCGCGTAGTATTGCGCCTTCTGCCGCAGAACCGGATTTGGTGAATCCTTGAGTTTCAGATAGCCGAGCAACCGTCCTTCCAAAACGCGGTAAATGCTAGGGCCGAGCCTCTGGAAATCCTGTTCAAAACACCACGTCTGGATGTCTTCAATCTGTTTCGCGGAAAGCGTCGGATGCTTGATCATGGTGCGGAACCCATCCGCGCGACGGTAGAACAAATCTTTGTCGCTGGTGTAAACATCCTGCAGCAAATTCTCTTTGATGATACGCTCATGGAACGGAGTTCCCGGCACCGGCCCATAAATCAGATACTGTCCCAACGCCGGCTTGAGCTTCATTAGTCCATCCAGTTCCTGCGCGACGATTTCCGGCGTCTGATAATCAAAGCCAACAATCATCGAGGCCAGAATGGTGATGCCATGCTCGCGGAACTCTGTAAGGATTTCGTCTACCGGCCGTCCCTGCTGCTTGGCGTAACCCGACCTTGTGCCTTCATACCCAATCCAGAACCCATCAATGCCCATTTCCAAGATTTCTTCGACTGTGTATTGGCTGATGGCCTTGATGCTGGAAAATGCGAAGATCGAAGGCTTCTTGTTCCCCGCCAAAACGCAGTCGCGGAATTCCATAGCGCGCTTTTTGTTTAGCAAAAAATCCTCGTCGATAATCAAAAATACTAAATTCGGATCGAGGTCGAAGTAGCGTTCCACCACATTGTATATGTCACGCCCAGTCGGCAGGAGTTTGATATGCTTGCGCGAGAAGAAATGCGAGGTGCAGCAGAAATCGCAGCCATTCGGGCAGCCGAGACCGGCAAATATTTTGCCGGTGCCAGAAACTTCCCAGCCGAAGACCTTCAGCTTGCTCACAATCAGTGGGTGTTTGTAGGGCATCGGAATTTCCGGCTCTCCCAACAACCGACGCATGAACGCCACGCCTTCCTCGCGGCAGAAATAATCGCCATACGGCTTGAGCACCTCATCCTTCAAGACCGTGCCGTAGCCGCCGAGGACGATTTTACTTTTCGGCGCATACTTACGGATGAGCGCGACCGTCTCCTTCATCTTGTGCATCACGGCCATGATGAACGAAATGCCAATATAGTCATACCCTTTCTTAAGTTCCTTGATCAACTCACGCTTCGAAGGGTATTGCAACACCACCGTCGGTACATCCAAGTTCTCCGCGATGTAGTCCAGCCCAAACTGCACATTCACCGTGCGCGGGCTGAAAATGCCCTGCGCGCGGGTAACCTGCCGGTAAAGCAACTCGTAGCCAACCGACGAAGCATCACCATACTGCGGTCCCATTGGACGGCAGACACTCGTTAACAATACTTTTTTGCTCATGATATTTGAAATGGAGTTTCTACGGACAAGATGAAATCGCAGCTCGGCGCTCGGAGGCGGCTGGCTCGGACGGTTACAACTCGGCTGGGATAACTCTCGATAGAATAACGCCGGAAGTCAAAACGGTAATCAGCTTATTTCCCTTTTTATATAAGCATATTTTGCACAAAACCAATCATGCGGTTTCGCCCGATAATGGAACTGAAGCTGCTTTTAGATTTGTCAAAAAGGCGAAGACAACCGTCCTTTTGAATACTTGGCGGCAATTCTTCTGCGGCCAGCGACTCAACGAATCTGCTTTCAACGAAACGACAGGAGCACCTTGCTGCCCGTGCGGCGAAGTTCGCCCTGCTTGAGGAACAGTCGAGCCGCCGTAACTTTGCCGCTCGATAGAAGATAAGCCTGCACTGCCTGGGCGCGATTAGCGGCGAGCGTTTCCAGATCACCATCGACCACCGGCAAGGTCGCCAGCATGACGGCCTCAATCGGATCCGGCAGCGGCACGAGTTTGGTCTGATAACCTGATTCCGCCGGAGATTTCGCTTGGGCGCCTGAGCCAAATTTCAACTTAGTCGCGCCTTTTTCAAAAACAATCTTGCGAGGCAGCACCTGCGCGGCGTACGTGACGAGATTAGAATTAGCAGCCAGCAGTTGCGGCGTGATTTTCCCGTCAGTGACGGCTTCGGCATAAAGCTTCTTCACCCATTTGGCTCGGGCTTCCGGCGTCAGGACTATCGCATCCACACTGTTCGTGGCCTGCTCCGCCTTGCGAAGATTCAGCCAGATGCGCGTGCGGATCTGCCGGTCGAGCGCGGCGCGCTGCAACCCTTCGCGATCGCCCTCTGCATCCACACTGCCCGTAATTTCCAAGTTCAAGGACGGGCGGGCGTAAAGTCCTTTCAGCAGCAAATCCAATCTCGTCTTATCCGATACCGTCAATTCCGCGCTGCCCAGCGCAAAATCCTGCTGGCCGAGTTCCTCGCCGCCGCCACCAAAGACAGCACCCAGCAAAGAGAATGGCGAGGTGGCGACTTTTACCAAAATGTTTTCGATGACGCGCATCACCACTTTACCAACACGGAATTTCGGGTCGTTCAAATCACCTTGGATCGGCACATTCAAAATGATTTTCCCCTCGCGATCCTTCAGCAAGGCGATGGCTAGCCGCACCGGCAGATGCGTCGCGTTCGTGCTTTCCACTTTGTCACCAAAATTAAACTGGTCGAGCGTAATGACGTTTTTGGAATCCAGTTTCTTGCCGACAATCTCATACGCAAGGTCGAGGTTCAGCTTGCCTTCGGCGATTTCGTAGCCGGCGAACTTGCCCGCATACGGGCTGGTCGGGGTCAAATCCACGTCCGCCACCAAAATCTTAATATTGTTCGTCTGGGTACCACTGAAAGGATTGATGTTGCCCGTGATGGCCACCGGTCCGGCGCCGTCCACCTTCGCATGCAAATCCACATCGGCGTGCTGGAACTGCTCAGACGAGATACCCGAAATATTTCCGCTCACGTCCTGAATCGTCAGGTCCACATTCGGCTGCATTGAGCGGTCGCTGAAACTAACCGCCGTGTTCGTAATGACAATTGAGCCGATCGCAAACTGCGGTAGCGGCGCGTTTGTGCCGGCAGCCTGCGGCGCAATGACGATATTGGTGGCCGGCGCGTTTGTGTTCGTCAGGCGCAGCGCATTGAGTAGATTAATAGTCTTGTTCGTCTCGACGACCAGCCGCGCGTAGGCGTTGTCCAAGAAGATTTCCTTGATGGTGACGGACTCAGGGTTCAAGTTCGCGTCAATGCCATTGAATTGGAGCGAATTCCATTTCAACAAATCTTCACCCATCACGCCGTCCACCGTGCGGAAGTTGTCCAGCCGCGCATCGCCGTGAAAAGCCACCTGCGGCAGCGCGTCTTTCGGCGTCGCGAGGCTGACTTTACCATGCAACCCGACCTCACTCCCGAGGACGTACAGATTGACCTTGGGTTCCAGATACGGATCCAGTGTGCCGAGGTCGAGCTTATCCACATCCATCTGGACATCCGCCGTCGGCGGCAGGAACGACGCACTGACCACCGTCTTGATGGAGCCATTCTTGTTCCAGCGCAGCGCCAGATTGGCCGTCAAGTTCGAGCCGGGCAGATTGGAAATGTTTTTTGCGGTGAAAGAGATGTCCGTCAGGTCGAGCTTCGCTGGGCGCGAGTTCACATGGTCTTCCAAATGAACCGCACAATTCGTGATGTCCACGCTGTTGACCGCACCGCGCCATTGGTTCGTGCTTTCGAGCAGCATCGCAACGGCATTAGTGACGGAGCGCAGCAACAATAGTATGCCATCGCCCGCCACGGCGTTGGGAACGGACGGCTTGGCTAGCTCAACCACATTGATGGCGGCATTCGTGTCGCGGCTTAAGAACAGCTTCGCCCCATCGGCACTGATGGAATTCACCGTGGCCGTGCGCGCCGACAAATCTGCGCTCATCCCCGTGACCGCCAGCACGGGCAGCTCGGCCAGATTGTTACTCTCGCCGGGCGCACCCAACTTGAAATCGCGCAACCCGAAGGCCGTGTTGGTCACCGACGCCGTGAGCTTGGCGGCTACCAGCGCAAACATGTAATTCACGTCCAGCGCAATCGTCCCATCACGAAGCTCAAACTTCACGAAGTCCTGATACAGCGGCGCGTATTTGTTCAAGGCGAAGTGGAACAGCTTGAGTTCACCCTCCGACCGCAGCGGCGAAAGATAGAAGAAGCCGCGCCACGAAATCGTCTCGCCCGCATCCGTTGTGCCGGTGAAGGCGTAAGGATTTTTGTTGTCGGGGTCCGTGCGGAAGTTGTCCAGCGTGATGTCCAGCGGGCCGAGCGTGCGCTTGAAGGGCGTACGCGGCGAGTAGTCCGCATACGCCGCCACCGCGCCGCCGATATGCAGTCGCTTGATGTGCAGCGCGATTGGTTTGGACTCCGGCTTGGCGGCGGGCGCGGCATTGGTGGAAAATTTGGTGATGAGGTCCGTGAAGTTGAACGTGCCGTCCTTGTTCATTTGCACGCGGACATAGGGCCGGCTGGTGCTGATCTCGTCGAAAGTCCACGCATGGGTGAACAGCGAGAAGATGTCAAAGTGCACATAAACCTCGTCCCACGCCACGAACGGCTCGCTGTCCTTGTCCTTGATGAGCAGCCCGGTTACGGTGGTTGAAAAGATGAGGGGATTAATTTTTATTTTTTCAATGGTGACCTCGCGGCCAAGCTGTTGGGAAAGCTGTTTCACCGCCACGCCGTGGACGATGGGCGGCAGGATGAGAAAGCCAAAAACAATGTAAAACACCAGCAGACCGAGCGCCCAGAGCCCCAGTTTGCGTTGGCGAGTTGAGAGAGAGTTCCAAACCTTCATAAATCCTCTGTCGGACAGCATCCGTACAAACGGCGGAAACGTCAATTATAGAAGGCAGCGGGGATAAAAACCTCCCATTTGGCGACCGTCGCTTCACCAAAAACCCATTTCCAAGCCAACAAAAACGATTTCTATTGCAAGAAAAATGACTTTTGTTGCAAGGAAAATGGTTTCCCTTCCAATGGAAATGACTTTTGTTGCAACAAAAATGATTTCTATTGCCATAGAAATGTTTTTTGTTCGCTGGTAAATGGCCCCGATTGGGAAGAAAAGCGGCAAAATTGCCCTAAATGTGTAAAAAACGACCTTTTAGGGTGGTTTGGCAAGCGGGATTGCCGCCCGCCCGGCAAAATGCCACAATAGCGGAGTTCGGTCGCCAATTATGTCTACCCTCATCTGTTTCGCCCTGAAAGAAGAAGCCGCCCCGTTTCATAAGTTCGCGGCGCAGCGACCAGGCATTTTCACCATTATCGTCGGCATTGGCCGCCAAAATGCCGAAAAATCGGTGCGCCACTTTCTGGCTGCCAGTTCACCGGCTCAAGTGCTGACCTGCGGCTTCGCGGGCGGCTTGAATCCGGAGTTGAAATTGGGCGAGGTGGTGTTCGAGTTGGCTGCTCCCCAAACCGACTCCCCGCTCTCCGCCAAGCTACTAGCCGCCGGGGCCAAACCGGTGAAGTTTTTCTGCACCGACCGTATCGCCACCACCGTCACCGAGAAGCGCGCCTTGCGCGAACAGACCGGCGCGGATGCGGTGGAGATGGAATCTGCGGCGATTCACGCCGTCTGTGCCGAGAAAAAAATCCCTTGCGTCACGTTGCGCGTGATTTCGGACACGGCGGAAGAGGATTTGCCACTGGATTTCAACGCGCTCGCAAAAGCGGACAAGAGTATTGATTTCGGCAAGTTGTTTCTCGCCATTGCCAAGTCACCCGGAAAGATTGGCGCGCTGATGGCGTTGCAAAAGAAAACCCAGTTCGCGGCCAATCAACTGGCCAGCGTTCTGGGAAAATTTATTTCCCCGTAAACGATGCCGGTGCGCCGGCTGTCGCCGCCGATTTCTCCTTATTGTGCTCACCGTAGCTGATGAGCGCCGCGCCCAAGACAATCAGCGCCACCCCGCCCCAGCGAGCAGCATCCACGCGCTCGTGCAAGATGAATTGCGCGGCAAGCGTAGTCATCACAAAGCTGATCGCCGTCAGCGGCCACACGAAACTCACGTCGGCCTGACCAAGGAGATATTGCAGCAGGACGAAGAAAATCGTCTCGAGCAGTAAGCCGAAGAGGACGTTCTTGTTCGTGAACCAGTTACCGACAAGTTTCAGTACGTTCTTCCAAACAGGCATACTGGCTTTGCGCTCGTTGTATTGCACGCCGATGGCGTTGATGCCTTTTTTTAGCGCGATGACGCCAAATGCCTCGAATGAAAAGGCGATGAGGAGGACGATCAGTATTTTTGTCATATTACAAATCCTGGTAGCGAATCAGTTGGATGCCGAGTTTTTCAATTTGTTCCCGCACGCGCGGACTAACGAGGGCGTCAAACTCATGCTTAAATTTGTCGAGGGACGGATGCGAGTAAAGCTCGGAATCGCCGGCGGGCAGTTCGGGCAGCAGCCTCAAAACGTATTCCTCATCCACGCGCGAATCTTGTAGGAGGCCAAAGGTGATGTCAGCATGGCGAATTTTTTTGGTCGCCAAAACCGGTCGAGCGCGATTTGAAAGAAATTCAAAGATGGCCACGTGGGACATTTTGTAAAACAAATGGCCGCTGGAATGCCGTCGGCTGCGAGCCAGGCAATCGCGCGTGAGGCGTAGATGTGTGATGCCTAGTGTGTCCGCATCTTCCATGAGGATTCCGAAGACAATCGGATGCAGATGCAGGTGCAGATGACCGTTGACGTGGTCGAGCTTGAGGCCGGTGGCGTGAAACCTTGCGAATTGCGCATGGATTTCGGCGCGAAGCTGCGCGCGCAAACTGCGCTTGAAGAAATAACTCATGCCGACGCCGACGGGGTTATTGGACAATTCGCCGCTAGTGTTAACAAGGCCGGGAATTTTATCAGGCGTCAGCGCCGAATGACCCATCAGCAAAGTAAGGTGCAGTCCGACGCCAAGCCGCGGATTTTCCTGCGCAAGCTTGACGGCCTCGTCGCATCCAAGTTCATTAACCATCAAACTGGCCGTTGTAAGAATACCATCGCGGTGCGCGCGGATGACGGCGGCGTTGACAGAGGACAAAAGGCCAAAGTCGTCGGCATTGACAATGAGGCGGCGAACGGCTTTGTGATTTGAAGCAGCCTCGGCCATATCACCATGTCCCGTAGTTTGGAGAATTCAAGCCAATCGCAAAGCGCAGCCAGGATTGGAGAATGAGCACGAGCTTGTGGGGCTTGGACAATTTGAGTGGCTGCGCGCCGAAGACATTGAATCGTCCGCGCTCCAGCTTTAGCAGCAACTGCCAATAGACGCTCCCCATTAACTCGGCGGCGACCATCGCTTTGCGGTCTTCCAGCGGCAAGGTCTTTTGCGCCAGCGAATAAAAGTGCTTTGCCCGGTCAGCCACGCTGGCAGCAAGCTGGAAATAATTATCCGAGTATTTAGATTCAAGAATCTCCGCCTCGGAAACGTTAAACTTCTTCAGTTCGCTTGACGGCAGATAAATCCGGCCACGGGCAGCGTCATTCTTCACGTCGCGCAGAATATTTGTGAGTTGGAGCGCTTTGCCGAGATAAATGGCGTAGTCGTGACAGGCTGGATTCTGGTAGCCGAAAATCTCGATGCTCAACAGGCCGACGGCGGACGCGACGCGATAACAATAGAGTTCAAGCTCTTCGTAATTTTCGTAGCGCATTTTTTCCAAATCGGTCTCGCAGCCCCGGATGAGTTCCTCGAAAAGCGCGAATGGCAACTTGAACTGTTGGATGACGGACGCGAATTCCTGATTGAGGATGAAGTGTGGGGTATTATTTTCGCAGGCGAGCCGGATGTCTTCGCGCCAAGATACAAGCTGTTCACGGCGCTTTTCTGTGGAGATGGAATCCTCGTCGGCAACGTCATCCACTGCTCGGCAAAACGCATACAGGGCTGACATGGCGTCACGTTTTTCGCGCGGGAGGAGTATAAAGGCGAGCGCGAGATTGGAGGCACTTTTCTGGGTGAGCGCGCGACTATGTTGCATGGTCACACGCCGCGGGGCGGCTCTTCGGGTGAGCGTGGAGGGGGCAAGCCACCAGTCTGAGCCAGCGTCGGATTGATCTTGCGATGGTGATGCCCATCCCGGCGCTTGCGACGTTTTTTGGTCTTGCGGAACATGAAAAGCCAGATGACGAAACAGGCGATACCTATGCCAATGGCCAGTAGAATGGCGACAAAAATCATCCAGTCAGCCGCTACCCCGGAAGTTTGAAAATCAATATCCATTAGTCAGTATCTGCGGCGTCGGTTTTCATGTTCAATCGTTGCATCCGATAACGCAAGGAATGTCGGGTTAGTTTAAGCTGGCCCGCAGCGCGTGTCAGGCTGAAATTGTTTTGCTCAAGCGCGCCGTGGATCAGTTCCCGTTCGATTCGTTCCAATGCTGACTCAAGCGATTCTTCTGGCCCGGTGAGTGCTGGTCCAGATTTTTGCAGACGTGACTCCAGCCCAAAGTCCGGCAAGCTGGCCCGCTGGACTTCGCGGCCGGTTTCCAGAATCAGCGCGCGCTCTACCACGTTCCGCAGTTCGCGAATATTCCCAGGCCAGCGGTGTGCTTGCATTGTTTGCAAGGCCGCGGGTGTAAATCCGGAAATGTTCTTATTTAAGTTAGCGCGGAAGATTTTCAAAAAATGTTCTGCCAGCATCGGCACATCTTGACCGCGCTCGCGCAAGGGCGGCAGATGGAACTGCACGACGTTCAGCCGGTGGAACAAATCCTCGCGGAATTCGCCGACATCAATGGCCTGAACAATGTCGCGATTCGTGGCGGCCACGAGTCGTACATTTACACGCAGCTCTTCAGTACCGCCAACACGCGTAAATGTACCATCTTCTAAAAACCGAAGTAGCTTTGCCTGAAGCGGCTTGCCCATGTCAGCGATTTCATCCAGAAAAATCGTACCACCATCGGCTTCCTCGACCCGGCCGAGTTTCTGTTTCAAAGCACCCGTGAAAGCGCCTTTTTCATGGCCGAATAGCTCGCTTTCCAGCAGCGTCTCGGGAATCGCCGCGCAGTTGATGCGGACGTAATTTTCGTTTCGCCGCTTGCTCAAGGCGTGCAGCGCACCAGCAACGAGTTCTTTACCAGTACCACTTTCGCCAAGCACCAAGACACGCGCATCCGTAGCCGCAACTGTGCGAATAAGTTGGCGCAACTCGCGAACTTTCGGCGAATCACCGACAATTTGTTCAAGACTGAATAACTCGCCAGCACGCGAACGCAGCGCAGCGTTTTCCATCAGCAGTCGGTGGCGTTCCGCGCAGCGTGCAACGGCGTGAAACAATTCTTCCGGTTCGAATGGCTTGGATAGATAATCCATAGCGCCAGCCTTGATCGCCTCGACTGCTAGCTTTGGCGTAGCGTAGGCTGTAATCATTAACGATGGCAGTTCTGGCCACTGGTTGTGAATCTTGGCAAGAAAATCATAACCACTCATGCCGCCGAGTCGCGCGTCGGTTATAACCATGAAAACCTTTTCCTGTGCAAGCAGAACCAGCGCCTCCTCGGCGGATTCAGCGGTGCGCACCGCGTAGCCTTCGTCCGTGAGCATGGTCGAGAGCGAACGACGTATGTTTTTTTCGTCGTCCACAATCAGCACCGGAGGTAGTGGAAGGCTCATTTCAAAAATGGTTTTGGCAAAGCTCTGGCTGGAAATACTACCTTAAATTTGGCACCCTTTCCAAGTGTGGATTCCACGAGCACATTGCCACCGTAAAGCTCGGCGTTATGTTTCACAATAGCCAAACCGAGGCCGGTGCCCTTTTCCTTCGTAGTAAAATATGCCTCAAAAACACGTTCGACCTTATCCGGCGCGATTCCCGGGCCATCATCAGTAACGGAAATCTCAATTGCATTATCCCGCAAGGCAACGGCCCCCACAAAGATATTTCCGTGTTCACCCACCGCTTCGCGAGCGTTCTGGAGAAGATTCACCAAGATTTCTGAAAGATGTGCACGCTGCATCAGCAGCGGCGGAAACTGGCCGCCGATTTTTTTGACCACCTGAATCTCCGTTGGTACGGCGGCGGGGAAAACCAATTCGACAGCCTGATGAATTTTCTGGGCAACGTCTAACTTCTCTACGCGTCCTTCACTCAGTTGTGCATAGCCCATTACCTGCGTTATAACCCGATCGGCACGTGCAACCTCTTCCTGAATTATTTCGATTTGCTGGGCAGCGGCGGAATTGGTGTCACCCAACGCGCGCCGAAGCGAGTAGGCAGCGTTATTAATCACTGCCAGCGGATTTTTGATCTGGTGAGCAAACTCGGCGGCTAGTCGACCGGCGGAATGCAATTGATTTTCCCGTGCGACAAACTCGTCCGCTTCATTCGCCGCCAGCCGTTGTCTTTCAAAAAAAGCCTGTACTCCGTAGCAGGTTATTGTCGTGAGCCACAGCACAAGCATTCTAAGTAGGAATGGTTCACCGAGCACACTCTGCGGTGACAAGTCCAATGCACGGCTGGTTGTGTCATCTATGTTTTTGGAAATGACTACGTCCAGTGCCCCCACCAGCGCATAACAGAGGCTCGTCGCAAAGTTCAGAAAAAGCTGGGAGAATCCCGGAGGCACACTCACAGCGTTCCGTAAAATCAGGCCGAGAAATAGCCAGAACAGAATGCTATCCATGCCCCCTGTAATTAATGTCATCGCCGCCAATACTAGGCCATCCACCAAAGCACTTGTGACCGTCGACCATTGCAACAGCGCCAGCGGCAGCCGGTCAGCAGCGAATAGCGGCAAGGCCAGCAGTGCACTAAACAAAATATAAAACCAAAAAATCAGCTGAACCGTCTCCACTGTTACATCAAGCTCGCTGGAAATCTGCCCCATCCACGGTGAGTAGTTGAACGAATAGAAAATCACCCCCACAAAAAAGAGCTTGGCCGGCAGCATTAGATTGCGCTCCATTAGCTCGATGCGCCGCCGCGCCCGATCGGCATCCGGTGCGGGAATTTCAAACAGGGCCGGCAGGCGCTTTAACAAGGGCTCGCGGCTCGCGTTCATAACGACTCAACGCAACAGTTCTAAGACGCGCTCTGAAATTTTCTCCACCGGCCATAATCGCCCAACACCCTCGTACCCACACGATAACAAGCCATCGTCTGGCCCGATGAATTCTGCACCGCGCCTTTTCAAGGTCTTCATATTTTCCTGCGTTGCCGGATGCATCCACATCTTCCCGTTCATCGCGGGCGCAATTAAGATTTTCGCCTTGGGATTCAATGCCAGCGCAATACATGTCAGTGCGTCATCGGCAATTCCATGCGCCAGCTTTGCAATGACATTCGCCGTTGCTGGCGCAATGACCAGTAAATCAGCCAAATCTGCCAGTTCGATATGCGTCGGCTTCCAGCCCTCATCCTCGTCATAGAGATCCGTCACCACCCGATTACGCGTGAGTGTTTTAAAGGGTAGCGGCGCAATAAAATGCTGGGCATCCGCCGTCATCACCACGCGCACATCACATTTCGCTTTTGTGAGCAAAGAAGCCAAATCCGCCGCCTTGTGGGCGGCGATAGAGCCGGTGACGCCGAGAATGATTTTTTTTGAAGCGCTCATAATTTGAATCTTAACTCAAATCCACATTCCGCAATCTAAAATCTGCAGCCTTAAATCTCTGGTGCTGCCGAACGCGCCGAACGCATCTTCTCTGACTCAATAATCGCCAGCGCCCGCCGCAAATCCTCCTGCTTGTCGCCGCTGATGAGCAGATAGTCAAAATTCTTCCATTGCGCAGCCTCTTGCCGCGCGACCGCCAGCCGTTTCTGGATCACGGCTTCGGCATCCGCACCGCGTTTCCTCAAGCGCTGTTCGAGCACCGCAAACGACGGCGGTGTCAGAAAAACCGTCACCAGCGCACGCTTCAGCTCCAACTCCGTCGCCGACTGCTCGCGAATGGTCGCCGCGCCCTGCACATCTACATTCAAGAGAACATCCTTGCCCGCGCGCAATTTGCCGAGCAACTCCGATTTTAAGATGCCATAGCTGTTGCCATAGACGGTCGCATGTTCCAGAAAATTGCCGGCATGCAACCGCTTCAAAAATTCTTCCGCCGTGAAAAAATGATAATCAATGCCATCCTGCTCGCCGGGACGCGGCGGGCGCGTCGTGCAAGTGATGGCGCGCGTCAGGTTTGGCTGCGATGCTAGCAGCAAATCACACAGCGTCGTCTTACCCGCGCCCGACGGCGCAGAAATGAGTATCAGCAGCGGCGGCGCGGTTTTTTTGGCCGGCACGCGTGACGGCTTTGGGCTTTGAGCTTTGGATTTCGGACTGTTTTTTTTCATTCCACATTCATCGCCTGCTCGCGAAACTTTTCCAGCTCCGCCTTCAGCGTCACTACTTCACGCGAGATGACCGCATCATTCGCCTTCGAGCCGATGGTATTGATTTCACGATTCATTTCCTGCGCTAAAAAATCCAGTGTGCGCCCCACCGGTTCCTTGGATTTACAGCAGTCCGCAAACTGCTGGAAATGGCTTTGCAGCCGCGTCAATTCTTCTGAAATATCCGAGCGGTCAGCGAATAGCACAATCTCCTTCAGCAGCCGCTCATCATCCAGCGCAATGTTTTCAAGGCCCGCGCTCTTGATGCGTTCCAATAAATTTTGCCGGTAATTCTCCGTCGTCACTGGCGCCTGCTTTTGCACTTTGTCCACCGCTGCACGCATCACCCCAATACGCGAGGTCAAATCCTTGGCCAGATGCGTGCCCTCACGTTCGCGCATTTTCAAAAGTGCGGTCAGCGCTGGCGTCAGGGCTTTTTCCACGGCCGGCCACAAATCTTCCGACTCCGCCAATTGTTCATCCGTCTGAAAGACGCCCGGCGCGCGCAGCAATTGATCGAGGGTCACTTCACCGGCAATCTTCAATTGCTTCGCCAGCCGCGCAAATTCGGCGGCATAATCCTTGGCCAGCGCGACATTGATGTGTTTACGGGCGGATTCCTTGCCTTCAGCGGCGTGGAGGGTGATGCGGGCATTGACGCGGCCGCGAGCGATGTGGCGGTTAATGGCATCGCGGATTTGCGTTTCAATCATTTCCAGCTCACGCGGGAGGACGACCGATACTTCGGCCTGTTTACGGTTCACCGAGCTGAGCTCGACCGTCACCTTGAAGCCGTCCTGCGCGCATTCACCGCGACCATAGCCCGTCATGGATTTCATCCCGCGCATGATGCAAAGATTTCGTCTGACAGGCGAATCAATTTTGGGGCCGCAATCCAGCGGCAACCACAATCAGCTCTAGCGCCGTTCCACAAACGACACGCAAATAAAAAGAATACAGTTGACCCCACCCCGCTTTTACTAAAAGGTCACATTGTACCCCATGAGGAAGCTCGGCTCCGTCGGTCGTCTCTTTGCCAGCCACTGCGCGATTAGTTCCCGCCCTGACCGCGGAAGTTTTATGCCCCAGCCACACCGGCTGACGCCTGTCCCCCAATTTTCCAAGCCTTGCCCCCCATTACAAAGCGTCGCCCCCGTTTTACCAACGACCGCCCCCTTATTTTTAAGACCTGCCCCCAATTTCCGGACCGTTGCCCCCATCGCAAAAGTCGTTGCCCCCCTATTTTCAGCGACT
>CAIPKV010000058.1 GCA_903865745.1 uncultured Verrucomicrobia subdivision 3 bacterium | reverse complement strand
TGGTTCCGCGATGTTGGTAATGGGTAATAAGTCGAGTCATTTGGCATAATAAGGGATTTCCAGTTTGCCGGCGACGAAGTAAAGCATGGCGGTTTGATACTCCGAGGAACGGTAGCCACGCGCCCGCCGCTTAACTGCTGAGAACAAACTGTTGAGGCCTTCCATAAAAGCGGTGGTCAGGCCTTGTTGCCAGTGCGCTAAGATTCCATCCAGATGTCGCTCCACCATGTCGGCGGCTTTGCGCATGGGTTCCAACCAGCCGACCGCCAGTGCCGCTGCCTCCGTCCGCACCCAGTGGCACCAGGCTTCAAAGCGTGCCCGGGCCTGGGCGGCTGTGGGCGCGTCATACGCCCGCTGCAACTGCAGCCGCATCGCATACGCCAGTCCAGTGACCAGCGGTTTGTCCTTCAATTGGGTCCAGCGATCGCCTTCCTTGGCTGTCCACGTTTCGGGGTTCTTGCGCCACAACCAACTCGTGCGGGTCAACTCCGAGCGGGCTTGGCTGTCGGTTCGCGCTTCCAGCCGCCGCACCTCGTCCACCGCCTGCACCACCTGGCTGACCACATGGAACTTGTCGAACACCACCGTCGCGTTGCCGAAGTGCTCCCGCACGCCCTTTTTATACGCCGGGCTCATGTCGATAGCGATTTGCGTGATGGCCTGCGGATGCCCGTTATGCTTGCCTAATTCCTCGGTGAAGCGCTCCCAAACACTCGCGTCCTTGCCCTCGACAGCCAGCAGCACGCGTTTGGCCTGCAAGTCCACAAACACCGTCAGGTAATTGTGCCCTTTCTTCCGGTTCATCTCGTCGGCGCCCACCCAAACGACGTTTTCCCAGCTCAGATCTTTCCACGCCGCGTCCACATGCGCGAAGAGCATCCGCCATAATTTTTGATCGGTCTCCCCCAAAATCTCACCAGCTTTTTTGACCGGCATTTCTCGCATCAGCGTCAGAGCGAAAGCCTCAAACTCCTGGGTCAGGCCCCGGCTGCGTCCTTCCCACGGCGCGCGCACGGTGTAAACCTTTGCGCATCCCAGACACTCGCCGCGCGGCAGCGCACAAACAATCTCGGCCTGGATTTGGCACACATTCAGATGGCGCCAGCGCCGTTCGGGCGCGTGGTCGTAGCCACGAACAGTCTGGCACCCGCAGTGCGGACACTTTTCCTGCCGCCAGAGAGCGGGCATGTCGGTCACCCGAATCTCCATCAGCTGCTCCTTTTCATGGTAATTCATTTGCGTCACTTGCCAGGCGTCGCCCAGCGCCAATATCTGTTGGAATACTTTTTCAGGTATCATCGTGGCGTCAGGATAACAACCGGCACAACTATTTACCCACAGCTAGCAATGACGAAGCCAAATTTTTTTATTCAGCATCGCATCCCCGACCATTTTCGGGACACCTCGCACTATTTGCAGACAGTCAGGCCACAAACTGGCTTTGGCAGCGTTGACATTCCCAGTTAATGATGACAAGTTGCGGCTCATTCGGGCGGGGGTTGGTACGCGGAATGCTTTTACCTACCTATACCGGTCGATTCGCAGCCTATGCAGACACAACCAAAACATTTATCCCTCAGGAGTGAGGCCGCATTTTCACTGGGTGAGGTGCTGATTGCCTTCGGGGTTTTAATGATGGTTTTTTCCGGTCTGATTTACGGCTATGTCCAGGCCAATCGTATGGCGGAATTCAGCTCCATGTCACTGGCGGCGAATTCGTATGCCATGCAAGGTGCAGAGCAGGCACGCGCGGCCTGCTGGCGTCCGCGCGACTGGCCGCCGGCGACCGGCTTTGGCACCATGGATGAGTTGCCGCCGACTAATTATACCGAGACCAGTGTTATGGATGTCCCCATCAAGGGCGCACCCACCAACTCGGACTTTGCTTTTTTTATCACCAACAACATTTACGTCACCACCTATTCGTTGAACCCAACGGTTCGCCAGATCAGGTCGGACTGCATTTGGATGTTTCCACTGACCTCAACGATCTACACCAACACCGTGATTTTGCTGCGCGGTCCTGACCAATGAAACTCTTTGCTGGAAAATTTAGAGTCTTTCGCGAACGCGCCACGGGTGGTTTCACCTTGGTGGAGATCATGGTCACCTCCGGCATTTTTCTGATGGTGGTCATGGCGATGGTAGCCGTGCAGATTTACGGTTTGCGGGTCTATACGCTGGCGGCTACCAAGCTAACTGCGACTCAAGGCGGACGCGAGACGCTCAACAGCATCCGTGATACGATTCGCAGTTCAAAAGTTCTGTTTATTGGCACCTATTCCAACGGTGCCTTTACCACGATTCCCCTGGGCCAACAACAGATTGGCAATGCCGTGCAGGTTTTTAATGAAAACCATGGGTCGGCGTCGAACGCCGTGGTATTCTTTATGGATTTCGCCAATACCAACCTAAGCGAAGTAATTAATGGTCAGACCAATGTGCTGGCGAATTACATGACCAATTATTATTGCTTCCAGGCGGAGGATTATAAAGGGAACATTTTCACAAATTATCAGAATGACCCGGTGGTTCACTTGACCATGCAATTTTATCAGTGGGAATATCCCATCGGCTACATTGGCTCTGGTGCGTTGAATGCCTACGATTATTATACGCTGAACACCCGTATCAGCCGGCGGGCAAAGGATTGATTGATTATGCAACTGATGCCATATAAATCGCGGCCGACCTCAGGCGGGTATGCATTGATTATAACAATGGCCTTCATGACGGTCGCCCTCTTGACCTATGCCAGCCTGATGTATTGGGTTTCCTCCAACGCTAAAATCACCAAACGCAACATCTTATTTAACCAGACTGAAGCGGCGGCGGAATCCGCCACAGAAGTGGTGATTGCAACGATGATGCGCGATTTTAACAGCCAGAGTATGAACAGTACCGGTACTTATACCTCCTCAACCAATTTGCCGACGCAAGCTGGCTGGCCCAACACTTATCAATTCAGTGATACCAACGGGGTTACCAACACCCTCACTGTTAATATCGGCCCGACCAATTGGAGCCAGCTACCCTCGCAATACACCAACCTGTATGGCTTGGGCCAATACTGCGAGGTGGCAGCGCAAGCCACACCGCTCAACGCAGGCGCAAATTTATCGGCGATTGTGGATCAGGTTTTCTGGGTGGGCTCTATTCCGCTGTTTCAATTCGCCATTTTTTATAACATGGACATGGAGATTAACCCCGGCGCCAACATGAATATTAATGGCCGTGTCCATTCCAACAATAACATTTATGCAACCGGTGCCGGGGGCGGCAATTCGCTGACTTTTTCCAGCATTGTAGATGCGTCGCAGCAATTTTATTCGACGCCAGACCCGCTAGATAACAACAATTGGCCCAATACCAATTCGGCTCCCAATCGCAGTGGCAATCTGGTTTTCACCGTTCGAACGAATGGGGCTTACCCCAATCCTAATAGCGACACCAGTTCTTTTAGCTTGCCCATTGGCACAAATAATAACCCAGACACTGTCATAGGGTTGCTTGGGATTCCCCCAGCTGGTTTAGCTGCCGCCTCGCCGAGTGGGCAGGCTTATCTCTATAACAATGCCGACCTCATCGTTAGCAATTCTTCCAGTGGAGCACTTTCTGTTTACTATCAAAACCTGAACAATGCCAGCCCCCAAACCTTGGTGCCCATGGATGTGACGAACATTAGCGGGCGGACTACTAACCTGTTTTATTCGTTTGTAACGAATGCGCAGTTCTACGATTACCGTGAAGGAGACAACGTGAAAGCAGTCCAGTTGGATGTAGCCAAGCTGAACACCTGGCTAAAAACCAACTCTTATGCGGCGTCCTATCAAAATCAAAACAACGGTAGCGGTGTCAGCACCAGCAAGGGGCATAATATTGACGGTGTCTACGTTTACAACAGTATCCCTTCGGCTAGTGGTTCACCCGGGGTGCTGCCCGCCGTCCGGGTAGTGAACGGCCAGCAACTACCCTATCCGAACGGTCTAACCGTGGCCACGCCCTTTCCCATCTATGTGAAGGGGAATTTCAACACCACGACTAATGGCGTCAATTTTTCCACCGCGCTAGGTGATGTTGCCAACACCCTTCCCGCCGCGCTTATGGGTGATGCCATCACGGTCCAGTCGGCCAATTGGAACGACACCAATAACGCAAATACCAGTATCAGTTCACGGAACGCCACGGCGACCACTATCAACGCTGCAACCTTGGAAGGGATTATACCCTCGGATGGCACTCATTATAGCGGCGGCGTTGAAAACTTTCTCCGATTGTTGGAAAACTGGAGTGGTAACACCCTGTCATATAACGGGTCCATCGTGGTGCTGTTTCAAAGCCAGTATGCCACGAGCCCGTGGCCCGGCACGGGCACGGTCTATAATCCGCCCTCGCGAGCCTGGGGTTTTGATGTTAATTTTCTACAGCAAGGTCAGCTTCCACCCATGACGCCACAAGTGCGTGCCACGGTCCGGTCCAGTTGGTCGGCACGTTAAAGTGCGCTTTCTGGACAGGTGCGTGGCTGGGCTAATCAAAACAAGGCACCCAGCGAATCAAAACGAGGGCTTTTCCAAAAAATCATCAAGTTGGCGCGACAACTGCTTGTAAGCCTTAAGTTAAATTTACAGCTTGCAATCGCAGCCAACAAAACTATAAGAAAGAGCCATGGGTTTCACACTGCCATTTCTAAATGGTGCCTCAAGGAAGAAACGCGGTCAGATAATCTCGGTTGATTTGGGCAGCCGGACCACCAAGGCGGTGCTCTTGGAGCGGCGCGGGGAAATCTATGCTCTGCTGCGGTATGCTCTGCTCGACGCTCCTATCTTCGACAAGAAGATATCAGCTGATCAATTAGCGAATCATCTTCATGCCGTGGCGGCGGCGCTGGGTGGTACCACAAAGTATGTTTCGGTGGCGGTGGGGCTAGGTGACTCCGTGGTGCGTCAAGTTGAGCTGCCGCAAATTCCGTTGGACGAAATGCGATTGGTTCTGAAGATGAACCACAAGAATTATCTTCAGCAGGATTTGCCCAATCACACCTACGACTGCTACATCATCCCCCCTCGCACCCAGGAGGCAGAACCTAAAAAAGGCGTGCCGCCAGCTGTAGCCGGACTTGGAACCGGGATAATCACCCCGGCCAAATTTAAAGTGCTGGTGGCCGCCGCCAAACAGCAGCTCGCAGCTGATTTCATGCACGCGGCCGGAACTGCCGGGCTAGTCGCGGATGCGTTGGTACCTTCTCTGGTTGGCCCGATTAACGCCTTTGAAAAATCGCTGCCGGAATCTTTTGCCAAGGAGACAGTGGCGCTGGTGGACATCGGTTTCAAACACACTTCAGTCTGCGTACTCGATCGTGGCGAATTGGCCACTATCCGCACGGTAAATATCGGCGGCGACCAACTTACTGCTGGACTGTCCGAGGCAATGAATGTTAGCTACGCCGAAGCGGAAGGCATAAAGGTTGGTATGGCTCCGGAAGTTGAGACTGCGCTAATGACCCAAGTGCTACCGCTTGGGCGGGAAATCCGGGCGTCATTGGACTTCTTTGAACATCAACAAGACCGGCCCGTCACGGAGGTTTATTTGAGCGGTGGCTCTACTCGGTCTGAGATGATTGTACAAATGCTGCACTCGGAACTGCTAGTTGAATGCAAGACGTGGAACCCAACCACCTTTTTGCAGCTGGCCCTGCCGGGGCAGCAAGCCGTAGAGATTGATCATGTTGGACCACAGCTGACGGTGGCCATCGGCACTGCGCTGGCAGCTTACTAAAATTACTATGCCCATCCGAATAAACTTATTGAATGAGGCGCTGGCAGAGGAGGATTTGCGTCGGCGTGACCCCGTAAAGCGCTCGATTTTTATCGGCATATTTCTAGTGGGTCTCTCGCTGGTTTGGTTCAGTTCCACTTGGCTGGAATATAAAATTATTCAGCAAAAAAACAACCAATTGGAAATTGAAACGAGTTTGCATAAGGACGAGTTTGGCGTAGTGCTAGCGAATCAGAAAAAAATCGTGGACAGTCAGCATCGGTTGATGTCGTTATTTCAGTTGAACACGAACCGCTTTTTGCAGGGCAATCTGCTGAACGCATTGCAAAAAGTTTATGTGCCGAATGTGCAGTTGGTACGGGTCAGACTGGATCAATCCTTCACTTATAAACAAGGGACGCCAGATGTGACTAACGCATATGGGATATCCCCTGGACGCCCCTCTTTAACCACCAGTCATATAGTTTTGACGCTCGACGCGAAGGATTCTAGCCCAAGTCCTGGTGATCAGGTAAACCGCTACAAGGAGGCTTTGGCCGGCCAGAATTACTTCAAGGTAAGCTTAAGCCCAACTAACGCCGTAAAGTTGATTTCATTATCATCGCCACAGTCGAGCCCTGGCGGCAAACCGTATGTCCTATTTACACTGGAATGCCAGTATCCTGATAAAATACGATGAAACGATTACCTCCAGATAAACGTAATAAATTGATTCTTGTCATCCTCGGTACGCTGACACTGATTGGGATGGTATATTTTCTTTTGATTGACCCGCAAGGCAAACAAAATCGCGACCTAGCTATCAAGACTAGTGCCAATTTGGCAAATTTCCAAAATATGGAAAAATCTCTGAAGCAGTCAGGGGCTATTGCTGCAAAATTGCAGGATATCAGTACATTGTTGGGTAGTGCCGAAGCGGACATGGCATCCGGAGATATTTTTTCGTGGACTTACGACACATTCCGCCAATTTAAAGTCAATCGACATGTTGAAATTACCAACATCGGTCAGCCAGTCCAAACGGATGTAGACATGCTACCGGATTTTCCCTACAAACAGATTAAATTTATAATCAACGGCAATGGTTACTTTCACGACATTGGCAAATTTATTGCCGACCTAGAAAATAAGTTTCCACACATGCGTGTTGTAAGTCTGACCATCGACTCTGCTACAGGTCCGGATGCACCAAGTGAGCAGTTATCCTTCCGCATGGAAATTGCCGCGCTGGTTAAGCCAAACTCTTGACTTTATGAAATATTTTAAACCGTTGATTCAGCTGCTGGTCGGGAGTTTGGCTGCGATTCTAGCCGCAAAGGTTCAAGCCGGAACTCAAGCTCAAAACGCAAACGGGCTGGTTCAGTCAGTATTCGTTCTACCGGCCAATTCTGCGGAAGGGCGCGATCCATTCTTTCCAGAATCAACCCGGGTCATGGAATCAGCTGCGGCAGCGACCGCCAGTCAAAACCACTCAGTTGAAATCACTTCTTTAAAGGTTCCAGGTATTTCCGGCACCCCAGGACATTATTTAGCCATTATAAATACCCACACTTTCGCAGTAGGCGATGAGGAGGATCTTAAAATTCCCGGGGGCGGACTGGCGCACATCCGATGCCTTTCAATTCAGCCCGACGCGGTAATGGTGGAAATCAACGGCCAAGTACACCGACTGATTGTCGAAGACCAGTAAAATAAAACTTTAAAAAAAGTAATCTTCGAACACAATTAAAAGCAAGAGGCGGAATAAAATATAAAACCAATCGAGTAAACTTATGAAAACTACGTGCTACACCCTGCTTGTCGGACTCACCTGGTTGTTTGCAGCCCAAGCCCAAACCAATCTCACTCCACAACCCGCTAACGCAGCCATCGTGGCCACTACCGTTTTGCCCGACGCTGGCACTAACACAGCCACTTCAGTGCAAGTCGCTGATACTAATGCGAGTGTTGCCACAACGATAGCCAGCCTGCCGGAAGCCGGCACAAATGTTGCACCTGCCACTTCAGAGACCGCCGCAACTAATGCCCCAACCACGGCAGCCGTAGGCATACCACACATTCGCTTTAACGACGTGCTTATCACGGTAGCAATTGAAAACCTCTGCCGATTGGCTGGTATCAATTATATGCTGGATCCTAAAATTGGCTATGGCCTGCCCGATGCCAATGGCCAGATTAAAGTTGAGCCCACCCTCTCCATAAACTGGGAAAACATCACAGCGGAAAACGCCCTGACAGCTTTGCTTGACAACTATGGCTTGCAGATAATAAGTGACAAAAAAACCAGCATAGCTCGCATCACCTTGAAAGATCCCACCGCTCCGCCTCCGCTCTTCACCAAGGTGATTCAGTTAAAGTATGCCAGCGTCTCAAACCTGGTGGACGCAGCTCAGTCTGTCTTGACTGACAAGCGCAGCAAGGTGCTAACAGATCCCCGGAGTAGCCAGCTTGTAGTTGTAGGTACCGACCCCGAGCAGCAGGCGGTAGAAACTCTCGTTGACCAACTCGACAAGCCTACACGGCAAGTGTTGATTGAAACCCGATTGATTGAAATTTCAAGCAATCCGAGAACCCAAAAAGGCGTCGACTGGTCCGGCACTCTTCAAGCTCAGCAAATTACCTTTGGCAATGGCAACTCCTCGGGTTCTTTCACGACGACTTTCCCTGGCGCCGGTGGTGTCAACGGTTCAAGTAACCCAGCAGGCGGTTCGTCAAGTACGGTTGGTTCAGTCGTAAATCAGGTTGGCAGCGGTGGATTTTCATGGAACACTAAGAGCGGCACAACCCCGGATATTGGTTTTTTGAACGCCAGCGGCCTGAGCGCAGTCTTGTCTTTCTTGAATTCCTCGGCGGATGCCCAAATCATGTCCACACCTCGCGTGGTCACTCTCGACAACGAGACCGCCCACCTCTCGGTCACCCGCGGCTATCCAATTTTTAACGTTTCAGGTGGCAGTGCCAACAGTGCTGGTGGTTCATCGGTCACCTATTCCAACGTTGGCACTATTATTGACGTAACACCTCGAATTTCTGCCAACGATTATATCTGGCTAAAAGTTATACCCACTGTATCAAGTTTCTTTGGCAATTTTTCTCAAACCACGGCCGGCGGAACATCGACCACAGCTAATCCGCAGGGTACTCAAGTTCTAACGGCGCCGGTATTTGACGTTCGCACGCTGGTTACACAGGTTCTCATTCCCAACTCCAACACCCTTGTTTTGGGCGGTCTGGTGCAAGATAATCCGAAAGGCACTTACACTAAGGTTCCTTTGTTAGGTGACATTCCAGGAGTTGGTTTTATGTTTCGCAGTGAAGATAAGGAGTTGAATAAGGATAACCTGTTAATTTTCATCACGCCGACAATTGTCAGAGACAACGACTTTCAACCCTCAACTTCCGGGGATTTCCTGAATAGTAAGACCATTGGCCTAAAGCAGACCATGGACCCCAGCAAGGGCTGGGATAGCGCGCAACCTAGTGGTGATTGGACGGACCCGCTGACGCCCAGCACCAAGTAAACGTAAAACCTTGCCACCCTCAATACTTCTATGAAAACTTTAACTTTAGCCGGACAGTTAAAATGGTGGAAGTCTTGCCATTGCTCCGCGATGGCTCTGACGGTGGTTGTCATTCTGTCCACAACAAACGCATTTGCACAGGCAACCGTCACCACTCTGGCAAACACTTTCAACAAAGCCGGTACCGGCAAAGCGAGCACCACCCCCATATTGACTACCGCCGCAAAATTTAATTTCCCAGCTGGCCTCGCTTTAGATCCATCCGGCAGTTACATGTTTGTGGCGGACTACAATAACAATACCATCCAGATGGTTTCTGACGTGGGCAGTAAATCCTCAAGCACCACCTACAGTGTTTATACTAACAAGAGTGGGCTCAACCATCCCGTTGGGGTAGCGGTGGATTCCTACAATAATATTTTTGTCTTAAATTACGGAACCAAAGGAGCCAACGGCAGCCTGATGGTTTTTGATAGCTATTATCTCCTTAATTACCTGGACAACTATTTATCAGCACCAATTGGTGTCCTCGCCACTAACTTGATTAATGCCGCCGGTCTAACTTTGGACTACTTTGAAAATACATACATCACCGTCCAAGGCAACACCGTCATCCGCGTTACCCCGTCGGGTATCACCACCGTCGTTGGAGTCATCAAGGCCGCCAAGACCGCGTTGACGGGCATTGCCTATCTTGCCAACGGCAAGCTGGCCATTGCGGATGCCGGCAACAATGGTATCTGGCTGATGGATCCCGCCAACACCAACCTGTTCAACAATGCTGTCAAGTTTACCGGTTTCCACGGGGCCAATGACATTCTTGGGCTATCCGCAAATGCCGCCTTCAATCATCCGGAAGGCATCATCCAAGCTGGCAATGGTGTCTTGGTTGTTGCCGATTACGGCAACAATAAGGTCAAGCTGGTGGACACCAATGGCAGCGTATCAAGGCTTTATGGCGTCAACTCAAAGTATTGGAAAAACGCCCCAAATGCCACCAAGGGTTGGAATGACGGCACCGTGAATCCACGCGAACTATCGGACACCGTCCAGTCACGGCAGCCTTTTGGCCTGGCGATAGACGGAAGCGGCAATGTATACGATACCGAAGACTATTATGACCTGCTTCGGGAAGCCACCGGCACGGGACTATTACCGCCGCCGCCCCCGCCGCCCCAGGCTCCAAATATCAATGTCACTGCTGGCTACGGGGTAGTAAACCTGATTTGGACGCCGGTCAATACTGCCACCAATTACAACGTCAAGCGCTCGACAACTCACGGCACCGAAACCACAATTTTTAGCACAACTGGAACTAATTACATCGACACAAACGTCGTGGATAATACGACATACTTCTATGTAGTTTCAGCTGTCAACTCGACCGGTGAGGGCATTAATTCATTGGAAGCCACCGCGAAACCATTATATTCCCCCACTCCGACAAATTTGATTGTCACCGCTACTAATTATACGACGGTTAGTCTGGCTTGGGCTCCTTCAGTTGGAGCCACCAGCTACAACATAAAACGGTCGACAAGCTCTGGCAAAGAAACTACCATAGGAAATACTATTGGCTTGACATATACCGACGCCGGCGTAAGTGGTGGCACGACCTACTACTACATAGTATCAGCAATAAACCCCGGCGGTGAAAACCCGACCAACTCCACTGAAGTAAGCGTTACTGTGCCGATCCCGCCACCGCCTGCACCAACTATTGGCTGGTTTGATTTCGAGGGCTCTCCTGTTCCAGTAAGTACGTTTCATGCAGTCGGTGGAACCCCATATATCACTTATAATAATATAAATTTCGCGATCGAACCAAACCTCAACGGGGTAACCACCGTTTACACGACCGACGGAAGTAATCCCAGTGCTACAAATGGTTTCACTGCTTATCCCTATCAAGACGGACTGCCGTTAGGTTCGCTGACACCACTTCCAATTGCAGCACAACCGGATTTTTTAATAAAAGCCGTAAACATAAATGCAGGCGGTAGCAGTGCGATTGTAACCTCAGAATTTCAATTTCTAGCCGGCACACCAATTATCACCGGCAATAATGCTGCACAATTCACGATATTTGATGTAACGGCGGGAGCTCAATTTTTGTATACCACAGATGGCAGCGATCCTCGGACAAATGCTAATGCAAGTATTGCCGGTCCTTCGTTAAACTCCAATGGCATCACGTTGTCACTTCAGTTTCCAGCGAACACAAATATAATTGAATTTCAGATCGCTGCCCTCAAACAAAACTACCAAACAAGCTCCGTGGCCATCGCGGTGTTTTCCTCAACCAATTTTGTGGCAAACACCATTAGCTTCGGCTTTGCCTCCGGCGAAGCTTCCAGCGTGTTTCTTGGCTCGCCGGGACAGACTTTTTATGCACCGGTCACCCTGACTACACTGCCTGGAACAATAATGTACAGTCTTCAATTTAATCTCACAGTCACCAATGTCGGTGCTGCCACCAACATCTCGCCTGGAGCCTTTGGCTTTCAATCAATGTTAGAAAAACCCATTCCGGGTGTGTCACCTGTGGTCTATGAGCCAATTCCGCCCGCGATGTTTGCCGGCGGGCAATCCGTTCCAAATCCAGTTTATTTAGATGGTTCTACTGATTTTAGTAGCCTACTCACCACGAATTACAGCATAAATCTCCTAGGTGTGGGTTGGGTTGAACGCGCAGGCGCAACCAATCTCTATAACACCCTACAACAAACTCTAATAACCTACTCACAGGCACATGACGATCTTTTCCCGAATTCGCAGGAACCTAACGAGGTTATTGTGGGTGGTTACAGCTTCATCATTCCGAGTACGGCTACCAACGGCCAGCAATATCAAATTCAGATTGGCCGCCCCTCAGCCACGTCTGATAGCATCGGGGTTCCCGGCTCATCAATTTATATTGCAGCTCCAACAAATGGATCCACAGCCGGCGGCTCACCTATTAGCGCCTTCAAATATGTAACAGTAACCAATCAAATAAAATATCTAGTAGGTGACGTCTATCCATTCGGATGGTTTAATGCCGGGGATTTTGGCTCAGGCTACCTTGTCAACGCCGATGTGCAGCAAGTTTTTCAATCAGCAGTTTATCACCTGAACTCACCACCACTGGGGAGCGACTTCTTTGACGCCATGGATTCCTGCGGTAATATTGGAGTAATAGACAATAATCCAAGTGATCCTAATTACGGTTATTATACAAACACGGTAACCTATCCTTATTTTATCACAGATACTGTAACGAATTATACCATTAATGTTGATACCAACGGCGTTCAGTCAGCAGCGATTCCGACATCATCCTATCCCGTAACTAGCAAAATATTATTAACCACCGTTACTTATCCCATCACTTACTACAATACCTATATTCAACAACTACCCACGGTTCCGCCAACTTATACTACCAACACCGTTGGGGTGATTACGAACTATCTAGTAATTCCTCCGGGGTTGAGCACATTATTTGACGGCAATGACACCAACATCAACCAAGTTGTTTTTGGTGACGGCATTTTAGATGTAAGCGATGTGTATATGACCTACCGGCGTTCATTGGACCCGAGCCTGCTCTGGTTTGATCGATTCTGGAACAATGGCCAGCTTGTTGCTGACAACAGCAATACGAATCACGCTGCTCACTTAGCTAGCCGCGTGGCTTCGTCTAACTTGATTTTTCAACCCAACATTCAAAGCCACCTAACCTCTTCAGTCCCGCCAAAAGTTGTCTTTACGGCTGGCAACACCTATGCCGCTGCTGGCAGTACTGTGAGTGTGCCCATTACAGCTAACATCTCTGGTAGTTATCCGCTGCGCCTCCTGATGCTAAACCTTTCCGTGTTGCCGACGTCAGGTGGAGCCCCGGTGCTGACTACCCCGGTTCAATTCAACCAGACAGCCACCCAACTGGGCACACCTTACACCACATCATCCATCGGTAATGGCAGTTATGCCGCCGTTTGGCTCAATAATACAAACACCGGCGTCGCCGGTACAGCTACTTTAGGTACCTTGTCTGTGAGTATACCTTCTTGGGCACCTTCAGGTTCTACCTATACAGTAAATTTCGACCACGCCTCCGCCTCTCCCAATGGGCTAGCTTCGTTCCCGAAATTGACGGTGGCAGGCACGATTACGGTTCAGTAACCGCTGACAAACTGAAAATCACAAGAAATGGCTGGTTCAAATCGAACCAGCCGTTTTATTTTGGAGGGATTCTGAATTTGATCAGCAAAAACTATGTCAAGTATATTACTGGTTGAACTAGAAGTTATATCAGACTAAAAAACAAGTTTTAGTGAGTCAAACCATGCGAGCCGCGTTTTTTATAACTAGGAGAACTAAAACCGAATAAGACCTAAAAATAAAATCACCATTACTTTTAAAATTGACCAAAGATAAGAGATATCAACAAAGAATGGTTTATCTAAGTTTATATAAAGCTCGGAGTAGAAACTTAAGGTGTGTTTGATGGATATTCAAATCGGTCGCTTCCGTAACACCCTTTATTTATCCATTAATAAACCCGGCGCAGGTTTGAGGGGAGGATGCCTAGTTCATCGCGGTACTTTGCCACGGTGCGACGCGCGATATTGATTCCCTTTGCGGTAAGCATCTTCACCACCTCCTGATCTGACAGCGGCTTGGCAGGGTCCTCAGCTTTGAAAATCTCAGTAACCATGTCCTTAACACTGGTATTAGAGACATCCGCACCATGGACGTTTGATAGCCCGGCGGTGAAAAAGTATTTCATCTCAAACACGCCTTGCGGGGTCTCGATGTATTTGCCGGAAACGGCGCGGCTCACGGTAGTCTCGTGAACGCCCACTACCTCGGCAACTTGGGACATCGTCATGGGTTTGAGATGCGCGACGCCCTTATCCATGAAATCGCGCTGGCGTTTGACGATTTCCTTACCGATGTTTGCGATGGTTGTCTGGCGCTGGTGCAAGCTCTTAATCAGAAACTTACCCGCCTTGATTTTCTCGCGGATGTAATTCTTTACTTCGGCGTTATTTTCGCCGGCTGACATCAAATCTTTGTAAACATTGCTGATGCGCAAGTGTGGAATCTGCTCATCATTCGTCGTGACGATGTAATCGTCGCCATTCTTTACCACGAAAACTTCCGGTGCGACGTATTGTTCGACGACCGGCAGAAAGGCGCGACCCGGACGTGGTTCGAGCCGGGCAATCCGAGCCAGCGCCTGCTGCACGTCGTCCACGGTCTGATTGGTGCCACGCGCAATTTCTGGAATCTTACGCTTTCCCAAAGCGTCCATGTAGTTGCGGATAATGAGATATTCCAGCGTATCAGTCTTGTCAGCTCGCTCGAGCTGGAGCAGCAGGCATTCGCGCAAATCGCGGGCGCCCACACCCACCGGCTCGAAGCTCTGGATAACTTTGAGCACCGGCAAAAGTTTCTCCGCCGGCAGATTGGCGGACGCTGCCAGTTCCTCTATAGTGCCCATGAGAAAGCCGTAGTCGTCGATATTGCCAATCAACAATTCAGCGATGGCGCGATCCTCATCACTTAATTCAGTATCGCGCACTTGTTCCATCAAATGCTGTGCCAGCGACGCCTCAACCGTGATGGAGTTAAACATGAACTCGCGCTTCTCTTCATCCTCGGCCGACGAACGGGTCACCGTGTTCGTCTGTGAAAAATGGTCGCGCCAGTCCTGGTCCATCTGCACCAACTTTTCAAATTCCGCCTGAAAGTCATCCACCGGATCATTCGCCATCCGCTCGGTCGCGGCGTCGAACTTCACATCTTCGGGGGGCTCGGCTAGATCGGCGCCCACCACTGGCTCGGCGTCATCGCCACCGGCTGAATCTTCGCCGAGCGCAGATTTTTCGCGGGCGTCCATCTCCGGCTCCAAAACTTCTTCGAGCACAGGGTTTTGTTGGAGTTCTTGTTCAACCAGAGCCTTGAGTTCGAGGGAGGGTGCCTGAAGTAACGCCAGCGATTGCTGGAGCTGCGGTGCCAGCACCAGTGACTGCGTCAGCCGTTGCGAAAGTTGTAGGCCAGGTCCCATCTGCGCGGCAACATAACTCAATCTGCTGGAATCTCAAGCGATTTTGGCACGAATCTCGCTGTTAGGATATTATTGAAAGGAAAAACTGGATTTTTGCCCGCCGGGGGCGCATTCTTTTTTTATGAAACTGATTCTCTCCACCCACAATGTCACGCTTACCAAGGCAATCGAAGATCACGTCGTAGCCAAGCTCGACAAGCTGGATCACATGGACCAGCGCATTGTCGATGCCCGCGTCACACTTGATCATGACCATGCCCGGGTACCGGAAAAACAGTTCAGTTGCTCCATCCGGCTCGGCGTACGCGGACCCGACCTGTTTGCCAAAGACATTGAAAGCGACCTCTACGCCGCGATTGATGCCGTCGTGAAAAAGATTGAGCAGCAGATTCGCAAACGCCACAGCAAGGTCAAGGCCACCAAGCACAAGGTGGGCGCCCGCACCAAACGCACCCGTCAGGAAGCCAGCGAAGAATGATTTTACGGGCCAAAGCAATCGTCCCCATCACCGCGCCGCCCATCGAGGACGGCGCGGTTTTTATTGAGGGTAAGAAAATCCGTTCCATTACCCCGTGGAAGGATTTGCGCCCGCACCGGCGCGAGAAGGTTCTCGACCTTGGCGAAGTCATCCTGCTGCCCGGCCTCGTCAACCCCCATTGCCATCTTGATTACACCGATATGGCCGGGGAACTGTCGCCACCGAAGACTTTCACCGATTGGATTGGTGCTATCACCGCACATAAGACCGGCTGGAGTTATTCCGACTACGCCCGCTCCTGGCTGCGCGGCGCACATCAACTGCTTAAAACCGGGACCACGACCGTTGGCGATATTGAGTGTATGCCGGATTTGCTCCCAGAAGTATGGGATGCCACGCCGCTGCGCATATTTTCCTTCCTTGAGATGACTGGCATCAAGTCGCGCCGCCTGCCCAAAGACATCTTGCGTGAAGCCGTTGAAACCATTGCCTCGCTAAAGCACCCGCGTCATCGCGCACTGTTATCTCCGCATGCCACCTACTCCACTTTGCCCGAACTGCTGCGCCTCACTGCCCGCACGGCGCAAAAGCGGAAATGGCGCGTCAGCATTCACGTGTCCGAGTCGGTGCAGGAATTTGAGATGTTCGCCCACGCTCGCGGTGAAATGTGCGACTGGCTGCTTCGCAATGGGCGCGACAATTCTGACTGCGGTCTTGGATCGCCGGTAGCCCATCTTGCCCGTAATAAGTTGCTTGGCGAAAGCGTTCTCGCAATCCACGTCAATTGCCTGGCGCGCGGCGACGGTACCCTGCTCGCCAAAAATAAAACCCACGTCGTCCACTGCCCGCGCAGCCACGACTATTTCAAACATCCCAAGTTCCAGCGCGAGCGCTTGGCAAATGCTGGCGTGAACGTCTGCCTCGGCACTGACAGTCTGGCTACCACGCGCATGACTGGCAAACAAAAGCCGGAGTTGGACATGTTCGCCGAAATGCGCGCTCTCGCCGATAAAGACTCAGCCATTTCGCCTGAAGAGATTCTACGAATGGCCACCGTAAACGGTGCGCGCGCCCTCGGCCTTGCGGGCAAGCTCGGTGAACTTTCCCCCCATGCGGTGGCCGACCTAATTGCAATTCCCTTCACCGGAAAACTCACCAATATTTACGAGGCTGTTCTTGCCCATACCGGCAACGTCACCGCCAGCCTGATCGAAGGTCGCTGGGCGATTCCGCCAGTAAGTTAAACCGCGTGGCTTTCCATCTGAGTCCATCTGTGGTTATCTGTGGCTGAAAATGTATTCGTTTACTGACGAATTGAACCGCCGCCTGGCTGACTTGCGTGCACAGAACCTGTTTCGTGAACTGCGTCGCGTTGATTCCGCCCAAGGTTCGCACCTCAAGCTTGGCAACCAGACGCTCCTTAATTTCTCGTCCAACGACTATCTCGGTCTCGCCAATCATCCCGCACTAAAGGCTACCGCCGTTGAAGCCGTGGATAAGTTTGGCGCCGGCGCTGGCGCATCGCGGCTCATTAGCGGTTCACTGGCGCCCTTTCATGAGTTGGAAGATGCCCTCGCCGACTTCAAGCAGACAGAAGCCGCCCTCACCTTCTCCACGGGCTTTGCCGCCGCCATCGGCACCATCACCGCGCTGCTGGGTAAGAATGACATCATTATTCTCGATAAGCTCGTGCATGCCTGCATCGTGGACGCCGCCCGGCAATCCGGCGCCAAGCTTCGCGTCTTCGCCCACAACGATTTGGACGACCTTGAAGATAAACTTCGTTGGGCGGAGGCAGTCCAAAGTCCAAAGCCCAAAGCCCAAAGTCGGTCGCACACGCTTGTTATTACTGAATCCATCTTCTCGATGGATGGCGATGCCGCTCCGCTGCGTGAGATTGTTTTGCTCAAGGAAAAGTATGGCGCGTGGCTGATGGTGGACGAGGCACACGCCACCGGTGTCATCGGTAAAAAAGGTCGCGGTTTGGCCGCTGAGCTAAGGGTAAGCGATCAGATAGAAATCCAGATGGGCACGCTCGGCAAGGCGCTTGGTACTAGTGGCGGCTATATCTGCGGCCGTCGTGAGCTCATAGAGTATTTGGTTAATCGCGCCCGCAGTTTCATTTTCAGTACCGCGCCTGTACCCGCAGCTGCCGCCGCCGCCACTGCCGGGATTAAGTTGGTTCAATCCACCGAAGGCGAAACACGGCGTGCAATTCTCTTTGCCCGGCTTACTGAATTGAATTCAAAACTCAAAACTCAAATCTCAAAACTTCAAAGCGCCATCGTCCCTTTGATTCTTGGTGACGAAGCCAAAGCCATCAACGCCGCCGCCAGCCTGCGCGAACAGAACATTTACGCGCCCGCCATCCGTTATCCCACCGTTGCCCGTGGCGCGGCGCGATTACGCATCACTTTGACCGCCACCCACACCGCCGAAGATATTTCAGTCCTCGCCCGCGCTTTGGATCAAATCGTAAATCCAGTATCGTAAATCGTAAATGTGATGCATCCGCTCGCCCAACTAGACCACGCGCATGTCTGGCATCCGTTTACTCAAATGCGCGACTGGCTGCGGCGCGAGCCGATTGTCATCACCAGCGGACTAGGTGCAGTGCTTCGCGATGTTCACGGCAAAGAGTATCTCGATGCCAACGCCTCCATCTGGACCAATCTCCACGGTCATCAACATCCCCGCATCAACGCCGCCATTACTAGGCAATTAAAAAAAATATCCCACAGCTCCGCTCTCGGTTTCGCCAATGAACCCGCTTCGGTTCTCGCCGCCAAGCTCGTTGAGACAGCCAATGACATTTACGATTTACCATCGAAGAATGATGAGCGGAACGGGAAAGCAGCGCGTAAATCGCACATCGCAAATCCTAAATTGGGAAAGGTCTTCTTCTCTGACGATGGCTCAACCGCCCTGGAGGTCGCGCTCAAGCTGGCTTACGAATATACCCGGCGTACACGCGGCGCGACAACCAACCCAAAGTTTTTGTCACTCGACGGTGCTTATCACGGCGACACCATTGGCGCGGTTTCCCTTGGTCACATCGATTTGTTTCATAAAGCCTATGGCGGGATGCTGTTCAAGACCGATCAGGTCATGTCGCCGTATTGTTACCGTTGCCCGTTCAATCAGGCCAAGCCCGACCGCTCCGATGCGCGCGATTCCCGTAAATGCAATTGGGAATGTGTCGGCCTCGTGGCCAAGAAGTTTTCCGCTCAGAAGAAGCGTGGTAATCCCTACGCCGCGTTCGTCTACGAGCCATTGCTGCAAGGTGCCGCCGGCCTGATTCCGCAGCCAACTGGCTGGCTAAAACAGGTCACCGACATCGCGCGCAGCCACGATGCACTCTTGATTGCTGACGAAGTCATGACCGGCTTTGGCCGTACCGGTAGTCCCTCGACTCTCAACTCTCAACCCTCAACTTCCCTCTTTGCCAGCCATCACGAAGGTGTTCAGCCCGACTTCCTTTGTCTCGCGAAAGGTCTGACCGGCGGTTACCTACCGATGGCCGCCACCCTGACGACGCAACGCGTCTTTGATGCGTTCCTGGGTAAATACGAGGAATTTAAGACCTTCTTCCATGGGCACAGTTTTACGGGCAACCAATTAGGCGCAGCGGCGGCGCTAGCGAGCCTGGACCTCTTACAAACGGAAAAATCAAAGCGTCAGCGCGCGCAGTTACAGACCTGGCTGCACACGGAACTGCAAACCCTCTGGGCATTGCCGCAAGTAGGCGACATCCGGCAGGTAGGATTAGTGGCAGGCATTGAATTGGTCAAGGACTGGCGGACGCGTAAGCCATTTGCGTTACGCGAACGTGCCGGAATCCGTGTCTGTGAAGCGATGGCGCGGCGCGGCGTTCTAACCCGTCCGGTAGGAAATGTGATTGTGTTAATGCCGCCCTATTGCACCACGCAGACGCAAGTGCAACAGATGGTCTCCGCCCTGGCAGCTGGCGTAAAGCAATTGAAGTAACTGCCGCTCACTGGCTATGGCAGCACCATCAGCCGATAAAAGCGCTGCGCATCACTCGCCGCCGCATCGGTTACGGTAATTGACGCGCCCGTGGTATTAGTGGGGCTGCCCAGATTCACCCAAGCGCCCAATACTAGGTTGGTGCGGTATTGCACCTGATATGTCAAACCTGCCTGAGTCGCCCAACTGAACTGCATGACCCCATTAGTGTAGCCAGGGGGCTGCACGATGGTCGGGGCGACGGCAAACGCACTGACGTCGTCAACCGCGAAGTAATAAGGGTCGTTGCGAAATCCGAACTGTAACACCGTGCTGGCCGTGCTGGCCGTAACCAGGGCGCTCACACTCGTCCAGCCCAGCACCGGTGGATTCGTGATGGCAAAAACATTCGTACCATCCCAGCTAGCCTGAAGGAGTTCGTAGTTGGAGCCGCTGCTAGGACCACTGCCAGCAATTTGATTATTAAACCAGAATGACAGGTGATAAACCTGATTAGGCACGGTGTTCAAGGTTTGAGCCAGATAGCCAAGAATGGTTGCCGGTCCTGCGGCCAAACCAAAGCTGCCGGTATGGACAAAGCTGTAATAACTGGTGACTCCAGTGGCAACGGTATAACCCGACTGTGTCCAATCCGTCAGATCGCCTGTTTCAAAACCGCCGTTGAGGACGAGATTCGCGGGCGTCACCGTCAGCACGGCATTCGCACTGGTAGCCGTGCCCAAGGCATTGCTGATGACGCAGGAGAATTGCGCGCCGTTATCCGCCAGTTGCACGTTGTTCGTGCTGTAAGTCGTGTTGGTGGCGCCGGCAATAAGCACGCCATTGCGATACCAGTTATAAGCCAGCGGCGCACTGCCGTTGGCGGTAATAGAAAAACTCGCCGTGCTGCCAACCGTCACCGTCTCGCTTGCCGGCTGACTCGCAATGACCGGAGCCGTTTGTAGAGAAAAGGCGACCGGCGCGGAGGCGATGCCGTTGGCGACAGCTACGATGTTATAATTGCCGGCCGGCGCGGTAGCAGGCGCCGTGAAGCGCGTGCTGACTGCCCGGCTGCCAGTCATCACGCTGGTGCTGTTCCAGCCATAGGTGCGCGCGTAATAGACCAACCCGCTCGTGAGGTTGGTCATTCTAATCAGCGGATAATTACTATTCATCTGCGCGTCGTCACCGTAGGCTGCACCTTCAGAAATACCGTTCAAGAGTGTGCCAGTCAGCGTATAGGAACCATCCAAGTTGGTGCTGATGGCATTAATGTTAGGTTGCCCGGCGGCCAGCGGGGCTGTGCCCGGCGTGTAATCATACAGCTGGCTGGAGGAAACTGACAGCAGCACCGAACCATCCGGCAGATCCAACATCCGCATCGTATAGGTTGAACTAGGATAAGTCAGGCCGGTCGGGCCGTTGACCTGCGCGAAGCCATTCGTCACCGGATCAAACTCATAGAAGCTCACCGGCGAGTTGAAGATGTTGCTTGAATTCACCGGCACCGGCGCCACCGCACAGAGCACCTTCCCGTTCACCATCATCGCCGCCGGCGCATCAGCCGTCGCCTGACTGTTGGGTATCACCGGGCCAGCCGACCAACTGCCCGGACTATTAGTGCCGGAGGGCGTATAAAAGACCGTATTGCCAGTCGCTCCCAGATAAAACGCCCGGCCATCCGGCAGTAAGAAACCGGCGCCCAGCTCGTAGCCGTAAGGGTCATACATATCCACCGGCACATTGGCATCGTTGACCCATTGGTTGAGCGATGGGATATAGCGCTCGGAATTTGTCCCGAAGGGGTCAATTGTCACAATGCTGTCATCCGGCAATTTAACCCAGCTCGCCTCGTCTTGATAATAACCGCGATACAACGACGGTCCGACCGACCAGACGTTCGACGTCGTATTGTAAACCACTGTGCCGCCGAATGTCGCCGGATTGACGGGGGCCACTAATACGTTGCCATTGGGCAGCATCTCCGAGATGGAATCATAGAATAGGTTCTGGCCGGCGGGCGGCGGTGGCGTCGTCGTCCAGGTATTGGCCACCGGATCATATATCTCCGCTGAATTTGTTCCCGTACCATATTCTGCGCCAGCCACCAGCACCTGCCCGTTCGTCAATACTTGGGAGGAAAAATACAGGCGCGTATAATTCATCGCCGCCAGCAAGCTCCACGTGCCATTCACATAGCTGCCCGTCGAGTCTGGTGTCAGGCGATACCAATTGTTCCCACTATCCGCCGCCATCACCGTGCCATCCGACAATAGCAACATCGTATTAACGCCCGCCGGAGCTGTATTTGCGAGGGCTGTCCAAGTTCCGCCCCTGACTTGGCGACTAACTAAAAAGAGCAGCAGCAGACCTAGTTGAATCAGAAGGCGTCGGCAGTTCATGATTTAGGTTTAACGTTCGGGTTGGGCAGCACGATACCGATACATCATAATGGCGGGATTCGCCAAATGTTTTCAGGATTTAATTGCGGGTCAATCCCGATCTGCCAATTCCGTTCCGTTAACTATCGCCCTGCGCGAAGCCTTGCCTCTGTAACCAATCACTTCACCGGCTGCAAAGTAAGCGCGCGCAGGTTCATCGGCTCCCAGCCGGTGGCCACCGGCTTCACCGTCAGTGTCGTCATACCGGCAGGGAGCGTCAGCGTGCCGGCCAGATTTGCGCTTTGAAAGGTGGCATAATCCTTCGTGTCCGGTGCCGCGCCCGCAAGCTTCTGGTCACCCACTAACACCTCGAAATTACCCGAGCCCATGGACGCGATAGCCGCCGTCACCGTAAAAGTCCCGGGTTGCGTCACCTTAAAAGTCCAGCTCACCGTGTCGCCGGGTTTCGTCCAATAGCCGATGTTATCCTTGCCGTCGCCGGATTCGTATTGTTGGCCCCCATGCAGGTCAGCCTCGACGGCGGTTAGCCGCACCGAGCCGTCGGCTGATTGCATAATCGGCATCGGTTCGACTTCCGGCTCACCCTTGATTTTCAAAACAATGGTGGACGAAATCTTATCCGGCGCTTCCGCGGGCACACTCACTTCCACCCCTCCCGCCGTGCTGCTGAATTTCAATTTCTTGCCGCTGACCAGCAGGCGCGCCGACTTCACTTCATTCTTCAAGCCGGGAACGACAAGTACGCCATCCGTCGGCCAATTGAAGACGTGCAGATACAGCGTCGTTTTGTCGCCGGAAACCACCTTCGTACAGCGACCCCACGGCAGCTTCTTGAATGGGCTGGCCGTGGTCCCATAGATCCCCTGCCCGTTCAGCTTCATCCACGCGCCAACCTCCGTGAGCCGCTCGATGCTGGCCTCGGGAATCAAGCCCTCGCTCGTCGGGCCGACGTTGAGCAGATAGTTACCGCCTTTGCTCGCGATATCCACGAGGTTATGAATCAGCGTCTCCGTGGATTTCCAATGGTTATCATCCGTCTTATAACCCCAGGTATCGTTCATCGTCATGCACGTTTCCCAGTCGCGCCCGGGAAAGCCGGTCGCCGGAATCCGTTCCTCCGGTGTTTCCGTGTCGCCGTTGTAACCGCCGCCGAGCCGGTTGTTATGGATGATGCCCGGCTTGAGTTTCAGCAGCGCGATCAGCTTATCCGCGCGTTCCTTGTTCATATCGCAGGACGTGTCCCACCAGAGCACGGCGGGAAAATCGCCATAATTTGAGAGCAGCTCCTTGACCTGCGGCACCGCCACTTTATCAATGTACTCATCCATGTCTTTTTTCTGCGCCGGATCCCACGCACCGGCGCACTCGGAACCGCCGTTATTCCAATCCTGCGCTTGCGAGTAATAAAAACCCAGCTTGATGCCATACTTGCGGCAAGCAACCGCGAGTGGTTGCAACACATCTTTGCCGTAAGGCGTGGCGTCCACGATATTCCACGGACTGGCCTTGGTGGCGAAGTTGGCAAAGCCATCATGATGTTTGGCGGTGATGACGATGTATTTCATGCCCGCCGCCTTCGCCAGCTTGACCCAATCATCGGGATTATATTTCACCGGATTGTAGTGCGTGGCGAACTTCTGATAATCCGCCATCGGAATCTTGCCGCTACACATGATCCATTCACCGGCGCTGGCCACCGGTTTACCGTTGTAATAGCCGGCGGGCACCGAGTACACGCCCCAATGGATGAACATGCCGAAGCGCGCCTCGCGCCACCAATGCATGCGCGCATCCCGCTGGGCTGGCGTCTCATTTGCGTAAGGATCCGGCGAAGTTTGGGCGCGCAAGGTGGCGGTGGAAACGATGGTGCCGAGCACGAGGCAGGCCGTGAGGAGATGTTTATTCATAATATGAAATGGAATCTGTTAAGCGGACAGGAATTGCCACTCCTTGGCAATCCTTTTTTCTGCGCAAGGTGGCTGACGAGGCAGTTTTCTTTGGCCACAGATGCACACAGATGAAACTCAGATAAACAGCATCAGTTCATGACTGCGTTTACACACAGCCACCAATCATCGTCCGTAGCGCTTCAATATACCAGCACCAGCACCGCCGCCTCCTGCGCCGACTTCACCACCTCCTCAAACGATTCATCCTTGGTGTTGGGGTCTTTGATTTTGGCATCTACCTCCGGCACCGATTCCAGAAAGCTCAAGAGCAGGCTGCTCTTCACCGCGTAATTCACTTGGTGGCCGTCCGCAAGGACCTCCGGCAGCGACCCGGTGGCCGCCAGCGCCGCCGAAGCATCTAGTTTTGCCGCGACGATGCCCACCACGTTCCCGCGCGCGTCCACCAACGGACGGTGCCCGTCAGGCCAATTGCCCGGCGGCATGGTGGCCGTTTGTAATGGTGGCCGTCCGCAAGGACCATCCGCCGCGCCCGCCAGCGACGCGCTTTCCCCCGTGGTGGCCGTGCGCCAGCACCTTGGGCGCAAACCCCTGCAACCCGATGTCCGGGAAACCCACCGTGGCCACCGTCCCGCCCAGCTTCACCGTGCGACTCGCGGCAATAGGCAGCGGTGCAAACCGCCCAACGGCTTTCAACAAAGCCAGATCATTCGCCGCATCCACCTTCACCACCGCCGCGTCAATCAAGCCTGCGTTCTTGCTAATGCAGACGGAAAAAAGCCGCGCCTGTTAAATTCGTCACTAAAATTCCTGTGACTTGAACGCCGTTGGAGACATCAACCCAATTGCCAGAAGCCAAATTGGTGGTGGTTTGCAACGAATAGTTATTGCCAGAATAGCCGCTTACAGAAGGCACCCAAACAACAACTGGCTGATTTCCTATTGTGGTGATACCCAAAACCGGAGGGGTTGAAACCAGAGCCAATAGGAATACAGTCCCGTATCCAGAAAAATCATTTCCGCCAGCAGTGGTTGTGCCGTAGAAATTGCCATCGTTGCCAAGCGTCAAACCGGCATACGGATAGCCACCATCGGGAGTTCGTGAAAATGAACCAAGCGAGGTCAGCACTCCGTTCGTTGTAATTGAAAATACCGTGCCATATCCACCCAGCCCACCCTGGTATGTTGTGCCGTAAAATCTGCCATCGTTTCCTTTTGTGAGACCTGATGTTGGATAGCCTCCGTTTGAATTTGTCCACAGAGATGAACCAGTCACACCTCCAATATCAAATGAAATCAGTGAAGTAAGCACCCCATTTGTTGACGCTTTGAAAATCGTGCCATGCCCAAATGTGTCATTTTGATTTGTGCTACCATAATACGTTGTGCCGTAAAAATTGCCATCGTCGCCAAGTAGCAATTGGCCTTGCGGTCTTGCCCCGTTGGTGTTGCCAAAATTGACTAAACTGGTGAATTGACCATTGGTTGTAATTCTAAAAATAGTTCCCCAACCAGAAGCATAAATATTCGTATTGCCGCCAACTTGTGTCGTGCCGTAAAAAGCACCGTCATTCCCAAGCGTTAAACCAGCATACGGATAAGCTCCGTTCGTATTGGAAAAACTGAATAGTGAATTTAGAACTCCGTTGGTAGTTATCTTGAAGATTGTGCCGTAGCCATATCCACCATTGAGAGATGTATTCCCACCCGATTGCGTCGTGCCATACAAATTTCCGTCGCTGCCAAACGTCAATCCGGCTTGCGGTCTAGCCCCATTGCTGTTGTTAAAAAGCGCCAAATTCGTCAGCACGCCATTGGTCGTTACCATAAAAATTGAACCGTAACGGTTGGCATCGCCACCATAATAAGTCGTGCCATAAAAATTACCGTCGCTGCCAAGCGTCAATCCAGCATACGGATCTGCACCATTGGTGCCGGCAAAAGAAACCAAAGTGGTCAAGTTGCCGTTGGTGGTCATCACGAACACAGTGCCTTTTCCAAAATTGCCGCCACCTTCAGTCGTGCCGTAAAAATTGCCATCGTTGCCGAGAATCATAGTGCCTTGCGTGTTTCCACCATTGGTGCCAGCAAAATTAACCAGCGTAGTCAACACGGGCTGCGCCTGCGTTGTAGCCGAAAATAAAACGACAAAAAGAAAAGTTAGGAAACGGTTTTTTGTATTCATAAAGCGATCAATTTTAGAATCAGACTCAAAGCAGCTCTTGAAGTCCATTCAAAAATGCAATTCTGATCGCATTGGCATTGAAAACACTCGACGGGCGTATTGCGAAAAGGTTAATTTCAATCAAATAATATGATGATGGCTTTTGCAATAATTACTCCGCTGGCTGGCGTTGCCTATTTAATCTGCCAAATCCAAAAACGTGATCTGCGAAACTGGCAACATTACGCCTGTCTGACTTCACTTATTTTTTTGATTTCGATCCTGTTTCTGGTTGGTTCGAACAAAGTTCAAAGCTTCGATGTGGCAGGCAACAACATCAAACTGGTTGACCAGAAATTGGAAGAAATAATAGCCCTGACAGAACAAAATAAATTGATGGCAAAAGGAACCGTGGAATTGATTAACCGCGCAACAACTGGGTTGTTAGCCGTTGAGTCTTACGACAACACGGCTACCTATCAAAGTGAGATTCATCTTCTAAAGTTGGCAGGGCTTTCCGATTCGGAAATACAGAGATTTTTTGAAGAGTCTAAAAAGACTGGAACAAAAACCAATTCTCCTTAACTTTCTCTGTCAATTCGTTCGTCCACCCCAAACTGCCATTGGCCGCCCGGCTGGGACATTGCCGGGGAGCGCGTCCGTCCCGGTGGCCGTTTTCGGCGTCGCGCCCGCCCAAAGCGCCAGAGGGCTGGCGCACTCCAAGACGCTTCGCGCATCCGGTGGTCATCGGCCAGCGCGCCAGCGTCGTGGAGTGCGGTGGCCCTCCACCGCTTTTTCATCGCACACGAAACACACACGCAATTTCAACCGCCCTTTGCCCCGTTCGTCCACCCCAAACTGCCCTTGGGTCCTTGCGGACGGCCACCATGGCGCCACGGCCACCAATTGGGACATTGCCGGGGAGCGCGCCCGTCCCGGTGGCCGTTTCCGCCGTCGCACCGCGGTAGGGATGGCGCGCTGCGCCGTCCGTCGGCCCGCGCTTTCCTGTCCCCGGCGGGCCGGCAGAAATTCCGCTGGCCAAAAACGGGAAAGCGCCAGCGGGGACATCGCAGCTCAATGTCCCTACCAATGCGCCGCTTGTCCACCCCAAACTGCCATTGGCCGGTGTTTGCG
>CAIPKV010000057.1 GCA_903865745.1 uncultured Verrucomicrobia subdivision 3 bacterium | reverse complement strand
GCACAGCGGCGTCTTGTTCGAGTTGTCCTTGTCGCGATAGGTGAGGCCGAACTTGGCGGGCACGGCGAAGTCCACCTGGTTGGTGGCGATGGTGAATTCGCGGCCGATGGCGCTCCACACCTGCACGTCAATCTTCGGCCCGTAGAACGCCGCCTCGTTGGCGACCTCCACGTAGTTGATGCCCGATTCGATCAACACCTTGCGCACCATGTCCTCGGTCTTCTTCCACAACTCCGGTTCGTTGACGTATTTCTTGCCGAGCCCTTCCGCCGCGTGCGTGCTGAAGCGCATCTGATATTTTTCGAGGCCGAAGATTTTGAAATACTTCAGATACATGTCGTTCACGGCGCGGAACTCGTCGGCGAACTGCTCCTCGGTGCAATAGATGTGCGCGTCGTTCATGTTGAGCGAACGCACGCGCATGAGGCCGAACAACTCGCCGCTCTGCTCGTAACGATAGCAAGTGCCGTATTCCGCGAGGCGCAACGGCAAGTCACGGTAACTGTGCGGCTCAGCCGCAAAGATGCGGTGATGATGCGGACAGTTCATGGCTTTGAGGTAGTAACTCTCCGGCTCGCCCAGCTTTTTCAATTCCGCGCGCAACGCGGACAACTCGTTGAAAGCGGCGGTCACGGGCGGCGGCGCAGTCCCGGCTTTGACGGCGGCTTCAACGGCAACAAATTCTTCGTCTTTCAAAATGGCAGACATGGCGAAGAAAATAGCCGTCCGCGCACCGCAATGAAATCTCAATTTTCAACGCCGAGACGCAAAGCCACAGAGAAAAATCCCAAAGGGATTAAATCATTCAGCCCAGCGTTGACGCGCCAGCGGCTACGCTGGGTTGTCGTCCAAACAAATCCACAACCCTGAAAGGGTTGCATCAACCGCCGGTGGTCAATTTGACAATTTAGGCTCGACTTTGGTAGCCTTCGCGGTAATGGCTGACCACGCAGTTTATTTCAGCGACAAATTTGTTTTGTCGCGAGACGCTTTCGACACCACCCGCAAGGCCGCGTGGATTGCCGCCGCGCTCGACAAAGACCCGATTCCCGGTGTCCGATTGTGTTCTCCAAAATCCGCCACGCTTGCCGACGCCAGGCGCGTTCACTCGGAAAATTATCTGCGCGCGTTGCAAACCGGCCAGTCCGCCGAACTCGCCAGTTCCTCCAAAATAAATTGGGACGCCGGAGTTTTGCCGATGGCCTTGAGCGCGTGCGGCGGAATGTTGGCGGCTGGCAAAGCCGCGCGGCGCGACGGCGTGGCCGGTTGTCTCGCCAGCGGATTTCATCACGCCAAGCGCGACCGGGGCGACGGCTTTTGCACGCTCAACGGTCTGGCCATCACCGCTCATGCTTTGGCCGAGGGCAACCGCGACCACATTTTGATTGTGGATTTGGACGCGCATTGCGGCGGCGGCACACATTCGCTGATTCAAAATCATTCCCGGCTCTGGCAGGTGGATGTGAGCGGAGTGCCTTACGACGATTACGCGCCAGGCGAACGCTGCCTCAAGGAAACCGTGACCGACGCCCGGCATTACCTGAAAACCGTCTGGCGCTGCCTGCAACAAGCCGAGGCCGAATGGCCGTTGTTTGCCCTGTGCCTTTACAACGCCGGCATGGACATCCATCAGGACTGCAAAATTGGCGGACTCGCCGGCATGGATGAATTCATCATCACGCTGCGCGAAGAAATGGTTTTTCAATGGTGCGGCGAGCGCGGAATTCCGATTGCCTACGCGCTGGCCGGCGGCTATACCGGCGGCAAGATGACCCGCGAGCGACTGGTAAATTTGCACCGGCTTACAATCAACTGCGCCGCGAGCATTGAAAATCAGATTGAGAAAATTGAAATTGCGGCGAACAACTAAAACCAAATCTCGTTATGGGAATGCTGTCCAAATGCAAATGTGAGAATTGTGGCATCAGTGTTGAATTTGATTCGAGCCAACTTGCACCAAACGAAATTCGTAAAGGAGCTTGTCCACAATGCGGGATCGAAATGACATTTTTTAATAAAACGGAGACCAGTGGTTTGCCTATTGGGATTTCGCCAGAACAACTGCTGACCAATACTCACAAAGCTGACAAAATAAATACCAAGGAAGCCCTAAAACAATTCGCAGCGTCAAATGTTACAAACCAAACTAAATCTAGCTCCAAATTTGGAAATGCAAGCCATAAGAAGGTCAGATTTTATATTAGAGGCAATTTATCTGGGGCATTGTGCATCCCCCCGATTTTTGTGGGCGCATGCCTATATTTAGGCAAGCATTTGGCAAATCAACCTGACAATAATTTTTCTGGTAACTTTTGGGGAGCGACGGGTATAGTTGCTTTCTTTGTTGGCATTTTTGCCCTGCCAGCATGGATTTACTATACATTCAAGACATTTTCCAGACAGTGTAATAGCTGTCACAAATTAGATGCAATGTGTGACTTTGGAGAAAAAGAAATTGTTGGAACTAAAGACTTAACTCAAAAAGAAACACGATTCGCATTTATTCAGCATCAAATTGGCAAACCCGAGGAGGTAATCGCCTACAATCAAGATGTGAAGGTAAAAGAGCACACCAAAAAACAAGGACGCAAATGCGTTTATTGTGGCAATCAAGATTTTCATTACAGTTCTTATACATCCAAAAATTGAATCGTGAAAACCACCAAAGAGAACAAGCCCGCTGGCAACATCCATAAGCAGCAGCTTTTTCACTGGATTGGCGGAGACCTTGACAAGGAAAACCGCAACCGAAAGGTTCTGCGGGATGATCTGGTCAAAAAGTGCTTGGACAATTTGCGCCGGAGTTTGCAACACGGAATTTGGGTCAAGCCGCCGCGCATCCCTGAAAAAATAGATTTCAAGGACAAACCCTTTCTGCTCAATGAACCGATTGCGTGTTTTACCGAATGGTCGCTGGGCGACAGCTTTCCACACACATCAGAATATGGCCGCATTGGATTCGGCTTTCCCAAGCGTTGGGTGATTGAACATGGCGGCCAGCCCGTCACCTATTATCAGCACAAGCAGACCGGCGCATTTTTCAAAAGTGCGTTTCAACTTCTAAAAGCAGTTGGCGAATACCAAGACATCACGGGCTGGAAAGCCAAAGCTGCCGATTCCGGTTTTGACGAATTACGGTATCTGCTGCATTTCTCAAAAATGATTCGTGAGAGAACGCCGCAGCCCAGCCGGAAAGCTGCTATTCCAACCGTCATCACTCCAGCGGACTTAACCCCGAAAAAGAAAGCAACGAAGGCGACTGTCGAAGCGCATACTTTTAAGCGCAAGTTTGGCCGGCCTCTGGATTTCGTCGAAGAGCGTGAGTGGCGAATCGTTTTTCATTCCGCCAATAAAAATCTTTTTGAAAAAGGTCCTGGCACGCCGACTTACTATCTTCCGTATGTGCCGGGCGAAGAGCTTTTTACCTTGGTTCTGCCCGACAATAAAGTGGTGAGCAAGGTGCTTCAAAGCGATTGGTTCACAGAACGGTTGTTCACGCCTTGGAAACATTATAAACAGCTCAACGGACAACGCGTGCCACAGGTCACTTTGCTGTCCCATTCGGACATCGGCACATTTTGATTTTAGAAAACCAAATCACGCCACGCCGAAATGTTTCTGAACGAGCTTTTGCACAGCGGGCAGATTCACAAACGCGCCAGACCCACGGCGCAAACAATTCTCCCAGCGGTCTCGGCGGCGGCTTGATTCAACCCTTTCAGGGTAGATGAAATGTTTGAAACAATTAACCCAGCGTAGCCACTGACGCGGCAACGCTGGGCTGGATGATTCAAATCCCGTTGGGATTTTTATTTGGAACAACGCCGGGCAATCCCGAAGGGATTACAATCATCCAGCCCAAGGTTGCGAGGAACGAGCTACCTTGGGTCATCGCCCACAAATTCATCAACTCTGAAAGAGTTGGATCAATCCCACACATAACGCTCGTCAAATTCAACGGCGTAGCGTTTCAGGAATTCCCGAAACTCATCCTGAAACGAAACCTTCCGGTGATGCTCCTCCTGTCCGGCAATATAATTCCGCAGCGTCTCGACCTGTGAAAATCCAATGGAGAATATGCCGTAGCCATTCTGCCACGCGAAATCATGCAGGTCGGGGCTTTTGGTTTTCAACCAGAGCGACGAGCCGCGTTTGGCTTCTTTGACCATTTCCGCCGCCTCACAGGTGCGCGACAGCGTGGAGAGAATGTGGACATGGTCTTCCACGCCACCGATGATGATGGGCTGGCAATCGAGATTGGTCAGGATGCCGCCGAGGTAGCGGTGCAATTCTTCGCGCAGAATTTTGTCGCGGAGAAACGGGCGACGGTCTTTGGTTGAAAAAACCGTATGCACAAGAATCTTGGCGAGTGATTGCGGCATGGCTGGATGATGTTGAAAACCGGCAGATGATTCAACTCTTTCAGAGTTGTTGAAATGCTGGAAACGATTAACCCAGCGTAGCCGCTGGCGCGGCAACGCTGGGCTGGATGATTCAAATCCCTTTGGGATTTTTCGCTGGGTGAGGCGTCAATTCAACCGTCAGCACCGCTAAAACCAGCGGCAGACGCGCCAAGTCTTTTTCACGGATTGCCGGACGCGGGTGAGCCAGACTTCTTCGCGTGGTCGGAAAGTTGTTTCTCCAGTTCGGCGATGCGTTGCTCGATTTCCTTGCGGTCGGCGCGGTGTTCGTCCATTTCCATTTTCGGAAACATGGACTCCGCGTAATACGGCAGATGGCCGGAGGTTTTATACATTTTCTCCTTGGCCAGATGCGGCGTGCGGACGCGGACGTAGCCGGCGGCGAATTCGGTTTCCTTGGCCAGCTTCTCCAGTTCCTCGACCAGCACCGTGCCCTTGGGCAGCCACAGCGGCATGCCCGGCCCGACAAATTCCGTGTCAATCGCGAACAGCCCCATCTCCGCGCCGATCTTGCGATGGTCGCGGCGCTTGGCCTCCTCGATCATCTTGAAATACTCGTCGAGCGCGGTCTTGTTCTTGAACGCCGTGCCGTAGATGCGCTGGAGCTGCGGGCCTTTTTCGTCGCCCTTGTAATACGCGGCGGCCACGCTGGTGAGCTTGAACGCGCCGATGTTGCCGGTGCGCATCACGTGCGGCCCGGCGCAGAGATCGAGGAAATCGCCGTTCTTGAAATAGGAAATCGGCTCGCCCTCGGGAATGGCTTCGAGGTTGCCGAGCTTGAACTTGCTCACATTGCCCGGACGTTCGGCCAGTCCGCCCAACCGTCCGCTCTGCGCATCGGCAATCGCCTGCTCGCGCGTGACGATGATTTTTTCGAAAGGATTGTTGGCCTTGATTTCCTTTTTCATCTCGGCCTCGATTTTCTCGAAATCTTCCGGTGAGATGCGGTGCGGCAAATCCACGTCGTAGTAAAAGCCATTCTCGACCGGCGGACCGGCGGCGAATTGCGCCTCCGGCCAGAGCCGCAGGATGGCCGTGGCCATGACGTGCGCGGCGGAATGCCGGATGCGTTCGAGCTCCGTCATCTTCGCGCGGTCGTCCAAAGTTTTGCGTTCAGGATTCGGCGCGGCGGGCGCGGGTTGATTTTCTTGTTCAGCAGACATGGAATTAGTCTAGCCACAGAGACACAGAGGGCACAGAGAAAAATTATCAAGTCGCCACTGGGTTTATTCCAAAAACAAAACGCGGCGACTGGTCCGGTCGCCGCGTGGAATAAAAACGATTTTGTTCAGAAACCCGGAAGTTTTTTAATCTCGTCCATGGCGCCGCTGGCTTTGCTGAAGCCGGGCACATATTTGTCGGTGATGGTCGTGATGAGTTGTTTTTGCGAATCGGTGAGCTTCGCGCTAGTCGCGATATTTTTGAGGGATGGCACGGCATCCTTGATTTTCCCACTACGCAGCGATGTGACAATGGTGGCGACATCGCCCTGTTGGCCCTCGAGAGACGCGAAGTTTTTTTGTACAACATAGGCAGAGGCCAAGTTGCCGACCTGCTTGGCGAGACCGAGCTGTTCCGGTGTCAGCTTGGCAGAAGATGCCAACTTGAACGCGGACGCGAGCGCTGCAGAATCCTGGCCTCCGGTAAGCGACGACAATGTGCTATTAAGCTTACCCATAATGGCAGAGTTACCGCCGACGGCAGAGCTGAGGCTCTGTACCTTGCTGGTCAGTTCGGAAGCAATACCACCAAGCTGGGGATCAGAACTGGCCTTGGCCGCGTCCACAAACTTGGCGGTCACATCTGCGTCAGTTTGACTGAAGGCGGTTGAGGCGCTGCAAAAACCAGCAGCAGCGGTGAGGACAATAATCAGGTTCGTAAAAGATTTTTTCATGCGCGCAGATAATAATTGCCCCCGTGAATTTGGCAAGCCATCCGGCATCACAACGGCCGAGGTTGAAACTTTCCGAGGGGCTTGCTAAGTTTTCCGTCTATGGGACGCCAATGGCTTCATGCCAAACGATTGGTTGCCGGCCTAAAAAAAGGCCGCACAACCGGCAAACTAGTTCGCGAAATCTCTGTCGCTGCCAAAATGGGCGGCGCCGATCCCGCGATGAACGCACGCCTCTTTACTGCCGTTGAAAAAGCAAAAAAGGAAAGCGTCACTAAGGACGCCATTCAGCGAGCCATCAATAAGGGTGCTGGTATCGGCGGCGAGAAGCTCATTATGGAGCATGTCGTGTATGAAGGCCGTGCGCCGCACAACGTGCCCGTCATAGTTGAGGTTTATACTGACAATGTTAATCGAACCGCGCCAGAAATCCGCGTGCTGTTCAAGAAGGGCCAACTGGCCACCACCGGCAGCAACAAGTTTTTGTTCGACCATGTCGGTCTCGTCGAGGCACATCATCCCGACGCGAATGTTGATCGGGAAACCGCCGCCATCGAGGCTGGCGCGAATGAGGTTGAAACGCTCACGCACGAGCAGAACGACGATATTCCCGCCGAGGCCGCAGGCGCAAAATTCATTTGTGAACGCACCGCTGTCGCCGATGTTTCAAAATGGCTTTCAGCAAATCGCTGGACGGTAGTGACGAGTGAACTTGGCTACGCGCCAAAACAATTCCCCGAATTGAGTGAGGTACAGCAGAATGAAGTTGGTGAATTTTTGCACGCGTTGGACGAACACGACGACGTACATCGTGTCTGGGCCGCCGTAAAATAATTTTACCGTTTTAACACCGGCACTTCGACTTCTCGCACATCTTTCATCGCGTGATCTGCAGGCAGATTTTCGCCCGCCCAGATTTTCTGAGAAGTCCATTTCGTAGCTGGAGCGGTCCAGAAATCATCTGCTGGCGGCAGTCCCAGCGGCAGCAATCCTGCGGAGCAAAGGTAAAGACTGCCAGTAGAAATGTAGCTTTCGCCGAGCGCTGGTTGATGACCACAAAAGCCAATCTGTAGCCAGCCATTCTCATCAAACGTACCCGGCGCTTCGGTCATTTTCCGGATAACCGCCGTCAACGCGCTACGCACCTGCGCGGGCTTTATTTTTTCTGGCAATTCGCGTCGCAGAGCAATCAATGCCAGCGTTTGAAATGCGCCAAAACGATATGAAGCCGAACGTCCGATGGACGGGAACGTGCCATCTGGCGCAATAAGTCTTTCCTGGATTTCAGCATATCGTTTGGCCCGTTGCAAAACCGTTGCCAGAGGCGCGGTAAATTGAGCGTCGTGTTTTGCCAATCTTTGCAGCACGTCTACCAGCATTGGCTGGATCACAAAACTATTATAATAGTCGAAGTGAAAGAATTCACCGTCGCCATACGCGCTGTCGCCGCAATACCAGCCAAGCATTTTGCGAACGCAATCCTCCAACCGTTCCGGCACCGTTGACTCGCCCAATTCGAGCAACGCGACCTCGACCACCGCGGCGAACAGTACCCAGTTATTGCCAGTAGGCGTAGGGATTTTGCGCGAAGATTTCAGCGCGGCGACAATCTGTTTTTTAACCCGCGCATCAAGCGGTTCCCACAAGACTTTCGGCGCTCGCAAAATTCCCTGTGCAAAAACGCCGTGTCCACCAGCGGCTGGTTCCCGGCGGAAAAATTCATGAAATCTGGCGAGGCGAGATCTGTTGAGGCATCGAGTGACGTCTGCGCGAGTTGCAAAAAATCCCGTTGCAATTTTAGTTCTTCGCCCGTGAGGTATCCCAGAGCCAGCCAAGGTGCAATACCACAGAGTAGGCGGCCAAACGCCTCTAAATGAGTATAGTTTGACCGCTTTGCGCCAGGCTGTTCCTCAATTGGCATTTTCTTTTTCAGCTCGCGACAGGACAGGTTTTCTAGAACCGGCCGCGCGATTTTACCCATAATGGAAACCCAGTATTGCCGGTCATCACTATTAGCTGAAATCGGCATCACTGTTTCGGCCGCCGCGCGTAAGGGCAACCCAGTTGCGCCCAGCACGCCAAGCGTGGCGGCGGACTTGAAGAATTCACGCCGGGTTTTCACTTTACTCGTCGTCATTGCCACTACTGTTTTTCTTTTCCCAGCTGCGGCGTGTTTTTTCCGGCAAACTGGCATCCACTTTGGCGTAATAAGTGTCCTCGCCAAACAGTTTGTTGGCCGCGTGCTCCAAATCCAGCGACGGCATCACGCCGAAGCGCTCATGCGTGCCAACAAAAACTGTGCCACCTTCCGCCCGCATAAAACACAGGAACAGCGGGCACTTTCCCGCGTGCGTGGCGACAAGTTCCTGGACCTTTAACATGTCTTCCGGATGCAAGTGAGCCATGTTTAGGCGCAGGTGAACTTGCTTGGTGTATTTTTTGGGAGCATCGCCCAGTGGTAAAATTTCCTGCGGGAATATTTTCGGCTTATCCTCGCCAGTGCTTACCTCACCGATGACTAAAATCGCCTTATTGGCCTCCAGCAGCGGACGTAACTTGTCATAGTCATTCATTACAAGCAGTTGCACCGAGCCTTCCAAATCTTCCAGGGTCACCATCGCATAAGGCTTGCCAGATTTTTTGGAGAAACCATGCGTGGCCGCCGCGATCATGCCACCTATACGCGTCAAGCTACGATTCGGCAACTCGGTGAGCTTAGCCGTATTCGTGAGCGAATATTTTTCTAATATAGGTACGAGCGGTGTCAGCGGATGGCCGGTGACATAAAAACCGAGCAGCTCCTTTTCGTGAGCGAGTAGTTCATGCTGCGGCCATTCGGGCAGACTGCTGACTTTTTCCGACATTGGCTCGGCTTTTTCCTCCAACGCACCAAAAAGCGAGCTTTGCCCTTTCTGCTTGTCGGAAAGAATATTCGCTGCCCGTATCAAGGTGCGCTCAATTTGCGCATACAAAGTCGCGCGCGACTGGCCGAATGAGTCGCACGCACCCGTTTTGATCAATGCTTCCAGCGGCTTTTTAGTCAACGTGCGCCCATCCACTCGCTCGCACAACTCAGAAAGCGTCTTGAATTTTCCGCCTTCGCCGCGCGCCTTCAAAATGGTTTCGACGGCGGTTTCACCCACACCCTTGATCGCGGCCATGCCGAAACGGATTGCCTTACCCTCGCGGGCGGGCGCAAAGAAGACGCCACTTTCGTTCACATCCGGCCCAAGCACTTCGATGTCAAATTCCCGCGCCTCAGCGATATATTCCGCCAGCTTATCGGTGTTTGCCATGTCGTTTGTCATCATGGCGCAGAAAAACTCCACCGGATAATTTGCCTTCAAATACGCGGTCTGATAAGCAACGATAGCATACGCGGCGGCATGCGACTTGTTGAAACCGTAGCCAGCGAACTTTTCCAGCAAGTCAAAAATCTGATTCGCTTTTGTTTTAGAAATCTGGTTTTTCTCATGGCAACCTTTGACGAAATCCTCACGCTGCTTGGCCATTTCCTCGACCTTCTTCTTCCCCATTGCGCGTCGTAGCAAATCCGCCTTACCGAGCGAATAGCCGGCGAGCAACTGCGTCGCCTGCATCACCTGCTCCTGATAAATCAGAATGCCGTAGGTCTCCTTGGAAATTGATTCAAGCAGTGGGTGCTCGTATTTAATTTCGATTTCTCCGTGGCGGCGCTTGATGAAATCAGGAATCAGGTCCATTGGACCAGGACGATACAACGCCACTAAGGCTGTAATATGCTCAACGGAACTAATCTGGAATTTTTTGCAGAGGTCGCGCATCCCGCCTGATTCCAACTGGAATACACCCAGCGTTTCCGCACGATTTAATAAATCATAGGTCTTTTGGTCATCGAGCGGCAACTGGTCGACATTGGTTTGCACACCGTGCGTTTGCTTGACCATCTCACAGGTGTTGCGGATCACGGTCAAAGTTTTCAGGCCGAGAAAATCCATCTTCAAGAGGCCAAGGTCGCCGACCGGCCCCATTGCATATTGCGTGACGATGCCCCCGTGTTCATCCAGCTTGAGCGGCAGCAAATTTACGAGCGGCTGGTCGCCAATAACAACCCCAGCCGCATGAACACTGGCGTTACGCGTCAGGTCTTCGAGGATGAGCGCGGTATCCACGAGTTCGCGAGTGACGTCCTCATTGTCGTAAGCCTCCTTAAATTCCGGCGACTGCTTAAGCGCCTTCGTGAGATCCATTTTTAGATCAAACGGAATCATTTTCGCCAGGCGGTCACAGTCGCCATACGCCAGACCCATCACGCGACCAACGTCGCGCAAGACGGATTTCGCCCCCATCGTGCCGAACGTAATAATTTGTGCGACGGAATCGTTGCCGTATTTTTTACGAACGTACTCGATGACGTCCGCGCGGCGGTCGTCGGCAAAATCAATATCGATATCAGGGGGATTGACGCGCTCAGGATTCAGGAAGCGTTCGAACAGCAGGCCGTAGCGAATCGGATCCACGTTCGCGATTTCGAGCAGGTACGTAACAATTGAGCCGGCGGCGCTTCCGCGCGCCACACAGGCAATTCCCTGACTACGACCATAACGAATGAAATCGCCGACGATGAGGAAGTAAGAGATGAACCCAGTCTTCTCAATGACCGTGAGCTCAAGCTGCAATCGGTCAATAACGGTTTTGATGGCAGCGGTAACTAAGGGATTGGTGAAGGTGAGATTGGCTTCTCCGGATGAAACCAGCGTGGGCAGGCGCTTCGGATCTTCAATGCCAGTTATAACAAACTCTTTTCCTACCGCCTTCGCGTGAAGCGTGTAACGCGTGAATAAGCCTTCTGCGAGCCATTGCCGCAGGAAACCTTCACGCGTGAAATGTTCCGGCGGATGGAACACCGGGTAATGCAACTGGCCAAACTTGATCTCCAAGTTGCACTTCTCGGCCACTTCCAAAGTGTTTTTCACCGCGTCGGGCACTTCGGCAAAACGCGCCTTCATCTCCTCGGCGCTACGCAGATAAAACTGCTCTGGCACATAGCCTGCGCTCATACGCTTCGGATCACTCAACAAGGATTGAGTGCCGATGCAGACCAGACAGTCGTGCGCATGCGAATGACTCTTCTCGATGTAGTGGACGTCGTTCGTCGCGACCAGTTTCAGGCCGAACTCTTTGGCAAATTTGATTAACTGCTGGTTGACCTTGGCCTGCTCCGCCATACCATGGTTCTGGAGTTCGAGGAAAAAGTTCTCTGCGCCAAGCGTCTGCTTAAAGAAATCCACCGCATCGCGAGCCTTGTCGATTTGATCCTTCATGATCAAATCAGGAATCTCGCTCGCCAGACAGCCGGACATCGCAATCAGACCTTCGCTATGCTTCGCGAGAATTTCTTTATCAATGCGCGGCTTGTAATAATAGCCCTCCAAGTGCGCAGCGGTCGTGAGCTTGATAAGATTTTTGTAGCCAGCCTCGTCTTTCACCAACAGGCCGAGATGATGATATTTGTCACCCTCGACTTTTTTGCGGTCCAGCCGCGAACCGGGCGCAACATACACCTCGCATCCAATGATCGGCTTGATGCCTTTGGCACGCGCAGCCGAATAAAATTCAACAACGCCATGCATCGCTCCGTGGTCGGTGATGGCGAGCGCGGGAAATTTCAGCTCATGCGCCCGGTCCATCAGCTTGTCCAAGCGGCATGCGCCATCGAGCAGTGAATACTCGGTATGCAGATGCAAGTGAACAAAATCAGCGTGCGTCATTGGAGTTGAATTTTACCCGCGTCGGACGAGGCGAAGCAAGCAGCGGATATTCACCGGACGAGAAATCTGTCTTGCAGCGCGGCAAAAACTTTCTCCGCAGAAATTTGCGAGAGACAGTGGCGTGCGACCGTGCAGACCGCGGAGTTTCCGTCACAGCTGCAAGTTCCGCCAGTGAGCGCCAGATGTTTTTGGCCAATCGGTGCCCAGCGGGCGGGCGGCGTCGGGCCAAATAATGAAATGGTCGGTACGCCCAAACCAGCAGCAAAATGCAACGGCCCGGTGTCGCCGGAAACAAAGACTGCAGCCCGCGCGAGTACGGCCAAAAAAAGCGGCAGGTCGGAGATTAACGGCAATACTACCGCTTGCGGGACCAGTTTCTTGAACTCAGCCATCTGCGCCGCTTCGCGTTCTCCGCGCGCAGTCGTAAAAACTAGTTTTATTCCGGCAGCGACGGCGAGACGGTGCAGCCGCACCCAACGCCCGAGCGGCCATTCCTTTTTCGGCTGGCTGGAGGCGACATGGCAAATCACGGCGCGTTCGTCCGGTAGAATTTTTTTTGCCGCCTCCGCCAGCGAGCTATTGGCATGAAGCTCGGATTTCAACTCACCAGGCACGGGGATATGCCAGCCAGAGAGCAGCTGTGCCAGCCGGACGGATTCGTGTGGCGGATTCTTTTCTGGCACCACGCGGTCGGTATAAAGGAACTTGCGGCCGAAAAATCCGCCGCGTTCAGCCCAACCCAGCCGCCGCCTAGCCCCAATGAAATAACTCAGGATTGCGCCACGGTCGTTGCTGGCAAAATCCACCGAACGGTCAAACCGCTCGCGGCGCAGAGCGTAGATGATGGGTCCCGTCTCGTAGAGGTTGGCGCTGCCGCGCTGGCGCGTCATCGGCCAGACCTGATCAATCCACGGCAGCGGCTGGAACAGCGGCGCAGCCTCTTCCGGCACGAGCAGGTGCAATTCGGCCTCGGGAAAATGCCCGCGCAGGGCGCGCAAGGCGGGCGTGAGCAGCACGGCGTCGCCAAAATATTTGAATTGCAGCGCGAGAATTTTTTCAGGGCGACTCACGAGGCGAATTGCAGTTCGTAAAGTTTCTGATACGTACCGGCGCGCTTTACAAGCTCATCATGCGTGCCAGCCTCAACAATTCTGCCCTGATCCAAAACGACAATCAGATTAGCATGCAAAATCGTCGAGAGCCGGTGCGCGATACAAATAGTCGTGCGACCTTTCATCAATTGGTCGAGCGCGGCCTGCACGGCGCGTTCGGATTCGGTATCTAGCGCGCTGGTAGCTTCGTCGAGGATTAGAATCGGCGCATCCTTCAGGACCGCGCGGGCAATGGCGAGGCGCTGGCGCTGGCCACCGGACAGCACGACGCCCTTTTCACCGACGACCGTGTCCAAGCCCTCCGGTTTTTCCATCGCAAAATCATAGGCAAAGGCGTGTTTGGCGGCGGCAACGATTTCGGCCTCGGTCGCGCCCAGCCGGCCCATCTCAATATTCCGGCGGATGGTGTCGTTGAACAAAATATTTTCCTGCGCCACGACGGCAATTTGGTTCCGCAAATCGCGCGTGGCGACTTCACGCAAATCCACGCCGCCAATTTTCACCGCTCCACGCGCGGGGTCATAGAAGCGGAGCAGCAGGTTCGCCAGCGTCGTCTTGCCGGAGCCACTCGCGCCGACGAGCGCAATCAGTTGACCGGCCTTGACGGTGAGGTTGATGTTCCGCAGGACAACTTTTTCGCCGTAATTGAAATCAAGGTTTTGAAACTCGATGTCCGCGCGCGAGGCATGGAGCATCCGGGGCGCGGCGGGCTCGGGCACAGAGTTTTTCGTGGCGAGCAGTTCGAAGACGCGCTCGGTGGCAGCGCGGGCTTGAACCACCTGGTTTTGCAGGCGCGTCAGATTTTTCAACGGCTGGTAGATGTAAATGATTGAGATGAGCAGTTGCAGGAAATCCTCCGGCTTGGGTCGGGTGCCCGCCGACTGGATGACATACCCCAGCATCAGCGCCACGCCGCATGCACCAAAAAATTCGATCAGCAGGCTGGGCATTTCCGTGGCGCGGGTGATGCGCATGAGTAGATTGACGGCGCGGCGGGTGGTCTCACCAAATTTTTCCGCAACAATGCTTTCGAGATTATAGGCCTTGATGACGCGGTGCCCGGTAAAACCTTCCGTCATCGTTTGCACCAGTTCGGCGACCTGCGTCTGCGCGTCGCGGCTGGACCGGCGGATTTTGCGGCTGTAAATCGCGATGGGCACGATGCATGCCGGCAGCACGATTATGGAAAGCAGCGTGAGCCGCGGTTGTTGGACGAAGAGAAAGACGAGGACGCCGAGGAGCGAAATCGGGTCGCGCACGATGACGGAAACCACATTAGTCAGAATTGTCTGAAGCGCCTGCGTATCGCTCATCACGCGCGAAACGAGTTTGCCGGTGGCGTTCTCCGTATAGAATCCGGCGGAGAGATTCAGCAGATGGCTGAAGAGTTTCGTCCGCAAATCGGCGACGGCGTGGGCGCCGACCCATTGCAAATAATAGACATTCAGATAGCTCGACAGCCCGCGCAGCAGCGAAATGAGGGGAATCAAGGCAATGAGCATCCACACCGCGGTCGGATGCGTGTGCAGGCCGCTGGCCAGGCCATCGCGCGCATTGTAAAACCAGGTTTGCGCGAAATCGGGCAGATGCTTGATCGGTGGTCGCGCATCGGCGGTCGCGGCGGAGGGGAAAACGGCGGCGTAAATGAACATCGCCGTGGCAATCAGCAATGGGCCGACGAGGCCGCTGATGACCCCCATCAATACGCCAATGAAAAGCCGCGCGCGATAGGGGCGTGCGAGTTCCCAGATTTTGCGGAGGAAGTCGGTCATGTGCCTCCATTTTGGCGACGGCGGCGGAAAGTGAAAGTTTTTGTTTTGGCAACCCTCGCCCAAGCGCCGCGCCATGTTTTTGGCTGAGGAGCCAGATTGACAGTCATTGAATAGCATTAGCACACTGACGTTAAGTTGGAAATAGCGCGGAAATATCCCGGGCCAATTCGCGGGAGTTCCTTGAGCCGCAAACATTCTGGCGGGATTGCGCCGCAAAACCCTTGGGAAAACTCCGTCACCGCCCAGGAAATCTGGATTTACTTTGCCCCGTTAAACGCCAATGATGGCGCCGCAAAACCAATGATTGTATTTTTGCACATCCCGAAAACCGCCGGTTCTACCTTTCAGTTCATTCTGGAAAACACCTTTGGCATTTCCGCCTGCCACAGCAACCACACAAAGCGGCCTATTTTCCGGCAGGACGATTTCGAATTTGCCCGCAAGTTTTTTCCCCGGATGAAAAGCCTTGCCGGCCATAACCTCTTGGATCCGCTGGCGCTGAACCTGCCCGGCGCTTTTCACATGACGTTTTTACGCGAGCCGATAGCGCGTGTGTTTTCGCATTATCAGGATACCATCCTGACCGGAAGTCAGACGTGGACGTTCGAGGAGTTTATGCGCCAGAGCGACTTTGCCGAAAACCTCCACGTCCGTTTCATGGCGGGCGAGCGCAACCTCGATAAGGCCAAAAAATATCTGGAACGCTGCAGCTTCGTAGGCCTCACGGAAAAATTCGACCTCTCGCTGCACCTCTTGAAAAAGCTTTCGCCGCTGCCGCTGAACTTGAATTACAAGCGGCGTCGCACCGCCGCCACCAACACCATCCGACAACCCGTCGCCAGCGACCCGCGCTGGATTGAACTGGCACGCAAACACAACGAGCTCGACTTGGCACTGTATGAATTTGCCGTGAAGGAGATTTTTCCAAAGTTCTGCGCACGCGCCGGGTTCACGCCAGACAGCCCAGTGGAGTCCTTCGACACTTACACCAGCGACCGGCACTGGCATTACAGGCTCTGCCACCTCTACAACCAGTTTGTCTTTCGTCAGTTCGGCAAGTTGCGCCCTCGTCTATGAATCCGCCGCAAAAACTGCCCGTCTCTGTCTGCATCATCGCCGGCAACGAGGCGTTGCGCATTCGCCGCACGTTGCAAAGCATCGCCGGCTGGGCGGGCGAAATCATCGTAGTGCTAAATCAAGACGTTAGCGACGGCACGGACAAGATTGCCGAATCATTCGGCGCAAGAATTTTCCGCGAACCATGGAAAGGTCACATTGCCCAAAAAAAATCAGCCGCCGACAAAGCCGTCCACCCGTGGCTGCTCGGCCTCGATGCGGACGAGGAGGTGCCCCCAGCATTGCAGGCTGAAATCGCCCGCGCCGTCACGGAGGCGAATGATTTCGCCGCCTTTTCATTTCCGCGCTGCACGCAATTCTGCGGCCGCTGGATCCGCCACGGCGACTGGTATCCCGACCGGCAGACGCGATTGTGGCGGCGTGGTCAGGCCTGCTGGGGCGGCGTGGATCCGCACGACAAATTGATGGTCCAAGGCCGCGTAGGGCGCCTGCAAAGCGACCTGCTGCATGACAATGCGGAAACGATTGATAGGCAGATTGCAAAAATTTCCAGCTACAGCGAGGATTTTTTACGCGACGCGCTCGCGCATGGCCGGGGTGCAAACGGATTTGACCTTACCCTCCGCCCCGCGTGGCGTTTTGGGCGCAGTTATTTTTTACGGCGGGGTTTTCTCGATGGCTGGCAAGGCCTTTTTATCGCCTGGATGACCGCCTTTTACACCGCCACTCGCTACGCCAAAATCCACGCCGCCCAAGTGATGAAAAATCCGTCGCGCTGAAGCATGGACGTCTCCGTCATTATCATTACCCGCAACACTTGCGCGCTGACCGGCGACGCGGTGCGCTCAGTGCTGGCAGGCGATCCAGCCGTGACGAAGGAGATTCTGGTTATGGACAACGGTTCGGCCGACGCCACCGCCACGGCACTGCCAACTGAGTTCCCACAAATCCAGCTGCTGCATTCTGAAACAAACCTTGGCTTCGCTCGTGCCGTGAATCTGGCCGCCCGCCAAGCCAGCGGCGAATTTCTACTCCTGCTTAACTCCGATGCGCGGTTAACTGCGGACGCCCTGACGCTCGCACTTGATTCTTTGCGCACGAATCCTGACTGCGCGGTGGCCGGCGCTCAATTGCTTAATACCGACGGCTCACGGCAAAATTCAATCGCCAATTTCCCTACGCTCGCCACCGAATTACTGAACAAATCGCTACTGCGCCGACTCTCACCCAAAAGATTTCCGGGCAAGGAGCAGCATTTTCCTGCTCCCATAGTGGTGGAAACCATCGTTGGCGCGTTCATGCTCATCCGCCGATCCGTCTGGGACGCGCTGGGCGGTCTGGACGAACGCTTTTTTTTCTTTTTTGAGGAAACGGATTTCTGCCTCCAAGTCCGGCGGAAAAATCTCCGGGTGATGCACCTGCCGCAGGTGCGCGTCTGGCACGGCCAGGGCCAGACGGCCAAACAGGTTTCAGCCGCCGCCCGCGTCGAATACTGGCGCTCGCGCTACCGTTATTTCGCCAAAAATTCCGGCGCGTTCACGCGACTCGCGCTGCGGGCCGGACTGCTGGTGCGGCTGCTGGCGGACTGGCTGGCGGCCGGACTGCTGGTCGGGTTGACGCTTGGGAAAAGTCCCCGCTGGCGTTTGCGGCTGAAGGTCTGCTCCGCGCTGGCCGGCTGGCATCTGCGCGGCTGTCCGTCACAAGCCGGTCTGCCACGCTGATATGGAATCGCGTGAAAATATTCTGATCGTCCGCCTGACGGCAATCGGCGATGTGGTGTTGACGCTGCCGGCGGTTTCCGTTTTGCGACAAAATTTTCCGGCGGCAAAAATCTCGTTTCTCACGACTCAGGAAAACGCCACGTTGCTGTGCGGTTTCCGCGACGTGGATGAAACCATCGTACTTGACCGCGCCGCATTCCGCAGCGGCCAGCCGTGGCGTGTTGCCAAAGAATTTTTCCGGCTGCTGCGCCAGCTGCGCGCGGGAAAGTTTTCGCTGGTCGTGGACCTACAGGCCAACGGCGAAAGCGCGTGGCTGACCTGGCTCACCGGCGCGCCGCAACGCTGGGGCTTCCTCAAAAAACCTTCCCGCCGCCGTGCCTATACTAAAAGCGTCGGTCATTTTCAGATCCACCCGGCCAACTCAAATCTGGCCCTGCTTCGCCATTGCGGTCTGGCAGGCGGGGAAGCCCGCAATGAGTTTGTCCTACCGCCGGATGCGCTGGCAGCGGCCCGGGAATTTTTTAATACTCACCGGCTTGTGCCGGGAAAGCCGACACTCTTTGTCCAGCCCTTTACCAGTGGTGCATACAAGAACTGGCCATTGGAAAATTATTTGACGGTTGCAAGGCACTGGCGGTCTCAAGGCGTGCAGATCATCCTTGGCGGCGGGCCAGCCGACCGCGCGCGGCTGGAGCCGGCGTGGCAGGAGGGCGTTGCGGTGTCCGCTGGTGTGCCACTGTTGGTCACAGGTGGCCTGATGCAATTGTCCACGCTGGTGCTCGGCGGCGACACCGGGGCACTGCACCTCGCGGTCGCGCAGGGTCGGCGGGTGCTAATGCTTATGCGCGAAGTCCGGCCGAGCAGTCCAGTGCCATTTCAGCATCCGGAATGGGTGGTTTCGACACCGCGGCCATCGGTGATGGCTGAAATCCCTGTCAAACAAGTCAATACAGCCCTGTCAGCAACGCTCAACCCATCCGCCGGCAATGCTTGCAGTTGAAGCGCTATACCCTAGCCAGAAAATTATCTGTTGAGATAGTTTTCTCGCTTCAGTTCACATAAACTAAAACTAGAATGAACGTCATCGGCTCCAGTATTTCCGTAAAATCTTTTGACATCGTTGTCATTTCCCTTTTGCGTTCTTCCGGACGTCGCGCGGCAGCGTGCCACCAACTGGACGCCACTCTATTACCGTGGAGTTTTCTGAATGCAGTGGATGGCGCTGCGTTGGCGTCCCTCCCACCAGAATATGACGGGCGCACCCGGCTCCGTAATTATGGCCGCCCAATGAGCATCGGGCAGATCGGTTGTTTTATGTCTCACCGTATGGCTTGGAAGCAGTGCGTTCAGGCAAATCGCCCGATGTTGGTGCTGGAAGATGATTTTTTACTCGAACTTGATCTGGCGGAAGTTTTGCGGCTAGCGGAGGCCAATATGCAACATTTTGATTTATTGAAGCTTCAGGGTTTGAACCTGAAACAAAAATTCACGGTCGTGAAAAAATGTGGTGATCACCAACTGGTGCGGCATCACCATAGCCCCATGGGCACCACCGCCTACATTATCAAGCCGGAAATTGCGCGGTTGCTGCTGGAAAAATCACGCCATTTTCATGCCCCCATAGATGACTTCCTGGATCATGATTGGATTCATGGTTTAAAAATTCTCTCGCTTCTACCTTACCTGGTGAAAGCCAGCGGTGATCCCAGCACAATCGCGTGTCTCACCGTTGACAAACTAAACCGCTGGGAAAAGATGCTTTTGCGTCTGCGCCGTTTGCCAAGGTCAGTCAGGAGGCGGGTTTATTCTATGAAGAAATCAAAATACCGCAGTTTGCTGGAAATTGTTTGGAATTAAAACAACCAGCCAGCACGAATGGACCGCCAAACTTTTAGCCATTACGCAGGAAAATGAAGCCGCTGACTATCATGGAGCGGTTGTGTCCCATAAGCCATCCGTTCGGTCGTAGAATTTGACGATCGGATGAGGTTTGGGAAAGGGATGCCAGTGGTTTCTTTTTACCATAATCCAGCGGCCCAGCTGCAGCTTGCCGCGCCGACGCTGTGCCACCGGGGTGATGGACGTCGTGACAATTTTTTCAAAGAAATCATGGATCCGATTCCAATTAAAATACGGGGTTGGCTGGTCGTTGGGCAAATACGGCTGGCGCATATACTCTAAGTATTTGGCGTCATCCCGATCCAGTTCGATGATTTTCTCGACCAGCGCCTCGTCACTGGGAAAATCAGCGCGATTCAACATGCTGCGGGAATTGAACTGCGTAGCGATCAAAGGGTCACCCCAGTAGATTGGCAGGCAGCGCGCCGCCATGGCGTCGTAAATTTTCTCGGTGGCGTAACCAGGTTTGCTGGCGTTCTCGAAACTGATATTAAATTTGTAGGGCTGTAAAAAATCTGCCTTGGCCTTGGCCCCGAAGGGGATTACCCGGCCGATATTGTTCCGCAGACGCCCGCCAGAATCCACCTTCTTGTAGCGCGACAACAGCTCAAAGAAGTCTGGACGGTTTTGGTTTTTGCGCGGGTTATAAGTGCTCACGACAAAGCAGCAGAACTTGGATTTCTGGGCCAGAATCTGTTCTGGGTCGTCCTGCTGCTTGATAATTTTTTCCACCGGCCCACGAATGACGTAGGCGGGCAGATGTAGATGCCGCGGATTGTCCAGCACCCGTGGGCCAATTGAATAATCGGAAACCTTGTAATCGGGTGTGTCGCTTTCGCCCGTGAACAAAATGCGCACACCAGAATGAAGGCGATGCTCATGCCCGAACAAATTGTGAACTAAAAAATCGGGCTGGTCACAGAGTTGTAAATCGAACCGTTGCCCCAGCACCCAATAAAGAAAATAATCCGTTTTGCTCTGGTTGCAGCCGATGTCGCAAAAATCAATCTTAATCCTGCGTCTCATAATAAGGAATCTTCAGGGTATTTCCGGGCCAAGAAAAGGTTGAATATCTTTGCTCATAATCTGATTGAGCAAGTCAAAGTCCAGAACTTTCGACACCTTCGCCTTACCCTTACAGATAGACTCTGGTTGGCGAATAATTTTAGTGGCTGCGAGAGATTAATTAACCTGGTTGTAGAAATTGAGACCTGTTTTTTCGGTATCGTTTTTGTACGCTGCACCTCGCCGTGGCGAGTGCCGTCGAGGCGTGACGAAGAAGTGATTGCGGCTGCCATGGAAAACCATAAATATGAAGATGCTTTTGTTCCTGCGCCAGACCAGTCCCGTGCGGCTGGCAATTTTCCTGCTTTTCGCTCTGACTTGCTACCGACTATGGTTCATCACGCAGATGGAGTTGGTGCCGGACGAGGCCTATTACTGGCTCTGGTCAAAGCACCTCGCCTGGTCATATCGCGATAAAGGCCCGGCAGTTGCGTGGACAATTGCGCTTGGGACGAAGCTGTTTGGCCACACGGTTTTTGGCATCCGTTTTTTTGCCGTGCTATTAAGCACCGGCACGGGAGTCCTGCTATTTTTAATTGCAAGACGGCTGTATGACGACCGGGTGGCGCTGTGGTGCCTACTGGTGGCAGCAGTTATTCCAATGATCGCGGTGGGCTCAATCCTGATGACAATTGATTCCCTGAGCGTTTTCTTTTGGGCGTGGGCAACGCTGATATTCTGGAAAGCAATACATCGTGACAATCTTGCAGATTGGTTTTGGCTTGGCCTAGCGATTGGCGCGGGATTTCTTGCCAAGTTCACTAACGGCGTGCAACTCGGCTGCATCGCTTTTTTCCTACTCTGGTCCAAGGAACACCGCTCGCTGCTATTCAGCCGGAAAATGCTCATGCTTGGCGGTTCATTCGGTATCAGTATCCTGCCGATTCTCTGGTGGAATATGCAGACTGGCTGGATCCATGCCATGGCCTTGCATACGCGTAGCGGAGTGGACAAAAGTTTTCAAGTTCACCCGCTGGAACTATTGCAGTTCATCGGCGGACAGTTTGGAGTCATCTCGCCGCTGATTGCTGCGGGAATGGTTGTGGCCGCCGTGGCGCTGCTTTGGAAAAAGACTGAAGATTTATGCGTCCGGTTTTTGCTGAGCCAGTTTCTGCCGCTATATGGTCTGTTTGCCTTTTTCAGCTTGAATAAAGCCGGCCAGCCAAACTGGGCGGCACCAGCCCTAGTCACGGGAATAATTTTTACAGTCGTTTATTGGCGTGAAGTAGTCGCGCGGCAGCCAGCCTGGCGCTGGGGTGTCGGGGCGGCGTTTGCCACCGCTATGATAATGACGTTGGTACTGCACAACACTAATCCGCTGATGGTCGCAGCGAAAAGTGTCACCGACATCATGCATCGGCGGCCGATACCTGATCCATTGCGCCGCGCTCAAGGGTGGAAAGATTTTGCCGCGCATGTGCAGACTGCGAGAGAGAAAAATCAGGTGAACCTGCTGCTCGCGGACAATTACGCCCAAGCCAGCATGATGGCGTTTTACCTTCCAGATCAGCCCACCCCTTATCTCTTACCCGCTAATTACGGCGACACGCAGTTCACGCTCTGGCCAGGCTACGAAGTTCGACCCGGCACCCGCGCCTTGTATGTGACTACTTCGAACCAGTCGCCACCGAAAACTCTGCTGAATCAGTTTAACTCCGTAGAATTGGTGGAAGATTTCTGGTCGCAACACCAGGGACGCAACATGACCGAATTCCACATCTACCTCTGCCTCCGCGAACCGGCGGCACCAAAATGATGTTTAGCGCACCAGCTGGTAATGTTTTTTGCCGAAGCGGAAGCCAAAAGTTCTTTCCAGCCTCATCATCCGGCGATGCTTTTTTTCGCGCGTGGTCAGTTGATGTTTAGGATCGGCCTGAAATAGCCCTTCCGCCGTCGGCAGCCAGTCCTGCACCACCTTCGGATGCATGCCAGAAAATAGCTTCAACACAGCGCTATCAATCTGCGAATAGTCCATCTTCGGCAGCGTCCGATCATCCCAAAATTTGTGCGTCGCCGCTGTTTTGATATCCATCTGTGCCTCGCTGCGCACCCAGCCATAATGAAAAATGGTCGCGCCTGTATGCGCCGCGCGTGGATACCGAGCTTTCTTGTGTCCGTCCAGCACGTTGAAAAATAGCGCCTCACTTGACCATGCTGGAATCGTGTTGCGGATAATACGGACTTCGCTGCGATACCAGCCGGGCGACTGCGCGACGGTATTTTTGTTTCCGTAAAAATGCAGATAGTCAAACGCCAGGGCTTCGACGCGCGCATTATCCAAATATTTTTCCATCGCCGCGCGGATTTTAGGCAGATCGTTTTCGTGTAGCACTTCGTCAGCTTCGAGATAAAACGCCCAGTCACCGGTGCAATTGAAAAGAGCGATGGATTTTTGCTGACCATAGACAAATCCGCCGACACTGTAATCGCCGCGCATCTTTTCGTTCCATTGCGTCGGAATGATGCGGATTTTCGGGTCGCCAATTTCGCGAACCATCTGTTCCGTGTCGTCGTCGCAGGGGCCGAGCGCGATGACAAACTCATCCACCAGCGGTAGCAGTGAACGAATGGAGGCGACAAACGGATAGCCGAGCTTCTGGCCGTTGCGAAGAAAAGTGAACCCGCTGACTTTCATGTCCCGATGCTAACGTGCCACCGCTCAATCGCCGAACAATTTTTTTAACCGCTCCCGCGCCGCATCCTCGCGCGACATTTTTACTTCCTTCGAATCCCATTTCCGGCGCGCGAACTCGAAATACTCGCAAAAGTTACCGACGTGCTTTTCCAGCACCGGTTCCGCACGGCGCTCGCGGCATTGCTGGGCCACGCGCGGGTCGTAGCTCTGGCAATTCAGGCACACGCGCAGGTCGGCGCGGCATTTCATGCAGACCTCACCGCGCCCGGGATTGCCGGAGATGGTCCACGGCTCACCGCACTGATGACAATGTCGGGTCAAATTCATTTACGATTGGTGATTTGCGATTTACGATTACTTCTCAACAACAATAACTGCGTCAATCACCTATCGTAAATCGTTAAATTCATCGGATGAAACCTCAGCAATCCGCCCTACGCGAAATCCTCCAACCCGCTGTCATCGTCGGCGCGCTCGGCTACTTCGTCGATGTCTACGATTTAATTTTGTTCGCCATCGTGCGCGGCACGAGCCTGAAAGACCTGGGCTATTCCGGCGATCAGATCTTGGTTCAAGGAATTCATCTCTTAAATTTGCAGATGCTCGGCATGCTTCTAGGCGGCATTGCTTTTGGCATTCTTGGCGACCGGCTGGGCCGCGTCGCACTACTGTTCAGTTCCATCCTGATTTATTCCGTCGCCAATCTTGCGAACGGCTGCGTCCATTCCGTCGAGGCTTACGGGGTGTGGCGGTTCCTTGCCGGCTTTGGTCTTGCGGGTGAACTCGGCGGCGGCATCACGCTCGTCTCCGAAATGCTTTCGAAGGAGGCGCGCGGCTACGGCACGATGATTGTCGCCACGGTTGGCGTATTTGGCGCAGTCATCGGGGGACTCGTCGCCAATAAAGTGCATTGGCAAACCGCTTATTTCATCGGCGGCGGACTGGGCTTGCTTCTGCTCGTGCTGCGCGTCAGCGTGGCGGAATCGGGTATGTTCAAGCAGATTAAAAAAACTCCCGCGCAGGTTTCACGCGGGAATTTTCTATCGCTCTTTACGAACTGGAAACGTTTCTTGAAATACGTTCGCTGCATTTTGATCGGCCTGCCGAATTGGTTCGCCATTGGCGTTTTAATCACGTTCTCGCCTGAAATTGCTAAAGCCCTCCAAATCAAAGGTGACATCAATGCCGCCCATGCCATCGCGTTTGCCTACCTTGGCATCACGTTCGGCGGGTTTGCCAGCGGTTTTTTTAGCCAGCAACTGCGCTCGCGCAAAAAAATCATCCTCACCTTCATCCTGTTCACGCTCGCGGCGATGCACGCTTATTTCCACGCGACCGGCGAGCCGGAGGCGACTTTTTATCTCATAGTTTTATTCCTCGGCTTCGGCGTGGGCTATTGGGCGGTGTTCGTCGCGGTCGCGGCGGAGCAATTTGGCACGAACATCCGCGCAACTGTGGCGACGACCGTGCCAAATTTCATTCGCGGCTCGGTCGTGCCCTTGACGCTCGCATTCAACTTTTTGAAATCATACAAATTCAACGGCGTGGCCATCGGCGTCGTGAACAGCGCCGCCATCGTCGGGACGGTTTGTGTTTTGATTGCGCTCTGGGCGCTGCGCGGATTGGATGAAACTTATGGCAAAGAACTCGACTACATCGAGCCAATCTGAAAAGACTGTTGCGTCATGAAAATCGGCTTATTCGGCGGCTCGTTCGATCCCGTGCATCTCGGCCATGTGCTCGTGGCGCAGGCGGCGATTGAGGAGCTGGGCTTGGACCGGCTGTTTTTTATTCCGGCTGCGCAATCGCCGTTCAAGCCGGAAAACAAACCTGCCCCAAATGCCGTCCGCCTAAAACTGCTCCGGCTGGCGCTCGCCGGCAAAACGAATTGTGAAGTCGATGACCAGGAAATCCGGCGCGGCGGCATTTCCTACACGGTGGATACGCTCCGTGACTACGCTGCCCGATTTTCCGGTGCGACCCTGTTTTATCTCATCGGCGCGGATAATGTGCCGAAGCTCAACGAGTGGCGCGCACCGGCGGAGTTGGCGCGATTGGCGGAGTTCGTGGCGATTCCGCGACCCGGCGGCGCGGCGACGGTTTTTCCGCCACCGTTTCACGGTCGGGCGCTGCGCGGCTTTCCCATCGCCATCTCGTCGTCGGAAATTCGCACCCGGATAAAGGCGGGGTTGCCCATTGAAAATCTGGTTCCCGCCGGGGTAGCGGAGGTGATTCGCACCGACCGGCTCTATCTTTAGAGACTTCACTGCGGTCAACAGAGTGCTTTTTCCAAAAATGGGGCAAAAAGGGCGCGCCGGACGGCGGGAACGGGGGATTTCAGAAAAAATAGACGTTTTCCTGGTAAAAAGCACCCATCACCAGCCAAATGGGGGGCTTCACCAACGGCAAGTGATGCTTCTCCTGCGGCATTTGAGCGTGCATCTAAGGAAAAGCGGTCGTCACCAGCGCCAAATGCACGCTTATCCGCCAAAAGTGATGCGCCACCCGCCGTAGTTGCACGGGGAACTGCCCGGGAGAATACTTCTGATGACCATGATGCCATCCCGAGAACTCGTGATTCGCAATTTGCATCCGCTGAGGTATTTTTCTTTGTTTCCCAGAGGAAAAACTATAAAAATTAGCAATCATTTCCCTAGCCACTTTAATTAAGTATTTACGTTGGCCAAGCTGGCTACCGATGTTTGGGGATTACAACTAAAGCATAATCATGTTATAACCGTGAAAACCAAAATCATTACCAGTTACCTACTCCTCTCGCTTATGTCTGGAATACTCTCTGCCGCCGACTGGAAAGAAAAACTACAAAAGGAACTCCCGCTGCTCGGCCATCGCAATTGGATTGTCGTGGCGGACTCGGCTTATCCGCTGCAGACCGCGCCCGGCATCGAGACGATTTACGTCAACGCCGACCAATTGGAGGTTGTGCAGGGCGTCATCGCGGCGCTGGCAAAGACCAAGCACGTCAAACCGACGATTTACACGGACGCGGAATTGAAATATGTCGCCGAGAATAATGCGCCGGGTATTGGTGCTTATCGGGATGCCTTGGATAAAATTCTCGCCAACCAGCCGGTGCAGGTGCTGCCGCACGAGCAAATCATCAGTAAGCTCGACGAAGCCGGCAAAACCTTCAAGGTGCTGCTCATCAAGACCACGTTGACGAAGCCTTACACCTCGGTTTTCTTCCAGCTGCAATGCGGCTATTGGAATGCTGATTCGGAGGCTGAGTTGCGTAAGGCCATGGGAAGCAACTAAAGCCACCTCAGGCTTCATCGGTCTTTCATCGCATTCTGCAAAATGCGGAAAGATATTGTCCGGCTAGATAGAATCTGGTTAGCAAACCATTTTTAGTTTCAACCCTGCAATATGTTTTACCAAGTCCAGATTTGAACCGAATCCTTGTCGCCGCCTGCACTTGCATTAAACTGGCGTAACGATGCCCGACCAAACCGATTCCGATGCCGTGCTGATGCTGCGTGTAAAACGTGGCGATCGCGCGGCCTTTGCGGAACTGGTCGAAAAATACCGGCAGCCGCTATTCAATTTTGTTTTTCGAACCCTCCGCGACGAAACCGAAACCGAGGACGTGGCGCAAAATACGTTTCTCCAAGTCTGGAAATCCCGCACTCGCTACGAACGCACGGCCAAGTTTTCCACGTGGCTCTTCACCATCGCCCGCAATTTGTGTCTCAACGAAATCCGCCGCCGCTCGCGCCATCCCGCCGAGTCGCTGGAAGAAACTCACGCTGAACACGACGACCAACCATCTCGACAATACGAGGACAAAAAAATATTCCTGCCCACGGAGAATGTCTTGCACGGTGAACTCGCACGAAAAATCGAGGAAGCCTTGGACCAATTACCAGAGAACCAACGCACCGCCATCCTGCTCTGCCGGCAAGACGAAGTGAGCTACGAAGAAATCGCAAAGATTCTGGAGTGCTCACTGTCTGCGACAAAATCAGTCATCCACCGCGGCCGAGAAACACTTAAAGAGAAACTAAAGCCTTATCTGCAAACCGGCGATTGGGATTTTTGAAAAAAGCAACCAGCGCACGAAGGCCGCCGCTGCTATTATCTATCCCCATTACCAATCCCTGACCGGTCGGTCGGGATCACGCGGCTTGGCCTGGGGTTTCATCTGCAATAACTGTTCATTTTCCTTCTGCGCATCTAATAGACGTTTGGCTTCATCCTTGGTCATCTCTCCCGGCTTGACCGGCTGGGCTTGAGTATCTTGTTTGTCCGGGGTTTTACCATCGGATTTTTGCTGTTCCTGTTTTTGTTGCTGCTCGTCGGGCTTCGGTTGATTTTGGGAATTTTGCTTTCGCTGCTGCTGGTCTTTCTGGCTGTCTGATTTTTGCTGCTGTGATTGGTTTTGCTGATTTTGTTGCTGCTGATTTTGTTGCTGCTGTTGCTGTTTTTGTTTAAGCAATTCATCCAGCTTTTTCAGCTTTTCGTCACTGGGATAAGTTTTCAAACCCATTTCCACGCGCTCCAACGCCGCTGGTACGTTGTTGGAAATGTAAAACTGCGCCCCGCTGTTGAAAAAATCTTCAGCAGGCGCGAGCTGCGCACAAAGTCTCTGCGCGGCGACAAGCAGCACGCTAAGGCTGATGAGGAGTCGCAATGTCATCGATGTCCTTCAATTTCTTGGTGAACTCTTCAAATTGTTTCTCGGCGATTTTATATTTCTGTGTCAGCTCCTGCATGATGCCGTAGGCCGTATGAAATTCTGCGCGCTGTACCGCCGTGTCAGCACTACCTTTCGCCCGAAGCAGGGCCGCCTTAATCGCGCGCACCTGCACTGCTGCGCCCTGGGCGAAACGGAAATTAAAAAGCGCATCTGCGTCGTTAGTGTTCAACCTGATTGCCCGCTCGTAAATTTTTACTGAGGCATCAAAACCCTGCTCTAGTCCATCAAGATCCTTCGCTTGCTTAGCTTTTTGGAATTGTACGTTACCAAGGTTATAATACGCCTGCTGTTGCAACTTCAAATCCGGCGACAGCGTGACCTGCTGGAACAAACTTTGCGCGAGGTCATAATTTGTTGCGCGATATGCCGCGTCTCCCGCGTTGAAAACCAGCCTCAGGTCATTTGTATAAACTTGCGCCAGCCGCTGATATTCCTCCATTGCGTTCGTATAATTGTGCGAATTGTAATCGCGTAGTGCTACCGCCGGCGAAGCCTTCATGACGATCGGCCAAAATAATATTGTGAGCAGGGAGGCGATCGCCGCCGTTTTAGCCTTAGATCTGGTGGCCGCCTGCCAAGACCGTTCCGGGAAGAATATTTCAGCCAGAAGTAATAATATTGCCCCCGCGAGCGGCCAATGAAATTGCTCATGATAGCGCCGCACCAGCTTTTCCTTGCTCTCAGTTTTTGGCAGTGGCGCGAGACCGCGCTCGTAAAGCGTGTCCATGGTGTTCGCGCCGCGCAAGGGGAGATAAAATCCCCCAGCCGCTGTGGCGATTTGTTGCAGCAACGCCTCGTTTAACTTCGATTTAACTACCTGGTTTTTTTCATCACGAATATAATCCGTGTTACCGTCCGCTCCAGCCAACGTCACCAAAGTTCCCTCCGCCGAGCCAATACCGATGGTAAAGATTTTGATTCCCGCCTTCGCGGCATTTTGGGCAGCTTCGAGCGCACCCGCTTCATTGTCGTTATCCTCGCCGTCGGTGAAGATCACGACAACTTTGTGACGAGTTTTTTCCTTGAACGCCGTCAACGCGGTGTTGATTGCCTCGGCAATTGCCGTGCCACCCTGCGGAATGGAATTTACGTCCAATGCCTGCACGCTTTGCTGGAAAGCGGTATTGTCAATCGTCAGTGGACACTCCAAAAACCCATCGCCCGCGAACGCGACCAGACCCATCCGGTCTGCGCTAGCCTTCTGCATCAGTTCAAGCGTGGCAAGCTTTGCACGGGTTAGGCGATTCGGTGCGATGTCCGTCGCCAGCATGGATTTTGACGTATCAACTGCTACGACGATGTCCAAACCGTTCTGCTGCACTTCTTCCAAATCATAACCATGCTGCGGCCGCGCAATCGTGATGATCAAAAATACGACGGCCAAAATCACTAACGCAAACCGTATTTTTCTCCGAGTCAATGAAAGTCCAACCGTTAACTGCGCTAGCAATCGCGACTCGACGAATTTTGTCAGCAATTTTTTCCGCGCGCGTTCGCTCCACCAGAAAAATCCTATCAGCACCGGCGGAACCACCAGCAACAGCCACAGCAAGTTTGCATGCTCAAATCTCATGGCAACCTCCGATACACGGTTTGCCCCAACACAATCTCAATGAGCAGCAGCGCCAACCCGGCAGCAACTACCCAAGCAAACAGCTCTTTGTATTCCGTATATTTGTTAATGACCGCCTCGGTCTTTTCCAGCTTATCAATTTCCGCGTAGATTTTCTGAAACTTCTCCGCATTGTCCGCGCGATAATATTTACCACCAGTCATGTCTGCGATTTGTTTAAGCGTATCCTCATCAGGTAGAAAACTCGGCGGCAGACCCATCTGCTGAACGATTTCACGGTTCCCCAGGCCGATGGTGTAAATCTTTACGCCGAGTGCTTGCGCCGCGTGCATTGCTGTGATGGGATCAATCTTGCCAGAATTGTTTCCCCCATCTGTCATAAGAACGATAATTTTACTTTTTGATTTTAAGTCGCGCAGCCGGTTAAGAGCGGTCGTGATACCGTCGCCAATTGCGGTCGAGTCTGAATTAATCGTACCGATGCCGAGCCGGTCGATGTTATCGAGCAAGTATTCATGGTCGAGCGTCAGCGGCGTGGCGATGAATGCCTGTGCCGCGAACACAACCAGCCCGATTCGGTCATTTGGCCGCCCTTCAATGAATTTCTGTAGTACCGGCTTGGCCATGTCAATACGGCTAACCTGCTGGCCATAGACGACGTAATCCCCGGTTTTCATGCTGCCCGATAAGTCCAAGGCACACGCGATATCAATGCCGCTGGCTTTTACCTCAGTCGTGCTATTTGAAACGCGCGGCTGTGCCAGCGCCACGATGAAAATGCCGAGTATAATCCAGCGAAGCGATGGCAGAAATCCCCCCGGTCGCGAACGACTGATATTTTGCATCCCGCGCACGAGTTGGACTGATGAATACACAAACGCCGGCGGAATGCCACGTTTGCCCTTGAGCCATGCCAGCAGCGGCAGCAGCAACAACAACAGTAGAAAATATGGATGGGCAAAGGTCATTACACACTTTCAACACTTTGCGCCGGTTCATTTCCGTTTTCCGGATTCCCGCCCTTGGCAGTTGGCACCGCTGGCGCGGTTTCGTCAATCAATCGCAATGCCGAGCCATGCAGCTCGAGCAACTCGTTTTCGCCCGGCTCATATTTGGCGAACTTCACGAGGTCGCAGCTCGCCAGAAAATCTCCGAGGCTTTCCTTTTGTTCCGGTAGTAGCAACTTCGTACCACCAAGTTCACGCAAAAATTCTTCCGTCGTCCGCTCCGGCGCGCGAAATTGAAAGCGCTCCTCCAGATAGAAACGCGCCGTGTCCGACACTGCGGTCACAAACGGCTTCGGCTGCGAGATTAGTGCCAGCGCCTCCTCCAACTTCTGCTTTGCCCGGACGTGCGCTGGTACTGGCGGCACCACCGGCACAAAAGTTTTACGTTTCTGCCACCAGCGCCAAATTAGAATCGCGGCGACGATGACGGCCAGAATCCCCAGCGTCCACCACAGCCAGGCTAGGCCGCTCGGAATATCAAACGGCGGCTTTATGTCGCGGATGTCCGTGTCCAGAGCCGCGCTTTGAGGTGAGGCGTTGGTGATCATCCGCGCAACCTCCGTTTTTCCCGCGTCTCGAAAAATCTTCCCAGCGTCACGCCGTAGGGCTGATCTGTTCGCAACTGAATCGAGTCAATGCCTGCCTTGCGGAATAGCCGCGCCAATTGCTCCTGCGACTTCGCCTGCCGTTCAGCGAAGGCCGCCCGCTTGCGCGCGTCGCCGGTGTTGACCTCCACGATCTCACCCGTTTCCGCATCTTGAAAAATCAATCGCCCCAATTCCGGTAACTCCAGTTCGCGCGGATCCGTCACCTGCACCGCAACCAAATCATGTTTACGATTCGCCTGTCGCAGCATCGTGAACGACGCCTGCGCCAGCGATTCCAGCAAAAGCATATTCGAACGCGCCCGCATCTCGCCCGGCTTGCGTGGCAAGGCCGACGAACCGAGAAAATCCGAAACCACCACCGCAATCGCCTTGTGCGACTGCACGCGCAACAGAAATTCCAGCGCCACGTTCAAATCCGTACCGCGCCGCTTCGGCTCAAAGAAGAGCACTTCGCGGATGACGCGCAGGACATGGCTGCGGCCTTTGCGCGGCGGAATATATTTTTCCACTTCATCAGAAAATAAAATCAGGCCCACCTTGTCATTATTCCGGATGGCAGAGAAGGCGAGCACAGAGGCGATCTCGGCAGCGAGTTCGCGTTTGGACTGGTCGCGCGAGCCGAACAGGCCTGAGCCGCTCACGTCCACGACGAGCATGAGGGTGAGTTCGCGTTCCTCGACGAACTTTTTGATGAACGGATGGTTCATCCGCGCGGTGACATTCCAATCGATGGCGCGCACGTCGTCGCCGGGCTGATATTCGCGCACCTCGTCGAAGTTCATGCCCTGGCCCTTGAAGACGGAGTGATACTGGCCCGCGAGCGTTTCCGTTACGATGCGGTTCGTGCGCAGCTCGATCTGGCGAATCTTCTTTAAAATCTCGCGCGGTATCATGCTAACAGAGTCCTTCGACCCCATTTTCTGGGGCAACCACCTACGGACATGGCAATTTCATCGCCGCCCGAGGCGTTTTCCCCGTTTCTCGAAGCCTTCTCCCCAAATTCCGAACCACTCTCCCCTTTGCCCGGACCATTCTCCCCAAATTCCGGGGCATCCTCCCCTTTTCCCCGAGGCTTCCAACCGTATTCCGAGGGGCTCTCCCCGTTTCCCGGACTGTCCTCCCCATTGCCCGAGGCGTTTTCACCGTATTCCGAAGCCTTTTCCCCATTTCCCCAAGCATTCTCCCCCTTGCCCGGAAGGTTTTCATTAGCGGAAATACCCTGCCGAACCACGAAAAATGACCTCAAACCATCAAAATCGGTCGTTTTCTCGACGTTCAACCCCTCCGCCAGCCAGAAATGGCCGTTCGCGAGCGTTTGGGTCACCCGACGATGGGTGCATCGCTCGCTCAGCCGGATTTTTTGGGGAATCTCGCGGGGAATCATGCGTCAACAAAATTTCCGCTGGGGTCAAAACCGAATCGTAAAAACGCTTCACGCCACAAAAGCCATTTCAACAAATCTGAATGATGGGCGAGGTGGTGGGCGATAGGATGCGCTGCCACTAATTCGGCAGAATGTGTGAAATGGTTTCCATCGCGAACCGCATGAGGCGAACCTTCAGTCCCATCAAAGATATGATGGATATGCCAACCTTGATTTCCCCAATTTGGTCGTTTTCCACCAGCAGCTTGAAAAGAATTTATTGCCGGCCCATTCGTTCGAGTGTCAGGTTTTAATCCCAATCGTTCCAGATGGATTATTAGTTCTGCTGGAAAAATGTATTCTCCATCATTTTCTTTCCGAACGCATCCCAGCCAAAACAATGCACTTAATTGTGGCCACTGAAAGAACTGTTCTGGGTCGGTGAGAATGGAGAGGATTGCTGACCACTCAGTTTTGGAAGCAGAAGTTGTCAGTTCTTGCATCCGAGCAGGCCAAGGTTCGGTGCCCAAAAAGTAAAAACGATGAGCGCAGCCGGGGCGAATAATTTTTTCATCGTTTCTTACTTCAGCGAGATATTTTTCTGCACGCGCACGGAATGGTTGTTCTATTCCGTTTAGATTTTCGAGCTCGTTTGCTGCCAGTTTAGTTGCGGCGCAAACTTCAATCGGAAGACAAGCGCCGGTCTGTCTGTTTTTCAAAATCAACGCACCCACTCCCAATACAAAGTCAAAATCCGATGTATCAGGACAGGAATATACACGATGATTCAACGTGGCATTCCATGTCAAAGTTGCCCAAACTTCGACTAATCTACGATTTTTCAAGCTAGGTTTCATTTGTTGCGAGCTGGCCTTGAGCAATTCTTTTTCAAGACGCGCAATGTCGTCGTCATTCAATAAACTAGATACAACCTTCGCTTGCGTAATACCGAGTTCTCTGGCTTTGACGAGAACCACTTTTGGGTGCAAGACAAATTTCTTTGAAATATCGAAAATGCTCTTTGCCATAACTCACGGCACGGGCAGTTCATCAAAGATTTTCTGGATGACCGTTTCGCTGGTCTTTTCCTCGGCCTCGGCTTCGTAGGTGATGGCGACGCGATGGCGCAGCACGTCCATCCCGATGCTCTTTACGTCCTGCGGCGTCACGTAGCCGCGGCCTTTCAGAAACGCATAAGCCTTGGCCGCCAGCGTCAGTGCGATGGTCGCGCGCGGCGACGCACCGAGCTGGATGAAATCTTTCACGGCAATCTTGTATTGGTCCGGGTCGCGCGTGGCGCAGACGAGGTCCACGATGTAATCCTTCACCTTGTCGTCCACGTAAATGTCGTTGATGATTTCGCGCGCCTTCAGGATTTGCGCCGGGGTGACGACGGCGCTGCAAGTCGGCTGGCCGGAAGTTTTTGCCATCATCTCCAAAATCTGCCGCTCATCCGCCCGGGTCGGATAACCGATTTTCAATTTCAACATGAAGCGGTCCACCTGCGCTTCAGGCAGCGGATACGTACCTTCCTGTTCAATGGGATTTTGCGTGGCGAGCACCAGGAACGGTTCTTCCAATTTGTAAGTCTGGTCACCGATGGTGACCTGCTTTTCTTGCATCGCTTCGAGCAATGCGCTCTGCACCTTCGCTGGCGCGCGATTAATTTCGTCGGCGAGGACGAGGTTGGCGAAGACCGGACCTTTGCGCGTGGAGAAGCCGCCCGATTGCGGATTATAAATCTGCGTGCCCACGACGTCAGCGGGCAACATGTCCGGCGTGAATTGCAGGCGCGAGAATTTCACGCTCAGGCAGCTCGCCAGAGATTTGACGGCGAGCGTCTTGGCCAAACCCGGCACACCTTCCAACAGCACGTGACCGTTGGCCAGCAGGCCGATAACCAAGCGCTCCGTCAGGTATTGCTGACCGACGATGACTTTGCCGAGTTCGTTAAACAGCGGATGCGTGAACGCACTCGCTTCCTTGACCGCTTCATTGATGGCGTTAATTCCTGTACTCATAATTTAATAAAATGATTTGTTCGATGGACAAAGGGACTCTGAATTTGTTCAACAATTTTTTACTCACGCACCGGGCAAAACCTCCACCAGCTTCGCCGGCAGCCAGCCGCTTTTGCCCGTACCGTTGGCAACCTGCACCCAGCCGTCGCGCTGATCCAAAACCGAAAGTTCCGCGCCGTCGCGCACCGTGAAGACGGTTTGTGCATCGTCAAACGGCCCGCTGCGTGCCGTTACATTATCGGCAGTTACTACGGCGGTGGCCGATAAAAAATGATTCGCCGCCTGCACCGCCAACACGGCCCCCGAGAAGAATGTCAGCACCACTAAAAGCCTGGTCACACTCTTGAGCTTCGGAACCAGCGCCGGCCGGATTTGTCGCGCAATCAACAAGGCCGCAGTCAGCCAGAATAAAACCGCCGTCAACATCGCGCCCTCGTTCAAGGTCAGGGTCCCAAGCCAGTTTTGCCAGAACCGTTCGCGGACGGTCGCGCCCGCCATCTGGTTGCGCACAAACGCGAGGTTCGCGCGCAGTTCCGCATCGCGCGGCGAAAGCTGCGCCGCCCGACGATACGCGGCGATGGCCTTGCCCAGATGGCCAGCCTTGAATTCCGCATTGGCGTCGTTGAACAGTAGCGCGGGCGATTGCGCACCAGACTGGAGAATTTTTTCGTAAGCGCTAGCGGCGTCGGCAAATTTACCCTCTGCGTAAAGCTTATTCGCCGCGGAGAAGTCCGCCGAGACCTCCGCCGCAAAAACATTTGCGGCCACCAGCATCGCAAAGAATATTGTGAAGAGATTTTTCACGCCTTCACCTCCTGAAGTTCGGCGGTCGCCTTCTCAAATTTTATAGCGACCGAATTTAGTTCGCCAGCACCGCGCACCGGGGCGTAGCGCGCCTGATTGCAAAGCTGGAAAAGTTCACGCAACGAATCAAGCAGCGCTTTCGGGGCGCGACGCAGGATGGCATGTTCATCAATCACGTTTTCCGTGATGGCCGTGGCCGGACAATCCAGCCGCTCGCCCAGCTGTTCCTGCAACAGGCGGAACAGCAGTGCAAAGAACTCATCAGACTTATTTTCCGCTGCAAACTTTTTCAAATCGTTCACCCCATCGCGAACCAGCTGCGCTACGGTACGCTGCCGGCGCAGGCGCGGATTGTTGGCGAGATTATCCGTGCGCTTGCGCCAAATGAATGCCGCGAAAAATGCCAGCACCGGCACAGCCTGCGCCGCGAGAAACACCGGCTGCGCAACGAGCGGAACATTGTTTGGAATAAGTACGCCAAGATTTTCCTTGATGGGCAAGATGTCCTGCGGCGTCTGATTTTCCGGCGTAGCCGTTTTGGTCGCCGCGAGCGTCGGCATCGGCGACGTGCCAGCGGCCTTGACCACAAGCGGCACGGCGGCCTGAGTGAGCGTGTGATACTGGCCGTCGTCGGGATTGAAGAAAGAGAAGGTCAACTCGGGCAATTCATGCACGTCGGCATTTTGCGGCGAGATGATTTGTTCAAAAGTCTTGGTACCCTGATAACCGAATTGGTCGCTGTTCTCCTGCTTGGTCGTAGGGGGAAAGGTCTTGAAATTATTCCAGGCATCCTGCGGTGGCAGCGTGACCGTGTCCAGCGCACCGCGTCCGGAAATCTGCACGCGCACGGTGATGGGGTCGCCCACGGTGACGGTCGTCGGCCCGGCGGTGGCGTTCATGGTGAAATTGCCCACGGCCCCGGTGTAATTAGCAGGCCGGTTTTGTTCTGGCAGCGGCAACGAATTTACGTTGAACGGATCCGTAGCAAGCGTCACCTGCTGTTGCTCGCCCTGATTAAAAAACTGGCGGAAGAACGGATCGCCATTCTGATTTTGCGAAGGCAACACGACGACCGCGCTCGCGGTGAACGGGCCGAGCGTGAGCGCACCCGTGCGGACGGCCGTGAGCGGCATGGCCAGCGGAATCACGGTATAGACACGATTTCCCACCTGCACGCGCCGGCGCTGGTTTTGCAGTTCAGCGGTCTTGCCGGCACTAAAACCATCCGTGGGCGAGCTGGTCAACTGGAAGTTGCTCAAATTCTGTACGTCGTCGCGCAAATAAAGTTCCAGCCGCCCAACCGCCGGCTCGCCAACGTAGATTTTGCTCTTGGGAAAAATAAATTTAAGGAAGGCGACTTCATTGCCGGAATTGACAGCGGCAGCCGAAGGTGCGTCGACCTTGGTCACGGTAAGTTTAAGTGGAGCGGAAGCGAGTTGCTGGCCGCTGATATCCGCTCGCATGCCCGGAATGGTGAATTCGCCATCGTGCTGCGCGGTCACGATATAGTTGTAGGTGATGCTAGAACTGGTCTGCCCGTTAATAAAGCTGAACGAACTTGACGGTCCGACATATTGAAACTGCAAACCGGCGATGTTGGGCAAACCGGGCGCATCCTGCGGCTGGACGCCGTCAAACTTGAGCGAAAGCGTTGCCTGCTCGCCCAGCGTGAAGGTATCGCGGTCGAGCGACGCCGTGAAGGACGCCGCCAGCACCGCGCCGGTGAACAGCGCGACAAACCAGAGTACCGCCAATGTTTTCAAGGTGAACCGCATTTTGATCGCGCTCATTCTGACAGACGCGAGCAGGAAATGTTCACGATTTTTTTGGCACGGCGAAAGCCTAAAGATTTTGCCGGTCGGCTCACACTGTAACCAAATTGTCGCTCAAATAAGGATTTTGCGGTTTGACCCACAACACCGTGATTGCTAGGCTTTCCGTCCGTCCCAGACGGTTTTTATGCGACATACCATTTCAGTTTTGGTGGAGAACAAGTTCGGCGTGCTCACGCGCGTGGCTGGGCTGTTCAGCGGGCGCGGCTACAATATTGACTCTCTCAACGTTGCGCCCACGCACGATGCCACGGCATCGCGCATGACAATTGTGACGCACGGCGACGAGGCCACGCTGGAACAAATCGTCAAACAGCTCAATAAGCTTCCGGACGTGCTCAAGGTGCAGAATTTCGCTGAGGGCGAATATGTTGATCGTGAGTTGGTGCTAGTGAAGGTCGCCGTCGATTCCAAGGCGCGCGCCGAGGTGATGCAGATTACCGATATTTTCCGCGCGAAAATTGTGGACGTGCAACCCAAGTCGCTCACCATCGAAATCACCGGCAACGAAAGCAAAGTGGAGAAGTTCATCAACCTGATGAATGCTTTCGGCGTATTAGAACTGACGCGCACCGGCAAGGCCGCGATGCCGCGCAAATAATTTTAACTGACCAAAACAAATCTATGGCAAAAGTCTATACCGATAAAGACGCCGACCTCGGCGTGTTCAAAAACAAAACGCTGGCAATCCTCGGCTTCGGGTCGCAGGGCCACGCCCACGCGCTCAACCTCAAAGACAGCGGCCTGAAGGTCATCATTGGCCTTTACGAAGGCAGCAAGTCCATTCCCGTCGCGAAGGAAAAAGGTTTTAAAGTCGTCACCACCGCCGAAGCCGTGAAACTGGCCGACGTCATCATGGTCGCATTGCCGGACACGAAGCAGGCGGCGGCATACAAGAAAGACATTGAGCCGAATCTGACCGCTGGCAAGACACTCGTGTTCTCGCACGGCTTCTCAATCCATTTTAAAACGATTGTTCCGCCGAAGAATGTGAACATCATCATGGTTGCGCCGAAAGGTCCCGGCCATACCGTTCGCCGGCAATACACCGAAGGCAAAGGCGTGCCAAGCCTCATCGCCGTGTATCAAAACCCCGGCAAGGACGCGAAGAAGATTGCGCTCGCTTGGGCCAAAGGCATTGGCGGCACCCGCGCAGGCGTCATCGAAACCAATTTCAAGGAGGAGACCGAAACCGATTTGTTCGGCGAACAGACCGTGCTTTGTGGCGGCGCGAGCGCGCTGGTGCAGGCCGGATTTGAAGTGCTCGTCGAAGCCGGTTACTCGCCGGAGATGGCTTACTTCGAATGCTTGCATGAACTTAAGCTCATTGCCGATTTGATGAATGAATCTGGCATCAGCGGCATGCGCTTTTCGATTTCTGAAACCGCCAAGTGGGGTGACGTGAGCGTCGGTCCGAAAATCATTGATGCCAGCGTGAAGAAACGCATGGCGGCGGCGCTGAAAGACATCCAGTCCGGTAAGTTTGCCAAAGACTGGGTCAAGGAATACGAAGGCGGTTACAAACGCTACAACGCGCTGCTCAAGAAGGGCGAACAACACCCGATTGAAAAAACTGGTGCCAAACTCCGCGCGCTGATGCCGTGGATGGGTAAGAAAAACATCAAAGGCGCGCAAGCCGCCTACTGATTGAAGATTTAAACACAAAAGCCGCTGGAGCAATCCAGCGGCTTTTTCGTTGCACAGCTTGATTCAGCCACCCAGTGACGAGGCATCCGTCACATCGCCTTTATTGAAGTCCACATACTCCTCGGTCAAATCGGCGGCATACATCACCGCGCTCGCCTTGCCGAGATTCAGATTGATGTGCAATTCAAACTCCTTCGGGGCGACGGCGGCACACAGTTCCTTAAATGTCGCCTTTGTCGGTTGTCCTCGTTTCAAACTCCAAAGAATTTTCTTCCCGCTCACCGCGCTATAACCAATATCAATTTTCTCCTCCACCACCGTTGCGGGCGAATAGCCGATAGCGTCAATGATGCGGCCCCAGTTGGGATCGCCGCCATGCCAGCTGGTTTTCACCAGCGCACTGTTGGCCACCGCACGCGCGGCAGCATCGGCATCCTGAATTGTCTTCGCGCCATTTACACGCACAGTCACAACGCGGTGCACGCCCTCGCCATCGCGCACGATTTTTTTAGCGAGTTCAAGGCAAACGTAATTCAGCGCTGCTTGGAAAGTTTTTAACTCCGGGCTTTTGGCCGCAAGCAGTTTGTTACCGGCCAATCCGTTGGCTAGCACCAGCACCGTGTCGTTTGTGCTCATGTCGCCGTCCACGGTGATGCGATTAAAACTATGTGCGATGGCTTCATTCAGCGCCGCCTGTAACACTTTTGCGTTGATCGCTGCGTCCGTGGTAATGAAGCCGAGCATTGTCGCGTGTAGTCCGCCATGCGGCAACGTCGCTGGCCGCGCTCCGGTCGGCGACATTCCTGGTTGAATCATCCCAGCGCCTTTGCAAATTCCGCCGATGCGAACTCTCTTTCCCCCCAGCCAAAATTCCACGCCAATTTGTTTTGGGCGTGAATCGCTCGTCATGATGGCTTCCGTCGCGCGATCAGCGTGCGCCGCTGAATAGCCCAGTTCTAGCACCGCCTCGACGATGCCTGCGCGAACATTATCCATCGGCATCGTCACTCCGATGCGGCCAGTGGAGCCGACCAACGCGCGACCAGCGGAAAACCCCAAGGTTTTCTCGGTGAACGAAACCATTTCATGCGCGTCAGCCATGCCCTGTCGGCCAGTGCATGCGTTGGCATTGCCAGAATTGACAACGACGACTTGCGCCAAGCCTTTTTCCATGCGCTCGACACAGATTTTCACCGGTGCAGCACAAACCTGATTAGTCGTGAACATGCCGGCGACGGTTGCAGGTGTTTCAGAAACAATAAGTGCAAGGTCACGTTTCTGGCCTTTGTTGGAGCCCTTGCCGGTGCCAAGCTTTTTGATGTCGCAAAATACGCCGCTCGCCAAAAAACCTATGGGCGCAACGATGGAGCCGGGTATTTCCTTAAATTTGTTTTTCATGGTCAATTAACAATGACAGTATTGAATTCTGAGATTTTAGTTTTGAGTTGGAAAGCAACGATTGGCCGAGAGCCACCTAAAAAGTAAAATTATGATTTCACCGCTTCAATTTCCAATCGCACCATGCGGACATGAACTTGTCCGTCGGCAGCGGGCGGATGTTTAACGAGATAGCGCTTCGTGACGGCAGCGATAAATTCCTCACGGAGATTTTCCGGCAAACGCTGAGTAAATGGTAGCCAGGTCGTCCGTAGCCAGATCGCAAAACTTTTCGCACTAACGTAGATCACCTCTTTGGGTACAAGCTTCAACGTATTGATTTTGAAGCCGAATTTCGGCAGCCATTTTTCATAGTCGCTCGGCGCGTAAAAGAAGTACGGTAACGGCATCTTGCGGAAGAACTCGCGCCAACGTTTCAAACGCATCTCCGGGCGCAACGCAAGAAACACATCATGGGCGTTACCTTTGCCCCCGCAAGATACAACCAAACGCCCGCCAGATTTTAAAACAGCGGACGCACCGTGCAGAATTGCCTCGTGGTCATCCACCCAATGCAAAGCGGCATTGGAAAAAACCACGTCAAACTGCGATTTGAAATATATTTTCCGCGCATCGGCGATTTGAAATTTTAAGTTTGTTATTTCAGATGCCGGAAAAACTTTTTGCGCAAAAGTGATCATTTCCGCCGAAGCATCTACGCCAACGACCAGACCGTGCGGCACAGCGCGGGCGAGTTCCGCTGTCACCTTGCCATCGCCGCAGCCGATATCGAGGATGTGCTCGTCACCGCGCAACTGAAGCCGAGCGATCAACTCGCGGGCCCAACTTTGCTGCACTGTGGAATTGGCCGCGTAGTCGGCAGCATTCCAAACGGCGGCGGAAACTTGGCGACGGGGCGATTTCAAATTAAACCAACCCAGCCGTTTCTGGCCAGCCACACAAAATATTCATACTTTGCACGGCCTGACCACTCGCGCCCTTGACTAGATTATCCTCAGCGCTCATCACGATGAGTCGGCCGGTACGCGGGTCAAGTCGCCAGGCAATTTCGCAGACATTCGTGCCGACGACATTTTTTGTGTCGGGCAACGCCTTGCCTTCAAGCAAACGAACAAATGGCTCGTTGGCGTAAGCTTTCGCGTAGCCTTCGGCGATTTTTTTACCAAGCGCATCCGCGCCGGCAGCGTCATTAAATTTTTCCGACGGCGTAATATAAAGCGTCGTTAATATTCCCCGGTTTACGGGAATCAGATGTGGCGTGAATTGGATCGTGACTTTCGTGCTGGCGGCAAAGGAAAGTTGTTCCTCGATCTCCGACAAATGCCGGTGCTTAGGCACGCCATAAGGACGCACGCTCTCGTTGCATTCGCAAAAAAGATAATCAATCTCGGCCTTACGACCCGCGCCACTGACGCCGCTCATGGAATCGGCGATAATACCTTCGGGCTTGATGAGTCCGGCTTTAAGCAGCGGAATGAGTGGCAGTAAGATGCTGGTCGGATAACAGCCGGGTGAAGCAATGAGTAACGATTTTTTTATGTCGTCACGATAAATCTCCGGCAAGCCATAAACCGCCTGCTTCAACAACTCCGGTGCGGGATGGTCATGCGCATAAAATTCTTTGTAAATATCTGCGCGCTTAAGCCGAAAGTCGGCGCTCAAATCTATGACCACACAGCCGGCTTTGATAAGTGGTACCGCATATTCGGCGGCAACGCCGTGTGGCAGCGCCAGAAAAACTACCTCGGCCTGCTTCGCCAAAACTTCGGCGTTAGGTTCGGTGAACTGGAGCGTCTTGGATTTTGGGTGGCTCGCAAATTTTGGAAAAATCTGCGCGAGCGTCTGCCCCACATTCTGGCGCGAAGTGACGGCAACGAGTTCCGCGTGCGGGTGGTTTAGCAGCAACTGCACGAGAACTTCGCCGGAATAACCGGACGCACCAACGATGGCGACCTTCTTCATTTTCATTTGAAAAAATTTTAACTGCGAACCGCTCCAATCACACGAAAAATTCCGCGCGCTGGCCAGATCGCTGCTACAACAAAAAACCCGCTGGCAGAAGCCAGCGGGTTTGAAAACTTTCCGTTGCGATCAACGCTTCGAGAACTGGAAGCGTTTGCGGGCACCGGGCTGGCCGTATTTCTTGCGCTCGCGTTCGCGCGGGTCGCGCGTAAGAAAACCCTCCGCCTTCAGCGCGGGGCGCAGCGTAGCGTCAAATTTCAACAGCGCACGGGAAATGCCGTGGCGAGTCGCACCGGCTTGACCGAGCGGACCGCCGCCGACCACGTTCACGCGCACGTCCAACTTGTCGGCCGTGTTGGTGATGGTCAACGGTGATGAAACCGTAGCGCGCTGGGTGTCCAACGGAAAATAGTTATCAAACGCGCGGCCGTTGACGGTGATTTTGCCGCTGCCAGCTGCGAGGCGGACGCGGGCAATCGCCGTTTTACGGCGGCCGGTGCCGAGGAATTCAATGGTTGCTGTTTTGGCCATAACAAAAATTATTTCGCGGCGGCGAGCACGGCGGGCGTCTGCGCCTGATGGTCATGCTTCGGGCCTTTGAACACTTTCAGCTTGGTAAGGAGCACGCGGCCGAGGCGATTCTTCGGAATCATGCCTTTAACAGCGTGTTCGATGAGAAATTCGGGATTCTTGGCGCGCACCTGCTCGACGGTGGCGTATTTTTCGCCGCCCTTCCAGCCAGAGTAGCTCATGTATTCCTTGGCGGTCTCTTTTTTTCCGGTGACCTTGACCTTTTCCGCGTTGACGACGATAACAAAATCGCCGGCGTCAAGGTGCGCCGTGTAGACCGGCTTGTTTTTACCGCGCAAAATGTCGGCAACCTGCACGGCCAGTCGGCCAAGCACGGCACCATCGGCATCAATAACATGCCACTTGCGCTGATCCAAATTAACTTTCGGCAAATGCGTTTTCATCTAAATTCTAATACAAAGGGACGTGGAAACTATCAAACGGACGGCTAAAGTCAACACACGATTTCAATTATTTGGATTGGGCTTTACAGCCGCCAGCGATTGGGCGAATGATAACCGGCATGAAGAGAATCCGTTTTCTGGTGGTGCTGGCTGGCCTGCTTTCCCTGCCACTGGCCGTTTTAGCGCAGACTCCCAGCGCCAAGCCGGCTGACCCGAATCCCGTCGCCAAACAATTATGCCAGACCGTATCCATGATTACCGGCGTGGCGATTTCGCCATTGCTGGGCGTCAGTAGCGTTGGCGCTTATGATTATTTCAAGGCCAAAACGCCCGAAGCCAAGGCCAAGCTGCCGTGGTTTGCCAACCCGCTGTTCTGGATTCCGGCCATGCTGCTTGTCGGCGCGTGCTTTTTGAAGGACACCGCCGGCATCGCCATTCCTACCGTATTGAAAAAGCCATTTGATGTGGCCGACACCATGGAACACAAAATCTCCGGCCTCGTCGCCACCGGCGCGTTTGTTCCGTTCGTGGTCAATATGATGCACACCGTGGACGCCACCGCGCCCAGCGCTACGTTGAGTTCGCTCGGCTTCGCGGCCGTCACCCTGCCGAACTGGCTTTACGACATCTTGATGACACCGGTCGCAATGGCGGCGTTCCTCATCGTCCTCCTCGCCTCCAACGCCATCAACATTCTGATTTTGTTGAGCCCGTTCACAACTGTGGATGCCGCGCTCAAAGCTTTCCGCACCTCCATTCTGGCCAGCGTCGTCGGCACTTCCTTCGTCAATCCCTGGATTGGCGCGGCGTGGGCCGTCATCGTTATTTTAATCTCCTGGCTCATCGCCGGCTGGTCTTTCCGCCTTTCGCACTTCGGTATGGCGTTCATCTGGGATTTTGTCACCGGTCGCAAAAACCGTTTTCATCCTGATGCGAAGGAGAATAAAATGTTCCTCGGCCGCAAATGCGAAAAAGTACCTACGCGCACCTACGGCAAGCTGTCGCGCAATGACAAAGGCGAATTCATCTTCAACTATCGCCCGTGGCTGGTCTTACCGCAACGCACGCTCATCCTGCCCGCTGGAAATTATGAAGCGGGTCGCGGGATTTTCTATTCTGAAATCCTGCGCGTCGAAGGTGATTCCGCCAAAACCATGATTCTCCTGCCACCGCGCTATCGCGGCCACGAGGAGGAGATTGCCAAGATTTATAGCTTCAGCGGCGTGCGCGACATCGGCCTGCGCGCGGCTTGGGCGTGGTTCAAGAGTTTGTTTGGCGGCAAGACCGCAGCGGCATAAAGCCCTAAGGCAGCATTGTTTTAATTGTTTCGACCGGAAGTTTTTTCAATTCACGCGCACCAGTCAGTTTGGTGCAAAGTGGCGGCGTGAAGTTTGAATTAGTTAATCTCGTTGCGTCGTAAGTCGACGCGGCAATAGTAAGGAACCCGGTTATGGAAATGTTTATTGTTCTTATTGTCGGCTCGCCCATCGTGCTGGGCCTCTGGCTCATCGTGCGCGCCATCAGTGCTAAAAGTTCCATCGAAGAACTTAGCCGCCGCGTGGATGAACTACAGGCGGAATTGTTAAAGCTGAAGCATTCGCCGCCGAGTGCTAACAAAATCGGGGAGGAAAATTTCGTTGCGTTCACGCCCGCGGCCCTGCCGCCACGCCGGCAGGAGACTGAAAAGCCCGCTAACCCACTAGAAACCCAGCCCGCTGACGAACCTGTTTTATCATCCCTACCGCTTCCGCAAATGCCCGTTCCGCCGAAAATGCAAGCCATCGCGCCGCGCGTTTTCGGCGAGGCCGCTGCGTCACAGACGCTGCCACCCGCAACCGTAAAACCAGCCGAACCGACGTCGAACCCGCCAATCATTACGGCCAAAACCGAATCCGCGCCACCTCCTGATCCGCTATCCGCCGCCGAAAAAGCATCTTTCGAAATGCGCCTTGGTACTTTCTGGCTGGTGCGCGTGGGTATTGTGATGCTGCTGACCGGTTTCGCGTTCTTCGCCAATTTTGCCTACCACCACGTCGTTCCCCTTCTGGGGCCGGTCGGAAAAATCTCATTGCTCTATCTCGCCAGCGGGCTGCTGCTCGGCGCTGGCGCATGGTGGCAACGACGCAGCGTTAAGGAATCTCTTAAAAATTATGCTCAAGTGCTGTTTGCCGGTGGTCTCGCGGCGGTTTATTTCACGACGTACGCCGCACATCACATCCCACCGCTACGGGTCATCGAAAGTGCGACGGTGGACGGCACGCTGCTGCTCGCATGGGCCGGCGTTATCGCGTGGATTGCCGACCGCCGGAAATCTGAAGTCATGGCGTTGTTTGCCGTCGGCCTTGCGTTTTACAGTTCCGTCATCACGCGCGTTGGTGATTTTACTTTGTATTCCAATTTGATCCTCACCGTCGCCGCCGTGGTGTTCCTCATCCGTAACCGCTGGGTCAGCCTGTCATTCGCCGGCCTGGCGACAAGCTACGCCGGTTACGCCTTCTGGCGGTTTCTGCACGAGGATGGCTGGCGCTGGGCGGCACCGGACGAGCGACTTTATTTTGGTGCGGCATTTCTCGCGACCTACTGGCTGGTGTTCACGGCGGCAACCTTTTTATCCCGCAGCGAAAAGCTTTCCGGCCGGAACCGCGCCACATTCCTCACGTTAAACAACGGCGCCTTCTTCGCGCTGTTCATCCTAACGATGATTCAAGTCCAGAGCGGTGGCTTTTGGAAAGTCTGCCTTGGCTATGGCGCGGGGCTGGTCGCCCTTGCCGGTCTTGCCAAAAAAATGATCCCCGGCGAACCACCCGCCAAAAATGCTTATCTCACGCAGGGCCTGCTGCTCGTGACGCTCGGCTTCATCAGCAAATTTACCGGCCTGCAACTGGCGCTAGTCCTAGGCATGGAAAGCGTGGTGCTGTTCTCCCTTGGCACGCAACGGCAAAGTCTCATCCTGAAATTTTTTTCATTCGCCACCGCCGCACTCGCCACCGTTTGGTGTGTCTCGAACCTGAACCGGTTTGAGACACACGGCCTCTGGATTGGCGCTGGACTGGGTGCATTTTTAATTTTCAATGCTTTCTGGGCATACCGTCAGGACGCCGAAAGAAATAAAGCGACGCTCCACGCCGAGTCCGTTTTTTTCATGCTGTTTGCTTGTGCCAACTGGATTGCAAGCATCTGGCGCAATACCGCCGACGAATATGTACCGATTGCGTTCATGGTTGCGGCGACTGGCGTTTTCGTATTCGCCCTCTGGCAGCGCAACCGTGAGGCGCTCGTTGTTACGGCTGTTTTCGCCGTCGTTTCGATAATCTCACTTTGGGCGCAGGATGAAGTTGTAATGATTACCTATTGGTCAAATTTACTCTCGTTGCTAGCGCTGCTGGCTATGCAGCAAATCATCCGACGCACCCCGGAAAAACTTTCTCTCGACGAACAAATCCACGCTGCAATTATTTTTGCCGGGGGCGTGAGTTTATGGCGCCTGGCGACCTGCTGGGCGGACACATTCACCGGCGGATTTTTCATCACCATGATCTGGGCGGGCTTTGCCGTCTTGGTGTTTACCGCCGGCATGACTTTGCGCGAACGCTTTCACCGCTGGCTGGGTCTTGGCGTGCTGGCGGCGGCGGTCGGCCGTGTCGTGCTGGTGGATGTGTGGAAACAGGAAACCATCTTTCGCGTGGTGACTTTTATGGCCCTGGGCGTGGCGCTGCTTGTCATCGGCTTCATCTACAATAAATACCAGGAAACAATCCGCAAATGGCTGTAAGCCGCATTTGCTTGACGACAGCGGCGGAAAGCGGCATTTAACCGCGCCAATAGTAGCGGTCATTTTCCCATGAAACTTTTCCGACGCAAACACGCCGCCGATTTACAGGCCGAGGCCACCAACGACCAAAGCCTCAAACGCGCACTCGGCCCCGTCAACCTCACCTCGCTCGGCATCGGTGGCATCATCGGTGCGGGCATTTTTGTCCTGACCGGCCACGCGGCCGCGCAATACGCCGGACCGGCAATCGTCCTGTCCTTCATTTTCGCGGGTATCGCCTGCGCGTTTGCCGGGCTGTGCTACGCAGAGTTTGCCTCGATGATTCCCCTGTCCGGCTCGGCTTACACTTACGGCTACGCGACGCTCGGCGAATTAATTGCCTGGATTATCGGCTGGGATTTGATTCTGGAATATCTCTTCGCCGCCTCCACCGTCGCCGTCGGCTGGAGCGGCTACGTCGTTTCGTTTCTAAAAGACTTTGGCATCACGATTCCCGCTGCGTTTACGTCCGCGCCTTACAACCACGTCACGCCGCCCGACGCGCAATGGTGGAACCTCTGGCAGCTCTTCGTCAAAGGCTGGGTCAGCACCGGAGCCGTACTGAACGTCCCAGCCATGCTCATCGTCGGCGTCATTACCATCCTGCTTATCATCGGCATCAAAGAGTCGGCTAATTTCAACAACTTCATCGTCGCCTTGAAAGTTGCCGTCATCCTCACCTTCATCGGCGTTGGCGCGGCTTACATCAACCGCGCCAACTGGCATCCGTTCGTGCCGCCGGCGGATGCGGCGGGCAATTTCGGCTGGCACGGCGTCATCCACGGTGCCGCCGTGATTTTCTTCGCCTACATCGGGTTTGACGCGGTGTCCACCGCCGCGCAGGAAGCCAGACGCCCGCAGCGCGACATGCCCATCGGTTTGCTCGGCTCACTCGGCATCTGCACCATTCTTTACATCGCCGTCTCGCTGGTGCTGACCGGCATCGTCAACTATTCCCAGCTCAACGTGCCCGCGCCGATTGCGCTCGCCATCAATTCCCTCGGCTCATCGCTCACGTGGCTGACCTATTTCATCAAAATCGGGGCCATCGCCGGCCTGTCGTCGGTCATCCTGGTGCTGTTGCTGGGCCAATCACGGATTTTTTACACCATGTCCAAGGACGGCTTGCTGCCGCCGGTATTCAGCGCCGTGCATCCCAAGTTCCGGACCCCGTGGCTCGCGCAACTGTTAACCGGCATCGTCGCCATGCTCATCGCCGGACTATTCCCCATCGGCCTGCTGGGCGAACTGGTTTCCATCGGCACACTGCTGGCGTTTGCCATCGTCTGCGCCGGCGTATTGGTTTTGCGCTGCACCGATCCGCAGCTCCCCCGACCGTTTCGCACGCCCGCCGTCTGGCTGTGCGCCCCGCTCGGCGTCGGTTCCTGCATCTTCCTCATGGCGGCGGGTCTGCCAGCCGATACCTGGGCGCGGCTCATCGTCTGGATGGCCATTGGTTTGGTAATCTATTTTGCGTACGGCCACCGGCATTCAAAATTGCATCACGGACCGGTGGGTAAAACCGGCACCAAACCGGAAAGTATTTAACCGCGAAATACGCTAAATACGCGAAAACCGAAGGGAAAGGCTTTTGCCTCCGTAGCGGCCCGTCTTCTCCCTCGCCCCTCGGAGGGGAGAGGGCCGGGGTGAGGGGTTCAATACACCAGCACCAGCACCGCCGCGTCTTCTGCCGACTTCACCACGTCTTCAAATGCCTCTTCCTTCGTGTTCGGGTCTTTGAGTTTGGCATCAACGTCAGGAACGGATTCCAGGAAGCTCAAGAGCAGACTGCTCTTCACCGCATAATTTACATTCTCCGGCAACTCATCACTGGTGACGGCCTTACCGATTTCGACGCCAAGCCGGGCAGCCACGATGCCGACGACATTGCCGCGAACATCTACCAGTGCGCCGCCTGAATTACCATGCTGCACCGGCAGGCTGATCTGGAAATAGCGCGGGTCATCCGCCGCGCCCGCCAGCGACGCGATTTCCCCATTGGCCAGCTTGGGCGCAAACCCCTGCATTCCGATGTCCGGGAAACCCACCGTGGCCACCGTCCCGCCCAGTTTCACTGTGCGGCTGGCGGCAATCGGCAGCGGTACAAACCGCCCAACCGCTTTCAATAAAGCCAAATCATTCGCTGCATCCACCTTCACCACCGTGGCGTCAATCAAACCTGAGCCCGTGAGCAAACGTACTTTGACTGCATCCTTGACGACGTGATAATTGGAAATCAAATAGCCATCGTCCGTGATGAAAAAGCCCGTGCCACTAAATTTAGGATTATCCGACGATACAGGATTGTCGGAATTTGAGTTCGAAATTTCTTTTTGTGGAACAAATGCCGCTGCTCGGCGCTGGCCTTCAACGATTTCCTCGCGAGACATACGCTCGGCAACAATGTCACGGACTCGTGGAGCATCTACGTCGCCTTGAGCGGCAGCAAGGCTTAGCCAAATGTAAGCTTCAATGTCGTTTTGAGGCACTCCCTGACCTTTGCTATATTGAACTCCGAGGTTGTATTGTGAGTTAACCTGTCCTTGGTCTGCGGCTTTACGATACCACTTGGCGGCCTCGGCATAATCTTGCGGCACCCCCTCACCATTTAAATACATCAGGCCAAGATTACATTGAGCCCTATCATCACCCAGTTCTGCCGCTTTGCGATATTGGTCTGCGGCTTTGCGATACCATTTAATGGATTCACCATAGTCACGAACTACGCCCTTACCTGCTTCGTATAATGTTGCATACATATCCCCAAGTTTTAATTGCGCATTTATTTCGCCTTGCTCAGCGGCTTTGCGATACCACTTCGCAGCTTCACTGTGGTTGATTTCAACACCGTTACCATAGTAATAACAATCACCTAGTGCAAATTGAGATGCCGCATCACCTTTTTCTGCATTAGCAATTAAATCTTTGAGTGGTTCATATCCACTCGGCAAAGAATTTGTTTGCTGAGTCAAGTTTAGTTGAGGAGAAGGTAAGTTTGTGTCAACTAGGGAAAAAGATTGCGCGATACCAACGCCGGGTATCAGAAACAAAAAAAATAAAACCATTCCCAATCCATATTGTTTCTTGAAACCAGCAAGATAAAAAGCATCAACCTTTTCTCTGTCTTTTTGTGGAAGAACCATTAGCAATCCACCTCTTTGACTTCTATTGAGTCCAAATGGTTTTGAGTTGGTTGTAACTTCATGTACAACACGATCAGTCCCACCCACTTTCCATTCTAGATTTACTTCGTTTCCAGCAATTGAATATCCAGAGATACAATTATGCTTCTTAAGCGCTTCCAAAACGGCAATATAAGTTGCTCGAACTCTTTTACCCATTTCTTTGGAACTAGAGCTATTGTTCTTTGCACTCATAAATAAAATTTTGCTGGTATTCAAAAGCCCTTTGCCCCATCTGTCCACCCGAATCCGCCTTTGGCCAGCATACCCAAATCCACGACGACCACGTCGCCGCGGCTAAAGTTTGTCATAGTCCACTTCCGGTGCCGGCCCGAGTTTTTCCCAAGTATCGGCCACGAGGCGATTCAGCGGGGCTTCCCGCTCGCGCTGGTGTTCAAGGGATTTCAAGTAATCCCAGACTTCGCGCACCACCGTTTCGGGCTGGTGCTTGATTTCTTCAATCAACATTTCCTGAACGCTCACAATTTTAGTATCCGGCAGCATTTGTTTTTGGCAAGCCGGATTGCCCCGTTCGTCCACCGCAAACTGCCTTTGGCCACGGCTGGAAATGAAAAGAGCGGCCCCCGTCTCCGGAGGCCGCTTTGATTATTTGGACAGGCTTCGCTTCCCCACTTCTGCATTCAGCCTTCTAACTTCTGCCTTCGCCATTCACGGCACGATGATGCTCACGGTCTCACCGGGCTGGGCCTGACCCGCGTCGTCGGCAGCCACGATGTAGATCTTTACCAGCTTGCCACTGGGCAGGCCGGTCAGCGTGGCGTTGCTTTCACTGGTGGTGAGGCTGTTCACGGGAATCAGGTCCACGCCATCCACCTGCTGATACACGCGGTAGCGCGTGGCGCGCGGGGAATTATTCCAATGCGCCAGTACCGTGCCCGCCGGTCCGGCGACGAGTGCCAGACCATCCGCCGTATCTGGTAGATTGATGGCGCCGGGTTCGTTCAGGCCAAAAGCCAGCCAGAGCGGGTCGGTATCATCCAGCTTCTGACCGAGTTCATTGATGGCTCCGGTGAGGCGGGTGCGTAGGTTTACCTCGGCGGCGTCGCGCAGTTTCTTCAGATTAGCGGCCCCGGTATTGCCATTGCCAGCGGCGCTGCGGGCAGTGGATAGGGCGGTGAAGAGCAGGCCGGCCTTGGCAGCGGTGACGGTGAGCTTGGGAGTGCTGACTTCGTAGCCGGGGTTATCGGTGAAATAATCGTCGAGAGAATTTAGTAATGCCTGACGTTTCGCCTGCGTGCTCGGCACGGCGGTGGATAGGTCGGGGAAACCGGTGGCAGTCCACGATTGACTCCAGCGTTCGCCGAGATTGGTCACCAGCACGCGGCGCGCGGAACTGATAAAGGCTTTGCCGTTGGAATCCGCTACGGTCACGGCCGTGCTGAAATCCGTCTTGCCGCTCAAGGCGGTTTTGTAGTTTTTCTGGGCGAGGACGGCGGTGGCCAGGTCGGCGCGCACGTCCAGTTCCAGATTTTGTTTGAGGCCGATGGCGACCTCGTAGGTGTGACAGCCGTCGGCTATGTCTTCAGCCAGCGTGAAGAGGTCGTCGAGCGGGTCGGGGAGACGGTTTGAGCCCATATTATTTAGTTTTTATGTGTTTTTGTTGCGGTTTTGGATAAAAGGAGGGCCGGAATGGCCAAAATTGGCCGTGCTCGGTCAAAACGACAGTCGTTTCGGGGTGCCACGGCTGTGGCGGGGTGGTAAAAGCGCTTTTGCGACCCAGCCACGGCCGTGTGCGGGTGAAACGACCGTCGTGCCGGCCAGTCACGGCTGTGCTCAGACCAAACGACAAACCCGATGGGCCAGCCACGGCCGTGCTCAGGCCACACGACAGTCGTTTGGAGGAGTCACCGCCGTGGCTGGTCAAAACGACGGTTGTGATGAGGTAGCCACGACCGTGGCCGGGTGAAACGACGGTCGTGGCGGGGCAGTGACGGTGGACATCAGGTGAAACGACAGCCGGATCGGAGTGGGAAAGGGAATCGGTGGCGTCCGCAGTTTTGCTTTCCACATTATCCCGTGGTGGGGTCAGGGAAATTTCTTCCCAAAGGGTGGCACTGATTACAAGGTTCATTCTTACGGAATCACTTTTCGGCGGCTATACTACCCTTGTCATTTACTAAACATCCTTTGGCTAGGTGAAAGGAGCGGTACGGCCAGGGCATTTGCCGCCGAAGAGTTTGATTTGACAAATGGCCGCCTTATACCTACCGTTCGGTAGGTTATGGCCAAAGACGTCACCGATACCCGCCAGTTGATCCTCCACGCGGCGCTCAAGCGCTTCGCGGATGCCGGCTACGCGGCCACTTCCGTCCAAGACATCGTGGATGATGCGCAGGTTTCCAAGCCGGCGCTGTATTATCATTTCGCCGACAAAGCGGGCTTGTTCCAGGCGCTGGTCCATGAGGCGCACGACCAGCGCTACCGCCTGTTGCGCGAGGCGGCGGAGGGCAGCACCGGCATCCACGCGCAATTGGAAAACATGCTGGCCGCGCTGTTCGAGTATTTCCGCGAGAACCGCGAACTGATGCGGATTTCCTTTGCGACCATGTTTGCCGCGCCCGGCGAAGTGCCGAAAGATCTTTCCTGCGCGCAGAAATGCGAGCGCAACTTCGAGTACGTCCATTCCCTCATCAAACGGGCGCAAAAGCACGGCGAACTGGATAAAAGTTTCAAGAGCCGCGAGCTGGCGTTTGGCTTTTATGGTCTCGCCAACTTCCATCTCGTGTCGCACCTCGTCATGCCGGACTGCGAACCGGACCGGTTGACGGCGAAGAAAATTGTGGAACTGTTTCTGGCCGGGGCCGCGCCAAAATCGGTCCAGCGGAAAAAATAATTAAAAACCAAGGAGAAAAATGAAGAAGATTATTATCGGTCTGGTCATCGTGGTCGGCGTTGCCGTTGGGTTGGGACTGGTCAAGGGGTTGCAAATCGGAAGCATGATTGCGGCTGGCAAAGCCTTTGTGCCGCCACCGGAAACCATCACCAGCGCGTCCGCCCGCGAGGAACAATGGCAGGATTCCTTATCCGCCGTTGGCTCGGTGAACGCGGCCCAAGGGGTCATCGTGTCGCCAGAAATCGCCGGGACGGTCACTGAAATTGACTTTGAATCCGGCGCGACGGTGAACCAAGGCGATCTGCTCATCAAACTCGATGCTACCTCCGAAGAGGCGCAATTGCGCGCCGCCGAAGCCCAGGTGCAACTGGCCAAACTGAATTTGGATCGCACTCAGAAATTGCGCACCGACAACACGGTCTCCCAATCAGAACTCGATCAGGCCGATGCCACCTTGAAACAAAACCAGGCGAACGCGGATGCGATTCGCGCGACGATTGATAAGAAAAACATCCGCGCGCCATTTGCCGGTCGGTTGGGCATCCGGCTCGTGAATCTCGGCGAACAGCTCGATGTCGGCAAGGGCATCGTCTCGTTGCAGGCGCTGACGCCGGTGTATGTCGATTTTTCGCTGCCGCAACAAAATTTGTCGCAGCTCTCGACCGGTCTGGTCGTGCAGGTGACGAGCGATAGCTATCCCGGCACGAATTTCACCGGCGAACTGACAGCCATCAACCCCGACCTGAACTCGATGACGCGCAGCGTCCAGCTCCGGGCAAAGTTTGAAAATGCGGATCAACTGTTGCGCCCGGGTATGTTTGTGCACGTCGCTGTCATTTTGCCGCAGGCGGAAGCGGTGCTGGCCGTGCCGGCGACGGCCATCTTGAGCGCACCGTTCGGCGACGCGGTTTATTTGATTGAGCCGCAGGTGGCGAACGGCGTGACGAATCTGGTGGCCCAGCAGAAATTTATCCGCACCGGTCGGATGCACGGGGATTTTGTGGGTGTGGAATCCGGCTTGAAGGCCGGTGACCGCGTCGTGACCTCGGGGCTATTTAAATTGCACAACGGTTCCAGCGTGCAGGAAAACAACGCCGCCACCGATTCGCCCAAACCTTCCCTGACCCCCACTCTGCCAAACAGCTAAACCGCGCGCATGAAATCTTTCACAGATCTTTTCATCCGCCGGCCCGTGCTGGCGACCGTCGTCAGCCTGATCATATTGATTGCAGGTTTGCAGGCCATCCGCTCGCTGAATCTCCGACAATATCCGCGCAGCGAAAACGCGGCGATCACCGTGACGACCGTTTATGTCGGCGCGAGCGCGAATCTCGTGCGCGGTTTCGTAACGCAACCGCTCGAACGCGCCATTGCCGCAGCGGACGGGATTGATTACATGGAATCCGTCAGCAAGCTCGGGGTGTCCGCGATCACCGTGCACCTGCGGCTGAATTACGATTCCAAAAAGGCGCTGGGCGAAATCAGCTCCAAGGTGGACCAAGTGCGCAATGATCTGCCGCCCGAAGCGGAAATACCCACGCTCACCATCGTCACCGCCGATTCACAGTTCGCATCGGCTTACCTGAGCTTTTCGTCAGACATTCTGCAGGCGAACCAGATTACGGATTATCTGATGCGCGTGGTGCAGCCGCGTCTGACCGCGATTGAAGGCGTACAGAAGGCGGACCTGCTGGGCGGCCGCACGTTTGCGATGCGCATCTGGCTGAAGTCCGAAAAGCTGGCGGCGTTTAATATCAGCCCGAGCGAAATCCGCACGGCGCTGGCGGCGAATAATTTTCTTTCCGCCGTTGGCCAAACAAAGGGTTCCCTGATCCAAGTCAATTTGACCGCCAACACCGATTTGCGCTCCGTGGACGAATTCAAAAACCTCGTCGTCCGCCGGAGCGGCGATCAGCTCGTGCGACTCAGCGACGTGGCGGACGTGGAGCTGGGCGCGGAAGATTACAATTCTGAAGTGCGCTTTAGCAGCGAACGCGCCGTGTTCATGGGCATCTGGGCGTTGCCGAATGCCAACTCGCTGGACGTCATCAAACGCGTCCGCGCCGAGATGGCGCTCATCCAAAAAGATCTGCCCACCGGTCTCACGGCGCGGGTGGCGTATGATGCGACACAATATATTTCCGACGCGCTGCACGAAGTCGTAAAGACACTGATCATCACGCTCATCATCGTATCGGTTGTAATTTTTCTATTCCTCGGCTCGTTCCGGTCCGTGCTGATTCCGCTGGTTGCGATCCCGCTCTCCCTCATCGGCGCGGTGTTTCTAATGCAGGTATTTGGTTTCACGCTGAACCTGCTGACGCTGTTGGCCATCGTGCTGGCGGTCGGGCTGGTAGTAGACGACGCCATCGTCATTGTTGAGAATGTGGAACGCCACATTCGCGAGGGCAAAACTCCCATTGATTCGGCACTGCTGGGTGCGCGGGAACTCATCGGACCAGTCATTGCCATGACCATCACGTTGGCGGCAGTCTATGCGCCGATCGCGTTTCAAGGCGGTTTAACCGGCTCACTGTTCCGCGAATTTGCACTGACGCTGGCGGGCGCGGTGTTCATCTCCGGCATCGTTGCGCTGACGCTGTCGCCGGTGATGGCCTCACGGCTATTAAGCCATGACCGGGAAGACCACGGTCTCGTCGGGCGCATCAACCGTGACTTCGACCGGCTGAAGAATTTCTACGGGCGGGTGCTTGACTGGACGCTCGCAAGGCGACCGCTGGTTTATGCGGTCTGGATCGGGTTGTCGTTGCTGACGCTGCCAATGTTTATGATGGCCTGGCAGGCCAAAGAACCCGCGCCCGCAGAAGACCAGGGCGTTATCTTTGGCGTAGTTGAAACGCCCCCGGACTCAACCATAGACCAGACTTCGTTCTATGCCGATCTGGCTGGAAATTTATTCGGCAAGGTTCCCGAGAAAGAACAAGTTTTTCAATTAACCCAGCCGGATGGAGGCTTTGGCGGCCTAGTGCTTAAGCCATGGGGCGAACGGAAGCGCACCGTTTTCCAGATTACGCCGGAAGTGCAGGCGATGGTGAACGGACTGCCCGGCATCCGCATGTTCATGGTTACGCCGCCACCACTACCAACCGGCGGAGAAAATTTTCCAGTGAACCTCGTGCTTTCTGGTACTGGCGAACCAGAGGAGATTTTAAAATTCGCGCAGCAGCTGCAACAGGAATGCGCAACCAATGGCATGTTCGCTTTCCCCCCGATGATTGATACGAAGGTGGACCAGCCGGAAGTCGAGCTGGTGATTGACCGCGACAAGGTCGCTGCGCTCGGCCTCGACATGCAGACGGTTGGCTCGGATTTGGGCGCGCTGGTGGGCGGCAATTATGTCAACCGCTTCGATCTCGCAGGCCGCAGTTACAAGGTAATACCGCAAATCGAACGCGGCGCGCGACTGAATGCTGAACAGTTACAGAACACCTACGTCAAAGGGCCGGGCGCGCAGCTTATCCCCGTGAGCACGTTCGCGACGCTGGTAAAACATACAACGCCGCGCGCGTTGAACCGCTTCCAGCAGTTGAACTCGGTTAAACTCAGCGGCGTTGCCATCGTGCCATTGGAAACGGCATTAAAATTTCTTGAATCAGAATGCGCTCGGATTCTGCCAACCGGCTACAAACTGGATTACACCGGCGACTCGCGGTTTCAACGGAATGAAGGCGACAAGTTTTTGCCAGCTTTCATGCTGGCAGTCTTGCTAATCATTCTAGTGCTGGCCGCGCAGTTCAACAGCTTCCGGGATCCGTTCATCATTATTCTCGGCTCGGTGCCATTGGCGATTTTCGGCGCATTGATTTTCTGCTTCCTGAAAATGCCCAACCCAAACATGCACTTTTGGACGGACGGCTGGACGACCTCCATGAACATTTATTCTGAGGTTGGCCTCATCACGCTCGTCGGTCTCATCGCGAAGAATGGCATTCTCATCGTAGAGTTTGCCAACCAACTCCAGCGTCAGGGCCGTACCAAGCCTCAGGCTATCCGTGAGTCTGCGATTTTACGGTTGCGACCGGTGCTGATGACCACTGTCGCGACCATCGCCGGTAATTTTCCGCTCACGCTCGTCACCGGCGCCGGGGCAGCGGCGCGTAATTCTATCGGCATTGTACTAGTTAGCGGCATGACCATTGGCACGCTATTCACGCTGCTCGTAGTGCCGTCTATTTATATTTTAATCGCAAAGGATCATAGCGGCGAAACACTTAAAAAAACGGGGGCTCTGGAATTTAGCCATGAATGAAAACCCGTCCACCAAACCACCGACGACCAATGTGATTGTCAGCACGTCGGCGAAGTTCAGCTCGCCGCTTTTTCTATTGCCAGCCGCCATCGTGTTAGCGGTGTTACTCTATTTTGGCCTGAAATCCGTTGCGGGGTTTTTTACTCATGAATCTACGGACGACGCGTTCATAGCTGGCCACGTCGTTTCCATTGCACCACGCATTGCTGGTCAGGTGGCCGCCGTTCACGTCCTCGATAACCAGTTAGTGCACTCGAACGATTTGCTCGTGGAGATTGATCCGGCGGATTACGCAATTGCCGTAGCGCAGAAAAATTCGGCGGCCGCCTCGCAGGACGCCAATTTGCGCACGGTCATTGCGGGCATCGAAGTGATGCGCGCCAAGATTGCTACCGCCAACGCTTCAGCCAGGAAAGCCCGGGACGACGCGGATGCCGCCAAAGCCACCGCCAAAAAGTCGCAGGCGGATTTCGACCGCGCGCAGAACCTGGTTAAGGAGAACACCATTTCGTCGCAGGAGTTTGACACCGCACAGGCCGCCAACACCAAGGCCCAGGCGGATTTGAAGTCTGCCCAGGAAAATGCGGACGAGGAAACCTCCAAGGTGGACGAGGCAGAAAAGCAGTTGGACGCGGCGCTCGCCGAAAAGGAAGTCGTGTTTTCGCAAGTCAACGAGGCGCAGACGAACGTGGCGGCGGCAAAATTAAATTTATCCTATACCAAAATTTATGCGCCCGCCACCGGTCGCGTCACGCGGAAGGCCGTCGAAGCTGGCGACTATCTGGAGGTCGGCCAGCAGATCATGTCCATCGTACCGGAGGAAGTCTGGGTCATCGCCAACTTCAAGGAATCGCAGTTGGATAAAATGCGCGCCGGCCAGCCGGTAACGGTGGAAATTGATGCGCTTAATGGCCGAACCTTTGCCGCGCATGTGGACAGTATTCAGGCTGGTAGTGGTGCCCAGTTCAGTTTGCTGCCGCCGGAGAATGCGACTGGTAACTTCGTGAAAGTGGTCCAGCGCGTGCCGGTAAAAATCGTTTTCGACGAACCACTGCCGACCGGTTTTGTGGGCGGCCCCGGCTTGTCGGTGACACCCAGCGTCCAGGTCAGCCAGTTCGCTCTGCCGGCTTGGTTGATTGCGCTGGCCGCAATAATTCTTACCGGCAGCGCGGTCTGGCTGTTCAAACTTCTCGCCAATCGCAAAGCAGCGGCGAAGTAATTTCTCATGCAGCCGGAATGGAAACCGCGCCACAGCCCCTGGCTCATCGCCATGGGCGTGATGATGGCGACATTTATGGAGGTGCTGGATACCTCCATCGCCAACATCGCGCTGCCGCACATCGCGGGCAGTCTTTCAGCCACGCCGGAAGAAGCGACGTGGGTGCTCACGAGCTATCTGGTCTCCAATGCCATCGTGCTGCCGACGACTGGCTGGCTGGCCAATCATTTCGGACGCAAACGCGTTTTCATTTCATGCATTGCGATGTTCACCATCGCGTCGGCGCTGTGCGGCTTGGCGTGGAGTTTGCCGACACTCATCTTCGCGCGCATTTTGCAGGGCATTGGCGGCGGGGCGATGGTGCCGATTGCGCAGTCCATCATGCTGGAAAGTTTCCCGCGCCAAAAACGCGGCGCGGCGATGGCCATTTTCGCACAAGGCGTGGTGGTGGCACCGATTCTCGGTCCGACACTCGGGGGTTGGATTACGGATAGCTATTCGTGGCGCTGGATTTTTTACATCAATTTACCGGTGGGCATCATGGCGATTCTCGCCGCGCAATGGCTCGTGGAAGATCCGCCGTACATCCAACGCAACAGGTCGGCGACAATTGATTACGTTGGCTTCGGCCTGCTCGCCGTCTGGCTGGGGACGCTGCAAATCCTTTTGGACAAGGGCCAGGAAGCCGACTGGTTTGGCGCGGTATGGGTACGCTGGTTCACTCTGGCTTCCGTCTTGTCGTTCGCGGGATTCATCTGGTGGCAACTCAAAGCGGAGCATCCGCTGGTGGATTTAAAAGTATTCAAAAACCGGAATTTCACCATCGGCCTCATCCTGATGACAACGCTGGGGGCAATCCTTTACGGCACAACCGCACAAATCCCGCTGTTCCTGCAAACGCTCATGGGCTATCCGGCATTGCAAAGCGGCTATGCCATGAGTCCGCGCGGCATCGCTGCCTTCGTCACCACATTTTTTGTGGGGCGCATCGTTGGCAAAGTGCGCGCGAAATGGATGCTCTGCGTGGGCTTTGTTCTGCTGGCAGCGTCTTCATTCATGCTGAGCGACTTAAACCTGCAGGTTGCGCAAATCAACGTCATCTGGCCGAGCATTGTCAATGGCATCGCCATCAGTTTTATTTTTGTGCCGCTGACCACGGCGACGATGAGCCAGTTGCACCAGCAGCAGCTCGGCAACGCCACCGGCCTCTATAACCTCATGCGCAACCTCGGCGGCAGCATCGGCATCGCGTTTGTCACCACGATGCTGGCGCGCGGGGCACAGACCCATCAGGCGCTGATGGTCGGGCAGCTTGCGCTGGACAATCCGGCTTTCCGGCAGCAATTCGATGCCGCCCATAAATTGCTAGTGCACCATACCGATGCCGTCACCGCGTCGCGTCAGGCTTACAACGCCGTTTATTCGCTACTCGACCAGCAGGCGCACCTCTGGGCATTTGTGGATAACTTTTTCATCTTCGGCGCGATGGCCTTGGTCACCCTGCCGCTGATTTTCCTGTTCAAGCGCGTGACCGCGCCGGCCAAGACCTTGGAGACGGTGCACTAATCAGCGGCTGATTTTGGCGAGCGTCAAAGAAGTAATTTCGCGGGCGCGGTCATCCGATGAGGCTTCCGCGTAGCAACGAAATTCCGGCGCGTTGCCGGACGGGCGCAAATGGATGACCTCTTCATTGGCGAAGGTGATACGCAAACCATCGGTGCGGTTCAAACTGGCAACCGCGCCACAAATCGAACTGAACATTTTTTCAATCGCCGCTTTATCGGTCGTTTGGTTGCCGGAATTGAATTGAGCTAAAATCGCCTGGCTTTTTTCCGTGGCAAAATTCTTCAGCCGGTCGCTCGCAGTGAACCGCGCGGGTAAACTAGCGGCCAGTTCGGAAACCGTTTTGTTCTGCACTTTCGTCAGCAACAGAATGCCGAGCATTACAATCACCGCATCGCGCGTCGGCAAAGCGCGGAGCCTTTTGCCGTCGTTTTCAATATCTGAATTTAACAAGAAGCCGCCATTGGCCTCATAGCCAACCACACGTTTTGCGCCGCCAGCCGTGGCTTCCATCATCGAAGACACCACGAACGGCGAACCAATGCGCGTGCGACGAATCTCGCGAAACCAGCCGCATTTTTCGACGGCGGTATTACAACTGACTGGGGTGCTGATGGAATCCGCCTCCAGATATTTTGCGCACAAGACGCCCGCAACATCGCCACGCAGCCAGTTACCGCGCTCATCACTGACTAGCGGACGGTCGCTGTCACCGTCGGCCGATACCAGCGCATCGTATTTTCCAGTTGCCGCCCAGGTCTGCGCAATTTGTACGTCTTCGGGGCGAATGGCTTCGGTGTCCACCGGAATGAATTTGTCCGAGCGGCCGAGCGGCGTTACTTCTGCGCCAAGGTGCGAAAGAATTTTTACCAACACATCGCGACCAACGGCGGAATGTTGATAAACGCCGATGCGCAATCCTTTCAATGCATCATGTCTGAAATAATTCAGGTAGCGCATCGCGTAATTTTCGCCGGCTTCCGGCGAGATTTCATGCGGCGCTTTTACCTGCGCGAAATTTCCATCTAGACCGAACAGCGCATCGTCCAGTTCGACAACCTGGCTGCTCATGCCTTTCTCGTCGGACTTTAATACTTCGCCAGCGCACTTGTTGAACTTGATGCCATTGCGGTCGTCGGGAATGTGGCTGCCGGTGACCATGATAGACGGAATCTTGTTTTCAAAACCGAACAGCGCGACGGCGGGCGACGGGACCCGCCCGCAATTAACCGCGCGATAGCCCAGATCCTCGGCGGCACGGCAGACGGCTTCCATCACCCGGCCGGTGCTGGGCCGGAAATCGCCACCAACAGCAACGCGTTCCCCGGTGCGTTTGATTTCACCAATGGATTCGAGGTATTGGAGAAAACCTTTAGCATAGGCGTAGCAGACCTGGTCCGTCATCGCCGTGGCCAGTCCGCGCGCGCCGCTGGTGCCAAAGGCCACGCCGCTTTTACCCATGAGTTCTTGGATGGAAATTTTCATGTGATATTGAATTGAACGGCCCGAGGCTAGCGCATCTCAAACCCTGAAGAAATAATTTTTGCCACCGCCGCATTTGACGGATGGAGGCAGCGATGGCATAGGTATTTCGCCGTAATTATATAAAAAATGAAACTGACTTTCATTTTAATTGCGCTGGGGGCCACGTTATTCGCGACCGGCTGCAATGCCGTGCCGACCAACAGCCCGACGGCCATTGATAATACAACTAACTCCACTATGAAATTCCCCTTTCAGCTCACTGATGCCGAATGGCGCAAACGACTGACGCCCGAACAATACGCCATTTTGCGCGAGGCGAACACCGAGCGGCCGTTCACCGGCAAATATTGGAACACCAAAGAGCCGGGCTTCTATCGCTGCGCAGCGTGCGGCGCAGTGCTATTCACCTCCAAGGATAAATTTGATTCCGGCTGCGGCTGGCCGAGTTTTTCCGATCTTGCGGCGAAAGGCACGGTGGTCGAGCGCGAGGATGACAGCTTCGGGATGCAACGCACGGAGGTTTTGTGCGCGAACTGCGGCAGCCATCTTGGCCACGTTTTCCCCGACGGCCCCGCGCCGACCGGCCTGCGCTACTGCATCAATTCCGCCTCAATTGATTTCGGCACGGACACCAACTCGCTGGCTTGGAAATCTAACGATAAGAAATAATTCATTTTCTGACGTTCGCTGCTGCGCGGAAAATCCGCAGCAGGCCATAATCGTATTTTTCGCCAAGTATTTCGCGCGCCCCAACAATGTTCCCCCAGCCAGTGCGCTGGAAGGCGGCGGCGATTTCCGCCTGCGCCTCGGCGTCGAGAAGTTGTGACACATTAATAACCTCGCCCACTTCAATCGCGGTGCCGAGATGCCCGTAGACAGTGCCCACCACCAGTCCGCGCGCCGCGGCAATTTCCGTCGGTGAATCGCCGGCGCGAAAGCGGCGAAGCGTTTCGCGCGCGGTATCGCCTAAACTGGAACGCTGGGCGACGGGTACCACAAACGATTCCTCGGCGAATATCTGGCGGGCGTTGGTGGCCAGATGCGCCGCAATCTCACCGAGAAAAACTTCGCCGTACTCGCGCAGCTTCTTCTCGCCCACGCCGCTAATACGGGTGAATTCGCTCTCGGTCTGCGGATAATTCCGCGCCATTTGCCGCAAGGCTACGTCGGAGAAAACGATGTAGGCCGGCACGTCGTGTTCGTCGGCCAGCCGCTTGCGCAATTCGCGCAAACGCTCGAACAGCCCTTCATCGCACGAGATTTCGCCGACGTGACGCGTCTTCGTTTCCAACGCTATGACGGGTTTGGTCAACTTGATTTTCTTCCGCTCCTTCAGCGCGGCGGCGCCAGCATTGGTGATTTCCAGCACGCTGAATTTTTCTGCCGTCTGCCGGAGCAGGCCGAGCCGGATGAGTTCACGGCCTATCGCCGCCCATTCGGACCGGCTATGTTCTTTGCCGATGCCAAAGGTGGAAAGCTGCGAGTGGTCCCACTTGCGGATTTTTTCCGTGTCCGCACCAGTAAGAACTTCGATAACGTGATTCAGGCCGACCCCAAAACCATTTTTCTCACGAATGCGAAATACGCACGACAGAAATTTCTGCGCGGCCAGCGTGCCGTCGAAGGTGGCGCGCGGGGACAGACAGTTGTCACACGCACCACAATCAGCGGCGGGAAATTCCTCGCCAAAATAAGCGAGCAGTTCCACCCGGCGGCAGTTCGCACATTCAGCGTAATGCACCATCTGCTGTAACTGTTCGCGCGCAATCTGACGCTCCTGCGGATTCGGTTTCTCGTCAATAAACGTCGTTTGCTTTACTGCATCGCCGGGACTGAAGAGCAAAACGCATTCCCCCGGCAAACCATCACGGCCCGCACGGCCGGTTTCCTGATAATACCCCTCGATATTTTTCGGCAAATCGTAGTGCACGACGAAGCGGACATTTGGCTTGTTGATGCCCATGCCAAAGGCGATGGTGGCGCACACGACGCGGATGTTGTCGCGCAGGAAAAGCTCCTGATGCTCGCTGCGCTCCTTTGGCGTGAGGCCGGCGTGATAGGGCCGGGCCTTGATGCCATTTTCATTCAGCCGTTCGGCCACGCTTTCCGCACCTTTGCGCGAGAGACAATAGACGATGCCGCTTTCCTTGGGCCGCGCGCGTAGAAATTCAAACAGTTGATCAAACGGCTTGTTCTTGGCGAGCACGCGGTAAGTCAGGTTAGGACGATTGAAGCTGGCGACATAACATTTCGGCTCGCGCAATTTCAAGTGCGTGACGATGTCCGCGCGCACGCGGCCGGTGGCGGTGGCGGTGAGCGCCATGAACGGCACGTCGGGAAACAATTTGCGCAGATCGGAAATCTGCCGGTATTCGGGACGAAAATCGTGACCCCATTCGCTGATGCAATGCGCTTCGTCAATGGCGATGAGCTGCACATGCCACTTTTGCAAATCGGCCAGGAATCCGGAGAGCATCAGCCGCTCGGGCGCAACGTAGAGCAGGCGGAATTCGCCATGGTGCAAACCACGAAGACGCTTGCGCGATTCCTCGGTAGCGAGCGAAGAATTTAGAAAAGTCGCAGGCACACCGGCGGCTTGGAGCGCGTCCACCTGATCTTTCATCAAAGCGATCAAGGGCGAAACCACGACGGTGAGGCCGGTGCGCGTGAGAGCGGGTAGCTGAAAGCAGAGCGATTTGCCGCCACCGGTCGGCAGCAAGGCGAATACATCTTTGCCCGCGAGCGAATCGCGGATGATTTCTTCCTGCAACGGGCGGAACGAGGTGAATCCGAAGTATTGCTTCAGCAACGGGAGCAGCGGTGGCGGGGCGGATTTCAACACAACTAAAGTAGGTTAGGCGCGGGGGAGTTCAAGCTTTAGCTTAGCCACCCGGCGGAGACTAGGTTTGGCGGCGGCGCAGCCTAAACCGTCGTTTTTTGGAGTAGCTTCAGGCTTTTACGGGGTTTAATCGTCGAAATCTACTCGTCCACCGTCGTTTCGCCCGGACTAATCGTTATTTTAATCAAATTAATCGTCGATTTGACCTCGGCAATCGTCGTTTCGGAAGCGTTCACCGTCGATTGGGGATTGTTCATTGTCGTTTTCTAACCACCAATCGCCGATTCTTTGGGATTAATCCTGAATTTTATGACACCCATCGTCGTTTTGATGGCATCAATCGTCGTTTTGGGGAGTTCATTCGTGAATTGGCCGTCGCCAATCGACGTTTTGCAGGTAATGACCGATGCCAGCCTCACCGCCATGGTTTTGCAAGCATCAATGATACTCCTGCACGGTCTTGACGGCGTAGCCAGATTTTTTCAAGGCGGCGATGCCGAGCGCGGCGGCCTTTGCACCCGAGAGCGTGGTCATGATGGGTGTGCCGGTATAGACGGCGGTGGTGCGAATTTTAACTTCATCCGCCCGCGGTGACGCGCCGCTGGGCGTATTGATGACGAGCTGGATTTCTTTGTTCTTAAGGAGGTCAATTACGTTGGGGCGACCTTCCTGTAATTTAAGGATACGCTCCACTTTCAAGCCGGCTTTTTCTAAAACTGACGCCGTGCCACCAGTGGAAATGAGTTCGAAGCCAAGGTCGGCGAAAGATTTCGCGACTTCGGCGACGTGCGGCTTGTGCAGGTCGCTGACGCTGATAAACACCTTGCCCTTGAGTGGCAGCGCGGAGTTCGCGGCCATCTGCGATTTCGCGTAGGCCGTGCCGAGGTCGGCGTCCAGCCCCATGACTTCGCCGGTGGAACGCATCTCGGGGGAGAGCAAGATGTCCTGGCCGACGAATTTGTTAAACGGGAAGACGGATTCTTTTACCGCCCAATACTTCGTCCAGATTTCTTCCGTGAAATTCAGTTCCTTTAAGGTCTTACCAGCCATGACGCGCGCGGCAATTTT
>CAIPKV010000056.1 GCA_903865745.1 uncultured Verrucomicrobia subdivision 3 bacterium | reverse complement strand
ATTTTCCTTTTTGGTTTTATTTTTCAGTTTGCTTTCTCAATCCATCCGCCGGCGACACCTTCACCGGGGTTTCCATTCTCGGCCCTTGATTTTCCCGGGCAATGTCGTTGCCGGCGATGACCGCTCGCGAGCAATTCAGCACCCGAACGGCGCTGCGCGCGTCCTGGTTGACGGGATTCAGGCAGGCTTGCCGGATGATATTACTGCGAATGGTGAGGCCGTCCACCGCCACCGCAAAAATGGCGCTGCCCGGCGTGCTGATGATCTGGTTGCCTTCAAACCTCACATCCCGAATCACGCCCGGCTGGGGCGGATAGGCGCTTTTTTTCAACCAGACCACCGCTGCGAGCGCCGCCTCGGCGCGGGCTGCACCCTGATTGCAACTTTCAAACCGGCAGCGGCGCACCGTCACGTTGCGGGGGCTGATGCTTTCGTAAAATTGAACATTCTCGGTTATCAACATCACCCCGGCCCCGGTGCAGTGATTGAAGGTGCAGTCCTCAATGACAGCATCGCGGGTTTGGCAGAGCACACCGCGCGCCCGGTTGGCGCGGACGGTGCAGCGGCTCATTCGCAATTTAGGCACCCGGGTCGCATTGCCCAGGACATCGCCGACGCGAAGCGTCGCCGGCAAGGGTTCGGCAAAGGTGACGCGGTGAATTTTTTCCACGCCGGGCTGAAGCTTTGCGGCCTGCACCCGGTTGGTCGCGAACGGCAGGAGATTTTCCGGATGCGACAATTCGAGGCTGTCGCCGGCATCCGGCAGGTCCACCATGTTCAGATTATGCTGGCAGAGCACGGTGTGGTCATCAAGCCGCTGCTTGACCGTCAGATAAAGTCCACTCTTCACATTGACGCCGTCGTCGCCCATACCTTCAAAGATGCAATCCTCCAGCGTAATCGTTCCTTGGCAACCTCCAAAATGCGTGGCGTCCGCCGTGGTGGACATGAGGCGGCCGGAACCCGGCCGAAGGCGGACAGCAAAGTTATTCAAGCTGATATTTGTGCTGAGACTGCACTGCACCGCCATGCCGGAACCGGTGTAAAGCGTGACCTCGCGCAGCCGCACATCGGCGCAACGCTGGAGATTAAAAATGCCCGGCCCGTAAACTTCATGGCGCAGCACCAGGAGCGTTCCGACTTTCACCGCCGGAACCTTGCGTTTCAGAAAAACGCGCACCACCTGCGGACGCACCAGTTCCGTTTTTTCCACACCATCATAAACATCCACCTCTTTCCCGTCGGGCAACCGGGTGACCGGATCATAACTCATGAACGCGCCGACCGGCTCGCCGCCCGACACGGGAAACCCGGGCTCGACTTGGACATCAAATTGTTTGGCCGCCGCGGCAATCACGGTTCCCTGGGAAAAAGCCGGGCGGGCCCAGTCCATGGTCAATCCCTCAACGGCGAGGTTCTGGCATTTCGTAAAACTAAAGACGGTGCCCGTCCCGCTCATCATGAGTTCCGCGCCGTGACCGCGAATCGTCAGTCCCTGCATCCCGGTCACGGGAAAGAGCGAGTTGTGGTCGCCGGGATTGCCATCCGCGCGTAATTGGTAAACGCCCCGGGGAATTTCAATCATCTTGGTGTCGTTGGTTTGCACCGCGCGGAACGCGGCCAGAAATGCCGCCGTGTCGTCTTTGGCGTCGTCGGGAATCGCGCCAAATTGGGTCACATCCAGCGCGAACCTATTGGGTTTAATGGGGCCATCCGGGTTGTTCACCTTCAGTTGAACCGGGATGGAATTTTCGGCGGGCAGTGCAGCTAGCGGCGTCAGCAGCAGGGCGGTGAGGAGTGTGAGGGCGTATTTCATGGTGGTCCGCCGAGATGCCAAACACATTGATCGCGCAACACCTGATGTTTGCGAACGGCTTTTGCCTCGATATGATTTTCGCCGGGTGCAAGCGCGATGTTTTTCCAGATGAAAACGCAGTTCGTCGCCGCGCTCGATTTGCCCAGTGATTTGCCGTTCACAAACAACTCAACCGGTTTCGCGTTGGAATAAACCTTCACGTCGGTCAGCGAATTGGTCCGTTCCGTGTAACGGCGGCTGGTAAGATAAAGCACCGGTTCGTCCGACCAGTTGGCCTGGTAAAAATAAAAGGCGTCCTTCTTCGTCTGCCGGTCGTTGGTCACCAAGCCCTTGTCATTGCGGCTGGGCACCCCGCCTTCGTGGCGGTCGGCCACGACAAAATCAAACATGTTCCAAACGAAACTGCCCCACACAAACGGACGCGCCTTGATCGCGGCCCAGTCGGCTTCGTGGACGATGGCCTGCCATTCTTCCGGATGCCACTGGCCGGCGGGCTTGGGTTGTTGGGGTTTGTCCTCGTGCTGGGACACATTCGCGCCCGCGCCATATTCACCCAGGCAAATGCCGCCATGCCGGCTGGTGTAACGAATGGCGTCCAACAGCGACCCGCACTCCTCCGGTTTGCTGGGTATTCCGCCATCCACCGGCGGATACCAGCCGGGATAACGATTCCAGCCAAGCAGGTCGGGGATTTTGTTCATCTGGGGCCGATCCATTATGCAAGTTGCTGCGATGGTTGGCCGCGTCGGATCTTCGCCGTTGGCCACAATTTTCAAATCCTTAAGCAACCGGTGCGGATCGCCGGTTCGGTAGCCGATTTCATTAAACAGACTCCACACAAAAATCGCCGGATGGTTGAAATTTTGCCGGATCAAATCGAGCAGTTGATTCCGCGAGGTTTCGGCAAATTCCGGACCGGCCGTGATTTCATTAACCTGCGGAATTTCCGCCCAGACCAGCAAGCCGGCTTGGTCGCACAGCGAATAGAATTCATCACTGTGCTGATAGTGGCAGCAACGCACGGCGTTCGCGCCCATTTCACAAATCAACTGCACGTCGCGCTCATGGTCGGCATGACTCAAGGCCCAGCCTTTGTTCCAGACATCCTGATGCCGGCACACCCCGCGTATCCGATACGGCTCGCCATTCAGGAAAAATCCCTGGTCCGGATCCACGCGGTAAAAGCGCAGGCCAAGCGGCTGCTCAATGGAATCGCATACCACGCCATTTGTCGTCTGCAACTCAGCCACCGCCCGGTAAAGATACGGGTCAGCGCGACCGTTCCAGAGATGCGGATTTTTCAACTTGAGCTGCAACGCGAACGGCGGCGTGACGCGTCCAGGTATTTCAATGGCACATGATTGCGAGGCGACCATTTTCCCCGTCGCATCCAGTATTTTGGCAACCAGCACGCGATCCGCATTGGTTTTTGCGCCGTTGGAAATTTCCGCCGTGAAGTCAATGACGGCTTCATTTTTGGAAACTTGTGTCGGCTGCCAGAACACGCCGGGCGAGGCGTGATCCAGCGGCGTGAAACAAACGTCTTCCGTCACCAGCAAATGCACCGGGCGATACAAACCGCCGAAGACACAATAATCGATACTGAGGGGGGCAATGTCCGTCGCCTTGGCGTTGTTCACACGCACGGCGAGAAGATTCGTGCCGCTGGCGTTCAACTTATCGGTTATTTCAAAACAGAACGCTCCAAAACCACCACGGTGCTCGCCCAGGTTTTGACCGTTGAGAAAAACATCCGCCACCGTGGACGCTGCCTCGAAACGGAGAAAGTAGCGCTTCCCCGTCTCCGCCGGCAATTCCAACGCGCGCCGATACCAACCCGGCCCGCGATAATATTTGTTCGTCACCTGCGCCTCTTCCCAGCCCCAGCAGTGCGGCAAGGAAATCTTTTGCCAGCCGGTATCGGTGCAATCTGTAGCCGCCGCATTGGTTTGATCCCCTTTCTGAAAACGCCAGTCATCAAGCAATAATTGATTGTCGCGCGCCGATGTTGAGAGCGCGGCCAAGGCAATCAGAGTTGTTATTGTCAAATAGGGAATTACTGTTCGGATCTTCATTTTAATATTTTTTAGCGGATTGCCATCAGCTTGTTCCGGTGAAACACCGCGTGGCCGGCAAAAAGCTCCGTCGGAATCGTCCGCGCAAACGCCATGGCGGGCAGCGGCAAGATGGCGAGGAGTATGAGGGTGTGCTTCATGGTTGATCGTTTAAGAATTCAGCGTCATAGCTTCCAGTCATGGCGATAATGTGCCTGAATATATTGATCCGCTTCCGGAGCATTTTCGGAGCGCATTTTCTCACCATTCCACTCCAGGGTTTTCTGGGTCCGCAATGCAACCACGCCGGATAGGGCGATTTCGGTGAGATGGCCGCCGGTTTCAAAACTGGAAAACGTCGCCGGCCCGCCGGTGCATGCGTCCACCCATTCCGCGACATGGTTGTGGACGCGCGGGAGGGATACGGGAATGTTTTGGGTGGCTTCGTGTTTTTGAATGCCGGACATTTTCTTGTCGCCCTTCAGCATGACGTAGTCCGAGCTTGAGTGAGCCTCGCCGTAGGTCCAGCCGTTTTCGCCGAGGATCAAAACGCCGGTTTCTGGCAATTCGCCCAATTGCGCGAGCAGTTCCGCCGGAACCACGCCGTCCGCCGGCTTCGCGCCCACGTCATACCAATGCACCGTGACCGGATCAAGATTCCCGCGCCGGTCGAACTCGAAACGGATGTGATTTTTTCCCGAGTAAGTTGGCAGGCCGGCCAATTCGCCATTGGCGTAAATGCGCTTGGCGTAATCCAGTTTTAGTGCATGGAAAGGCAAGTTCAATGCGTGACAGCCCCAGTCGCCCATGGTGCCGCTGCCGAAATCATACCAATTGCGCCAATTGGCTGGGTGATAATAGCCCTTTTTGTAGAGTCGGGCGGGCGCCACTCCCAACCAGCCATCCCAGTGCAAACCATTCGGGATCGGATCGCCAACCGACGGCGTCGCCAAGCCGGGATGAATGCCACTGGCAGGCGCCCAGCAATGCACCTCATGAATCTGTCCCAGCGCGCCACCTTGGATGACTTCAATGCCGCGCCGCAGGTTCGGCGAGGCGCTGCCTTGGTTGCCCATTTGCGTGACTTGGTTTGGATATTTCTTGACCAGCTTACGCACCGCCCGGGCTTCTGAAATCGTGTGGGTCAGCGGCTTCTCGCAAAACACATGTTTGCCCGCTTTCAGCGCCGCCGTCGTGATGGGCGCGTGCCAATGGTCGGGCGTGGTGATGACCACGGCGTCCAAATCCTTCTCTTTTTCCAGCATCTCACGAAAGTCCACATATTCCTTCGGCTTGAAAGCCGCCTTCGCGATGATCTGCCGGGCGGCGGGAAATTGGTTTTCGTCCACGTCGCACAGAGCGATGATGTTCGCCTTGCAGCCAAGCATCTCCGTGAGCCGTCCTTTACCCATGCCGCCAAAACCGATGTGCGCGACATTGATTTTTTTAGTGGTTTCGGCCGAGCGGAGCAGGCTGGGAAAACCCGTGACGGCGGCCCCGGTGGCCAAGGCGGCGGTCTGCAAAAAATGCCGGCGCGACCAATGGCCGCCAGAGATTTCTTCTGATGGCTTAATCGACTGTATTTGTTTCATATATAATGGTGGTGAGGGGTTCAGGGTTGGGAGACCGTTTCACCCGGCATGAACCAGATGTTTCGGAAGCGCACGGGATTGAGGTGATCCTGAAGCCGGAGTGTGCTCGTCTGGATGGCGTTGGAAAAGGTTAGGTGATCCTGCACCAAAACATGGTTGTGATAAACCGTGATGACGCTCGGTTGAACAACTTTTCCGCCGGCCACCTTGGCGCGCTGAAGGTAAATGTCGTAACACTGCCAGAGACCGGGGCCACGACAGGCGCTCACCAACGGCGGGCGATTTTTGTAAAACGCGGCGGCTTGGCCGTCGAAATAGGTCGGGTTGTTGAAAGAGTCGAGCACCTGCAATTCGGGAAAGCCTTCGATAAATACGCCGCTGTTGCCCCGGCCCTGACCGGTGCCTTTCACTTGGGCGGGCGTGGCCCATTCGATGTGCAGATGACCGCTGGTGATGGGGCTTTCCTTGGTGCCGGCCAGTCGTTGCTCGCGGGCACCGGGCGGAGTGACTACTTCCATGTAACCGTTTTCCACTTTCCAGATAAATTGGCTGCTCTGGTTGGTATCATTTTTATTTGGGATTGCCACCCAGCCACTGGCGTTTTTGCCGTCAAAAAGAACAACGGCTCCTTTCGGCGGCGGAATCAGAGTGCCGTCATACTTTGGCTCGACGACGGGCGGTTCCGACCAGTTTTGGGGTTGGGCTTGGGGGGCGGTCTGCGCGGCCAGCGGTGCGGCTATCGGCGCCAGTAGCAGGGCGGCGAGGAGTATGAGGGTGTGCTTCATGGTTGTCCTTTATCTAAGACTGTTTGGCAACGCTGCGGCAGAAGTTGCTTTTGTTTCGCGCAGCAAAACATCCGGTCCCAGCGTCAGTGATTTCAAGCGCACGTGCGCTGGGTGGCTGGCAGACAAGACGTCCAATCGTAGCTGGGTGATAATCCCGACATACTTTGGGGAAGCGCTCAAGTTGACTTCATAACGACGGAACTGTCCGTCCGGCACCACCGGAAAGCATTTTTTCTGCGTTCCGACAAAACCTTTACGATCCAGCGTCTGCCACCTCACCGAGGCATTGCTCTGGCCGGTGGAGAAGGCGGCTTCGATGGTGAGTTGCGGCGCATCCGCCGCGCGAATGAAAAAATCGGGGCTGTCAATATGCGGAGCTTTCCCCGTTGACCGCACATCAAGTTCACCGCCCACCGGCCAGCCTTGATCTGACGCATCCTGATAATGCCAGCCCTGCCGATTGTGCCTGAACTGGAACGTCAGCGGCGCGGGCTGTGGCTTGTGGCTGTAAACGCGTGCCCGAATTTCCGCCAGGCTGCCGAGAATCAACTCGTAGCGATAATCATAGACGATGTTGTGATCGAGAATGTCCGACCGGTTGGGTGCGATGTAGCCCGTCGGAAAATCCTGTGGGCCACCAACGCCGGGTTTGCCAGCAAAGCCGCCGCTGAAGGCATACGCATCAGGATTCCAGACCCCGAGGCCCCAGCCGGCATCATTGACCTCGGCCGCCCAGTTTTCGGTGGCCTGCCAGTTACCCCAGCGACCGTTTTCGAGCCGGCTTTTGATTTGCGTGAGCGCACCGCCCGTGAACGGCCGGTCACCACCGTAGGTCATTAACCGATAGAACGGCGCGTTGACATAGACGGCCGGCAGCTCTTGGGTGCGAGCGGGATATTGCGTGGTATCGCCGCGTTGATTAGTCAGGCGGCACTTGGCCTTGACGACCGGACCATCGAGTTCCAGCCAGACTTCGCATTCGCATTCGCCCGGGACATTCTTCAACGGCCAGTGCATCGGGATGAGCCTGGTGTAAAGCATTTTGCCGGTGTTGGTGTGTTGCAGCACCTGCGATTCGAAGCCATAGCAATCGCCGGACTGGATGGGATTCCAGCCGATGAAATGCCACGACTGGTTCATGGTCGTTCCCGACGGATTGTAAGGGACAGGGCCAGAGTAATACGAAAGCTGAACCTGCCGCCCCCAATCGGAGCTGTTGATGACGTTAAGTTCGAGATTGGTCGCGGGCGCTAGGTAAGTAATCGCGCCGCCAAGATTCAGATCAATCCCCAACCGGATGGCGCCGTTCTCAATGTAACTCATGCGCGGCACATGGGTTTTTCGAGACGCCGGCGTGGGTGTGACTTCGGCGTGGGCGGCGAGATCGGCCGGGGTCTGGCCGGCGAGGAGCGTCAGGGACAAGGCGATGAACAGACAATGGATTTTGATTGTCGTATTCAGGGAGTCGGGGCTGATGAATATGCAGCGACCAAACCTGAATTTGATTTTCCGGTTGATCCATTTCATTATTGGCCTTGTTTACTGCCCATGCCGTTTTGTTTGGTGGCGGCAAAATTCCATTCGCCCGGCTTCACCTCAAAGACGATGAAGCGGGGGGTGGCCTCCACAAAACCCAAACCCTTAACCGTATTTTTTTTCACGCCCGCCGCCCAGACAGTTTTGCCGTTGGCGCACACCTCCGTGATGGTTTCGCCCGGCGCTATGGGAATGCCCACGGTCGCCACCGTGTCACGGGGTGAAGTCAGGTCTAATGAAAAAGTTTCCGCCGAATTTTGCAACTCCACTTTAATGTCGCCTTTCACGCTCGCCACCTTCGCCTCGATGTGCCGGAGCGAACCCATCTGGGGCAGGACATGATAAGTCGCAAAACCCGCTTTAGTCGGCACGATGCCCGCGAAGTATTGCGACATGATCGTGAGCGGGCCGCCGCTCCACGCATGGTTGATCGTGCCGCCGCCATAGCCCTCCTTGCCGATGCCCCAGCCTTCCCACAAGGTCGTGAAGTCGGGATGATTCACCATCGTGGCAAAGCGACGATGAATGCGCTCCTGCGCGAAGGCGGGCTGATCCATGAGGCAGAGCGCTTCGAGCACATATTTCTCCATGTAGGGACTGGCGTGTTCCTGCTGCCGGAAAACTTCAAGCAACGCGGGATATTGTTCCGGCTGCGCCAGTCCGGCAACCACCGCCATGGCGTTGGCGCGGTCATCGGTTTTCTTGTTACCGTAATTGGGAGAACGGTATTCCTTGCCGTTCCAAAAAGTTTGGTTGAACGCGACTTCGATGGATGCCTTGCGCGTGGCGATCCACGGCAAATCCTTTTTGTGGCCGGTCGCCCGGGCCATCTGTTCAAGGCCTTGCAGGCCGATGTAATACCAGGCGTTGTAGAGAACGGTCATATCCACATTCTCGCCCCAGTCGCCCCAAGACCACGCGCCTGGACGTGGCACGACGAGGCCGTTGGTTTGCATGTCCCAGATTTCCAGATAGCGTTTGGCGGCGGGATAAACGGCGCAGAGCGTTTCCGTGTCACCGCTGTAAAGGCCATAAGTCCCGAAGCCGGTGCGACCGATGCTGGCCAGCATTTGCAACGGCAAATCTTTCGTCCAATTGCCGGAGGGAACCGGCGAAAACAAAACGCCATCGGGTTTTTGCCAGCCCACCAGATCAAGCATGCAACTGCGGGTCAACCGGTCGGCGCGACGGTCCAGCGCATAGAAAGATTCGCCCAGTTCGTTCACCGCGTCGCCCCACCACAGCGCGCGTTCGCGGTCGGGACAATCCATGTAGGTGTCGCGCATGGTGATGTAAAGCGTGCGCGCCGCCTTGACGCGCAGCCGGTTCAGAAAATCGTCATCGCAGGCGAAGGTGCCGGCGAATTCCGTGTCGAAGCCGCTCTCGCGATAACGCAGGTCGAGCAACTTGATCCCGGCGGGCAGCTCGTAATGCACTGCGTTGCCGTTCATCCAGCCGGGGCACTCGAATTCCTGCACGCCGTCACGCGTGACGTATTCGGCGCGCACATTGGGCGCCGGCTCGTTGGTCGGACTGCCATCCATATAATTGTCCATCTGAATCTTGACGAGTTGGCCGGCGGCGGCTTCGATTTTCAGATACGGCGTGACCTGGGCGTTGTAAGGCAATTTGGCTTCCATGACGTTGCCATCGGAAACTTTCGGCAGATCGGCCGCATTTTCATAAGGCTTCAACCCGTAATCTTTCCACGGCGGCACAGGGCGCAGCACGAGGCGATGCCACGGCGCACACGGCGGCTGGCCGAAGACCACGGCATTCGGCCACGCACCATCATTGTAGCCGGGTTGCTCCCAACCAACGAGATCTTGGGTTGCATCAAACCGGATGTTGGATTCGGGTAAACGATAATTTGGATGCGGCGCACCGGTATTACTGAACGCCGGGTGAATCCGCGCCTTCCACGAGACGTCGCTCCACAGCTTCAACCCCCTCGTTTCAAGCTGGAAGAGCAGCGCACTTTGGCCGCTATCCTTGTGAGTAAAACCTTCCTTGCCAAAATGCCAGAGGAGAATGGCGAGTGTGTTCGTGCCGGGTTTGAGATGAGGTGCGAGCTCCACTTCATCGAAATAGGTGTCCGTCGGCGTCGGCCCGCGCTTCAAGCCGCCCTCGCGCACGACCATTTCGCCGTTCAGCCACAACCAATATTTCGTATCCACCGCGATGCGCGCGACGGCGTGGGCGGGAACTTTGCCCACGGTGAACGTCCTGCGAAACGCCATCCATTGGTTACTCGTGGCGGGCGTAGCAACGCCCACCCAAGACGCCGCCCAGCTTTTATCCGCGACCGTGTCAGGATGAACGAAGGGCGCGGCGGATTCCGCAGCGCGGGCCATGCCGCCGCAAGACAACGCCAAAAAAAGCAGGGCACGCAGGAAGCAAACGGGTATGGAATTCATTATATTATTGATTCGGGAGTTTAGCATGGTTTGGGCTGACAACTGATACGCATAAAAATGTGTAGTGTGAAAAAAGCATAAGCGGATAAGCATTTTTTTATTTGCTCACCCGCTCTTTCAGCTCGAACGCATCGAGTCTGGCGCTGCCTTTGACCGTTTCAATCGTCATCTTTGAACCCTTAAGGTCATAGGCGTTGATGGTCAAGGCGCAGACATCCTCCACAAAACATTCAATCAAGTCGCCGACCATGAAAAGTTTCACCTTGAGCGGATGGTTCGCTGGCACGTTGATGCCACGCTCGGCAAATTCCTTACTGCTTTCGGTGTTTTTCGAAGCCGTTCCCACCCAAAGCTTATTGTCGGCGGTGCTGATTTCGAGCGTGTAGCCGACCGTCCGGGCATCGCCGCGAAAATTGAGGCGAAAGGTCGAGTCCGCCGCCAGCTCAACCGTGAAATCTGCCAGAAAATCCTGCGGTGCATCGCTGATCGTTATTCGGGCATCCTGCTCCTCCCGCACGAAACGAATGTTTTTGCCGTTGCAATCCACATGGCCGGTGGCAGGGCATCCGGACAACGTTGACAGGGACTGCGTTGTCTTCGGAAACGCCGCGATCACTTCGGGCAAGGGCCGCTGGAGCAGGCGCCCGTCGGAACCGGCGTAGAACTCTCGCACCATTGTGGAGCGGCTGCCATCTGGATTTCCCGTGGCCGAACGCGCGGTGCCGACGGTCAGGGCGCGGCCCTGGCCATCAAACCTCACCTTGTCGACATAATTATTGAAGTCATACGAACGGTGAGCGCTATAAGGTCCATCGGATTTATCCGCTATGGAATACCGGCCGCCGCTGAAGATCAGATACCATTTTCCAGCGAGCGGGAACAGGACGGGACAATCAATATTGCGATGGTGGACGGGCATGGACGTAGTCAACGCGGGACGCGGCGTCCAGTTCAACAAATCATCCGAACGGTAAAGTCCGAAGTTGTGATATTGCGTTTGGGCATCTCGGCTGTGGAGTAGCATCCAATACTCCTTATGCTCCGGGTTCCAGGATACTTCGGGATCGCGAAAGCTTTCATCGGATTGACCATCAATCGGCAGACTCTTGTCGAGCGGGCCATTGATGGTCTTGTTCCAGTAGAACTTTCCGTCGGCATAGAGGGTAAAGTCCGGACGCTTCTCGAAATGGATCAAGTCCTTGCTCGTGGCCAGCTTCACCTTCTGATCCGCCTTGGGGTCTTGATGATTCTTACCATTCTTACCGGTGTAGAAAAGGTAGAAGGTTCCGTCCTTCTCAATCACACTGCCAGTCCAGCAAGCGGCATCCATACCCCCGGCCAAAATGGCATCCGGCAGCTTTTCCCAATTCACGAAATCGGACGTCCGGGCGTGGCTCCACTTCGCCTGATTGAGGAAGAAGAGATGAAACTCGCCGTGCCACCAGAATGGGATGGTGTCCCAAACATGGCCGGGGGCAGCCTCCGTGTAGTGGAGAATGGTGGCGGAAGGATTTCCGGGAGCTGGTTCTTTTTTGTCCGTTTGGGGCTGGGATTTCGCAGCCGGCTCCGCCGCCGATGCGACGGGTTCAGCGACGGCAATGCCGCCACCGCAGAGCAAGACAGAGATCGAAAGTGCGAGAAAGGTGGAGCGATGGATGATTTTCAATTTTGTATAGGTTTTGTTTGTTCTTTTCAATTCTGCTATTTCCCGATTTTGACGAGGACGACGCCGTGGCAAGGAACTTCGGTTTTGAACTCGCCGTTGAATTTGCCGAGGTCTTTCTGCCGCCAGAGGTCGCGCACTTTTTGTTTACCCGTCAGGCCGAGGTCGGACCACTTGGCGGTAACGGTCGCCGCTTTGTCGCCCCGATTGAACAGTCCCACCGCCTTCGATCCGTCTTCCATGTCTTTGGCCCAAACTTCCAGCGCGCCGTCTTGCGCCACGCGCGACGCCTGTTTGCCGAGTGGGTCCTGGTCCACTTCCAGCACCTCGTCGTTCGTCAGCAGGCTGAATGTGAAATCGTCCATCTGCGTCATGTCGCAGCCGATGAGCAGCGGCGACGCCAGCAGGCACCACAGCGAGATGTGCGTGTATTGTTCGTTCGGCGTGAGTCGCGTTGGATGCAGCGCCGGCCCCCAACCGACTTTGCCGATGACCAACATGTCCGGGTCGTTGAAATGTCCCGGCCCGGCAAATTTCTCATGTCCATTTTGGCTGAAGCCGATGTCGGAGACACTCAAGCCGTCGGGGCTTTGCCATTTGTCAACAATGTCATAAGTCGTGCGGCCCGAATTGCCGCCCAATTCGCCCGCCCATTCCCATGAGTTGCCGTTGCCATATTGGCAGAAGCTGTAAATGATGTCGCGGTTCACGCTGTTCAGCGCGGCGCGCATCACGGCGTAAGGCCGCATCAACTCCAGCAACTTCTCCGGGGTGCCGTTCGTCAAAAACCGGTTCATCGGCGAAAAATCAACGGGTCGCGTGCGCTGTTTTTCCAGTTCCGGCAGATAGGAACACCAGTCGTATTTCAAATAATCAATCCCCCAGGCCGCAAAACTTTGGGCGTCCAGCAACTCATGATCGAAGCTTCCCAGAGATCCGCCGCAGCCCACCGGACCGGGCGAGGAATAAAGGCCCAATTTCAATCCCCTGGCATGCACATAATCCGCCAGCTCTTTCATGTCCGAAAATCTCGGGTTGGGCACGATGCGGCCATGAGAATCCCGCCCCGGCCCGTCCAGCGTGGGATCCTTCCCCGCCAGGCCCGGGTTCCGGGTCCAAAATTCATCAATGTTGACATAAGTCCAGCCGTGATTAATCAACCCGCTGCTCACCATCGCGGCGGCGGCGGATTTGACCTTCTCTTCCGTCACCGAATTGGCAAAGCAGTTCCAACTGTTCCAGCCCATCGTCGGCGTCAATCCAATCTGTGAACCGCAAACAATCTTCAACTGCCGCGTCGCCTCACCAAGCCGGTTGTTCGCACGCAAGCTCACGGCGTGTTCGCCTTTGTCTTTCAGGCTGCCGGTGATGATGCCCGTCTGCGGATCAAGTTGGAGTCCGGCAGGCAAGCCGTCCGCCGCGAATGTCATCGGGCGGTCACCCGTCGCCGCGATGGTGTAAAGAAACGGCGCGCCAGGGCGCACGCCAAAAACTTTGGCGCTGTGAATGGCGGGGCGAGGCGAGGATTGCGGCGTGAGGATGATAGCCTCATCGGGAATCGGGGCGGTGGAACCGGCCCGAACCACGCTTCCATTTACAAGGTGAAGGATTACGGCCAGCAACAAGATTGGGAGTTTCATAGTTTGGAGGAGGAGGCTGATAGCCGGTTTTGCGGATTGACGATTGGCCGGAAAAACATGGATTCCAAGGGCAAGTCGGATCGTTGAACATGGAAAGTTTCTGACGGGATTGAGGGCGGCCAGTGCTGAATTGAGTGAGTCTGTCCGATTCCACCCAGCCCATCTTCGGCATCCGCCGATCTTTTTTGGCCATGAGAAAATACTTGATCGGTCGGCGGTTGACGGTTGGCGGGCGGGATTGTCTGGTTCATTTGGTAAATTCTAGCATTTTTGAAGTCTCTACCTTATACGCATAAAGATGTGTAACGGGCATGTAGTGCCCGTCCGTGCCGGCCCGCCCTTCTATCTGCCCAACCGTCCCAGCGCCACCGCCGCCGGATTTCTTCGGAATGATGTTTTGGTGGTTACCATGTGCGCATCCTGCCACGAACCGTCAAACGAATGATGGCTGAAATCGCCCGCCGCTTATTGCCCCGGTGAATGGTCCACCGGCACCGCCCGGTAAAACCGGCTCGCCTGGCTCGCCGCCTCGGGATCCACAAAATCAATCGAGCCTTGAAACACCTGGTTCGTGCTGGCCACGGACCAATTCACCATGTCCGTGGAATACTGGATATAAAACCACGCCCCGTCCGGCCCGGTGGCCGTCAGGTGAAAACTGCCGCCGGGCAAAACGGCGGATGGTGTCCGCAGCCAGTTTTCATAAATCAGTGCGGCGGCACTGGCGGGCCAGCCCACCGTGTAATCCGGCGGCACGTTGGTCGCGGCCGTCAGCGTCAAAGTGACCGTTTTCGTGATGTTCGTCACGCCGTTGTCAATTGGCACAATGGGAATCAGCGCGTAGCCTGACCCCGCCGGCACCGTTACGGTTCCCGGCAACGCGGCATAATCCACGCCATTGCTGGCCGTGCCGCCGAGGCGGTAATTCACGGTCAAGTTGCTGCTGGCATCGCCGAACCGCTGGAGGGTGAACAGGGCATTTTTCGGCCCCCAATTCGTGAACCACACCCAGCCGGTTTGGCCCCAATTCGTCCAAGTCGGCACGGCATTGGTCACCCCGCGCCAAACCCAGGCATTCGTCCCCGCGATGGCAATGGGATCAGTAGCCACAATGCTCACCACATCCGCCGGATTCGCATTGGTGCCCGCCGCCAGAATGGTGATGTTCACCGGCGCGGAGGTTTTGGACAAGCTACCTGCGCCTTTGGCCACGGCCGTAAGGGCAAACGTGCCGGTCGGTGCGTTGGTCCAGGTCAGGCAGTAGGTGTTTCCCAGCCGCGGAATCGGTCTGGTAGTGACAAAATTGGCGTAAGTCGCCGACCTCGGCAGCGTGCCGGCGCCCAGGTTGAAAGCGGAACCAAGATCGTTCGTGCCCGCGTAAAACTCCACATTGGTGATGCCGCCCGGCACCGGTGAGAACGGACTGGTGTAATAAGTCAGGCTGGCATACGCAAAAATGGGGATTTCCACCGGCGCATAAAACGTCGCATGATTGGCCGGGCTGGTGATCCGCACCGGCGAAACCGGGCTGGGGTAATACGGCGGGATTTGGGCAAATCCCAGGGCCGGCAAAAACAGAACCCATGCCTCCAAAACCAGCCGTGTAGAAAGTAGTCGCATCGTTTTCATAGGCGCATCCTCACTGTTTGCTGGGCACATTGCCACTTTCAACCACATTCGTCTGCGAGAGCAAAAAATCAAGGTTCGCAAATTCGAACTGCGGACGACGAATGTATTTTGAATCCTCTACCCGCAACTGCAATAGCGTTTTCGTTGGAGTAAAAACCCTGACGGACGCGACCCCTTGCTTTTGGTTGTTGAACCAGCACACATAATACAACGGCACAATTTTCCCTACGGGCGGGTGGACATAGGCGCGGTCAAGTTCCACGGTCACAGAACAATCTCGGTTCAGCGCCTTTGTGTCCATAGAGATAGCCTTCAACCATCTTGTCGCCAGTTTCAATGCCTCGTTGGTGTCAATCTCGCTGACGGGCAGCGTGTAAGCGACTTGGAATTTCCGGCAAAGCTTGTCCTGATGCGGGCTTTCCAGATACGAAAACTTGTTTCCTTGGGCGACGTAATAGCAGTAATTCGAGGTGGTGATATTTCCGATGGCCTTTTTTGCGTAGGCGTAGCCAAACGGGTTGATGAACGACTTGACGATGTTCGATTCCGTGATGGGCGACTCATTTGACAGCTTTAATTCTTTAGCCACTTGGTTTGCCTCTCGAATCACCAGTTTCAAAGCCTCGTCCTGATATGCTTTGGTTGTAAAAAATAACGCGTGTGTATATTTGCCATCCGGCCCGATAGGATTTGGCACGCCGGGCGGAAGCCCATTGGCTATCGCTGTCCGCATTACGACACAGGCCAGCGATAAGACAATCAACGGCAGCCGACGTTCTGGCTTTGAATTCAGCATTTCGTCCTCAATGGTTCCGATTGGGAACTCGGCTAAAAATATTTCTGACGGGTGCGTTTGTATGAGTGTCGCCAGGATATGCGACATAAAAAGCGGCCTCAAAAGTATCGCCCTTGAATATTTTATCCCGGTCGTCCTTCAATTCCCATTGCGTATTAATGACGGCGTTGGTGACGATGCCAATGATTGTTTTAAGGTGCTTGCCTTTGGGGGTTGTCAGTTCAATGCGATACTTTGCATTTTGCTCGCGCAATTCAGCATGGAGCGTGGCCCCATCTGAGTTGAACAACGCATCCCCTTCAAGAAAATAACAGGCGTTGCTGGAGTCAAAGGGCAAAGATGGCCCGATTACAATGATGGAGTCGGAATTTGTCTCGTATGTCAGCCTCGCCCGGATGTCTTGTTTGTCTGGCTCATAGTTCATATTGGCCCACATTTGCAGGCACCCATTTCGACCTCTTTCCATGCCTTGAAATGTGCATTGAATGAAATCGTTGCTTACAGACAGCCTTCCCAATTGCACATAGGCATGGTCGGGCGAATTCGTGTTGAAAGCACTAAAGTTGATAGGCAGATCAAACCTGGTGATACCCAGCCGGTCAGGCGGAGATATTTGTTTTACCGTCATTAAGGCCGACAGCGATAAATGGTTTGGATTGACCAGCGTGTGGATCTGTAGCCATTGGCTTATCAGAACCCCGTCATATTTGGGTTCAGGCTGGCCGTAGTCGGTTACAAACGCAATCGCCTCTTGGCCCGCTCCGATGCTGCCCACAATGACATTCGTATTGGAATCATCGGCACGGCAAGGCAATGAGGTTGCCGCAAGTGTAAGCACAACACCAAACGCACATATTTTCCTTGATATGCTCGCGTAAAATTCAATTGCGGATGTTTTCATAAGCTATTTTTTTCTTGGTGGAACGTCCACCGGTGAAACGAATTGGTTATCGTATTGAGGCTTGCACCCATTGATGGTCAGGCCGGAATGGCCGACGACGTAGATATCACTTGTGTTAGTTGAGTTGTCCACCAGCCAACTTTGAGTGCCGTCACTGAAACTAAATTTTCTATTTTTTGGAACTGGCAGCGGGCACGATACGAGATTCGTGTCTCCAGCGCGACGGGGCCGGTCACCACCATGAGTATTGCCATCAAAACTAAACTTCCAACCATGCCCTGCCGGATAGTTTTCATAATGGATTCCTTTTGTTTTATGCAGTTAATGTCGTGAACCGTTCAAAATAGGCACCCTTGGATAATGAGATCGAAAAAGTTGAACACGGAACTCAGAAACACCTGGCGGATCAATGGCAAGAGAGGAAGGCCCCAAGGACAAGTTTTCTCCTTCGCATGTAATCATGCTTCTGATTAGCATTACTGCTATACCAGCCTTCATATAATTTTCTGCACAATCCGCCCCAGACTCGCAAGCAAAAAATCGACAACGCAGAAATGTAACCACGCCATTGCGAATGCTTAGTGGCAGCCAAAGTGGACCAAAAACCTCCAAACAAGAGCTGTGACGAGGTAGTCCGATGGGTTGCTGTTTCACCCACCGTTGAAATCTGTGCCGAAGCGAATCGCCTACGCACGCGCCATATTATCACACGGCCCGGACCAGGCCGCTCATCCGAAAATTTGCCCTTCGGATTTTCGTCCCGTCCGGGCAACTGACAGTGCCCCTTGGCAGGAAGCGACTGTCAGAGAAACTGTCAGTCAGGTATTACGCACACAGCCGGAATTTAAGCGAATTTCAGGCAACAATTCCTTGAATTCCTCAATAAATACGCTATATTACTTGCATCTGGATCAGTGCAACAGAATTATCCTATTTTGGCTCATCCAACTGATTTAATTTCGCCTCCAATTGGCCTACGGTTCGGTTAGCAAAAAGGAGTTGGTCGAAGAATGATTTTCGTTCCTTGTTCAGTTCACCAATCAGGTAATCCTTCCCGCGATTAGCAATTTTCAAATCTAAAATCTCGTGTTCAAGTTCTTTGATCCGTTTCTCGTCAGCAGCGTTGGCGTTGCGCGGATGTTTCACGGATTCCATAGCACTTCCGAACGATTCTGAAGTCGTTGGCTCTGTTGATTTCTTTGCTCGCAAAATTTCCTCCTGAATCACCGCTTCCACACTCTGCGGTGCGATGTAGTATTTGCGCTCGTTCGGATCGTAGTAGCTATCCAGCCGCGTAATTCCCTGACGGTTGGGTTGGCACCAATTGATGACGCTACGCTCTGTCCGCGCCACACCCGCCGCTTCAAACTTCCGAGCAGTTTCCCGCACCGTTAGGGCGTGGTTCTCCTTGCGTTCCGCAGCCTGCGGAATCTTGCCGAAAGTTTCGGCAGTATTCGGCACGGTGCGGAACTCTGCCGAAGTCTGCGGAATATCAAAACCACCTTCCGCAATGTGCGGAACATTACCGAAAGATTCTGGCTGCGGTGATGATTGATTTTCTATTGGCATGATTAATCTCATTTTATCATGCCGAAAATTTCTTGTGAACTCGACCTGTGGATTAGCGTGATTCGGAAAGGCTTGCTATGATGGGAGACATGGAGAAACCCTCACGCGACTTCAAGGGTATTTGGATTCCGAAAGACATCTGGTTGTCGAAGGAGCTTTCGCTTATGGAAAAAGTTTTGTTCGTAGAAATTCATTCGCTCGACAACGAGCGTGGCTGTTTTGCGGGTAACCGCTATTTTGCTGAATTCTTTGGCCTACACCCGCGTCGAATAGCCGGGCATATCTCATCGTTGAAGCAGAAAGGATATATTAGTGTGACGGTTCATAACTTGAATGAGCGTGTCATTCGGACTGTTGGTCGCTACGCTCGCGTGCCTGACAACGAAGTTCGCCGTCTACAAGACGATCGCATTCGACTTGTCCACAAGTTCAAATTGGGTGGCAAAGGGGGTATGACAAAATTGTCATAGGGGGTATGACAGAAATAGCATACCCCCCATGCCAAAAGTGTCATGCATAGTAATACAATGAATAACCTAATGAATAATACAGGGGGACATTTCTTTTAAGAAAAAGGCCGCACCACAAAATCGGCGCGACCTTCACGGGATGATTCAATGACGGTTATCACTTCGGCCAGAAAGCCACCGCCAACCCCGCCGCATCAAAAATATCCATGCGCGGATCTTCACTCTTCCACACTTTGCGCTTCGGTGGCAGGCGCGGCGCCAACTCGATGGGAAACAACCCGGCTAACGCTTCCGCCAACGATTGCTTGTTGCCCTTGATCTGCCCCAGCAACCGCTCCCGCACTTTGGTGCCGGTGATGAGTTTCACTTTCAAATCATGTTGGGTGGCTAACGCGACCAGTCGCTGGTGCAAATGCTTGATCCGTTTTGCCCGGCGCGTGTCGGCGGCGTTCACCGCTGGCAACACCATCACCGTTGGTTCATAACGGCGGATAAATTTCTCCACCCACACCAATGTGCGCTCATTCTTGTTTTGCAAAATGGATTTGTTGCTGAACATGACGAGTCGGCGCGGACCTTCCATGACCGCATAGCCGAAACCACGAGCAGTCGGTGCGATGGCTAATATGCGAACAGGTTTGTTTTGGGTCATGGGTTGATGGGATTAACGCGGGCTGATTCCGCCAATTGAATAATACTTTGCTCGCGGCGCGGATAAGTCTTCCGAGCCTTGCGGAAGGACAAAACCTTGGCCCGCTCCGCCACTCTTTGTTGCGCCTGATGATGCAGGCCGGCAAAAAGCTCGCTCACGGGGCGACCATAGATCACCTCGTAGGCGAGTGCATCTAGCAGTGACGGTTCGCGGGCGAAGGTTTCGTCGCGACACACCTTGTTTCCCTTGTTCATCCCGTTCAGACCCAGCAAAAAACCGACCTCTTCTTGCGAGAGGGCCAGGCGCTTGCGTTGGGCTTGAAGATAATTGGGTAATGATTTCATGGGATTGAAGTGAACCGAAGATGGTTCATGCGTGACCCTAACCGACAGACGAAAAATCAGGCAGACATGAGGATTTGCCAAAACTGGCAAACGTGTGTTGTAGTTGGAAGAATATGGCTATTTAACTACTTGATTATCATACCATTATATTAGGTTTTTGTCAAGCTGTTGACGCCCTGTTCAAGGCCGCCAAACCATGCTTAAATGGAGGTATCATGCAGATATATTTACGGATTCCCAAGGGTTGGTCGAAGCCAGTGCCAAATCAAAGCAAGGAAACTTGTGATCTGGATGGAGCCAGACTTTGGATCGGACCCGGCAATCAGATTTATTGCGACCAAGAACACAGCTTGGACAAAGTCGCATCGCTTCGGAAAGCTGCGGAAAAATCCACTGCTATAAAATATTAGTTTCCAACGACGGGCTACAAACATGGTTTGTAGGGGCAATTTGCCCGTGACTATTTACTTCTACGGCTTAACCGCCGCACCACTAGCTCCCCAACGTGTCGTCGCGCTACCGCCCGACTTATCGCTTTCTCCCTGCGGGCTATCCGGGTAAATGACACCTAGCCGTTGTCCTTTACCAAAAAGCGATAAGTCGGCCGGAATCGCCGACACGTTGGGGGACGGGTTTTAAGATCAGGGCTACCGCCCAACCACGAGTTCGCTGACGCGACCGGCTCGCGCCGAAGCGCGGAGCAAGGACGACGGGTGCAACGAGTGTTACGACCAGACCGGTCAAGACACTAGCTTTTACCACTCGCAGGGAGAAAGCGTCGCCCGACTGGGCGCTATTTTAATTCCGCCGCGCCCACGGCGCGTCCGATTTCCGAACCGCATGGTAGGCTGATTGCCCGTTCGGATTTCAAAACCAGCCGCCATTATCTCGCCGGCGTGCCCCAAGCACTACTGCCGGTGTCACTACGTCCACCACAACCGGGACGTCCAGGAGTGGCGGCTGGTTCTGGCACCATGAACGACCAAAATCCACACATCATCATCGGCGAGGAAACTAGCTGGGGCGATCCCCAGCCTTTTGGCGTTGCGGCGATTGATGAACGGCAGCACCTCTACATCATTGGTAAAACCGGCACTGGTAAAACCACGTTGCTTCGGAACCTAATTTTGCAGCACATCGCGCTGGGCCACGGCGTTGGCGTGATTGACCCGCACGGCGATTTGGCCGAAGAACTGTTGAATCACATCCCGCCGAAGCGGGCGGATCATCTGGTGTATTTCAATCCGGGCGACTTGGAATTCCCCATCGGCTTGAATGTCATTGGCTCCGTGGCCCCAGATGACCGGCACCTCGTCGCCTCGGGCATTGTGGCGGCATTCAAGGGCATCTGGCGCGACTCGTGGGGGCCGCGACTCGAATACATTCTCTACAACGCGGCATCCGCGTTGTTGGAATCTCGGAACCAAACTCTACTTGGCGTGAATCGCCTGCTCACCGACGACTACTACCGGGCCAAGATCATCCGCCAGGTCAAAGACCCGTTCATCCGGGCATTCTGGGCGGAGGAATATGAAAACTACGACGAGCGGTTCAAACGCGAGGCCATTGCGCCGATTCAAAATAAAATTGGTCAGTTCCTTTTGAATCCCGTGGTGCGAAATATTTTGGGTCAGGTGAAAAAGAAAGTGGATCTTCCGTTCGTGATGGATAACGGACGACTGTTCATCGCCAATCTGTCCAAGGGACAGCTTGGTCACGACAAGGCGAACTTGCTCGGTTCACTGTTGGTGACGCAGTTTCAGTTGGGCGCGATGGCGCGTGCCAACAAACCTGAATCCGAGCGCCGGGACTTTTATCTGTTCATCGACGAGTTTCAGAATTTCTCGACGGATGCGTTTGCTTCCATTCTGGCGGAGGCGAGAAAATACCGGCTCTGCCTCACGTTGTCGCACCAATATATTGACCAGCTTTCCGAACCGATCCGGCAGGCGGTGTTCGGAAATGTCGGGACGTTGGTGGCTTTCCGCATCGGCTACACCGATGCGGAAGTGATGACCAAGGAATTTGGCAAAACCATTCCGGCGACGGCGTTGGCCGACTTGAATCAGTATGAAGCCGTGGTGAAATTGCTGGTCGGCGGCACCAACCGCGAACCGTTCCGGGCCAAGATGCTGCCGCCGCTGGAAAATCGCGTTGGCCGCAGGGACAAACTCATCGCGCTGTCACGCGAGCGGTTTGCCATGCCGCGTGCGAAAATTGAGGCGAAGTTGCGGCGATGGATGACTTCGTTGGATGACCGCTTTTCCCACAACCTCGATCCCACAAAATCCCTATAAAGTTTATATCGGTCAGTTAACAACCTTGGCCTTAAAAAAGTGAAAGGCCACTCTTGAAAAAGAGTGGCCTTCGCTAAGGAGACAGGCTGCAGATTACTTTTTTGATGCCTTCGCCGCTTTGATTTTTACCCACATCAGCTTTGCCGCCGCCGCCATTTTGGCCCTGGCTTCGGCACTGATAACCCGGCCCTTCTTGGCCGCCGCCGGCTTGAATGCTTTGGCGACGGGAACTGATTTGGCCACCGTCTTGACAGCCGGGGCAGTGGAGGTCTTCGCCGCCTTAATTTTTGCCCAGCGTGCTTTTTGGGCGGCGATGATTCTAGCTTTGCCAGCGGCGCTCATGCCGCCTTTATTTGCGACCACCGGTTTAACGACTGACTTGGCCACGGCAACCGGAGCCGGGGTTTCCTTGCCGCCGAATATGGCGGTGAGTTGCTTTTGCAGGTTCGCGATCTGGTCCTTGAGCCCGGCGGCCTGCCTGAGTTGAGCGGAAGTCAGATGGATTAAGCTCATAAAAAAATATTTAGGTCCGACTTACTTGGTGCCGAGAATGGCGTCCTTGGCCGCCTTGGCGACGCGGAACTTCACGACGCGTTTGGCTTTGATCTTGATGGCTTCACCCGTGGCCGGGTTGCGGCCCATGCGCGCGGCGCGGTTGACGAGGACCAGCTTGCCGAGGCCGGGGATGGTGAAACTGTTCTTGGCGTTCTTATAGGCCAGTTGAACCAGAGATTCGAGGACTTCAACGGCTTGTTTCTTGGTGAGGTTATTCTTAGTGGCGAGTTCCGCCGTGATTTGTGATTTGGTAAGTGCTTTAGCCATAATTTTAGAAGTGTTCTTTGGTGTTAATGTTAGTCGAAGCCCTATTAAAGCTGCTCAGAATCTATGCGCCAAGTTAAAACCGTTATTTTTGTTGAATAAATGAGTGTTTGGCGGGAAGGGTGGGAACCCTTGTGGTTCAATCATAATCCGATCGTTTGCCACATGAGGCAAATCCCAACGTCTCCCGCGTTGCGCTAGTCACCGTCATTCTGCCGGGATGTCCCGCCTGCCACGTTTCCAGCGTGTCACCACGGTTGCACCCATCCAGTTGACGGAGCGCGACCACCAAATCATCCGGATTATTCATCGGCATCGTTTTTTACGTTCCCACCAGATCGTCGCCTTGATTGGCGGCAGCGCCCAGAATTTATCCCGCCGATTGCAATGGCTGTTTCATCACGGCTATTTGGAACGCCCGCGCGCCCAGCTTCAATACTACGAATGCAGCGGTTCCCAAACCATCGCCTACGGTTTAGGAAATAAAAGCGGTTCACTGCTGCAACTCAATCCCGCGGCGTGGGGCGAAAAGAATCGCGGCATCGGACAGATATATTTCGCGCACGCACTTTTGGTCTCCGAAGTCATGGTGTCGCTTGAACTCGCCTGCCGTCAGCATGGCATCCGACTGTTGCCTGAAGATGAATTGAATCTGCATGTCGAAGCACCGTTGCATTGGCGGGTAAAAATCCGTGACGGCTCCAAGCTCGGCGTCATCCCCGACCGCGTGTTCGCGCTGGAATACGCCGATCAACATGGCTCGACACAGCGGATTTATTATTTCCTCGAAGCCGACCGCGGCACCATGCCCGTCGTCCGGGAAAAACTATCTCAGACATCATTTTACAGGAAGCTGCTCGCCTACGAGGCGACCTGGTCAAATAAGGTTCACCAGCGGCATCTGGGCATCCCGCGATTCCGCGTGGTGACCGTCACCACCGGCGCGGCGCGGGTCAAATCACTGCTGGACGCCTGCTCGCGATTGCAGCGTGGTCACGGGCTGTTCCTTTTCGCCGACGAATCTGTGTTGCAACGCGATTTGCTCGCCGCCGTCTGGCAATGTGGCAAAGCCGCTGTCATGTCATCCCTCGTGGACTTGCCAGATTCGGCAAAGCCACACGTCTCCTGATTTTCCCCGGCGGGCGTTAGCGTGGCCAGTGGAGGCAGACCCAATTCCGGGCTGTCACGTTCATCACAACCACATACACAGGAGCATTATTATGTCAAAAACCAAGTTCGTTGACTTCAAGGCCATCAAAGCGGCCATCACCATGGAGCAATTGCTTCAGCACTACGGCATCATGGATCAGTTCAAACGCACCGGCGAAAGCCTGAATGGGCCGTGCCCGATTCACAAGGGCAGCAACCCGACGCAGTTCCGCGTCAGCACCAGCAAGAACCTCTGGAATTGTTTCAGCGACTGCGAGCACGGCGGCAATGCGCTCGACTTCATCTGCAAGATGGAGAAGTGTAGCATCCACGCCGCCGCGTTGAAGGCGATTGAATGGTTCAACCTTGATCACGAGGCCATGGCCGTCAGTGACGAAAATGCGGAAGCTGCCGAGCCGAAAACACCCGCACCGGCAGCGAAGCCGGCGGCACGGCCAGCCGCAGCGCCGAAGGCAGCACCGGAAAGTAACGCGCCTAATATGCCGTTGAAATTCCGGTTGGATATACTGGAACGCAGTCATCCGTATCTGACGGAGCAGCGCGGCCTGACGCCGGAAACCATCATCGACTTTGGCATCGGCTATTGCGCCAAAGGCATGATGGCCAACCGTATCGCCATCCCGATTCACAACGCCAAGGGCGAAGTCGTCGCGTATGCGGGACGGTTCGTCGGCGAGCCGCCGGAAGGCACACCCAAATACAAACTGCCGCCGGGATTCAGAAAGTCGCAGGAGCTATTCAACATTGACCGGGCGATCAAAGAACCGGCGGAAAAACCGCTGCTCATCGTCGAAGGGTTCTTTGATGCGATGAAAATCCATGACCATGGCTACCGCAAGGTGGTTGCCCTCATGGGCAGCACCCTGTCCAGCACGCAGGAGGAATTGATCCGGCAACACACCACCAGTGACAGCCACGTCATCGTCATGCTCGACGAAAATGAGGCGGGCAAAGCTGGCCGCGAAGACATCGCGTGTCGCCTGTCCAAGTTCTGTTTCGTCCGGGTGCATCAGTTTCCGCGTCCCGACATGGAACCGGAACACCTCACCGACGAAGAAGTGGCGGACATCGTGGAGGGCCATCAATGAAACGGTATGAAGGCAAACGGCAAGGTTATGCCGTCAGCGTCACCGTGGACGGCTGGCGGCTCAATCCCCGGCTGGACTTGTGGAATCACAGTCCAACCGGGTTTGAATGGGGCTACGGTGGCAGCGGGCCGGCGCAACTGGCCTTGGCCATTCTGGCCGACCACTGCTTCGATGCAGATCAGGCATTGAACTTTTATCAACGCTTCAAGTGGGCGGTGATTGCCGAACTACCCCATCGGGGTTGGATTCTGACCAGCGACCAGATTGATGCGGTGTTGTGTTCCTTGCGGGATCGCGAGCCGTTGCTCGATTGTGTCGCATCTTAAAATCAACCCCGACCATTTTGGCCGGGGCTTTTTTTGCCGGTTCCGGCAAGTCTGCACGTCTCCCCCGATTCACCGCCGTGTCCTACGCTTCTCGATGGATTCAAAATTAAAACCACCAACCAGAAAGGAGATTCATTATGGATGTTCATTGCACCACCTGTGGCGAGCCGTGGGATGTTTTTCACCTGCGGCATGAAGCCATCTACGAAACCGACCTGTCCCAGGCCGAGGCGAAGGCGTGGACTCAGTTGTCACCGCCGGTCAAACTGCTGGACCGTTACCGGGAAAAATTCAAAGCCGTCGGCTATGAATTCGGTGGCTCGATTCTCAACGTCATGCGCTGCCCGGCGTGTCCCAAGGACGCCAAGCCCGACCCAGACAAGGCGGCCATGAAAGCCGGCATCGTCGAGTTACTGGGTGACGACGAGGACGGCATCGCCGCCACGATGGAGGATTTTCGTTTATGAAAAAGCATCCTCCACCGAGAAGCAAAAACGGCATACAGAATCCCAATCAAAATGAGTTCGGCATGATTTGGGAATTGTCGGCCTATCCGTTCAAATTACGCGCCGGGGATGTCTTCAAGTTTAACGAACGTCTCTGTCGCGTGCTGCGGGTCAACTATAGTTCGGCCATCGTCATCATGAATCGGCCGGTGCGGGAGTTCAAAACTAGGTTCGATAAGCCGGTAAAGTTCCAGCCACCACCGCACCAGTTTTACATCTCACCGAATTCTGAAGTGGCCGTGCTTAACCGTAAAGCCAAACGTTAGTTCACAGGCGATTCTTTGAATCGCCTTTTTTATTGGCCGATTGATTCCGGTGGCGGGGTGGCCAGCCGCTGCATCCAGAGGCGGGCCAGCGGTTGAAAATCCTTTTGGTCGCCCGCCCGCAAAGCCGCCAGGTAAATTTCGGTTTCCGCTTTGTCTCTGGGTGCCAGTTGCACCGGCGGCAGTTTAAGTCGGCGCAGCAGTTCCCAAAGCCAGAGCCGCACCAACCGCCCGTTGAAATCGGCAAACGGATGAATCGTCAGCAGCCGGGATTCGGCAAAGGCCAGGGTGTCCGGCATTAACTCGTATTGAACCGGGCCAGCCAGCCGCGCCTGTAAATCAAGGCTGTATTCCAGCATCTGAATCGGCACCAGATGTGGCGATGGTGGTTCGTGCGTGCCAACCCGGACGGTGATGGTGCGCCATTGGCCCGCCCATTCCGGCACGAGGTCACCGCAGAAATCCCGGTGCAGGGTGCGAATCAGAGTTTCATCCAGCGGCGCAGCGGCGTAAGCCTCGGCCTCGATCCGCTCCTGAAGGCGCAACACGCGCTCGGCCAGCAAGGGAGCTAATTCCGAGTAGCGGAGAATGCCCCGGCTGGTTTCAAGCCAGCGGGTGGAGTGGGCGGATGGAGTTTCGTCAGCCATGTGAGGTCAACCGGTTCACCTTCAAACGCCATGCTGTCGGCCACCTGTTGCGGAATGGCCTGCCAACGCAACTGTTGTCGCGTGGCGGCCGGCAACAACTGCCAGCGCTGAATGGCTTCAAGGTAACCCATGCAGGCAAAATAACCGCCTTCACCAGATTATCAAATACAATTCATGCCGGTTCGGGCAAATTCACACGTCTCCCGCAAAATGCCGCGCAATCATACGCTTCAGGCTGGGTTCACAGGGTTCTTCACAAAACAACAACCAATACCAATAGAAAGGAAAAAACATGAATGCAGTCAATGAAGCGACCGAACGGGTCGCATTGTATTATCGCGAAGGTTCATCCGACAAGGTCTATCAGGCCGCGATTGAACCAACGGGCAACCAGTTCGTCGTCAACTTCGCTTATGGCCGGCGGGGCACCACGCTGACCACCGGAACAAAAACGTCTTCGCCGGTGGATTATGCCGCCGCGAAGAAAATCTACGGCAAACTCGTTAGCGAAAAGAAAGCCAAGGGTTACACCGAAGGCGAGAACGGCACGTCGTATCAGCACACCGACAAACGTCCATCTGGTATCTTGCCGCAACTCCTGAATCCCGTGGAGGAAGCCGAAGTCGAATTACTTTTGCGCGATGACAACTATTGCGCGCAGGAAAAGTTCGACGGCAAACATCTGCTGGTTCGCAAACAGGACGATGACCTCGAAGGCATCAACAAAAAAGGATTTGTTGTCGGCCTGCCACAGACCGTGGCCAACGAACTTCGTAGTGTGACTGGCAGTTTCATTCCCGATGGTGAATCCATCGGCGATGATTATCACGCCTTTGACCTGCTCGAATACAACGGCGAAAACCTCCGGGTGCTACCGTATCGGATCCGCTTGGCGCGGTTGATTGACCTGTTGCTGTTAACTCGCTCGGATTTCAAACACATCCGGTTGGTTCAAACTGCGTTTAGCACCCAGCAAAAGACGCAGTTGTATCAGCGGCTACGGCGGGAGAATCGCGAAGGTATCGTGTTCAAGCGATTGGACGCGACTTACACGCCGGGCCGACCGAACAGCGGCGGGCCGCAGTTGAAGTTCAAATTCGTCGCCACGTTGTCGGCGGTGGTTGCCAAGATCAACATCCAGCGCAGCGTGGAACTCGGGCTGTTCAATGGGCGGAGTTTGGTTTCATGCGGCAATGTCACTATCCCGGCCAATCATGAAATCCCCACAGTTGGCACGGTGGTAGATGCACGCTATCTCTATGCCGCCAAAGATAGCGGCGTGCTGTATCAGCCGCTTTATCTGGGGCCGCGAGATGACGTTGACCCCGGCGAATGTCTGGTGTCACAGTTGAAATTCAAGGCGGAGTAAAATTCACCCGGTCACACTTAATGGTGTGGCCGGCTTTTTTATTGCCGGTTCTGGCAAGTCCACACGTCTCCAGCAAAACGCTCCAGCGGCATACGCTTCATCCTGGAACCACAGGGTTCATTCACAAACCAAAACAACCATAGGAGTAAATCATGAACAACAAATCGTATGACCGCATCACCGAGCGCATCGTGTCCCTGCTGTCGCAAGGCACCGTGCCCTGGCACAAACCGTGGCACGTCCAAACCGGACTGCCGCGCAACCTCATCACACAAAAGCCGTATCGCGGCATCAACGTGTTCCTGCTGATGGCGATGAATTATGAATCGCCGAACTGGCTCACGCTGCGACAGGCCAATGCCATGGGCGGCCAGATTAAGCCGGGCGAAAAATCCTGCCCGGTCGTGTTCTGGAAGCCGATGAAGGTGCAGGACAAGGAGACGAAGGAGGACAAGAAGATCCCGTTCCTGCGCCTGTATCACGTCTTCAATATCTCGCAATGCACCGGCTTGAAGAACATTCCCCCGGCGGATGAATCAGCCTTCATCCAGACCTTGCCAGCGGAGCTCGTGGCCAATATGTCGCAGCGTCCCGTCATCAAGCATGGCATGAATATGGCGTCCTATTCGCCCGTCAGTGACGTGGTGAACATGCCCGACCGGGTGCGTTTCAAATCGGAAGACCATTATCATGCCACGCTGTTTCATGAACTGGTGCATGCCACTGGCCATGAAAAGCGATTGAAACGTGCCAGCATCATGGAGCGGAACGGTTATGGTTCCAATCCCTACGCCAAGGAGGAATTGATTGCCGAAATGGGCAGCGCATTTCTGTGCGGATATGCCGGCATCGTGGATCGCACCATTGACAGTTCGGCGGCCTATCTTGAAGGCTGGCTGAAATCGTTGAAGGAAGACAAGACCCTCATCGTCCACGCGGCGGCGCAGGCGCAGAAAGCGGCGGACTTCATCCTTGGCCATAAACCGGAGTATCCGGCGGAAGCCATCATTCCCAAAATCTCCGTGCCGCCGAAACCGGCGGAGGTGATGGCGTGAAAGCGATCCATCCGCAGGAGTTCAAGGTGATGTCCCTGCGGGAATGTCCGGTGCCGAATGACCTGCTCGTGTGCGAGACACCCGAGCAGGCTACTGCTTACTGGCGGTTGCACCTCGAAACCCATCCGTATTTCAACCCGGAATGCGAATGTTTTGTGGTGTTGTTCCTGAACACGCGCAAGCGGGTGAAGGGCCATCAGTTGGTGACCATCGGCACGATGGATACTCTGCTGGTTCACGCTCGCGAGGTCTTTCGTGCGGCAATTCTGATAAGCGCCTCGGGCGTGATTCTGCTACACAATCATCCGAGCGGTGACCCGACGCCGAGCGAGGCGGACATCAAAGTGACGCGGGATTTGATCCGGGCTGGTCAAATCCTGAAGATCGAAGTGGTGGACCATGTCGTCATCGGACGGCCAGGTTTCCAGTCACTTCGCTCGCTTGGTTATTTTGCTGCATTTTAAAACACAACCCCGACCATTTTATGGCCGGGGCTTTTTGTTGTTTCCGAGTTTGTGCTAGAATGGGCATATGGTGACTGACCCCAAAGACAAGGCGGCGAGCATCAAGGTCACCTGTAATAACTGTGGCAATGTTTTTGCTTGGAGCGACCAATGGCCGGATGGTTTGAAACGGTGTCCGCTGTGTGGAATTCCGGTGGGTAATCATTCGCAAGCATCCGGGCGGCCGTCACCGGGGAAACGCCGGTGAACCGGGAAACGGATTCTCCACTGTAACATAATGTTCTTCCAACATAATGTTTGACACGCATAATGTGTAATGTCAGGTTCCCGGCATGGAACTGCTGTTCACGAACCGCGCTGATGAATTAAGGGAGTTGGATGCCGCCGCCAAGGCCGGCGGATTGCTGGTGGTCTTTGGCCGCCGCCGGGTGGGCAAAACCCGCCTGCTGACCCACTGGCTCAAGCCCCGAAACGGACTTTACAGCCAGGCCATAGAAGCCGCCGCCGCCATTCAAATCGAGCAGGTAATGCGGGACATCGGCCCGGCCCTGAAAACCAACATTACCCCCAAAACCTGGGTGGAACTGCTGGAATTGTTCAGCCGGCAGAAAGGACACTCCATCCTGTGTCTGGACGAGTTTCCGTATCTGGTCGCCTCCGATTCTTCGCTGCCCAGCGTATTGCAACGCTGGCTGGATCATCAACGACCCAAATCTTTCACGCTGGTGCTGGCCGGTTCCAGCGCGAGCGCAATGAATGATTGTTTTTTGAACCGGGCCGCTCCGTTATATCAACGCGCCCGCAAATTGATTCACGTTGAACCCATGAGCTACCGGGCCTTTTGCGAAGCGTGCGGCATCAAGCCGGGCGACCTAGAGTCGTTCACGCGCTTCGCCCTGGTGGGTGGCATTCCAAAATACTGGGAGTTTGTTGAGCGCAAGGCGTCGGCCTTGGATCTGGCGGAGGAACTGTTTTTTGGCCGGTCGGCCTTTTTGGAAGATGAACCGTTGCGCATCCTGCGGGACGAGAACATTGCCGGCATGACGGCCCAGTCCGTTTTGGAAGCCGTCGGGCGTGGTGCGGAAAAACCTTCGGAAATCGCAGCCCGCCTCGGCACGGCGCAGACGAATCTGGGTCGAACCTTCCAGCAATTGCTGGATGCCTCGATTCTGGCCCGGGAAATTCCGTATGGCGAAAGCCTGCGCTCAACCAAAAAGTCGCGCTATCGCATTCAAGACCCGGCCCTGCGGTTCTGGTTCCAAGTCTATTCACCACACCGGACGCGCTGGCAAACCTACGGTCGCGCGGCCCGGGAAAAGTTGATCCACGATCACGCGTCCACCGTTTTTGAGGATTTCTGCCGGCAGCAACATCCGGACGCCGCGCGTTATTGGGAAGCCAACGTGGAGTTTGATTACGTTCGCGACGAACAGGGTTCCGCCGTGGTTTCGGAAGTGAAATTCAAGAAGCTCACCGCCGCCGAACGCCGGCAACTGGAGCAGCATCTGGCCCATGGCTGGCAGGCGAGCACGCTATCCCGCCGGTTCCGAGCCGTGCGGTTTGAAATTCTGGATGCCACCATTCTCGGCCAGTGACGCCGAGACAGATTTTAGCCGGTTACTCCGACTTTAACACTGCCAGCGTTCGTGCCGATGTTTATTTAGTCGAAGGCGGCGGAGTCTGCCCAATCGCACCTTGAATCCGGGCGGTCACATTGCTGACACCTTCCGTCAGGCGCGCTTGCAGTTTCTCAGATAACTGACCCAACCGGGCCGGGCTGATGGGAATATAATTTACCGCGACCGGTGTTCCGATCAGATTGCCGATGCTGAACTTGATTTGGGCCTCCGTTTTGTATTCCAAAAGTTTGAACAGAATCTGCGTTTCGTCATCCTTCGTCTGCGCGCACACAATCACGCCATTCCGGTAACCGGCACTGGTGGCCAGGTAGGTCGAAAACTCCTGTCGAAAATCAATTTGATATGTTTCCGGCAGCGGAGAGAAATTTCTGGTGATCATAAAGCTCGGCGGGATTCTTAACGCGTCCAGAATCGCCGCGTAAACTTGATCCACCGGCTTGGTGGTTTTGAACTCATGACTTGGGAACAGGTCGGCATCGCTTTTGTAAAGAAACGCATGATTTAAGGCGAGGTTGCCATGCTCCAGCCGCTCCAAGCGCAGCTTCTCCCGCTGTTCCGGCTCACGCCGCTTATATTCGGCAAGCAGCGCCTTGGCTTCCGTGTGATCCGGAAAAATCTGCAAGGTCGTGGCCAGCTCTTTTTCACCGCCTATGAAATCGCCCTGCAATCCCAGTTGCTTCGCCCGTTGCAGGCTGCCCAAACCGGTGGCGTTTTGTTGCAGGGTCAAGGCCTCCGCATCGCCGGGCTTGGCGATCAGCGCCTCGCCGACGGACTTTAAGGCGGCGTCATAATTTTCCGCGTCCATGGCCTGTCGTGCCGCCTTCATGCTGCCGGTGTAATTGACGCTGATGAGATTGGTATGAAAGAAACTCGACTGGTAGGCGGCAATCGTCAGCGGTGCAGTGACCGTTTCGTAGCCGTCGTGCTGCAGCATGAAGGCCCAGTCGCCCGGTTTCAGTTCGGTCACCGTGAGCGGCGTCATCCCCCAATACCGGCCGTCCGCCGTCCGCACGGCGGATCCCGGCGGTTCGGTTTCCAGCACGGCCGTGCCGTATAAAAATTCCAAGGCCAGTTGATTGGTCGCGCCGGCGGTGATCTTCACCGTTTGGGTCAGGGTGTCGTTATTATGTCGGGCCGTGACCTGGTAGGTGCCTTCCGGCAATTCCCAGATTGAATACGGAAAGTTGACCGACTCGATCATCTGGCCATCGGCCTGCAGGAACTGGCCGGTGGCATCGGCTTGGTTGCAGGTGATTTGGGCCGCGCCCAAGTGTGGCGCGATCCGCCACGACGTCGGCGCACCTCGCGTCACCGACACGTCGTCCGAGCGCGACCAGTGAGCATAGCGCGACGTGATGACATAATGATCCGTGGGAACCGAGGAAGTCATGCCGGAGCTGTTCGTCAGCTCGACGTTGAATTCCGGGCCGTGAATGTAAAGCAGGGGAGCCGGTGGATTGACCGTCACCGCCAGCATCGACATCGTGCGTTTCAAATCAATGGTGCCGAGATTATGCGCGCCATACCAAATGAAGAAATTGGTGGCGTAGGAATCGCCCTTGGGATGAGTGGCTGCGAACTGATGAGTGCCCAGCGGAATTTTCTGGCCGCTCATGATTGGCTGGCCGTCGAAGGTGACGGTCGCTTCCGGGTAGGTAGCTTGTCCGGCCAGGGTGACGGTGAAGTTCAGCCGGGTTTTCTCCATCGCCAGTTGATGCTGATGGAGGCCGAACAAGCCCAACACCAGCAGTGACCACCAGAACAGCGGACGCAGGACGCGCCGCCAATAACCAAAGCCCTGTTCCGGGGTCGGTGAGGATGGAGAGGTTGCCATATTATTTTCTAGGGTGTTTATTCACTTGCGGAAGAAATCCGGGGGCGATGGCGGGGCGGATGCGTCAATAAGGTGCCGGGTTGCTCAGCTACACTATGGATTAGTGTTGACGATTGCGCCGGAGGAACGCCATGCTGCATGGCAAATACTTGCTATGGTCGCCGCCAACGACAAGCCAAAAAAGAGCGAAATCTTTCGCCAGACCATACGGTGGCTGATTGACTTCGTCTTCACGTTCCAGAACAAGCGGGGGGAGGTATTGGATAAACCCGAATTGTTATACGCGGATGGCTTCAACTGTTCTTCGCAGGAATTTTATGCCACCGTCGAACAACAGATGGCGGCCCGGAAAATTCCCGGCCTGGAAATCTCGCGGGTAAAATTTGCCGAGGGCGGATTGTTGTCCGAGCAGCGCGTTTATCTGCGGCTGATGCGCGAGCGTCTGGGCATCGACACCTGCGCCGCCCCGTTCGGCAACCTCTATTTCTTTTCCATCCGCAAGGTGTATGTGCCGGCGCTGGTCCGGTTGTGGCACATATTGGCAACGCTCCTGTTTTTCGGGGCGGTGAATGCGCTATTGATGAAACCGCTGGGGGCCGAGTATGCCGCCATCGCCACGGTGGCGCTGGTGTTCGCCCTGGTCGGCGTGCTGCACAACGCCGCCGCCGAGGGCGGTTCCGATCTGGATACGCTTTTGCTTAAGCTTCCCGTGGTCGGCACCATTTATGAAGATTGGTTCCGGGTGGAAACGTATTATCGGGAAGACACCCGGAATCTGTATCTGCAACTTTTCCCCCAGTTCATCCAGGCCATCGCCGAGGAAACGTGCGCGGCCAAAGGCGTCAAACTGATCCCGTATCTTCAACCGCCGCCGCCGGTTTCGGATCTGAACAAACCCTTGCCACCGGATAAAAAGCCCGCCGCGTCGTGAGGTATGGCCTCCATCCACGAACAACTGACCAGCCAGTTTTATAAGTGGGAATCACGCGGGCGCGGCTGGCAGGTGTTTGAGGGGCCGGTTTATCCCGAGCCGCCGTTCCGGGCTTTCAATGGTTATCGTTCGGCGGAAGCCCCAGTTGTCGATGATGGCCGCGTGCCCACCTTCTTGAGCTCCCTGTTTCGCAAACCCACGCCGCCGCCAGTGGTGGAGGAAGTTGAGGAAGAACCCGAACCGACGCCGCTGGTGCGGGATTCGCTGGTTGAATTTCAGGCTTCCTTGCCGGCCGAGCTCGACATTGCTAAAGAATCTTTCGACCAGTTTTTTCACAACTTGGCCTTGTGCCGCGAGCCGATTGCGTTCGAGCTGCTGGGCACGCATAAACGGGTGCTGGCGCAATTTGCGGTCGGCACGGCGGATGCGTCACCGGTTCGGCGACAATTGGCAGCGCATTTTCCAGACGTTCAATTTCGGCAACTGGCAGGGGCATTGGATCAGGCGTGGGACGCGAGCGCCGGTGACGAAGCGTTTGCGGTCGAGTTTGGGCTGGCGCGGGAATTCATGCTGCCGCTGGCCACCGGCAAAATCGATCCGTTCATCGGCCTCGTCGGCGCCTTGGCGGAATTGCAACCCGGTGAACTGGCATTGTTCCAAGTCCTCTGGCAGCCGGTGCAAAATCCCTGGGCGGAAAGCCTGGTTAATTCCGTGACGCTGCCGGATGGCCAGCCACTGTTCGTCAATGCCACCGAACTGGCGGGCGCGGCGGAAAACAAGGCGGCTAGGCCGTTGTATGCCGCCGTCGTTCGCATCATGGGACGCACTTCCAGCCGCGCCCGGCTGGAAGAAATTGCCCGCGACATGGCCGGCTCGTTGCGCGTGTTTTCCAACCAGGAGGGCAACGCCCTCATTCCGTTAAACAACGACGACTATCCTTTTGAAGAGCATCTGGACGATGTGCTAGGCCGCCAGTCCCGGCGCAGCGGGATGATCCTGACCAGCGACGAACTGACGGGCTTTGTGCATCTGCCGTCCAGCGCCGTGCGTTCGCCAGCCTTACAACGCGACATGGGGTTGACCAAGGCCGCGCCCGCCAGCCTGCGGCAGGCGACGGACTTTGTCATTGGCGACAACGAACACAACGGCGAGACCGTGCCGGTCTTCCTGACGGCCGACCAGCGGGTGCGCCACACCCACATCATTGGTTCCAACGGCACCGGCAAATCATCGCTGCTGCTGAACCTGATCCGGCAAGACATCGAAAACGGTGACGGCGTGGCTGTGCTTGATCCCCATGGCGATTTGATTGACCAGATTCTGGGCTGCATCCCTGAAGACCGGATCAACGACGTGGTTTTGGTGGATCCATCCGATTTCGAATTTCCCATCGGGTTCAATATTTTGCAGGCGCATTCCGAAGAGGAAAAAAGACTCATCGCGTCCGACTTGGTGGGCGTGTTCCGGCGGTTGGCCACGTCGTGGGGCGACCAGATGGACACGGTATTGCAGAATGCCATTCTGGTCATTCTGGAAAGCAGCCGGGGCGGCACGCTGGCGGATTTGCGCCGGTTCCTATTGGAACCCGTTTACCGCACCGAGTTTTTGACCACCGTCCAAGACCCGGAATTGATTTATTACTGGGAGAAAGTGTTCCCGCAACTGGGCGGCGGCAAATCCATCGGCTCGGTGCTGACCCGGTTGCAGGATTTCTTCAGCCAGAAGCCGCTCCGCAACATGGTGTCGCAGCGGGACAGCCGGCTCAAATTTGCCGACATCATGGACGGCGGCAAAATCTTTCTGGCGAAACTGTCGGAAGGTCTGTGCGGCGAAGAAAATTCTTATCTGCTCGGCACGTTGCTCGTGTCCAAGTTCCAGCAGTTGGCGATGGCGCGGCAGGCGCAGAAACAGGATGTCCGCCGGGACTTCTGGCTCTACATCGACGAATTTCAGCATTTCATCACGCCGAGCATGGCCAAGATTTTGACCGGCGCGCGGAAATACCGGCTGGGGCTCACGCTGGCCCATCAGGAACTGCACCAGTTGCAAAGCGATCCCAAGGTGGCCAGCGCGGTGATGACGCAGCCCTGCACACGGATTGTCCTGCGTGTCGGTGATGACGATGCCAAGAAACTGGGGGAGGGCTTTGTCTCCTTCGATGCCAAAAGCCTGACCCGGCTGGAGAAGTTTCATGCGATTGTCCGCGTGGAGCAGAATGATTTTGATTTCAACCTGGCCTTGCGGAAACCCGAACCGCCGGACGGTGACGCCGAAAGAACCGCCGTAATCATTGCGGCTTCCCGCGCCAAGTATGCGACCCCGCGTGCTGAAGTGGAGGCAATGTTGCTGGCAAATCTTCGGTCGGATGTCCGCAAACCCAAGCCGCCGGAACCGCCCGATTCAGATGAACCGCCCGATGGCGGGCGCAAGCCGGCACCCAAGCCGACATCACCGGCTGGCACTCTAACGGAGCCGGCTTTGCCGGTCTTACCAGCCGCAACGGAGGTGACGGCCTTGCCGTCGGTGATGCCGCAGGTTTCCGAACAGCCGCCGGTTTTGGAACCGCAAAAAGTGGCCAAAATTCCGAAGACCACGGTCGGGGAAAAAGAAACGGTGTCCGAGCCGAAGGAACTGGGACGCGGTCTGGCCTTGCACAAATCCATCCAGAAGCGGATACGGGATGAATCCCAGAAGTTTGGTTTCAAGGCCGACATCGAGAAACAGTTGGCCAAGGGATCAAATGACGCGGCGGATCTGGTGTTGCGGCAGGGCGGCCTGGCCATCGCCGTCGAGATCGCCATTTCCCCCAACATCAACCACGAATTTGAAAACGTGCAGAAGTGCCTGGCGGCGGGATTTGCCCGTGTGGCGGTGATTGCCACCGGGCGCAAGCAGTTGGACGATATTGCCGCCGCCGTGCAAAGCGGGCTCGGTTCGGCAGCGGCGGCAAAAGTGATTTACCATACGCCGGATGAGTTTTTGGTGGAGCTGAAAAAACTGGCGAAGTCGGCGGCAGCGTTGACGCCTTCTAACCCGGTGGCCGAAACGGAAAACGTCCTCGGCTTCAAGGTCACCCGGAAATTCCCGAAGCTGCCGCCAGAGGAACAGCGGTTGAGCGATCAGGCCGTCCACCAGGCGGCGCGCAAGGCGCTGGAAAAGTAAGTGGTTTGATTCTGAGATTGCTTTCGGGGCGGGCTTATTCCTACCTATGGATATGGTTAAGACAGCAGCCATTCACAAGTTGACCGTTCCCGCCTTGCGGCGGCGCAAGGCCGCGTTGCTGTTCAGGGCGCGGCTGTCACCCGATCTGGTGCGCGCCTCCTATGTCCGCCAATACCTGACCTGCGGCAAAAAGAACTGCCGCTGCCGCCGGGGTTTTAAGCACGGCCCGTTTTTCTATCTGGTGCAATGCCTGGGCACCGGACGGGTGCGGAAGTTTCTGCTCAAGACCCCGGCGCAGCGCAAACAGGCCCGCGCCGGCATCGCCGCCCACCTGAAATGGCAGCGGCGGCTGGCGGAACTTTCCGAAATCAACACCGAACTTTTGCGGCGCGGCGCGGTTTGAAAAAGACGCGTCGGGAATTCATAAAAGCCATATTCTACGGGCTGAAAACCGTTTCAAGCCCTTGCAAAATAGCGGTGAATTTGTTATGGTTATGATGTTCCTTTCCGAAGGAATCCGCCCGTTTAGCCGTTCGTTTCTTCGTCCGATTATTCATTAACCATAAAAATCACATGACCAAAACCATGTATGATGTCATTTCTCCCGACGGCATTCCGATTTCTTGCGAACCGTTCAATACTCAGGAAGAAGCCGTAAACTGGGATTTCCCATATGGTTTAATGCCCACGAACGGCGTGGGTGGTTTTCGTGATTTTCTGCCTTCTTCATAAGTTTGCAAGTCATTTTTCCAGTCTGACCTTGGTTTTTGTCCGGCGCGGAAGGTGTTTTGACGCCATTGTTGGCTCAAATGCCATTTTTCTTCTGGAGGTGAAGACACCGCCTCCGTTGTTGCCGTGGTTTTCATGTGATTCCTTCCACTTTTCCTCATCCGGTTGCTGCAGCTGGTGATCTCAGCCGTCCAATCCGTTCCAAAATCGTCTGGAACAACTCTCTCGGCACCGCCACTTCCGCCATCTGGAAGATGATCTTCCGGGAATGGCGAACCACCTTCGCCCCGATCTTGATCAGTTTCTCCCGCAACGTCGTCAACGTCCAGTGACGCACCGCTTGGGGCAGCACCACCTGACGCAGGAAGTTGCCCAAATTGTAGGCCAGCACGAACAGGTGCAGCCGCACCTGATTGTCCACAAAGTCGTGACAAGATAGCCTCGTCCATTTGACGGCGTTCTTGCCTTCCTTGATCCACTGCTCCGCCGTGCCCCGTTGATTATAGAACCGCACCACCCGTTTGGCTGGTCGGGTTAGATTGGTCACGATAAATCCGACCCGAGGAAAAAGTTCGCCATTGTGCCACTCCACCTTTGCCACCACGCGCCGGGCCTGATTCCAACTCTTGGCCTGATACAAAAAACCGGCATACCAGACCACCGGCGCGTTCGAGGGACGCCCCACCGGTCGGATCAGCAGTGGTTCGATGTCCCGCTGCAACGCATCATTGGCCGGCAGACGGATGGCATACTCGAATCCCTCGGCTTCCAAATATTCATAGAGCTCCGGGTTGGCAAAGGCGGCATCCGCCCGAAATTTGCGTGGAATATTTTTACCCTGATACCGCGCCACCACCGGTTCCAGCACCGCCCGCCAATCCTTGGCGCTATGCACGTTGCCATCTCGCAGCAGGGACTGCTCCACATCGCCATATTGATTGAAGCAAAACAACGGATGGTAGCTGGTGCAGACGAAATGTCCGTTGAATGCGGTTCCTTCCTGTTCGCCATAGGTCTCGCTCACGGAACTATCCATGTCCAAAATGAGTTCCCGCATCGGCTGGCGTTCGCGCAGCCGGTCAATCCATTTGCCTGAT
>CAIPKV010000055.1 GCA_903865745.1 uncultured Verrucomicrobia subdivision 3 bacterium | reverse complement strand
GCCTGAACCGCGAGTTAATCTACACGCTGAGTGAAGGGCGGGTGGTGTTTGAAGACTGGCGACGGTATTACAACCAAGAACGGCCGCATCGTTCGTTGGGCTTGCAAACGCCGGCGCAGTTTGCCAAGAATCAGCGTGAGCAAGGTTCCGGTTCCAGTCGGGCTACGCCCGCCTTCCACCGGAACCTTGAGTGGCAGCAAAACAACAAACTGAAACCACCGGAAACTGTCTCATCACAAGTGGTCTAATGAACGGGGTCCAAGCAGTGCTTTGGTGCTTTTCGGCCCGGTGGGTATTGCCTTCCCCCATGATCAGGGCTAAAACATACGCATGAAGCAACATTTGGGTGCCATATGAACTCACAGGTTCTGCTCGTGGAATGCGCCGACCAACCTGGTCTGGTGCACCGCATCACCGGTGTGCTGTTAAAACATGGCGTCAACGTGGTTGGCAACCAGGAGTTTGTGGAGCGCCCATCGGCGCGATTTTTCATGCGCACGGAGTTCGACGGTGCGGTGGCCGCCGGCCAGCTCGAAGCCGAAGTCCGCGCGACCCTGCCGGCCGGCGCTAGCGTCCGCCTATCCCGTTTAAAGCCCAAGCGGATCGTGGTGCTGGCGTCCATCGAACACCATTGTTTGGGCGACATTCTGATTCGCCACGCGTTCGGCGAACTCAACGCCCAGGTGCTCGCCGTGCTCAGCAATCATGCCGGGTTGCAGCCGCTCGTCACCAAGTTCGACCTGCCTTTTCATCACCTCAGCCACGAGGCGCTCCCGCGCGAAGCGCATGAGGCGGGATTACTCAAAATCATTGAGCCCTTGCAGCCGGATTATCTCGTGCTGGCAAAATACATGCGGGTGTTGACGCCGGAGTTCGTGCGCCGTTTTCCCGCGCGGATCGTGAACATCCACCACTCCTTCCTGCCCGCGTTCGTCGGGGCGCGCCCGTATCAACAGGCGTTCGAACGGGGCGTCAAGGTCATCGGGGCCACCGCGCATTTTGTGACCGAAAAACTGGATGAAGGCCCCATCATCGTCCAGCAGGTCATCCCGGTGGACCACACCCACACCGCGCACGATCTCACCCAGGCCGGGCGTGACGTGGAACAAATGGTTCTTGCCCGCGCGCTGCGGCTGGTCTTCGAGGACCGCGTCTTTCTCTGTGGCAACCGCACGGTAATCTTCGATTAGCCAGACACCCTATGAATCCCACTCCACTCCTCAACGAACTTTCCCGTCGCCCCCTCGTTTGCGACGGTGCAATGGGCACGCAACTGCTCGCGCGCGGCCTGACCAGCGGCGAATGCGGCATGATCTGGAATGTCAACCGTCCGGCTGATGTCGGCGGCATCCACTTGGCTTATCGCAACGCCGGGTGCGACCTCATCACCACCAACTCCTTTGGCGGTTCGCTGTTCGCCCTCGAACCCCACGGTCTGGCCAGCCGGGGAGCGGAATTGAATCGCGCCGCCGCCCGCGTAGCCCGGTCCGCGGCCGGTGACCACGGCTGGGTGCTGGGTGACGTCGGGCCGTTTGGTGATTTTCTGGAACCCGTAGGTGACATTACGGCGGATGATTTGCGCGAGGTGTTTCAAGCGCAGATTGTCGCGCTGATTGAAGGCGGTGCCGATGCCATCCTCGTTGAAACCATGAGCGACCCGGCCGAAGCTGTGGTCGGGATTGAAGCGGCGAAGGCTTCCGCCGCCAACGTGCCAGTCATCGCCACTTATGCGTTCCAGAAAACCGCGCCCGGTGAATTCCGCACCATGATGGGCACGAGTGTCGCCGAAGCCGTGCAACGCGCTACCCGTGCCGGGGCTCAGATTGTGGGCGCAAATTGCGGGACCGGCTTGAGCCTCGATGATTATGTGAAGCTGGCCGAACAACTCGTCGCGGCGGCTGGCAACGCCGCGGTGATCGTCCAACCCAACGCCGGTTCGCCGCGCATCGAGCATGGCCGCACAATCTATGACGCTTCGCCGGAGGATATGGCGGCAACCGCCGCCCGCTTGCTCGCGGCCGGCGTGCGCATCATCGGCGGTTGTTGCGGAACAACTCCCGCGCACTTGACCGCCATGAGCCGCGCCGTCCGAACAGTGAAAATTTAATGATGGAAAAGCGCCGGAGCCGAGCCGGGAACGTTGCCGGTTTGGACTCAACCCTGCGACCACGCGCGCAATCGCTGCGCCGAAAGTTTCACATTTTCTGCGCCGGCGATTTCGAGCGTGGTGGTTCCCTTGAATCTTATCTTGTTTAGGGCCTTCACGATGGCTGGAATCCCGACCACCCCGTCGCCGAGCGGGATGACCGCCATGCCGCAGCCGTAAGATTTCCCGCGCTTCGGCAGCCACGATTCCGGCATGTCTTTCCAGTGCACGTGCTGGATGCGTTGGCCAAACGTCTTCACATATTCCAGCGGCTCCGCGCCGCCGAGCCAACTGTTGCCGGTGTCGAGACAGATGCCCACGGTTTTTTCATGGCCGAGCCGGTCGAGCAAGTCGCCCATGTGCTGGATGGAATCCGTGACGATGCCGTGCGGTTCGAGCAACAGCTTCACGCCGAGTTCTTCCGCCCATTCCATCGGCGATTGCAATTTGTCGCAGATGGTGAAAAGGCGTTCTTTTTCCGTGAGCGCGTGGCCAAATTTGGTTTTCGGGTCGCCTTCAGTGGTGATGACCTCGGGGATGCCCAAATCCGCGGCGAGCCGGATGGCCTTGATGATTTGAAACGTGCCATAAACATCCGGCGCGGCGGGATCAAGCAGGTTGGCGTGCGCACAGACGGTGCTCAACTTGAGTTTGTGTTTCGCCGCGAGTTGGCGGATTTTCGCCGGGTTGCTGTCAAGGCTCACGGACGCGGCGAATCCAAACTCCACGCCGAGCGACGCGCCGTCGTGGTTGTCGGTGAGGTCAACGTAATCAATGCCCAGGCCGCGAATGAGTTCAAATTGCCGTTCCATGGGCGTGAACGGTTCAACGAGGGCGAAGCAGCCGATTTTCATGATGGTCTTATTTTGATGATTGGTTTTGAGCGTCGTGATCGGTGATTAGAATTTTGTAATGCAAAGTCAATTTTTCCCCGGGCGCCAACGTCAGCGATTTGGAGAATAACAGCGCGGGACTGAAAAAAGGCATTTCCTGGTTCGCATACCAGGGCGACGGATGGCGCAAGTTTTGCGCGTCGTCGAAAATCGTCACCGCTGGAAGATTTGTCCCCGCTGAAAATTTCAACCAGCTTGCCGGTTGGCCGTGCAATGCGGTGACGCCCGTGGCGCCGGAACTGTTGGAAAAAGTCCAGTCACACCTGGCCTTGTTTAGCCGCAGGGAAAGCCCGGCGTAACCGCCGTAAGACTTGCCATCAGGTTCGCCCGGCAACGGTGTGCGCGTCAGGCTCACATTCGTGACGGCGGTGAATTCAGAAGTCCAATTCATTTCATAGCGGCCATCGGTGGGGGCTGAGATTTCAATCGTTCTCTGCTCGGTCAAAACCGCCGGGGCATTCCACGGATGGTAGTTGAGGGAAAATTTCAACGTCGCGGAACCGTCATCATGCGGCTGAAGTTTCTCCTCGACCAGTTCCGTCGCGCCTTCGCTGCGATGTGTCTGGTGGTCCTCTTCCCAATAATTCAGTCCGTTGATGAACTTCCACGAAAACCATAATCCGCGATGCCACGGATGATCCGGCGGACGCAAATCCGTCAGCAGTGTTCCGCCCGGCGTTGCCAGCGGATGAAAATAGGGCTTGCCCTGCGCCGGATCGGCGACAATCTGCCAGACGATATTGCTGCCGTTGAGCAACGCCAAGGCGTGTTCGCTTTGACGCCAGAAATTTGTCTGTGCCGGCAATGCCTGCGTAAAAACAAACTCCAGTGCAAATAAAAACAGAACGCCCCTCATATCGGCATTTCGATGAAACTAGCTTTGTTTCCAGTCGCCGCGAATCGGGATGTGCATCTGGTCGTTTAATTCTTTTGGCGATTTAATTTTGTAGTGATGCGGATCCCAAACGACTTCGCCGCCGGTCTTGATGGCCATGAGCGAGAGATGGCTGATGGCATCGGAACGAACGGCATCTTGAATCGGCGCCACCGATTCCGTGCGTTCGCGCACGCTGTCCACGAACGCCTTGTAATATTTGCTGCGATACAACACACGCTTGCTGCCCGCGCGGGGATTGAGCTTGAACCAGTCGGGATTGCTCGCCGCGTAGGTGCTCCGCCCCATACTGATCCAACCCTTGGGTCCGAAGAAGGTCGTGCCGTTGTCCTCCCAGTTGTCGCCGCGATATTTTTGGGCGATGGGCTGCGCGACCTGGGCGCTCATAAAGTGCATGGTGACCCCGTCGTGAAATTTGATTTCCACATCCCACTTGGTGTAGGTGTTGAACAAAGCGTCCGGCGTCGCAATGCTGCCGGTGCCCGCCAGTGAGAACGGCCCGCGTTTGTCCGAGTCCATGCCCCAAATGGCGATGTCCAGCGGATGCGCGCCCCAGCCGGCAATGAAGCCCAGCGCGTAATCCGAGCAAAACCAGGAACCGCGACTTGTGATGCGATCCTTGGTGCAGGGCCGCATCGGTGCCGGTCCGATATAAAGATCATAGTCCAAGCCGTCCGGCACCGGAATGGGATCCAACGACCCGCCGGCGTCGCCGCCCGGCGCCCAGACTTCCACCCGTTGCAAATCACCGATGTAGCCGTTCAACACCAGTTCCACGCCGCGCTTCAAGATTTCCTCGGAACGTTGCTGCGTGCCGTATTGGAAAATCCGCTGGTGTTTGCGGCAGGCTTCCAGCATTGCCTTGTTTTGGTCGAGGCTGTGGCCGAGGGGTTTCTCAAGATAAATGTCCTTGCCCGCCCGCACTGCGGCCAGGCCGATCGGCACATGCCAGTGATCCGGCGTGGCCACGACCACCGCGTCCACGCTTTTGTCCGCGAGCAAATCGCGGAAGTCGTTGTAAAGTTTCGGCTCCAGTCCCTGCCGGTCCTTCACGATTTTCCCGGCGTTTTCGCGGCGCTCGCGGAACGGATCGCAGATGGCGACCGAGGCGGCCCCGTTGACCCCGACGAAATTATTCAGCAGATAGGTGCCCTCGCCGCCCACGCCGATGTGGCCAAGCTGGATTTTTTTGCTGGGTGTGTCATCGCCTGCCAGCACGCGCATCGGAATAAAATTGGGGGCAACCGCTGCAACCAGCGCGCCGCGCAACAGGCCGCCGAAAAAGCCGCGGCGGGACAAGGAATGCTTTCGTTTCATATTTTAATTGTTTTGACTTTTGTTGGTTATTTTAATGGTCGTTTAGTTTTGCCTTTTTTGTAAAACATGAGCGTTTATCAGTATTAATGCACCTGATTGTCGATGTTCCAAAGTTGATTGGGCGCAGCCGGAGTTGTCGCCGTGCCACCTGGGTTTAGCTGCGAGATAAAAACAATGCGCTTAAGGGATTGAACATGGCCGTCGCAAAAGAGAATATTGGCTCGTTGGGAGTGTAAATCCAGCGGCCATTGTCGTTCGGCATACATACCGATGTAACCGCTCCAACTAGGGTCGCCATTTTTGGTGAGATCCCAGTTACTGTCGCCAATCGCAATACAATCGGTCGGTTTCACTACCGCCGTGGATTTCGTCGGCAGGCTGCCCGACGTCCATCCGCCCAGTCCATAAATAGCACCCTGCCCGCCATTATAGGTGGAACCCCAAGGATTGTAACCATAACTCATTAAGTTGGCGCCGCCCGCTGTCAAAGGCACCTCGTCCTGAAGATAACCGTAGGTGGGCGGATTCCCGCTGCCAAATTTCGGCACCCACTGCGCCGAGTCCGGAGCAGAAGGAACATCGGTGGCTTGAGATTTACTCATCGTGGAGCGCAACAATGCAGGCCAGAGCCAGGCCATCGACAGATTGCCGGCATTCGAATCATTATCAATCGCGACCGGGTAGTAATTGTTTTCGTCGGCATAAATCATCAAGGCAATCCCCATTTGCTTAAGATTATTGACACATTTTATGGCCTTGGCCTTTTCCTTTGCCTTGGCCAAGGCGGGCAGCAGCAGCGCCGCCAGAATCGCGATGATGGCAATCACCACCAGCAGTTCGATCAAGGTAAACGCTCGATTGTGGTTTCGCTTCATCGTAATAGAAGTTGATTTTTAACAGCCAAAACTTTTCCGGTCGCCGCCCATTCAACGCCGCGACATAGCAATTGTTGAAAGCCCGCGCTGTCCATGCCTTTCGTGTCGTGGCCAAGGAGCAGATTGAAGCCGCGGCCCTGGCCGAATTGGGTCGTGAAGGCAACCGGCTCGTCCTTGCCGGTGCCCTGCCATTCCGGCGCGGAATACGCCGTTGCCAGAATTTCAACATTCGACTGCAACGCCGTGCGATGCCACAGCTCGTCGGTGGTGACAAAATTGGTCAGCCCGCGCGTGACGGGATGATTAGCGTCCGCCAGTTTCACCGTGAATTCATGCGGCGGACCGTGCCCGGTCTGGCCGGGCTTCCACGAACCGCCGGCGAGCTGCTGATATTCCGGCCAGTCGTAAAACGAGGAACTGCCGGCGTGGACGGAAACAAATCCCTTGCCGCGCCGAACAAAATCCAGAAACGCCGCGCGCATCGCCGGCGGCCAGTTGGTCACCGTGGGACTGCCGAACATATTCCAATTGCTTAAGAGCACGTCATATTTTTGAAGAGTCGCCGCCTCGCACTGTTCGGGATGTTCGGTGACCTCCACGGCGAAGCGTCCGTTGCTTTCAAGAATGGATTTGAGCCTGGGCGTGGTTGCGCGCCAGTCGTGGTTGTTCTGCCCGCTGAAAATCAGAACGCGAACGACCGGTTCGGCGGCCTGCATATGCCCCTGGCTAAATATGACCATCGACGCAATCAACGCGCCGCAAAATTGTTTTAGTGTCCGCAATAATGGCATTGAATTTATGGTAGCATAGCCGGTTGCGGCGGGAAATCTTGCAGCTTTCTTCACTGAAGGATTTTACAAGTTCTTAGAATTGCTTTACTTTAATCCGCCTTTGACCAGACCGCAAATCCAGATGACCGCCCCGAAGAAAACTACTCCTCGCGCCACTTTTCGCACCGCCGGGAAAACTTTTGTCGCGGACAGTTGCCGTTCGCTCGCCGGGGCGGCGGAGAGTGGCTTGGTTGAACTTCACGCCTGCGGCCGCGCGGGGTATCCGGGGCGACCTTTGCCGTCAGATGAATTGCCTGGATTGCGCAGCGTGGGAACCTGGGACGCCGCCTCGGCGCAAAACTGGGGGCTGCCACTGCACCGTAACGAGGGAATCGAGATCAGCTTCCTCGCCAGCGGCGAAATCGCGGCGCGCATTGAAAATCGATTTCAAACATTGCGCCACGATGAATTTCTCGTCACGCGCCCTTGGCAGCCGCATCAGCTTGGCAACCCGCACGTCGGCGCGAGCCGGCTGATTTGGCTGATTCTCGATGTGGGCGTGCGCCGTCCCCATCAGGACTGGCGCTGGCCGGCGTGGATCGTTTTGAGCCGTTCCGATCTCGCGGAACTCACCCGCTGCCTGCGCCAGAACGAGCAGTTTATCTGGCCTGGCTCGCCGGACATCTGCCGTGGTTTTCTCGGCATTGCCCGCGCCGTTGAGGAAAATAATAACGCCAGTCACGCTTCCCGCCTCGCGGTATTGATCAATGAAGTGCTGCTGGCGGTGCTGGATAATTTCCGCGCCCGCCGGATTCGATTGCGGGCATCATTGACCAGCGCCGAACGCACGTTGCGACAATTTATTGTGGAATTGGACAACGCGGTGGGCGAACCCTGGTCGTTGGAAAAAATGGCGAACAGCTGCCATATGGGGGTGACCCAGTTTGTTTATCATTTCCGACAGGCGACCAACTGCACCCCGGCCCAATATTTAATGAAAACCCGGATCCAACGTGCCAGCCTGCGGCTCGTAAACGAACCCGATTGCCCGATCACTGACATCGCCTTCGACTGCGGCTTCTCTTCGAGCCAGTATTTCACGAATGTTTTCACCCGCCAGACGGGTTGCTCCCCGCGCATTTTTCGCAAGCGCCACCAGCGACCATTGCCATAATGCCAAGCCAATACCGGCTGGAAAGGTTGCGGAATCATGCCGTAAAACACAGGGGAAGATTTTCGCCCGTCGCCAACCGTGTCTTCACTCCCGTCCATGGACGATCCGGAATTGTTTCGGCGTCACACCTTTCACGTCTTGGAACACCCGCGTGAAATAGCTCTGGTCGCAGAAGCCGCAGGTGTCGGCGATTTGCGCCAGCGACTGGTCGGTGCTTCGCAACCGATCGCAGGCGAGGTCCACCCGGCATTGCCGCAGCAATTCGGTAAATGACCGCCCCGTGCGCTCCTTCAACAGCCGCGAGAAATGGCTGGGCGAAATCCCCGCGTGCCGCGCCACTTCATCGCGCGAAATGTCGCGGTGCAAATTTATCCGCATGAAGTCCAGCGCCTTGCCCACCAGCAGCGGCGGGGTGAAATCCTCCTGCCGCTCAATCGTGGAAAACACATGCTCCAGCGTCTTGCGCAGCCACGCGGCCAGGTCTTCATCGTCATTGAGGCTGGCCAATTCGGTGAGCAGGCGAAAGTTCATGCCCAGGACTTCGGATTGCACCGCGCCCGCCTCGACCGCTGCCCGCGAGATCATCACCACCAACTCGAGCAGCAGACCTTTCAGCAAATCACTCCGCTCTTCGCCGGCGCTGTAAATATGGACCAGAACATAGTTGATGATGCGCCGCGCCTCGCCCCGGTCGCCCCGCCGGATGGCCGCCATCAGCATCGGCTCCTGAAACAGATACAACTCCCGGACCCGGTCATAAGGCCGGTGTTCCAAGAGCGGAATGGCGGGAAAATCATTCAAGGCAGCATCAGGTGTTCGATGTAACGGTCTTCGAAATCGGCGGCGAGATTGAGTTCGATGACTTCCATCCGCGCTCGCAGATTTTCCATTTCGTCGAGCGTGGTGTGGTCCACCAGCGCCAGCAACGCGCCGGCCAGCGACGTGTTGCCGACCACGCGCACCTGCTCCTCGCGGAAGCCCGGCAGCAGGCCGATGGCGATGGCGTGCGCGACATTCAGATGCATGCCAAAGCCGCCCGCGAGATAAACGCGCCCGAGGTCCGCCGCGCGAATGCCCGCCGTTTCCAGCAAAATTTCAATGCCTGCTTGGACCCCGTTCATTAGACCACTTGTGATGAGACAGTTTCCGGTGGTTTCAGTTTGTTGTTTTGCTGCCACTCAAGGTTCCGGTGGAAGGCGG
>CAIPKV010000054.1 GCA_903865745.1 uncultured Verrucomicrobia subdivision 3 bacterium | reverse complement strand
GCCTAACAGGTAATCGACGCCTCGTCGTGCAGTCTATCCTGTTTCATGGTTTTGGGTTCGGCTGGACGTAAATCGTTGTCTAGCCTCCGGTTTGGAGATAGACCACAGGAGATCGGTTCCCACCAAAGGCTGCGTTCGGCAATACCCATCCCCAGCCCGCTGGAAAGTTCCTCAGTTGACCAAAGTGAGTCCATGACTTCAACCCTAATTCCGCCCCCGCCCCTTGGCGAGCAGAAACTACCGCCATGACGCCAAGGACGCCAAGTCCGGCTCCGGTTGAAAATGATTGGCTACCTTGGCGTTCTTGGCATTTAAAAGCCTTTTCCCTGCGATTTGCCCAAAAAGCCTGACCACCTGGCATGCCATATCCCCATTCATGGCATGCCATGGGTCTATGCATGGCATGCCATGTACCCACACCTGCTTAAGCCTGGTCCACACCCGGTATGCCATTCGTCCACCCTCGGCATAGCCTGTGCCCATACCTGGCATGCCCTGTGGCTACACCAGCTATGCCATGTTCCCATACCTGCTATACCCTTTGTCCATAACCGGCATGCCATGTCTCCACCCTTGGCATGCCATGTCTCCACCCTTGGCATGCCATCGGTCTACCCTTGGCATGCCATCGGTCTACCCTTGGCATGCCATCGGTCTATCCTTGGCATGCCACTCGCAACGCGCCGGAAGCCACCAACGGTTCGTGGGGAGCTAGCTGGCAGGAAACTGGAATGCGCCAGCTAGCGGACGGCGCAGCGCTCCGCCCCTACCTTGCTTTAGGCGGCATTCCGCAAGGAGTTTCCGTATTAAACAGTTCTCCGCTTCCCGTTCGCGTATTTAGCTTATTTCGCGGTAGATTAGCTATCCGCCGTGATGAGTTTCACGACGGCTTCGACGGCTGCCTCGATCTTCACGTATTGGATGGGGCCATTGCGCGGTTTGATTTCGACTTCGCCCTTCGCCAGTGATTTCTCACCCAAGCCGATGCGGATGGGGAAGCCCACGAGCTCGGAATCCTTGAACTTCACACCGGGGCGCTCGTCGCGGTCGTCGAGAATGACATCCACCCCGCGCGCGGTCAGCTCGGCGTAATACTTCTCGGCGAGCTGCATCGGCTGGCTGTCCGGCGCGACGGCGAGGGGCGTGAGACACACTTGATACGGCGCAACACTGAGCGGCCAGACGACGCCGTCCTTGTCGTTGCCTTGCTCAATGATGGCTTGCAAGGTGCGCGTGACGCCGATGCCGTAGCAACCCATGACGGCGGGCTTGCGCGAGCCGTCCACATCCAGAAACGTCGCGCCGAGCTTCTCGCTGTATTTGGTGCCGAGCTTGAACACGTGGCCGACCTCGATGGCACGGCGAATCTTCAAGGGCTTGCCGCATTTCACGCACGGTTCACCGGCGCTGACGGTGCGCAAGTCGTACCAGGCGGTCACTTTGATATCGCGTTCGATGGAGACATTTTTCAAGTGGAAGCCGTCTTCGTTCGCGCCGGTGGTCATGTCGTTCGCGCCGCGCAGACGTTCGTCGGCAAACACCTGGACGCTGGCGGGAACATTAATTACGGCTCCGAGCGAACCCGGCTTCGCACCGAGCAGCGGCACGATTTCTTCCACGGTGGCCGGACGCGCGGCGACGGCGCCGGTTTTGGCCAAGAACTTGGTCTCGTTCAATTGATCATCGCCGCGAATCAAGATGATGACCGGCTTGGAATCCGCGATGTAAACGAGCGTCTTGATCTGGCGGTTGGCGGCAACTTTGTAAGGCTCCTTGCTCAAGGCCTCGATGGTGACGACGCCGGGCGTGGCAAACTTCTCAATGGCCGGGCCGATGTCGCGCGCCGCCGTCTTGGGAATGCCGCTGGTGGCTTTCTCGATATTCGCCGCGTAACCGCACGCTTCGCAGAAGGCGACTTCGTTCTCACCCGTCTCGGCCGGCACCATGAATTCGTGCGAATGATTCCCACCGATGACGCCGGTGTCGGCTTCGACCGGAAACGTCTTCAGCCCGCAGCGCGCGAAGATGCGCGTGTAGGCCTCATACATTTTCTTGTAAGCCGCCATCGCGCCGTCGTCCGTGGTGTCGAAGGAATACGCATCCTTCATGATGAATTCCTTGGCGCGCATCAGCCCAAAGCGCGGGCGGATTTCGTCGCGGAACTTCAAGCTGATTTGATAAAAGTTCTTCGGCAGCTGGCGGTACGAGTTAATTTCGTTTGCAGCGAGGGTGGTGATGACTTCCTCGGCGGTGGGGCTGAGAAACCATTGGCGGCCGCTGCTGTCCTTGACCTTGAAAAGCACATTGCTGGCGGTCTCGGCGCGTCCGCTCGCTTCCCAAATCTCCGGGGGCTGGAGCGCGGGCATCAAGACTTCGATGGCGCCGGCGCGGTCCATTTCTTCGCGGATAATCTGCTCGACCTTGCGCAAGGCGCGCAGGCCCAGCGGTAGAAAGGTGTAGACGCCGCCGGCAAGCTTGCGGATGAGGCCGGCGCGGAGGAGGAGCTTGTGGGAGACGATTTCCGCATCAGCCGGGGCTTCACGGAGGGTCGGAATCAAGGTATGGGTCCACTTCATGTGGCGAAAAGCTTAACAACAAACGGACGCCAGAACGAAGAATTTTATTTGGCCGTCCGGCCGGGCCGGGACCGGGTAGGGACATCGCGCTGCGATGTCCCCGTCGCCGAGCGCAGCATCAGGCGACGGCAACGAATGGTCGAGGCGCATGTCTGGCCACATTCGTTCCGCCCTCGCTTCGCTGACGGGCGGGGCCGGCGCAGCGCGCCAGCCCTACCAAAACCGACCGTGATTTCTGTTCGTGTCTTTCGTGGGTTTCGTGGTTAAATCTTCCGCGTGAAAATCCTCTTCATCGGCGACATCGTGGGCGAACCCGGCCGCAAAGCCGTCGAAACCATCGTCCCCCGCCTGCGCGATCAGCACGCGCTGGACTTCGTCATCGCCAATGGCGAGAACTCCGCCGGCGGCAACGGCATCACCCCCGCCATCGCGGGCGAACTCTTCTCCGCCGGCGTGGACGTCATCACCAGCGGCGACCACTTGTGGGATCAGAAGAGCGTCACGGAATTACTTTACAGCGAGCCGCGCTTCTTGCGTCCGCTCAATTATCCCCCCGGCGTGACGGGTCGCGGCGCGAACATATATCAAGTCCGCAATCTGCCGCCCATCGGCGTCATGAATGTGCAAGGTCGCGTCTTCATGCAACCCATGGAAAACCCCTTTCTCGCTGCCGACGTCGAAGTGAATCACCTGCGCGAACATACCAAAATCATCTTCGTCGATTTCCACGGCGAGGCGACCTCGGAAAAGATTGCGTTCGGGCGTTTCCTCGATGGCCGCGTGAGCGCCGTAGTTGGCACGCACACGCATGTGCAGACCGCCGACGAACAAATCCTGCCCAACGGTACGGCGTATCTGAGCGATGCGGGTTTCACCGGGCCGCAGGACGGTTGCCTGGGGCGGGAGATCGAGCCGGTGTTGAAGAAATTCCTTACGGGCATGCCGCAACGCTTTGATGTGGCGCGCAATCGCGTGCACCTTCTGGGCGCGCTGATCCGCATTGACGATGCCACCGGCAAGGCTGTGAGCATCCAGCGCGTTAACGAGGCGATGCTTTAGCCACCGATGGGTACAGATAAACCCATATTTCAAAACTGGTCGGCGGCGACTCCAGGCCGATGCCATCTGAACTGTTACTTTTGGGAGCGCGGGTTTTAGGTAAGAATTGCTGCGAATAAACAAAAAGGCGGGCGGCTCTTGTGAGCCGCCCGCGTGTTTTACAAGCGAAGTTTAGTTGTTCCCTTGCGGTGCGGCCTGGAGCGATTGCAGCACTTGATCAAGGCTGAAGCTGCCGACTTTCTGGCTCGGCGGAAATTCCTTGAACGTGGCAATAAACTGCCCGATGTATTGCTGTGCCGGCACCAGCAGGAACACGCGGTCAATCATCCAGTGCTGATAATCCATGGAGGTGTGTTGCGCTTCCTCAAAGGGATCGGTGCGGAGGTTTTCAATCAACGGCACGCGCCGCACCACGAACGGCTCCGACCAGGCTTCAAAGCCATGGGCGCGCTGTTCCTGGAAGACCAGCTTCCAGTTGTCGAACCGCAAGCCGACAACCGAGCCGTCGTCATTGAAATAGATGAATTCATGACGCGGGTCCGGCGCTTTGCCGGCGAGTGAGTCCGTGATGTTGTAGCCGTCGAGATGCACCTTGAAGGTCTTGTCGCCAACCTTCATGCCCGTGAGCAATTGTTCCTTCACGTCCGGCACGCCAGCAGCGGCGAGAATCGTGGGCAGCATGTCTTCATGGGAATAGATATTATTATCCACGGTGCCGGGCTTGATGACGCCGGGCCAGCGCATGACGCAGGGTACGCGATAGCCACCTTCCCAGTTTTCATTCTTCTCCCCACGGAACGGCGACGTGCCGCCATCCGGCCAGCTGAACTTCTCCGCGCCGTTGTCGGTGGAATACATGACGATGGTGTTATCGGCCAGACCAAGTTGATCGAGCTTGTCGAGGATTTGCCCAACTTGGGCATCGTGTTCCACCATGCCATCGGCTTCCACGCCCAGGCCGGTTTTGCCCACGGACGAGGGCTTGAGATGTGTGAAGATGTGCATGCGGGTGGAGTTCCACCAGAGAAAGAACGGCTTGCCGTCCGCTTTCCGCTTATCCAGATAATCGAGCGTGGCGGCGGTGACTTCGTCATCAATCGTCTCCATGCGCTTGGTGGTCAGCGGACCGGTCAGTTCAATCTTCTGTGTGCCGTCCGGGAGCGCCCAGGTGTGGAGCACGCCGCGCGTGCCGAATCTCTTCTGCAATGCCGGGTCTTTGAAGTAATCGGGATTTTCCGGCTCCTGTTCGGCGTTCAGGTGGTAGAGCGAACCGAAGAACTCGTCAAACCCGTGCATCGTGGGCAGCGTCGCATCGGCATCACCGAGATGGTTCTTGCCGAACTGCGCGGTCATGTAGCCCTGCGCCTTGAGCAATTGGGCAATCGTCACGTCGCGATCCTGCAAACCTTCCTTCGCCCCGGGCAGACCGACCTTCAATAAGCCGGTGCGCAAGCCGGACTGGCCGGTGAGAAAACAAGCGCGACCGGCGGTGCAACTCTGCTGACCATACCAGTCGGTATAGCGGGCTCCTTCGCGCGCAATGCGATCAATGTTTGGTGTGGTGTAGCCCATCATGCCACTGTTGTAGCAACTGGCATTGAACCAGCCGATGTCATCACCCCAGAGGATGAGGATGTTGGGTTTCTTGTTATCCTGCGCCTGGGCCGTGGAGGTGACGCCGTAGAGCGCCGCGCCCGCTGCCAGCAGAGACAAGCCGTAGTGCTGTAGTACGTTTTTTTTCATGTGTGTTTTGATTTTATTCGTAGTTTAACCAACGACCAGGAGCGATGGGAGAAAGCTCATCCGATACCGCAACCTTCTTAACTGCCTCATCATCGCTTTGTGCCACTAGTACACCGCAGCAAATTGTTGTAAAGACATTTCAGCAATGCCTCCACCGAATAGCAAAAGAAGCTAAGTGTTTCTCAATTAACGCTCATCTGCCCCGGTGGCCGTGCGCCAGCACCGCGCGCATTACATTGACACCCCCTGCCCTTTCTTACAGGGTGTGCGCTTAATGCAGTTGGCAAGTTTGCGGGCGTATTGTCTCCTGGTCGAGACTGGCAGTTTTTCTGAGGCGGCAGAAAGACACGGCGTCACCCCGTCTGCCATCAGCCAGACCCTCGCGCACCTGGAAACGCTCTGGGCCACCCCGTTGATCACGCGCGGACAGCACGGCTTCGGCAAAGCAACCCGCGCCGGTCAGATTGCCTACGAAGCGACCCGCACCATCGTCCGGCTGGCGGGCGAACTGCATCGCGACCTGCGCCGCATGCGCGAATCCGCCGACCCCCACATCCGGCTAGCCGCCTGCCACAGCATCGGCTTGCACCAGTTGCCCCACTTTCTGGACGGCTTCAACGGGCGTCATCCGGAAATCCAAATCAACCTGCGGTACGGCTTCATTGACCGCATCCACCACGACGTGCAGGAAAATACGGCGGACCTGGGACTGGTCTGTTATCCCCGGCGGCTGCGCGGGTTGGTGGTGGATTTGTTCCGGCACGAACAACTACGCTTCGTCTGCCATCCGCAGCATCTGCTGGCCGGGCGTTCCTCCGTCGCGCTGGCCGATTTATCCGGCGAGAACTTCGTGGCCTGGAACGAAATCAAGTGGTCGCCCTTCCTGAGCCACATCCCGGACAGCAAGCGCCACTTGTACGAACCATGTTACGAATTCGACCAGGTAGAATTGGTCAAGGGCTGCTTACAACTCGGCGGGAGCGTGGCCATCCTGCCGGAGAGCACCGTCGCGGCGGATGTCGCCAGCGGAATGCTGGCGGCGGTGCCGTTCACGGATGCCGGCGCCACCGAACCGCTGGGCGTCCTCTATCGCCGGGCGAAGAAGCTGACGCCCGCCATGGCAACCTTCATTCAAGAGCTCAAACAGACTTCGCCGGCGAATTCAAATTCGTAAAATTGACAACGAAATGGTCGCGATGGTCGAACGCCAGATCCCAATCATTTTCGGGAAGAATGTTCTTATGCATCTGCCGTTCGTCCACTTGCTGCTCCGGGCGGGCGGGCGGAAATTCCATCGTATACGGGCCGGGGATATGGTCGAGAAAACTGAAGGTCGTCCCGGGGCCGTGACCTTTCATCACCTCAAGATCCTTGATCAGGTGGGCCACCCGGTGCCAGCGCATGCCGGCCACGAGATCCGGCATGGCTGACGGCATGGGTACCTTGCGCTCCCATTTAGTGTAAAAATCTTCCACCCACATCGCCGGAAACCAGTGGCGGATGCGGGGCACGGCATAAGCCGGCCCATAATGCACATTGAAGGCCAGCGGCGGGACCTGCCGTTCCAGGTTATTCATCTCCTGAATCGTCAGGCAGGTTTTAAACAAGAGTTCGTCTTGCTCCAGTTCAAAGGGGAAGGCCAGGATGGTGCCTTGATATAATAAGATGAACGCCAACCCCGGCCCCACGGGCAGCGCGATAATGGGCGAATTAAAGAAGCTCAGCAGCAGCATCCCCAGATTTTCACCCAGCCGCTTCGGCACCCGCGTGGAAAACCGCTCAAGGACATGATCCGTGAAGACCAGCGGTTTACCTGAGATGCGGATATCCGGCTGGAAATCCACACCTCCAAAATACTTGAACCGGTGCAGCGCGCCCCGGCGGGTTTCCTCCGTGATCTGTTGCACTACCACCAGCCGCGTTACCAGGTCGGCATCCGGGAGCGCCTGGAGATGCAGGCCATCCGTGCGGGTGGCGTTAAAAATGTTGCAGAAGGCCTGCCCCGCGTGCTTGAGCAGATTTTTCTGGAAACCGTTCCCCCGCTTGTCCGTGCGCGCCATGTGATCTGGCAGCGCGTTCCGAAACTCCAGGTTCAAGGCTCGGTGCAGCCTCGGCAATTGCTCCGTGTGCGGATAGCAGCGCAACCGGCCCTGCCGCTCCTCCACCACTTCGAAATCCGGGCGGTAGATGGATTGAAACAATTCGTGCTTCATGTTTGTAGGCTCGCTAAAACCGGGTTTACCCCGATCAGCCGGGCTGGTGGTTAGGTAGCATTTCAGGTCAACGTCTTGATTCGCCGGTCCAAATCCTTCCGGTTGATGAGGTCGATAACCTCTAGCCGCCCCGGCCCGGGCCGGAACAGTAGCCGGTAATGAATGCCAATACGCTGGCGCATCACGTTGGGCGTGGCCTTCAGTCGCAACGCCCCGACATACGCCGCCGGTTCACCCGCTGCCAGCCGTCCGCTCATGATGACCGCCGCCCGCGCCACCGGTCGCGGCAACGCCTCCAATGTCTGCAGGAAATGTTTGGGATAGTCGGCCAGCCGCACCGGATGAACCTCCACCGCGCCCTGCGGCAGTAATAATTCTGCCTCGCTCCGGGCCGCCGCCGCTTCTTCATCCGGGGATGCCGCCGCCGGTTGCCGGAGCGAGCCCAAGTTATCCTGCGCCTTTTGCAACTCCCGCCGCAGCTGGTTCCTTTCCTCGTGCCGCTCCGTCAGCGCAGATTTCAACTCCTCCACCTTGCGCCGCAGTTCCTTCAACGCAGCGGCCTCCAGCGCGGGCTGGGCGGCGGCCGTGGCGGCAAACTTTTCTTCCTGTCGCCCAATTTCCGCCTGAAACCCCTCCAGTTTTTCCTTCAGTTCCCGCACTTCTTGCGCCTTGGCGGCCAGCAATTGCTGGGACCCGCGCAGCTTGGCGTCGTCCGCTTCATGCTCCGCCACCCGCTCGTCCACAAGTTCGCCAATGGGATCATCCGGCGGCAGGGTCAACACGTCGCGCGCCTCCAAAATCCGGTCCAGGAGCCGAACGGCCTGGTCCGACGGCAGCAGGGGAATGACGCCGCGCGCGACCAAAATGCCCAGCGCCCGCTGCGGCGAATAAATCAGTCCGTTGGCCAGTTCATTCAAGTGGCGCGGGTTGTTCGAGGTCAGCACGTCCCGGGCGAAGTCATCAATCAATTGCAGGACCTGGGGCGGGTTGTCGCTTTCCAGCAACAGCGCGGCGGACAACGGGATGCCGACCTGCTCTGCCGTTTCCTTGACGGCTTCTTCCCGGACCTTGATCAGTTGCTGGACCATCTCCTTGCGGCCGGCGCGGATGGCAAAAAGCAGCACGGTCTCCCAATTGCCTTCCATCGCTTCCCCAGCACAACCGATTTTCTGCAACGCTTCCACCGCGCGGTCAAACTGGTTGAAAACCGCCAGTCGCAAAAAATAAGTCTCCCGTAAATCTGCCGGCACCAGTACCGGGTCGAGCAGCACCATTTCGTGCGGCTGGGTCCGGTCCAGCAGTTCCGCCGTCAAATGCGTGCTCAGACTGACCTGCAATTCTTCCACCGTCACGCCTGCCACCGCCGAGGAATGGTGCAGCCGCTCCTCATCCTTCGCGATACAGCAATGCTTGTATTTTTTGCCGCTGCCGCAGTGACACAGTTCGTTGCGGCCGGTTTTCGCCACCGCCCGGCGCATGGTGGCGCCATTGGCCAGGTGCGCGTTGGCTTTCTCCGCCACAAGTTCCATGATCGGCCGCCGGCAGCAAAGCAGAAAGGCCTCCCCCAGCGCCAGTCCCGCCTTTTCAACCGCCGCCCACTGTTCCGCTTTGGCCTTGGGCCGCCAGCCCCGGACCAGCGCCAGCAGGCCGGCATCCTGGGTTCGCAACGCCACCGCCATCAAATAACTCTGCGCCTCGGTAGTCAGCGTGCTGATCCGCGCCAGCCGGCGGGCGAGCGGGAAAAACAATTCCGGCAATTTTCCGTCCCGCTGTTCGCGGCACCAATCTTGGATCACCAGCAGCGCGGCGGCTTCGATGTGCTGGGCGAAGCGGCTGTTTTCCATGGCCGCCAGCACCTGTTCCGGGACGTCACCCTGGATTTTCATCAGGATGTTGCCCAGCCACAGGGCGTGGCCCAGCAACGTCGCCCCCGCCGTCAGATGTTTGGCGTCCACCCGCCGGTCCGTGCCCAGGGCTCCCAGCAGCACATGAAAGAAATGTTTCGGATTGTTTTCGCGCACCGTCTCGGCAATGACCTCGTCCAGCCCCGCCTCATCCGGCGGCAAGAGCTCCGCCACGCGCAGGATGGTGGCCCGGCAAAACAGGGACTGGTCGAGGTGCTGGCGTAATTCGGGGTTCATAAATTATCTGGCGGCAGAATTTGCCGCCCGTTATCAACCACGAATGATCTGGAGGATTCCGAAGACCTGGTAGGAACAAAGCAGCTTAGCCCATAACTTCAACCCTGGGAACAAGTATAAAAAACCCCGTGAAGCCGCAGGTTCACCGTCAGGCAAGGAAACGCCAAAAGTCAGACCTTGAGCGAGCTGCGGAAACCCCGGCCGGCATAATAAGACTCCGCACCGTTGTGACCGATGAAGACGCGGTTGTAACGGCGATCCCCATAAATCGCGCCGCCCAGTTCCCGAATCTCCGCCGGCGTCTGCAACCAGCTCGACGATTTCGTATCGAACTCACCGAGTTGTTGCAGCGCGAAATATTCTGCTTCCGTCAATAGCGCCACGCCCATGGCCGCCGCCGCATCCAGCACGCAGTTTTTGGGTTTGTGTTCCTTGCGCGCAGTCAGCGCCGCGCGGTCGTAGCAAAAGCTGACGCGGCCCGAAGGGCTCTGCGCGGAACAATCCATGAAGACGAACTCGCCGGACGTTACGCCGACCACATCCGGTTCGCCGCCGGTGCGTTCCATTTCTGCGAGCGACCACAACTTGTCCGGCTTGGCCTCCAACCGCGCCTGCACCTTGGCCCACACCAATCGGGGGTGACGGCTTGGGTAATTTTCAAAACGGGCTTTCAACGCGGCCAGCAACTCGCCGCGTTGTTTGGGAGACAACTCCGTTTTGTTGCTCTCCATTTGTTTATTGTTGGATAAGGTTCACTTTTCGGTCACGGATTTCAGGCTAGCCAATCCTTTTTCAAACTGGCCGCCGACCATCTGTTCGCAGTCCATGAACAGGCCGAACACTTTGCCCATCAGATTGTTTTTTCCAGCCATGTTCCACGTCACGACGGTCTGCCCGCCCTCGGGCCGGAACGTGAATTCCGCCGTGTTGGTGGCTGGCATCGGCTTTTGGAAATCGAGCCGGAACCGGATCAAGCTGCCGGGCTGGCTTTCGGTGATGGTCATCTGACCCACGCCGACTTTGTTGTTGCCCACCCAGGCCATCGCCGCGCCCGGGCCGGCGTCCGCTCCGGTGAAAGTGTTCTTCGCATTCGGGTCGAGCTTGGCCCACGGCGACCACGCCGCCCACTGGTGCAGGTCGTTGACGTGCGGAAAAATCTTCTCCGGCGGGGCGGAAATCCTGGCCGCCCGCGTGACAATGAATTCATCCGGTCGCCCGGCAATGACGATGATGATTAGGATGGCGATGAAGGCGAGCGCAAGGAGGATGGGCAGCATAATGGTCCTTTCGTGAATTCAGTTCAGCAGGCCGGAGAACTTCTTGCGCGCGTCCCACAACAGATAGAGCGCGCAGACGATGATGATATCAAGCATCGGGTTGACGAGATGATGCGGGTCGTCCACGAGCACGTGGAACGCAATGATGTTCACGATGACCGGGCCAAGCAGCAGCAGGCCGAGATTGCGCAGGCGCGGGATCATCACGATGATGCCGCCCACGAACTCAAAGAATTTCACGAACTTCAGATAGCCGGTGGGGACGAACGCCGCCATGAAGTGCGCAGCGGGTGTGCCTTCCGGCATTTTCGGGATGGTGATGAGGTTGAACAGGACCGGGATGCTCGCCGCCAGAAAGCCAAGGCCAAGCAGGACGCCCGCGATGTTGGGTAGATATTTTTTCATAAGCAATGGGATTTTAACTTAGGTTGGACCGGTCGAGGCATTTTCTTCAATTCAATCCACATTGGCAACCCGTATCGCCAGCATTCCCGCGTCCGGACGCGTAACTAAGACAATCGTCTCTAAGCGGGAAGCTACCCGTTCGGTTAAATCAATTCCTTCGGCGCGGCGTCGATCTCGACTTTCGCCTTCTTGAAGTTCAAATCCGGCGCGCTGCGTGCCAGACAGGCGCGCTCCCAGCCCGAAGGCTACGCCGCCACCCAGCCCCAGCCCCATTCCCCGGTCCCGCGCTAGTAGCGGGAAGTCTTAACCGCGAACTACGCGAAATACGCGAAAACAAACCAGCTCAAACAAGAATGCTTAGCTCTCAACTCTCATCTGCCAACTCCCAACTTCCCTACGGCCCCAGCTTTGCGCGATAGAAGCGTTGCGGATAATTCGTTGCCTGCGCGTCGTTGAAGACCAGCGCGCCGAGCGTCATTTGATTGGTTACCAGCGGCGTCCAGGTCTGGAGATTCGTACTGGCGTAAATCACCGCGTTGGAACCCGCCGGGCCGGTCAGGTTAAAACCAAACTGGCCATTGTTATAGCCCAAGCCGCTGAAGCTGTTGGTCGTCAGGATGGCAAAGGGCAGATTGCTCACCGTCAACGTCACCACGCTGCTCGTCACCCCGCCGTAAGGATTGGTCACCACCACTTGATAATAGCCCGGATTCAGCACCGAGACATTCGTCAGCACGAGTGTGTTGCTGGTGGCACCCGTTAGATTACCACCGAGGCTGCCAAGGTTTTCCACCCACTGATAGCCCAGCGTGGCCACGCCCGTGGCCGTGACCGTGAATGCCGCATTGCTGCCGGCCGCGACCGCCTGGTTGGTGGGCTGCGTGAGGATTTGGGGCAGCGTGCCAAAGTTCACCAGGCTGGCCGGGCTGGGGATGCCGTTGACGAACACCGTGACCAGCGCCCAGCCGGTTTGCTGGTTGGTGACCGCCGTGGAGGTGTAGGCGTTGGTGCCCCAGTTCGTGGGGTTCAGGTAAACCGTCTGCTCATTGTCCAGCCGCCGCAGTTGCACCACGGGATAATCCGCGGAAGAATCCTGCGTGTTGCCGCCGGAACCCTCCGCGAGGCCCCGAAAACCCGAGCCGGTGAGCGCCAGGCTGTTGCTGAACACCAGCGGCGAAGTGGCCGTGCTGATCTGCGGCTGCCACGCGGAACTGAAACCCAAACCCGTATCAAACAACTCCGCGCTCGCCAGTGTAGAGCCACTGCTGCTTTGCCCCCCAGTGACGAGAATTTTCCCGTTCGTCAGCAACGTCGCCGTATGCCATTGGCGGGCGGTGTTCAATGAGCCGGTGGTCGTCCAGCTTCCCGTCGCCGGATCATACAGCTCTGCGCTCGCCAGAATACTGCTGATGCCATAACTACCATTGCCCCCAGTCACCATCACTTTTCCATTCGGCAGTAATGTCGCCGTGTGATAATATCTGCCAGTGTTCAACGCGCCGGTGGTTGTCCATGTGCCGGTCGCCGGATCATACATCTCTACACTCGCCAGAATATTGCCGCTGCTGCCTTGGCCCCCGGTCACCAGCACTTGACCGTTCGGCAGCAACGTCGCCGTGTGATTATAGCGGCCGGTGTTCAGCGCGCCGGTAGTTGTCCATGTGCCGGTCGCCGGATCATACATCTCTACACTCGCCAGAATATTGCCGCTGTTGTCAAAGCCACCGGTGACCAGCACCTTCCCATTAGGCAGCAAAGTGGCCGTGTGAAATTCGCGGGTGGTGCTCATCGAGCCGGTCGTAGTCCAGATACCCGTCGTCGGGTTATATAGTTCTGCACTCGCCCACACATCACCGATGGTGTCCTCGCCGCCGGTGACGAGCACTTGCCCGTTCGGTAGCAATGTCCCCGTTTGATATGCGCGAACAGGATTCAATGCGCCAGTGTTTTTCCAAATGTCAGTTGTCGGATTATACAGTTCCGCGTTCGGCACATAGCCGCCGCCGACTAGTACCTGCCCATTCGGCAGCAATGTGGCCGTGTGTCCATACCGGCCGGTGTTCAACGCGCCGGTCGTAGTCCAAATGCCCGTCGTCGGATTATAAAGCTCAGCACTCGCCGCGGAACTGCCGTAGAGGCCACCGGCGACCAGCACTTGCCCGTTCGGCAGCAATGTCGCCGTGTGTAATTCGCGGGCGATGTTTAAGGAGCCGGTGGTGGCAAAGGTGCCCGCCGCATAGTCAAACACCTCCGCACTCGCCACAGCACCGCTGTTGTAGCCACCGGTGACGAGGACTTTCCCGTTCGCCAGCATCGTCGCCGTGTGATATGCGCGGGCGGAATTCATAGAGCTGGTCGCTGTCCAAGTGCCTGTCAGCGGGTTATACAACTCCGCACTTGCCAGATATCCGCTGTTGCCGGTGCCAGCGGTGACGAGGACTTGCCCGTTTGGTAGAAGTGAAGCCATGTGATAATCGCGACCGTCGGTCATCGAACCTGTGGTCGCCCAGATGCCCGTCGCCGGGTCATACAGTTCCGCGCTCGCCAGAGAACCGCTGCTCCCATAGCCACCGGTGATAAGCACTTTCCCGTTCGCCAGCAACGTCGCTGTCTGAGAAAAGCGGGCGGTGTTCAATGCACCAGTTGTCGTCCAGGTCCCCGTCACTGGGTTATACAGCTCCGCACTCGCCAGATAACCGCTGCTGTTATTGCCCCCACTGACGAGCACTTGGCCGTTCGGCAGTAATGTCGCCGTGTGATATGCTCGGGCAGTAGTCAATGAACCGGTTGTTGTCCATAGGCCAGTCGCCGGATTATACAGCTCCGCACTCGCCAGAGAACCGCTGCTCCCATAGCCACCGGTGATAAGCACTTTCCCGTTCGCCAGCAACGTCGCTGTCTGAGAAAAGCGGGCGGTGTTCAATGCACCGGTGGACGTCCAAAGGCCCGTCGCTGGGTCATACAACTCCGCGCTCGCCAGTATACCGCTATTGCCATACGCTATCGCCGGAACCGGCGTCGTCATCGCCGCCGTGATTCCCGGCTCCACATCCGCCGCGCTGGTCGCAATGGAAGGCCACATGTGCTACCAGATCGGAAAAATCTACCGGGGCGACGATTACACCATGCAGGAAGCCGTCGCCGCCGCCCGCGTCGTCGGCATGGTGGCAGTCGCCGCCCCCTTGCTGGCAATGGAAGCCCTGAATGCCATCCCGTTCGCGGGCTGGGCGGTCAAAGGCGGCATCGCCGGGAGCGTCATCAAAACGCTTGGCGAGGCCATCATTGCCTACTACGAAAAATTGGGACGCCGGGGCAACGGGGAAATTCTGGAAGCCGAAATCGTCGCCTCCAAACCGCCGACGATTCAAATTCCCGCGCAAATCCAAGCCCCGGTTGAAACCCGCCTGCGCCAAACTGACGAACTTTTTCAAAAAGGATTTTTGACCCAAGCCGAGCGCGACGAAAAGCGTCGGCAGATTCTTGGGGAACTTTGACCGCAACAACAACAAACAAAAAACTAAAAAACATGAACATATACCTCATCAAAAACGGACAAAACGCTGGCCCTTACTCCGAGCCGGAAGTCAGGAGCCGGGTTCAGGCAGGCAGTTACACGCTCGACGACCTCGCTTGGTTTGACGGTTGCACCGGGCCGATTCCACTCACCCAATTCTTTGCCAAGCCGCCGACCGTCGCGCTTGGCCTCCCACCGACACCCGCGCCCTCGTCTGCTTCAGCCCCCACGCTCGCGCAAGCCGCCACACCAGAATTTCATCCCGTCGAGGAATTGACGCAGATTGCCGATATTCAAAGAAAACTTCTATTCCTCGGTTTGGGCTGGATTGCTTATTGTTTCGTTCCCGTGCCGGAGTTCTTCAAGTCCATTGAAGGCCCGCTCGCGCTGGTTGCTTTCGGTTACTGGATTCGCTTCGGGTGGAGGCTTGCCCGGCTTTTGCATGAAAAGCCTTGGGTGTGGGTGGTGTTTTCACTCATCCCATTGCTTAACTTTTACGCTTGGGGGCGAATCATCTGGACGGCGACAAAAACACTCCGGGCCAATGGCATCCCTTGCGGCTTTTGGGGCGCAGATCAGGCCGCTTTGAGCCGTCTTGGAAAGTCCGTTTAACTTCCATCCACCACCACCACAGGCGAGCCGCATGGTTCGCCTGTTCTGTTTTGACGGTTGCCGCCTAATGCACGTTGCGACTACAATCGGATAATTGGCCGATGATTTATTTAGACCACAACGCGACGACGCCGGTTTTGCCTGAAGTTTTTCAGGCTATGCAGCCGTATTTCTGCGAAGATTGGGGCAATCCATCAAGCACCTACCGTTTTGGCTCCAAAATGAAATCTGTGGTGGAAAATGCCCGCGACCAAGTTGCGACGCTCATCGGGGCAAATCCGCGTGAGTTGCTTTTCACGTCATGTGCGACCGAGAGCAACAATACGGCGATACACGCAGCCCTAAATGCAAATCCAGCCAAACTGCTTGGACCCCGTTCATTAGACCACTTGTGATGAGACAGTTTCCGGTGGTTTCAGTTTGTTGTTTTGCTGCCACTCAAGGTTCCGGTGGAAGGCGGGCGTAGCCCGACTGGAACCGGAACCTTGCTCACGCTGAT